>NZ_CP079216.1:1922606-2563475 GCF_019316905.1 Tessaracoccus palaemonis
GACAGCGTGAAGATGATCTGCGAGGCGGGCACCGGATACAACAACCTCGACCTCGAGGCCGCGCGGGAGAAGGGCATCGCTGTCTGCAACATCCCCGCCTACAGCAGCGAACGCGTCGCACACACCGCGATCCTCCTGATCCTCAGCCTGGCCAGCTCGCTGCAGAAGCAGATCCGGATGCTGGCCGACGGCAACCACGACAACTTCCACCGGCACCTGATGGTCGACCACGTCGAGGTCAACGGCAAGACGCTGGGGGTCATCGGCTACGGCAACATCGCCAGGCAGATGATCACCGTCGCCCAGGCTCTCGGCATGCAGGTGATCGTCGCCACCCGCACCCCGCGTGAGGACGCCGACGGCGTGCACTTCACCACCCAGGAGGAGGTGTTCCGGCGCAGCGACTTCCTCTCGCTCAACTGCCCTCTGAACGAGCAGACGAGGCATCTCGTGAACGCGCACACCCTCGCGCTGATGAAGCCCTCCGCCTACGTCATCAACACCGCCCGGGGGCCCCTGATCGACGAGCAGGCGCTCATCGAGGCCATCCGCGACGGCGTCGTCGCCGGCGCCGGCCTGGATGTCCAGGAGAACGAGCCGCTCGACGACTCCAGCCCGCTGTACTCCATGGACACCGTCATCATCACGCCGCACATGGGGTGGCGCGGCCTGGAGACGAGGCAGCGCCTCGTCCGGATGGTCGGCGACAACATCCGGGCGTTCGCCGCAGGCAGCCCCATCAACCGCGTCGCCTGAGCATGCATGTGCGGCGTCGGGTGCCCGACGCCGCACACCCGCATGGGATACAGGATACCCCAGCTACCACTGGGATCTGCTCAGATCAGGTGCAGCGTGGTGATGCAGGTCGCGTCGTCGTCGCTGCGCGTGGAGACACTCGTGGTGGCGCTGCGCCCCGCGTAGCTTGCGGTCAGCGTCGCCTCCAGGTCACGAGGAATCCAGAGCCCGACGAAACCGTTGTCGTAGGTCGTGAGCACGTCGTCCACGAGGACATCTCCCGAGTCGTCGGTGAGCGTGACCGAGATGTCAGCGCTGGCGAGCTCACCCGTGCAGGTCGTCAGGCTGTGGAAGTAGCACTCGTGGGTCTCATCGAGGTAGGGCGCGACCGAGACGTATACGACGTCTCGTGGCATGGGTAGCTCCGCCTCGCGACCCTCGTCATCGGAGAGCAGCAACGAGTCCGGCCGGATCGAGGCCATCAGATCGGTCGGGCGCTGCGCGACGGGCATGGTGTCGAGTCGCTCGATGATCGCCGCAGCGTCGAGGCCCTCGAGGTCATGGTCGGCGAGGAGCCCGTCGCCTGCCTGCTGGCTTGACGCATCCGGCGCTGACTCCGCGCAACCGCTCACTGCGAGACCGGTCACAAGCAGGGTGAGGGCAGCCGAAACGATGAATGTGCGCCTGCGGGGTGTGATGGAGGTTGTCATGGGATTGTCCTTCATAAGCATGGGTGAACCTGGCGCGCCATGCGGCAGACCGCGGAGACGCGTGAATGACGGGGCCGGATGCTCCAGCACTCGGCAAGGATCACCCGTCAGGTTCGACTGATGCAGAGGACTTCCAGGCGAGGGACCGCCGCCCGGACCGGCTCCGGCCGTGACACGCGCAGAAGCCGGCGCCAGCGCGTCGCCACCGACTCGCGCAGTTCACGCGGCGACCCAAGGGTGCCGAGCAACAGGAACAGCGCGAGGAGGCAGGCCATGGCGGTGGTCAGGCCAGCTCCGGACCCGCAGTCGATCGCCCCGGCGGACCCGCCGTCGAAGTGGACGGCGACGTGTGTCTCGGCGTCGGTGATGGGTCCCGCAGGCGACTCCGAGCCGAGGACCGTCTGCCCGTTGGGCAGTGCCGTCGCCTCAGGCGCGTTCAGACCATGCATGGTGAGTAGTCCGAGGATGACGGCCCCGCCGAGAAGCAGACACCTGAGCAGACGGGTCGCGCGCACCGCCATCGAGGAATCCCCTGTCACGCCCTCAGCCTAGCTGTTGGCACAGAGGCACCCACCCACCGGCCCCTCCGGCTACAACGTCGGCCGCGAGCGGCTCACTGCGCTGCCGTGCCCCCGGCTCGTTGGTGGGCCACACGCCCCACGACGCCGATGCACCCAACGGCTGCCGCCATCAGCACCGCAGCGGGCGGCAGCGACAACGCGAGCACGACGCACGCCACGAGGCCGACGACGTTGAGCGCACGGGGCCAGCGGCGCTCCTCCCGCGGCTGACGCAGCGCCGCCAGGTTCGTGACCGCGTAATAGACGAGCACCCCGAAGGAACTGAAACCGATCGCGGTGCGCACGTCGGTCAGCGCCACAAGCACGATGATCCCCACGGAGATCACGACCTGTGCGTGATCGGGGACATGATGCCGTGTATCCACGGATGCGAGAACCCTGGGGAGGTCCCGCTCTCGCGCCATCGCCAGCACCGTTCGACTGACCCCCGCGAGCAGCGCAAGCAGCGACCCCAGGCAGGCTGCCATCGCTCCGACCCGCACGACGACTCCGGCCCAGGTGCCACCCGTCGCCTCGGCGGCCACCGCCGCCGGAGTCAGGGCGTCGGAAAGCCCGGCGCCAAGAACCCGCATGAGGCTGACCGCCACAAGGGCGTAGACCGTGACCGCGATGCCCAGCGCAATGAGGATCGCACGGCCCAGCAACTGAGGGCGGCGGACCTCCTCAGCGAGCGTCGCCATCCGGGCGAACCCGGCGAATGCGAAGAAGAACAGGCCCGCGGCCTGGAGAACCCCGGGAAGGCCCCCGTGATCGCCCGAGCGCCACGCATCGGGGTTCCCTGCCTCGCCCGCCGTGCAGACGATGATCACCATGCCCAATGTCAGGAGCGTGGCTCCGAGCAGCACCCGCGCGACCAACGCCGTTCTGTGGATGCCCCGCAGGTTGGCCGCCGTCAGGGTGACAACGGCAGCGGCGGCGAGGAGGCGGTGCCACCACGACGAGGCTTCGGGCAGGGCGTGGGCGGCGAATGTCATCGCCATCGCCGCACACGAGGCGGTCTTCCCGATCACGAATCCCCATCCAGCAAGGAACCCCCACCAGGGGCCGAGCACGATCCGCCCGAAGTGATACGCGCCTCCCGACGAAGGGTAGGCAATGGCCAACTGCGCCGCCGAGACGGCATTGCAGAACGCGACGACGGCCGCGATGACCAACCCGATGAGCAGATCGGCGCCCGCCGCCTGCGCCGCGGGAGCGAAGACCACGAACACGCCAGCTCCGATCATCGCGCACAGACCGATCACGACGGCGTCACCCGTTCCGAGTTGTCTCGCGAGGTGTGACTGACTCATGTGGCGATCCTGACACCCTTGAGTGAACGCCGGGTGACCGGAAGCTCTGGATCGAGCGCTCGGGTCGCAGGCCGGATGCGCGAGGCCACCGTCGGGGAAAAGCAGAAGGCCCACCGTCTCCGGCGGGCCTTCTGCTGTCGGTGGAGGTAAGGGGATTCGAACCCCTGGCCTCTTCCATGCCATGGAAGCGCGCTACCAACTGCGCCATACCCCCAGACCTGTGATCTGGATCACTCTCCTGCCGCCTCCCGGCGACTTGGAAGACTTTAGCGCATCCCGGCGGAGGGTGCCAAATCGGGGGTCCGTGACCGCCGGGACACAGCAGAAGTCCTTGTCATTCCCTGTTGAACTTGCCTTTCAGGGCCCGGGCGAGGGCGGCGACGCCGTAGACGTCCTTGGACTTCGCAGTCTCGAAAACGGGGACCCCTGCGGCCTCGAGAACGGAGGCGGTCTCGTCGTCCCAGGCGAGCGCGAGGACGTCGTCGCGGTTGCCCAGGACGTTGATGTAGGCCTCGGCCGTCGACGGCTGCGACAGCAGGATCGCGTCCCAGGTTCCGGCGTCCCACTTGGCCCGCAGCTCCGGTTCGATCTCGGCCACGTCCTCCATGGAGTAGATCTCGTTGCGCTCGACGGCATAGCCCTTGTCGCGCAGCCCCTGCTCCAGCTTGGTGGACAGCTGACGGGGCCCGGGGATGACAACCCGCTGGTCGCCCTCCGCGGGTGGGAACATCTCGACGAGGCGCTGCGAGCTCGCCGTGCCCTCGGGGCACAGCGTCACCGTGTAGCCGGCCTCCTCGACGATCTGCTGGGTGGTGGTGCCCATCGCGGCGACCTTCGCGCCGTCGGGAATGTCCCAGCCTCGCTCGCGCAGTGCCCACATGGTCTGGCCCGACGGGATGACGACCCAGTCGGCGCCGCGCATCAGGTTGTCTGCCGCAACGAGCTTTCCCTCCTGGATCGTGACGCAGTCGACGCGGAGCCCGTTGCTGCGCAGCGAGGTCGCGAGGCGGCCCTCCAGTCGCGGCAGCAGCACGCGGACGCGATCGTCGTCGGCGGCGCTCTCCACGAACATCGACTCGGGGTCGACCTGCTCCGCGTTGAGGTCGACGTTGGCGAGGACCTCGGGCGCGATGAAACGGTCGGCGCGGCGCTGCAGGAGGGCGTTCGCCACGTTGTGGCCGGTGCGCTCGGCGTGCAGGTGCGAGGTCGGGAGGCCGATCTCCAGCACGACGCGCTTGGTGCCGTCGACGGAGAACACGCCGGCCTTCAGGCCGAGCACGCCGCGGCGCGACGCGATCGCACCGACCGGCGCCAGGTAGGTCGTGTGGAGGCCCGTCAGCACGGCGCGTTCGGCCTCCACGCAGATGCGGGTCTCGATGTCGTCGATGACCGACAGCGCCTCGATCACGTCGGCGGCATCCCTGGGGCATTCGAGCGCCAGCACGCCCTGACCCGGCGCGGGGAGGATGGGCAGGTACTCGGCGATGCGGTCCTCGTGGCCCAGCGACTTGGCCGCGATGGCCGAGATGACGATCGCGTCGAGGTCGCCCGGTTCGACGCGGCGGAACCGCTCCTCTGCGGTGCCCCCGACCTCGACGAACGTCAGGTCGGGCCGTAGCGCGCGGACCTGGGCCATCCGGCGCAAGGCCGAGACCCCGACGCGGGACTTGCGCGGCAGCGCGGCGAGCGGGTGTCCCGACAGCGAGACGAGCACGTCGCGGTGGTCGCCCCGCTTCGGGACGGCGGCGATCGTCAGATCCTCGGGGTAGTTGCTCAGCGGAAGATCCTTGTGGGAGTGGACGACCACGTCGCACTTGCCGTCACGCAGCGCGTCGCGGAGCTCTGCGGCGAAGGACAGCACGGAGTAGCCGTCGGCCATGTGGCTCGCGTCGGCCGCCTCGGTGGTGACCTGCACCACCTCAACCTCATGTCCGGCGTCGCGCAGCCTGCCCGCCACGTACTCGCTACGTGCCAGCGCCAATGCCGACCCGCGCACACCCAACCGAAGCTTCACAATGATTCCTTCCCTCAGGCCGCCTGTGGCCGAAGTACATCGCACACGAAAGTGTGCCTAGTTTCTCATGAACCCGCGGCGGCGCGTGCCGCTGCCGGGAGTGCGGAGACGATCTGGTCCATGGCCTTGTCATCATGCGCTGCGGACAGGAACCACGCCTCGAACGCCGACGGCGGCAGGGCCACCTTCTGGTCAAGCATGGCGTGGAAGAACCGGGCGAAGGCCGCCTGGTCCTGCGCCTTCGCGTCGTCGTAGGTGGAGACCTCGCCGTCGCGGAAGAAGACGGAGAACAGGTTCCCGGCGTTCTGGACGACGTGCGGCACCCCCGCGGCCGAGAGAGCCTCGCCGACGGCCAGCTGCAGCTGGGCCGAGCGGTCGTCGATGTGGTCGTAGACGCCCCGGTCGGCCAGCCGGAGCGTGGCGAGGCCGGCGGCGGTGGCCAACGGGTTCCCCGACAGCGTCCCGGCCTGGTAGACCGGCCCGACGGGGGCGAGCAGCTGCATGAGGTCGGCGCGGCCGCCGAGCGCGGCGAGCGGCATGCCGCCGCCGACGACCTTGCCGAACGTGACGAGATCGGGCGCGTACGCGTTGCGCTCGAGGCCGAGCCAGCCGGCCTCGTGGACGCGGAAGCCGGTGAGGACCTCGTCGACGATCAGGAGCGCGCCGTGGCGGCTCGTCAGGTCGCGCAGGGCGGCGTTGAAGCCGGGCGCGGGGGCGACGACGCCCATGTTGCAGGGGGCGGCCTCGGTGATGACGGCGGCGATCCGGTCGCCGGCCTCGGCGAAGACGCGCTCCAGCGCGTCGAGGTCGTTGTAGTCGACGACGATCGTGTCGCGGGCGGCGGCCTGCGTGACGCCGGCGGAGCCCGGCAGGCCCTGCGTGGCGACGCCGGACCCGGCGGCGGCGAGCAGCGCGTCCGAGTGCCCGTGGTAGCAGCCGGCGAACTTGACGATGGCGTCGCGGCCCGTGGCGCCGCGGGCCAGCCGGACCGCGGTCATGGTGGCCTCGGTGCCGGTCGACACGAAACGGACCTGCTCGGCGGCGGGCACCCTCGCGCGCACGGCTTCGGCGAGCTCGACCTCGGCCAGGGTCGGGGCACCGAAAGACAGGCCCTTCGCGGCGGCCTCGCGGACGGCCTCGACGACATCCGGGTGCGCGTGACCCAGCAGCGCCGGTCCCCACGAGCAGACAAGGTCGACGTAGCGGTCGCCGTTCTCGTCGAAGACGTACGCGCCCTCGGAGCGTGAGATGAACAGCGGCGTGCCGCCGACCGACCCGAAGGCCCTGACGGGCGAGTCGACGCCGCCTGGGATCACGCGGCGGGCGCGCTCGAAGAGTTCCTGGTCGCGGTTCACTTCCACCATCCTGCGAGTTCCTTGGCCCAGTAGGTGAGCACGATGTCCGCGCCGGCCCGCACGATCGCGGTCACGGACTCGTCGATCGCCCGCTGACGGTCGATCCAGCCGTTGGCGGCCGCGGCCTCGATCATCGCGTACTCCCCCGACACCTGGTAGGCGGCCACCGGCACGTCGGAGATCTCGGCGACGTCGGCCAGGACGTCCAGGTAGTAGCCGGCCGGCTTGACCATGACCATGTCGGCGGCCTCCGCGAGGTCGAGCTCGGCCTCGCGGAGCCCCTCTCGACGGTTCGCGGGGTCCTGCTGGTACGTCTTCCGGTCGCCCGTGAGCGTGGAGTCGACAGCCTCCCGGAAGGGGCCGTAGAAGGCAGAGGCGTACTTGGCCGCGTACGCAAGGATCGCGACGTCCTCGAAGCCCTCGCCGTCCAGGCCGGCGCGGATGGCCTCGACCTGACCGTCCATCATCCCCGACGGGGCGACGACGTGCGCGCCGGCGGAGGCCTGCGCGACGGCCATCGAGACGTAGGCGGCGAGCGTCGGGTCGTTGTCGACGCGGCCGTCGGGTGTGAGAAAGCCGCAGTGGCCGTGCGTGGTGAACTCGTCCAGGCAGGTGTCGGCCATGATGACGGTGTCGTCGCCGACCTCCTCGCGCAGGGCGCTGAGCCCGCGCTGCAGGATCCCGTCCGCGGCCCACGCCTGCGTTCCGCGGTCGTCCTTGTCCGCCTCGTCCGGCACCCCGAAGAGCATCAGCCCGCCGACCCCCGCCTCGACAGCCTCGACGGCGGCCCGCCTGAGCCCGTCGAGGTCGTGGCGCCGCACGCCGGGCATCGAGGAGATGTCGGCGCCGGACTCGCCGACGAACATGGGCAGCACGAGCTGCGAGGGACGCGGGTTGACCTCGCGCACGAGACGCCGCATGGCGGGCGTGGTGCGCAGCCTTCTCGGACGGATGGTGATCATGACTCTCCCAACGAGGAAATGGCTTCGATGACGCCAGCGGCGTCCTGGGTCTGTGCGACGGCGTGCACCCGGACGCCCTGCTCGGCGAGCGCGCGGGCGGTGGGTTCACCGAAGGCCACGACACGGACCTCGTCGCGCCAGCCGAGCAGCTCGCCGACTGCGCGGCCGATGGATCCCGCGCTGACGACGACGACGTCGAAGTGTCCCGAGTGCCACTCCTCGAGCAGGCTCTGCGGCAGCTGCCGCACGGGCTCGACGGTGTAGACGGGCACCGCGGTCACGCGCCACCCCTTGGCGGCGAGGCCGTCGGCGAGCGTCGGCGAGCTGAGCGCGGAGCCGGGGATCACGACGGTGCCGTGGCCGGAGGGGAAGGCGTCGACGAGGGAGGCGGCGGTCGACGGCCCCTCGGGCACGAGGTGGACGTCGAGGCCGCGTGCGGCGAGCGCCTCGGCGGTGGAGGCTCCGACCGCCGCGATGCGCGACCCCTCGGGCACGAGGACGCCGAGCTGGTCGAGCGCGTCGAGCGTCGCGGCGGAGGTGAAGACGACCCAGTCGGCGCCGTCGAGCGCGAGGTCGGCGGGCACCGTGCGGTGGTGTTGGACGGGGTGGGCGACGACTTCCGCGCCCGCCGCGCGGATGCCCTCGGCGAGGGCGCCCTCGGGGCGAGGCAGGAAGACGCGGGTGCCGGCCAGGACGGTGTCGGAACCCCACAGCGACGTGTCGTCGTGCAGTTCGGCCAGCCTCGATCGGCGCGCGGAGGCCAGGTCGGTGACGTCGGCAGCGCCGCCGGCGAGCAGGTCGGCGACGACCCGCTCCCCCGCGCCGGCCTCGAGTGCCCGGGTGGCGTGGGCCGCGGAGGTGCCGTCGAGGGCGAAGACGCCGCCCGTGATGATGCCGTCGTGCGCCCAGGCCGCGATGGGTGCGGCGCATCCCCCGCCGAGCCCGGCGAGCACGGCCCGCTCCGCGTCGACGGCGGCGTGCACGGCAGGGTCGTCGAGGGCCGCCAGGATGGCCTGCACCTCGGTGTCGGTGGCCCGGCACTCGACGGCCAGCGCCCCCTGGCCGGGGGCCGGCAGGATGCCGAGCAGGTCCGTGATGTGGCTGTCGAGGCCGAGGCGCCGCAGGCCGGCGGCCGCCAGCACGACGGCGTCGAGGTCGCCCGACGCGACCCGGGCGAGCCGCGTACCGACGTTGCCGCGGACGTCGACGAAGCTCAGGTCCGGGCGGAGCGCGCGCAGTTGGGCGACGCGGCGCGGGGACCCGGTGCCGACGGTGGCGCCGGCGGGCAGCCCGGCCAGCGTGAGCCCGTCGCGGGCGCACAACGCGTCGTGCGGATCCTCGCGGCCGGGCACCGCGGCGATCGTCAGGCCGGGGACCGGCGCGACGGGGAGGTCCTTCAGGGAGTGCACGGCGAAGTCCACGCGGTCGTCGAGGAGCGCCTGGCGCAGCTCGGCCGCGAACACGCCCAGCGTCCCGAGCCTCGTCAGGGACCCCTGCTCGACGTCTCCACCCGTCCTGATGCGGACGAGGTCGACCTCGTGGCCCAGCCCGCGGACCAGGTCCGCGACGATTCCGGACTGTCCGACGGCCAGCGCCGAGCCGCGCGTGCCGAGCCTGAGCCTCATCTGGTCACCCGCTCCACTCCCGCGACGACGGTGGAGATGCCGTTGCCGTCCAGCCAGGCGCCCACCAGCTCGACGCCGACCCCGGCTGCGGCCTGCAGCAGGTGGTCGCGCGTGGCGGGGGCGATTCGCACTGGCATCGATTCCCACCCTAGCGACGCGAGACCCACCACATCGGCGTCGTCGATGTCGACCCCGGTCAGCGCGGACGCATCTGCAACGGCGTCGCCTCGGGTTGGGAAAACGTGCTCTGGGTAGGACACCCGCAGCACCTCGACGTCCGTGCCCTCGCGGGCCCACGGCCACTTGGCGGAGTAGTGCGTCAGCGCCTTGGCGCGGACCGACGGGTCCGTGGTCCCCATCAGGACTCCGGACCCGATCGGGTCGTCGCGCAGGGCGGGGGTCGTGACGGCGAGCATGACGTGGCGGGCCTTCTTCACGGCCGGGACCTCCGCCTCGACGCCCAGCTGGGCCAAGAGCCGCAACGACACGGCCGCGGGCGCGGCGAGCACGACCCGGTCGCTGTCGATGCTCGACCCGTCGCCGCAGGAGACGACGAACCCGCCTCCGGTGCCGGGCGCGAGGGCCGTCACGGGCATGGCAAGGCGGAGGTCGCCACCCAGCCGCACGACCCGCTCGGCGAGGACGTCGATCAGGCGGAACATGCCTCCGACGGGCTGCTGGACCGACGGCGCGCCGGGTCGGCGAACCTTCGCGACCGCCGCCATCAGTGATCCCTCGGACGCGAGTGCGGGCAGCAGGGCCGGCGCCACCGCCAGCGACAGCCGGGCGGGGTCGCTGGCGTAGACGCCCTTGGTGAGCGGGGCGACCAGCTTGTCGACGACCGCCTGGCCGAGCCGGGCGGCGACGAGTTCGCCGACGGTCGTGGCGTCCGCCCCCACCTCGGGTCCGAGATCCGCGTCGCGGGCCACGACGGCGCGCTCAGCGACTGTCAGGGCCGCCAGCGCGGGGTCGTCGAGGGACGCGGGGATGCCGAGCACGCCACCCGCGAGGGGGTAGCTGCCGGTCGGCCACCAGACGAAGGGGTCCCCCGTCGGTCCGGCGACCTCGAGCCCGAGCTCGGCCATCAGCGGCGCGACGTTCCCGCCGCGCGTGGCGTACGCCTCCGCCCCCGAGTCGACGCGCAGCCCGGCCAGCTCGACCGACGCGATCATCCCGCCCGGCGTCGGAGCGGACTCGCACAGCACGACCTGGTGTCCCTGACCGAGGAGCCGGTACGCGGCGAGCAGGCCCGCCAGCCCGCCGCCGACCACCGTGACGCGGCTCACAGCTCGTGGATGAGCGCCACCAGGTCGGTGAGCACCGCGGGGTCGGTGGTGGGGGGAACGCCGTGGCCGAGGTTGACCACGTGCGCCGGCGCGGCCTTTCCCCGCTCGACGACGTCGCGGGCGTGGGCCTCCAGCGGTCCCCAGCCGGCGGCCAGGAGGGCAGGGTCGATGTTGCCCTGCAGCGGGAGGCCGGGCAGGACCGCGGCCGCCTCGTCGAGCGGGATGCGGTAGTCGATGCCCATCGCCTCGACCCCGCAGCCGGCCATGTCGGTCAGGAGATGACGGGTGCCGGTGCCGAAGTGGATGCGCGGGACGCGCCCCGCCACGGCCGACAGCGCCGTCGCCGAATGGTCGGCGACGAATCCGGTGTAGTCGGCGCGGGTCAGCGACCCGGCCCACGAGTCGAACAGCTGCACGGCGCGGGCGCCGGCGTCGACCTGGGCGGTGAGGAACTGGCCCGACAGCCGCGCCGCCCAGTCCAGCAGCCGGTGCCAGGCCCCGGGCTCGGCGTGCATCATCGAGCGGGCGGCGAGGTGGTCGCGGGAGCCGCGGCCCTCGACGAGGTAGGCGGCCAGCGTGAACGGGGCGCCGGCGAAGCCGATCAGCGGCGTCTCCTCGCCGAGCTCGGCCACGACGAGCCGGACGGCCTCCGTGATGGCGCTCAGGTCCTCGATCCGGCTGCGGGTGATGCGGTCGACGTCAGCCGCCGTGCGGATCGGGTTCTCGACGACCGGGCCGATGCCGGAGACGATCTCGACGTCGACGCCGGCCAGCACGAGCGGGGTCATGATGTCGGAGAAGAAGATCGCGGCGTCGACGCCGTGGCGCCGGACGGGCTGCAGCGTGATCTCGGCGGCCAGGTCGGGCTGGAGGCACGCCTCGAGGATCGTGGTGTCGGCCCTCGCGATCCTGTATTCGGGAAGCGACCGGCCGGCCTGTCGCATGAACCAGACGGGAAGCCTCTTGGGACGATGTCCGCCCAGCGCGGAAAGCAGTGCACTCATGATGCCTAGATTCTGCCTCACCCCCCGAAAAGTGGTTGAATGGCCCCACTGTGACAATGCGAGTCTTCTCCATCCAACACGACCGCCAGGGCCTGACCGAAGTCGCCCGGGTCAGCGAACACATCGACGGCGTTGCCGAGGCCCTGCTCTCGTATCAGGGCGTCGCCGGCGCCGTCGTCCTGAGCACGTGCAACCGCGTGGAGGTCATCCTCGACACCGTCGCCGAGGTGCCGAACTCCTGCCTGCGCAGCGTGCTGAACCGCGGCTACGACACGGCACCCGCGTGGGACCTGTACCTCGGAGAGGCAGCGCTGGGCCACCTGTTCCGCGTCGCCGCGGGACTCGACTCGATGGTGGTGGGCGAGCGGGAGATCGCCGGCCAGCTCAAGCGCGCGCTGCGCGCCTCCCAGGAGGCGGGCCAGGTGTCCCTGCCGCTGACCATCGCGATCGAGGAGGCGCTCAAGACGTCGCGCCGGATCGCGAACCAGACCACGCTCGAGGGCACCGGCCGGTCGGTCGTCAGCACGGGACTGGACCTGATCGGCGCGATCGACTGGCCGCGGCTCCGCGCGCTCATCGTCGGCACCGGCTCCTACGCGGGCGCGGTCGTCGCGTCCCTGCGTCAGCGCGGCGTGACCGACATCACGGTCCACTCGTCCTCGGGCCGCGCCGCCACCTTCGCCGCGGGTCACGACATCGACCACGTCACGCACCTGGCCGACGGCCTCGCGAAGGCAGACCTCGTCATCACCTGCCGCGGACAGGGCGCGTTTGCGATCACGTCAGCCGACGTGCGTCGCCCCCACACCTTCCTCGACCTGTCCCTCAAGCGCGACGTCGCCCCCGACGTCGCGACCCTCGACGGGGTCCGCGTCATCGACCTCGCGACCATCCAGGAGCACGTGGGCGAGCACATCGCCGAGGATGCCAGGGCGGCGAAGTCGCTGGTCAACGCCGGCATCTCGGGAGCGATGACCAAGCTGCGGGCCCGGGTCGTCGACCCGGTGGTCGTCGGCCTGCGCGAGTCCGTGATGGACATGGTCGCCGACGAGGTCGCCCGCCTCCCCCACCGCGATCTGACCCACGAGGACGCCGCTCTGGCCCTGCGCCGGCTCGCGACCCGACTCCTGCACGTCCCCTCCGCGCGCGCCCACCAGGCCGCCGAGGAGGGACGCACCGACGCATACCTGACTGCGATGGCTGAGCTCTACGGCATCCGGCAGGATGACATGATCGATGCCGACAAGCTGGAGGAGCAGACATGCCCCGTCACGAACCTGAAGGTGTGCGACCTGGAGTCGGTGCACGGAATGCAGGAGGCCATGTGAGCCTGGCACCGTACACGGCCGTGCTGGTGGCCTCCTACGGGGGCCCCGACCGGACCGAGGACGTGCTGCCGTTCATGCGCAACGCCACCGCCGGGAGGAACATCCCGGACGAGCGGCTGGTCGAGGTGTCGAGACACTACGACCTCTTCGGCGGGAAGTCACCGATCAACGAGCTGAACGCCGCCCTGATGGAGCGGCTGCACGCCGAGTTGGACCGCCGCGGGATCAACATCCCCGTCGTGATCGGCAACCGCAACTGGCACCCCTACTTCGCCGAGACGGTCGGCCAGCTGGCGGCCGACGGCCACGAGCGGGTCGTCGCGCTCGCCACCAGCGCCTACTCCTCCTACTCGTCGTGCCGTCAGTACCGCGAGGACCTCGACGCGGCCGAGGCAGCCGTCGACGGCGCCGTGCGCTTCGACAAGGTCGGCCCCTTCGCCGAGTCGCAACAGTTCATCCGGGCGAACGCCCGGGCCGTCGTCGCCGCGTGGCGGAAGCTGCGCGCCTCGATGGGCGACGGCACCGCGAAGCTGCTGTTCGTGACGCACTCCATCCCGCTGGCCATGAACGCGGCCTCCGGCTCGGGCGCCGCGTCGACCCGCTACGAGGCGCAGACGTTGCGTGTCGCTCAGAAGGTCGCCGAGGTGGCATCCGCCGAGCTCGGCGAGGAACTCGACTGGGAGCTGACCTACTGCTCCCGCTCCGGATCCCCGCACATCCCGTGGCTGGAGCCCGACGTGAACGACCGCATGGAGGAGCTTGAGGGCGTCGAGGGCGTCGTCACGGCCCCCATCGGGTTCATCTCGGACCACATGGAGGTCCGCTACGACCTCGACACCCAGGCGAGCGAGACCGCCGAGGCCCAGGGGCTGGCTTACGTGCGGGCGGCCACGGTCGACGACGACCCCGAGTTCGTCGAGCTGCTCGTCGACAAGTTGGTCGAGCTGGCGGCCGTCGCCCGCGGCGAGCTGAGCTCCGCCGCGCTGGCCTGCGCGCCGGGCGACGTCGAGCACTGCCTGCCCCGCTGATCACCCGATCCGACGAAGGAGTCCCCATGACCGTGAAACACCCCGGCCGCGACGAGCGCGACGCCACCGACGTCGACCTCGAGGCGATCAATGCCTCCCCCCTCTACGCCATGTACTCGGTGTACGCGACGTGCACGCCGCTGTCCGCCATCGACGAGACCCTCGACCGTGCGGAGCAGGAGCTGCAGGCCACGGGCGTCACCGTGCGCGGCTTCTACGACGTCGGCGGCTTCCGGGCGGACGCGGACCTCATGGTGTGGACGCTTGCCAGCGACCCGCGCGACCTGCAGGCCGGCTACCACGCGTTCCGCCAGAGCTCGCTCGGCCAGTACCTGGAGCCCGTCTGGTCCGTCATGGGCGTGCACCGCCCGGCGGAGTTCAACCGGACGCACGTGCCCAGCTGCTTCGCGGGCTTCGCCCCGCGCCCATGGCTGACGGTCTACCCGTTCGTCCGCAGCTACGACTGGTACGTCCTGGACGACGAGCACCGCTCGAAGATGCTCTACGAGCACGGCATGGCCGGCCGCGAGTACCCGGACGTCGTGGCGTCTACGCTGTCGAGCTTCGCGCTGGGCGACTACGAGTGGATCCTCGCCTTCGAGGCCGACGAGCTGCACCGCCTGACCGACGCGATGCGTCACCAGCGCGGCGTGGAGGCCCGCCTCCACGTCCGCGAGGAGACGCCGTTCTACACCGGCCCGCGCGTGTCGCTGTCGGAGTGGATCTCCCGCCAGCCCGTCTTCGAGTGATCGACGAGGCCCATTCAGCCGCTGGGAGTCGTTGACCGAGACGGGGCCATGGGCTGAGCGGTGGGGCGTCGCCGCTCACCAGGTACGGGACGGAGCGGCTACGGCTGACACACGTCGCCGGCTGGAACCATCAGGTACTGCGTGCTGGACTGCCCCACTGTCACGCCCCTGGGTCCCTCACCGACGAGGTCGCCGCCGTTGATCTTCCCGCCGGCGTCGGGGTCTGTCAGCTGCAGGCCCATGACAAGAGTCGCCTTCGAGCCCGGCGGCACCACCTCAAATGCCCAGCCGTGGGGCACAAGCCGAGGGTCGTCTATCGCGCCACGGGGTCCCTCCTCATCGTCTATCAGGAAGTACCCTCCGACGACGGTGACTCCGGAAGGCTCGGCTGGCACGAACTCCGCGACACGGATCGGCTCAGCGCTGTCGTTGCGGAACACATCCCAGCCGTACACCACCTCACCATCGGCATTGGCCGGCGCACACATCCGAAAGCCCGCGGTGAGCGGTGTCAGACGAGGCTCGTCGCGAAGAGCCCAGCAACCGACTCCAGCCACTGTGGCCGCGCTTGCGACGATCACCGACACCCACCGCACTGCTGCCACGTCAGTGGCCGACGTTGTGGGCGATGAGGCGCCAGCCGCCGTGCGAATAGTCCAGCTCCGAGTAGTGGGCGTTGCCCAGGCCGCCGAGGATGCGGCCGTTGAGGCCCAGCAGCCCGTGCAGCACGCGGTTCAGCAGGAGCCCGTGGGCGACGACCAGGATCGTCTGGCGCGGGTGACGCTCGGCGATCTCCTCCACCGCCGGCAGCCCGCGGGCCACGACCTCGGCGAGGGTCTCCCCCGTCTCGGAGCGACGGAAGTCGATCCCCTTGGCGTAGAGCTCGTCGTACTCGGGCATCTCGGCCTTGACCTCGTCCCAGGTGCGGCCCGACCACGTGCCTACGTCGATCTCCATCAGCCGCGGGTCGGTGACGATGTCCGCGCCCGGTCGCACCAGACGCGCGGTCTCGAGCGCCCGCGCCTGCGGAGAGGCGTAGACGGCGTCGAAGTCGAAGTCCGCGAGCTGCTTGCGTCCGGCCTCGGCCTGCGCGATCCCCGTCGCGTTGAGGGGGATGTCGGCACGGCCCTGGAACCGACGCTGGAAGTTCCAGTCCGTCTGCCCGTGCCGCAGCAGGACAAGGCGCGTCCCGTCGGCGAAGGTCACGCTTCCTCGGCGGGCGGGAGGTCCAGGTTCAGCTCGATCTGCGGGCAGTCGCTCCACAGTCGCTCCAGGTTGTAGAGCGTGCGCTCCTCGTCGTGCTGGACATGGACGACGAAGTCGAGGTAGTCGAGCAGCACCCAGCGGTTCTCGCGGTCGCCCTCGCGGCGGGTCGGCTTCACGCCGACCTTCAGGAGTGCCTCCTCCACGCCGTCGACGATGGCGCCGACCTGGCGCTCGTTGCCCGCCGACGCGATGAGGAAGATGTCGGTGATGCTGAGCATCTCGGAGACGTCGAACGCGACGATGTTGCTGCCGAGCTTGTCGGCGGCGGCCTGGCCCGCGACGCGGACCCAGCTCAGGATGTCTTCAGGAACGGTCATCAGGGACCCCTACTCCGGGGACCGGATACAGGCCCCGCTTGGCGATGTACTGGACGATGCCGTCTGGCACGAGGTACCAGATCGGTTGCTGCGCACGAACCCGGTCGCGGCAGTCGGTCGAGGAGATGGCCAGCGCGGGAACCTCGAGCAGCGTGACGGCGTCGGACGGCAGGTGCGACAGATCCTTGCTGGTCAGGGGCACGCCCGGCCGGGTGACGCCGACGAAGTGCGCCAGCTCGAAGAGGCGCTCCGCGCCGCGCCAGGTCAGGATCTGGCGCAGCGCGTCGGCGCCGGTGATGAAGAACAGGTCGGTGTCATCGCCGCGCTCGCGACGCAGGTCGGTCAGCGTGTCGACTGTGTAGGTGTCGCCCTCGCGGTCGATGTCGACGCGGGACACGGAGAACCGGGGGTTCGAGGCGGTGGCGATGACCGTCATGAGGTAGCGGTCCTCAGCGAGCGAGACCACACGGTCGCGCTTCTGCCACGGCTGCCCCGTCGGCACGAACACGACCTCGTCGAGCCCGAACTTCGACGCGACCTCCGAGGCCGCGACGAGGTGGCCGTGGTGGATGGGGTCGAACGTGCCGCCCATCACCCCGAGCCGGTACCGACGGCCCTGGTGGGCGGCGCGGGCCAGCGCGAGTTCGGTCGAACTCACTTGGAGTGCGGGCGCCCGGACCCGAACCCGATGATCCAGGCGACGACGCCGAGGAGGATGCACAGGAAGATCAGGCCCATGACCCAGCTCGGCACGAGCGGCTCCGACGCCGCGGCCTCAAGAAGGAATGTCATGGATCGGGATCCTACCAATCCCCGCCCACGTTCGTCTCAGGACCGGATCTGTCCGTCCCCCTCGACGATGTACTTGTACGACGTCATCTCCTGCAGCCCCATGGGGCCGCGGGCGTGCAACTTCTGCGTGGAGATGCCGATCTCGGCGCCGAAGCCGAACTCTCCCCCATCCACGAACCGGCTCGACGCGTTGACCAGCACCGCGGCGGCGTCGACCGATGCGATGAAGTGGTCGGCCGCGCGGCGATCACCGGTGACGATGGTCTCCGAGTGGCCCGTGGTGTGGCGGCGGATGTGCTCGATGGCCTCGTCGATCCCGCCGACGACCCGGGCGGCGAGGTCGAGGGTCAGGTACTCCGCGTCGTACTCGTCGTCACGGGCCGGCACCACGGCGTCCGAGAAGCCGGCGGTGGCCTCGTCGCCGTGCACGGTCACTCCGGCCTCGGCAAGCGCGGCCAGGGCCGTCGGGAGGAACGCGTCGGCGACGTCACGATGCACGAGCAGGGTCTCCGCGGCGTTGCACACCGAGGGGCGCTGGGCCTTCGCGTTGAGCAGAATCGCCACCGCCGAGTCCAGGTCCGCGGAGGCGTCGACGAAGATGTGGCAGTTGCCCGTCCCCGTCTCGATCACGGGCACGGTGGACCCGTCGACCACCGCGCGGATCAGGCCGGCGCCGCCGCGCGGGATGAGCACGTCAACGAGCCCGCGGGCGCGCATCAGTTCCCCCGTCACGTCGCGGCCCCCCTCCACGAGGTGCACGGCGTCCGGTGAGACGCCGACGCTCTCGAGCCCGCGGCGCAGCGCGGCGACGGTGACACGGTTGCTGTGCAGGGCCGCCGACGAGCCGCGCAGCAGCGCCGCGTTGCCGGACTTGAGGCAGATCCCGGCAGCGTCGGCCGTGACGTTGGGTCGGCTCTCGTAGATGATGCCGATCACCCCGAACGGGACGCGCACCTGCGTCACCTTCACCCCGCCCGCCAGCCGCCATCCGCGGATGACGTCGCCGACGGGGTCTGGCAGGGCGGCGAGGTCGCGCAGCCCCTGCACCATCCCGGCGACGCGTGCCGCGCTCAGCGCCAGCCTGTCGATCAGCGACTCCTCCGTGCCCGCGGCGCGGGCCGCGGCCACGTCCTCGGCGTTGGCGGCCAGCAGATCAGCCTCTACCGCGGCCAGCGCATCGGCCATGGCGTGCAGGGCTGCGTCCTTCGCCTTCCTGGTCAGCGTCGACAGTTCGAGCGATGCCCCGCGGGCGGCAACAGCCTGGGTCTGGAAGTTCATGGGCGCGATTCTAGTGACGGCCGGGACACCGCGCGGCCGCCTCAGGTCGCGTGGACGGGCCGGGTCAGCGGGCCGGGGACACGTCGACGGCGCGGATCCTGGCCCGTGCGCGCGCGGTGCGCACCAGGTACACGCACAGGTTGGCGACGCAGATGACCACCATCGCGCCGGCGCACGTGATCAGCGCCCAGTCCGTCGTCATGATCCCGAAGGAGAACCACATCGACTGCACCACGAGGAAGATCACGAGGAAGACCCCGGAGACGCCCGTCAGGTCGGGCGCGGTGATGAGCTCGCGCAGCTGGGCCCCCTGGCCGACAAGCTGCGGAAGTGCGACAACGATGCCGAACGCCAGGGCGCCGAAGACGATGTTCGTGAAGGAGAGGAGCAGTGCCATGGTGATGGGCAGCACGAGGGCGGGGAGCAGCTTCTGCCCCCTATCGCGGAGGATGAAGATGACGATGACAAGGCCCGCGGCCGCCATCAGCATGTTGGGCCACTGCATCTGCTGCTGCTGGACGAGGTAGCCGTGCACGCACCACGCCGACGCCGTCGCGACAGTCAGTTGCCACAGCCTGAGCGAGACCCCGGCGCTCGTGCGGGCCCGCAGGATCCGCACCAGCTGCGGGATGTTCGACACGATGCCGATGACGGCTGCTACCCACCCGAAGACCTCGATCACCCCAGCAGCCTACGGGTCGGGTTCACACATTTTGAAACCGGCACCCCGAATCCCGTCCGGTCCCACCTCGCCCTGTCGTGCACAAGAGTGGCCAGGTCACCAGCATCCGGATATACGACACGTGCTCCGTCTCCAGCCACTTTTGTGCCCGGCTGTGGGGAGCCCGGGGTCGTGAGTGCGATCAGCCGAGGCTGTGGATCAGTCGCTGAGGATCAGGTGGTCGCGGTGCACGACGGGGCGCTGCCTGTGGTGGCCGGCCTCGTCGCTGGAGTGGCCGATCTCGCGGGTCAGCTGAGCGCTGGAGTATCCGACGAAGCCGCGGCCGACGGGCATGCCCTCGGGGCCGACGATCGAGACGGCCTCCCCTTCGGCGAAGTGGCCGTCGATGCCGGTCAGACCGGCGGCGAGCAGTGAGGCATGCCGGGACTGCAGCGCGCGCACCGCTCCCGCATCGATGTGCAGGGCCCCACGCGGCTCCGCGGCGAACTCCAGCCAGAGCAGCCGACGGGGGCGGCGCTTCCGTCGGGCGGGGAAGAACGTCCCCACCTCGTCGCCGGCGAGGGCCCGCTCCAGGTCGTCGGCGTGCCCGAGCACGACGCTCACGCCAGCCTGGGTGGCGATGTCGGCCGCGATGAGCTTGGTGGTCATCCCGCCGGTGCCGACCTTGGACCCGACCCGCGACGTGTCGACCTCCAGGTCCGCGATGTCCTCGACCCGCTCGATCAGCCGGGCACCGGGCGTCTCGGGGTGCGCCGTGTAGAGGCCGGGCACGTCGCTCATCAGGAACAGTGCGTCGGCGCGGACGAGATGCGCGATGAGCGCGGCGAGCCGGTCGTTGTCGCCGAAGCGGATCTCGTGCGTCGCGACGGTGTCGTTCTCGTTGACGATGGGCACGACGCCGAGCCGGAACAGCCGGGAGATCGTGTTCAGCGCGTTGCGGTAGGTCTTGGGCCGCAGCACGTCCTCGACGGTCAGCAGCAGCTGCGCGACCATCGTGTCGTGTTCCGCGAACGCGTCTGCATACGCTCGGATGAGCAGGCCCTGCCCGACAGCGGCCGCGGCCTGCTGCGACTCGAGGTCACGGGGCCGCCGCTTGAGCCCGAGCGGCCCGATCGCCGCGGCGATGGCGCCGGAGGTCACCAGCACCACCCGGATACCGCGCGCCTGCACGGCCGAGAGCAGGCGCGCCAGCTGGGTGACGCGCGCCGGATCGAGGCGGCCACCGGGACCCGTGAGCGCGGAGGAGCCGACCTTGACGACGATCCTCCCCGCCTCCGTGACCTCAGGCCTCATCGACGCCCTCGGGATCGAACTCGACGCCCTGGCTGGCGGCGTCGATCGCCTTGGCTGCGTGGTATTCGGCGTCGAGCCTGCGGCGCCGCGCGACGGCGGGGCGCTCGGACTCGAGGCGCTGGTCCTCGCCTCGACGGCTGAGGATCTCCGCGCCGATCTCGACCTGCGGGGCGAAGTCGAACACGACGGCGTTCTCGCCGCCGATGGCCACCGCGTCGCCGGCGCGGGCGCCGATCTCCAGCAGCCTGGTCTCGACGCCGAGGCGGTTGAGGCGGTCCGCGAGGTAGCCGACGGCCTCGGCGTTGGTGAAGTCGGTCTGGCGCACCCAGCGCTCGGGCTTATCGCCGCGGACGCGCCACACGAAGCCGCCCTCGCCGTCGCCCTTCTTCGCGATGGTGAACTCCTCCACCTTCTCCCCCTTGCGGGAGCCGACGGGTGCAGGTCGCAGCACCTTCCGCTCGACCGGTGCGGGCAGGGCGGCGCGGCGCTTCTCCACGATGTCGGCCATGGCGAACTTCAGCTCGTTCAGCCCCTCGCCGGTCTTGGTGGAGATGGTGAAGATCGGGTGGCCGAAGCGCTCCAGCTCGGGCCGGGTGATCTCGGCGAGTTCGTGTGCGTCGGGCAGGTCGACCTTGTTCAGCGCGATGAGCCGCACGCGGTCCTCGAGGCCTCCGTGCGCGTCGAGCTCGGCCTCGATGGTCTCGAGGTCGGCGACCGGATCGCGGCCGGGCTCGTAGGTCCCGAGGTCGATGACGTGCACGATGGCCTGGCAGCGCTCGATGTGGCGGAGGAAGTCGAAGCCGAGACCCCGACCCTCCGAGGCACCCTCGATGAGGCCGGGCACGTCGGCGACGGTGTAGGTGACGTCACCCGCGACGACCACGCCGAGGTTCGGGACGAGCGTCGTGAAGGGGTAGTCGGCGATCTTGGGCCGCGCGCGGGAGATGGCGGCCACCAGCGACGACTTGCCGGCCGACGGGAATCCGACGAGGCCGACGTCGGCGACGACCTTGAGCTCGAGCTGGATCAGGCGCGACGAGCCCTCCTCACCCAGCAGGGCGAAGCCTGGGGCCTTGCGCGCGGCGGTGGCCAGCGCGGCGTTGCCGAGACCGCCCCTGCCGCCCTGCGCGACGACGAGCTCCTCGCCCGGCGTCGTCAGGTCGGCCAGCAGTTCCCCCGTCTCCGCGTCCGTCACGACGGTGCCCTTCGGCACCGCCAGCACCACCGACTCACCGCGGGCGCCGTGGCGGAAGTCACCCATGCCGGGCTGCCCGTTGGTGGCCTTGCGCACCGACTGGCGGTGGTACTCGACCAGGGTGGACAGCGAGTCGTCGACCCTGAGCACGATCGACCCTCCCTCGCCGCCGTTGCCGCCGTCGGGTCCCCCGAGGGGCTTGAACTTCTCACGGTGGATGGAGGCGCAGCCGTGGCCGCCGTTGCCTGCCTGGACGGTGAGCTTCACCCGGTCGACGAACGAGGGGATGGCCATGAAGTGACTCCTACGGGTCGGTTACGGCCAGCTTAGTGCGACCGCGGCGCGGGTCATCCGCGCGATTCGTGCCTGGAAAAAGAAGAAACGGCCCCGGAGGGCCGTTTCTCGGAGAGTGTCTTCCCGGATCAGGCGGGGACGACGTTGACGACGCGACGACCGCGCTTCACGCCGAACTCGACCTGGCCCTCAACGAGAGCGAACAGCGTGTCGTCGCCGCCACGACCGACGCCGTCGCCGGGGTGGAAGTGGGTGCCACGCTGACGGACGAGGATCTCGCCCGCGCCGACAACCTGACCGCCGTAGCGCTTGACGCCGAGACGCTGAGCGTTCGAGTCACGACCGTTGCGCGTCGAGGACGCGCCCTTCTTGTGTGCCATCTGAAGTTCCTCCTCAGGCCTTGATGTCGGTGACCTTGACCTGGGTGTACCGCTGACGGTGACCCTGGCGCTTCTTGTAACCGGTCTTGTTCTTGTACTTCAGGATCCGGATCTTCGGGCCCTTGGTCTCGCCAAGAACCTCGGCGGTGACGGACACCTTGTCGAGCTTCTTCGCGTCAGAGGTGATCGAGTCGCCGTCGACCAGCAGCAGCGGCTGCAGGGTGACGGTACCGCCGACCTCTTCGGACACCAGATCGATGTCCAGGACGTCACCGACAGCAACCTTGTGCTGACGGCCACCGTTGCGCACGATCGCGTACACGACTGACCTACCTTCGTTTCAACTTCAAAAGCGTTGCGGGATGCCCGACCCGATTTCAACCCAGGGGGCAATGCACCGATGGGCTACTTTACGCGGTGGGCTGCAGCGGGTCAAACCGGGGCGGTCCACCACGCGGCGACTACGTCGTGACGACCACCGGGACGATCATCGGGCGGCGACGCAGGCGCTTGCTCACCCACTGGCCGACGGTGCGGCGCGTGATCTGCTGCAGCCGGTAGGCGTCGTTGACGCCGTCGTTCATCGCGTCCTCGAGCGCCTTCGCGACGCGGGAGCGGGCGTCCTCGAACACCGAGTCGTCCTCGGCAAGGCCGCGGATCTGGACCTCGGGGCCGGAGACGATCTGGCGGTTGTGCAGGTCGACCACCGTGATGACCGAGACGAAGCCCTCCTCGCCGAGGATGCGGCGATCCATGATGGAGTCGGAGATGTCGCCGACGAAGGACCCGTCGACGAAGATGTAGCTCGCATCGATGGAACCGACCTGCTTCGCCACGCCGTCCAACAGGTCGACGACGTCACCGTCGCCGATCACGAGGACCCGCTCGTGCGGCACGCCGGTCAGCTCGGCGAGCTTGCCGTTGGCGATCAGGTGGCGCGCCTCGCCGTGGACGGGAAGGGCGTTCTTCGGGCGCAGGATGTTGTAGCAGTAGAGCAACTCCCCCGCAGAGGCGTGACCCGACACATGCACCAGCGCGTTGCCCTTGTGCACGACGTTGGCGCCGAGCTTCGACAGCGCGTTGATGACGCGGTAGACGGAGTTCTCGTTGCCGGGGATCAGCGAGCTGGCCAGCAGGACGGTGTCGCCGGGGCCGACCTCGATGACGGGGTGGTCCTTGTTCGCGATGCGACTCAGCGCGGCCAGCGGCTCGCCCTGCGACCCGGTGGAGACGATGACGACCTTGTCCTTGGGGTACTTGTCGATGTCCTTCAACTCGATCAGCGTGCCCGCCGGGACCTGGAGGTAGCCGAGGTCTCGGGCCGTCGACATGTTGCGGACCATCGAGCGCCCGACGTAGACCACCTTGCGGTCGTAGCGGACGGCCTGGTTGAGAATCTGCTGCACGCGGTGCACGTGCGACGCGAAGCAGGCAACGATCAGCTTGCCCGTCGAGCTCTCGAACACCCGCTGGATCGCGGGGACGGTGTCGCGCTCGGGGGTGGTGAAGCCGGGCACCTCGGCGTTGGTGGAGTCGGCCATGAACAGATCGACGCCCTCCTCACCGAGGCGGGCGAAGCCCCGCAGGTCGGTGATGCGGCCGTCGAGGGGCAACTGGTCCATCTTGAAGTCGCCGGTGTGGAGCACCAGGCCGGCCTTGGTGCGGATGGCGACGGCCAGCGCGTCGGGGATGGAGTGGTTGACGGCCAGGAACTCGAACTCGTAGTGCCCGATCTCGAGGATGTCGCCCTCCTCGACCGCGTCGAGGGTGAAGTTCCGGATGCGGTGCTCGCGGAGCTTCGCGGCGACGAAGGCCAGCGTCAGCTTGGAGCCATAGACCGGAATGTCGGGGCGGCGCTTCAGGAGGTAGGGAACGGCGCCGATGTGGTCCTCGTGGCCGTGGGTGAGCACCAGGGCGACGATGTCCTGCTCGCGCCCCTCGAGGTAGTCGAGGGCGGGGAGGATGAGGTCGACGCCGGGGTGGTGGTCCTCGGGGAAGAGGACGCCGCAGTCGACGAGGGCGATCTGCCCGTCGATCTCGAACGCGGTCATGTTCCGGCCGACGTCGCCCAGCCCGCCCAGCGGGATCACGCGCAGGGTTCCGGGGGCCAGTTTCGGCGGCGTCTTCACATCGTTCATGGGTCTCACCCTAGTGCGTCCCGGCCCCGATCGGCCCGTCAGCGGCCCCCCGACGCCGCCCCCTGTGAGACTCCACCTGGCGCCCCACGTTCCGAAAATCGTGCAGTGATCGATTCTCCCTGCCATGTCTCGGTGCTTCGTGGACGGTTGTGTCTCAGTGGCTTGTTGACGGTTATGTCTCACGGTGGCTGGTGGTTCTGGGGCTGATTGTGAGCAGTCGGGTGGTGCCGGTGGGGACTTTGCCGGGGTGTGGGGTGGTGCCGACCAGGACGCCGTTGGTGTCGAAGATCTCGATTGTGGTGGCGTTGAACATGATGTGCAGTGTTTCGCCGATGTGGCTGCTGCCGACGTAGATCTTCGCGTTGCAGATGTGTACGCGGCCGCTGCGGGAGACCTGCCGGTCGGCCCAGCGGGCCTGGCTGGGGTCGGTGGCGGGACGTTCTCCTTTCAGGCGGCGTGTGATGCCGGACTTCACGGTCCGTCGGCTGGTCGGGGTTGGCTGGGGTGGTGGGGGTGTCGGTGGGCCGGGGAGTGCTTTCGGGCGGGCTTGGTAGGCGTCGGCGGGAGTCTGGTCGGGGTCCAGTGACTGATGGGCCCGCTGGGTGTTGTAGTACTGGGCGAACTGGTCGGCGAGTTCTGCGAGTCGGGCCTGGGAGCGGATCGGGCGGTGCGCGTCGAGGAAGGTGTGGAACGTCTGGTGCAGGCGTTCGCTCTTGCCCTGGGTGGTGGGTTTGCCGGGCCGACCGGTGATCGGCTCGACGCCCTGGCGTCGGAGGAAACCCTCGAGCTGGGAGGTCCTGCCTCGGCGTGACTGGTTGAACGCGGTCCCGTTGTCGGTCAGGAATCGGGCCGGGGCGCCGTGGTGGCCGATCGCCGCGGCGACGACGGTGATCGCTGCCTGGCTGGTCTCGGACAAGGCGACGTGTGAAGCGAGGATGAAGCGTGAGTGGTCGTCCTCGACCTGGAGGACGCATCGTCTCGACCCGGCATCGTCGTCGAGCACGATCTCGACTCCGTCGAGTTGCCAGCAGCCGTTCGGGTCCGGGTAGCGGAACCTGCGATACGACGCCCGGGGGCGTTTCGCGGGTTCCGGACGGACCACCCCGTGCCGGGTGAAGATCCTGGCCAGGGTGGCTCTGGAAGGCGGGTCGATCCCCTGACGGCGCATCGCGGCCGCCACGGACAACGGCCCATGGTCCCAGCCTTCCCGCTTCAACCCGGCACGGACCTGCAACGCGATCGTCTCGATCTCGTCGCTGGTGCGTCGCGCCACGGACCTGGCGATCGGCTGCCGGGCCGTCACCGCGGCGAGTTTGCCCTCGTCGGCGGCCCGGGACCGGACCTTGTAGAACTCGGCGCGAGAAATCCCGTGCTCCCGGCAGAACCTCGTGACCTCGCCCCTACGAGGACGGTCAGGGAAGTTGATGATCAGTAGACGAACACGAACATCGATACGAGCAGCCATGGCCCGACCCTCACCGCGGACACCGGGAACTGTCCACGAAACCGTGAGACAGAACCGTCAACACCCACTGTCAACGAAGGTCGAGACACATCTGTCTACGAAGCTATGAGACACAACCGTCCACGAAGGTATGAGACTTCACATGATCGATTCTCCCCGGTCCCGCGACGAGAAACGCTCACAGCCTCGCCGTTCTCAGACGCCAGCCGCACGCGAGAACCGTGCAGTGGTCGATTCTCCCCGGTCCGGCGACGAAAAACGCCCACTGCCTGCGAGTGCGACGGTCAGTCGGCCGGCGAGATGTCCGTGTGCAGGCGCACCAGCTTGGTGTGCGTGCCGGACTCGTCGACGGCGACCTCCTGGTGTGCCCCGTCGGCACCCCACCCGCACCCGACGAGGAACGCGCGCAACGCGTCGTCGGCGGCACGGACCCATATCGTCGCGACGTGGTAGCCGTCGGTGCGCAGCGTGTCGACGGCCGCGTTGATGAGCCGCGAGCCGTGCCCGTGGCCGCGGAACTTCGGGTCCACGACGAACTCGCCGATGGCGCCGTCGCGCTCGTCGGCGTCGTCGTCCGGCGAAGGCCCCGTCACCGCGAATCCGACGACGCCCGCCTCGCCGATCGCGACGAGCACCCGGAAGTGCGCCAGCGGCGGCTTGACGATCGCCTCGTGCCAGGCGCGGGCCGCCTCGTCGGCGGGCATGTCGGCCACCGCCGCCGCCAGCACCTCCGACTCGCTCCAGGCGCGCCGTTGGATGCGGGCGACGTCGACGGCCTCGGAAGGCAGGGCGAGGCGGACGGTGTCGATGGCAGACATGCGCCCCATCGTAGTCAGACCGCTCGCGTGACGCTGACCTCGGCTGCCGGGGCGAGGCAGTGGTCGATTCTCGACGCCGGACCGGGGAGAATCGACCACTGACCGATTTTCGGGGAGGGTCGGGAGTCTCCTAGGGGAGGGTCAGAAGTTGAGGACGTCGTCCATCTCGAGGGTCAGGCCGGGGTGGGCGACGATGTGGCGGATGCCCGCGACGACGCCGGGCATGAAGGAGACCCGGTCGTAGGAGTCCTCCCGGATCGTCAGCGTCTCCCCCGCCTGCCCGAACAGCACCTCCTGGTGCGCGACCAGCCCCTGCAGCCGCACGCCATGCACGTGGATGCCGTCGATGACCGCGCCACGGGCGCCGTCGTCGTGCACCGTCGCGTCCGGGACCGGGCCAAGGCCGGCCTCGTCGCGGGCCGCGGCGATCCGACGGGCGGTCGTCGCCGCCGTGCCCGACGGGGCATCGACCTTGTTCGGGTGGTGCAGCTCGATGATCTCGACCGACGGGTAGAACTTCGCCGCGATCTCCGCGAACCGCATCATCAGGATGGCGCCGATGCCGAAGTTCGACGCGATCAGCACGCCGACCTTCGGATGGGCCTCGACCAGTTCTCGTACGCGCGCGATGCGCTCCGGTGTGAATCCCGTGGTGCCGATGACCATGTTGATGCCGTGGCTGACCGCCCACTCGATGTTGTCCATCACGGCGTCCGGATGCGTGAAGTCGACGATGACCTGAGCCGGCCCGACCGTCTCGCGGGGCTCGCCGATGTCCACTCCCCCGACGATGGTCATGCCCTCGGCCTTGTCCACCGCGTGGACGACCTGGCTGCCCATCCGCCCGCTGGCGCCGAACACGCCGACCCTGATCTCGCTCATTGCTGGTCTCCTTCGCTGTCCTCCCCAGTCAACCACACGTCGAGAGCCCCACGGAGCGCACGAAGGGGGCGCCGGGGAATCCCCGGCGCCCCCTGCTCAGGCGTTCAGCGTGAGGCTCAGGCCTCGTCGGCCGCCTCGGTCTCCTCGACGACGGGGACCAGCGACAGCTTGCCGCGGTCGTCGATGTCGGAGATCTCGACCTGCAGTTTCTGGCCGACGCTCAGCACGTCCTCGACGTCCTCGACGCGCTTGCCACCGGCGAGCACGCGGAGCTTCGAGATGTGCAGCAGGCCGTCCTTGCCCGGCATCAGCGACACGAAGGCGCCGAAGCTGGTCAGCTTCACGACGGTGCCCAGGTAACGCTCGCCGCGCTCCGGCATGTGCGGGTTCGCGATGGCGTTGATCTGCGCGACGGCGGCCTCCGCGGCCTCGCCCGAGTCCGCACCGACGTAGACGGTGCCGTCGTCCTCGAGGGAGATGTTGGCGCCGGTCTCGTCCTGGATCGTGTTGATGACCTTGCCCTTGGGGCCGATGACCTCGCCGATCTTGTCGACCGGGATGCGCAGGGAGATGATCCGCGGCGCGTAGGGGCTCATCTCGTCGGGCATGTCGATGGCCTCGCCCATGACGTCGAGCAGGGTGTGCCGGGCGTCACGGGCCTGCAGGAGCGCCTTCTGGAGTTCGGAGGCGGGGATGCCGTTGAGCTTCGTGTCGAGCTGGAGGGCGGTGACGAAGTCACGGGTACCCGCGACCTTGAAGTCCATGTCGCCCAGCGCGTCCTCGGCGCCCAGGATGTCGGTCAGCGCGATGTACTGGGTCTCGCCGTCGACGTCCTCGCTCATGAGGCCCATGGCGATGCCGGCCACGGGGGCCTTCAGCGGCACGCCGGCGTTCAGCAGCGACATGGTGGACGCGCAGACCGAGCCCATCGAGGTGGAGCCGTTGGAGCCCAGCGCCTCGGACACCTGACGGATCGCGTAGGGGAACTCGGTGCGGGTCGGCAGCACGGGCACGAGCGCACGCTCGGCGAGCGCCCCGTGGCCGATCTCGCGACGCTTCGGCGACCCGACGCGGCCGGTCTCACCGGTCGAGAAGGGCGGGAAGTTGTAGTTGTGCATGTAGCGCTTCGTCGTCTCCGGCGAGAGCGTGTCGATCTTCTGCTCCATGTCGAGCATGTTCAGGGTGGAGACGCCAAGGATCTGGGTCTCGCCACGCTGGAACAGCGCAGAGCCGTGCACGCGCGGGATCACGGCGACCTCTGCGGACAGGGCGCGGATGTCGGTGACGCCGCGGCCGTCGATGCGGACCCTCTCGGTCAGGGTGCGGTGGCGGACGATCTTCTTGGTCAGCGCCTTGACGGCGGCCGAGATCTCATTGGTGCGGCCGGCGAAACGCTCGGCGAGCGCCTCGGTGACCTCCTGGCGGATGGCGTGCGTGGCGTCGTCGCGCTCCTGCTTGCCGGCGATGGTCATCGCCTCGCCGATGCGGGTCGCGGCGAGCTCCTCGACGGCGGCGAAGACGTCGTCCTGGTAGTCGCGGAAGACCGGGAAGTCGTAGGTCTCCTTGGGCAGCTTGGCCGCGAGCTCCGACTGCGCGTCGCACAGGGTCTTGATGAACGGCTTCGCGGCCTCGAGGCCCTGGCCGACGATCTCCTCGGTCGGCGCGGTCTTCCCGGCGCGGACGAGCTCCCAGGTGGCCTCGGTGCCGCCGGCCTCGACCATCATGATCGCGACGTCGCCGTCCTCGAGGACGCGGCCCGCGACGACCATCTGGAAGGTCGACTTCGCGACCTGCTCGACGGTCGGGAAGCAGACCCACTGGTCGTCGATCAGGGCGACGCGCACGCCGCCGATGGGGCCGGAGAACGGCAGCCCGGCGATCTGGGTCGACATGGAGGCGGCGTTGATGGCCACCACGTCGTACATGACGTTGGGGTTGAGCGCCAGCACGGTCACGACGACCTGGACCTCGTTGCGCAGGCCCTTCACGAAGGCGGGGCGCAGCGGGCGGTCGATGAGACGGCAGGCGAGGATCGCGCCCTCGCCCGGGCGGCCCTCACGACGGAAGAACGACCCGGGGATGCGGCCCGCGGCGTACATGCGCTCCTCGACGTCGACCGTCAGCGGGAAGAAGTCGATCGCGTCGCGCGGGGTCTTCTGGGCGGTGGTCGCCGACAGCAGCATGGTGTCGCCGTCGATGTAGACCGCGGCCGAGCCGTCGGCCTGCTGCGCGAGCACGCCGGCCTCGAAGCGGACGGTGTGCTTGCCGTGCTTGCCGTTGTCGATGACGGCTTCGGCGAATTCGATGCCTGGTCCTTCCACGGACAGGCTCCTTTCGGTAGCTGTGCGCCCGAGAACCCACGGGGCTCTTCCCCGTCGCGCCAGCCGGTCTTCGATCGAGGCCTGCGGGGCCTCCCCTGCGTGGGGGAACCCGAGGGCCACTACCGAGGACCAGACTCACACCGCTCTGGGCCGCACGTTGACGTGCCTGGAAAACTCCAGGCCCGCCGACATTCTAGCTGTCAGACCCGAATCGACGCCATCGGTGCGCGTAGGTCACCATGTACTCATGCAGCAGATCGACATCGCTTCGCTGACCGAGAGCGCCGTCGCGACCGCCCGTCGCTGGGCCGACGAGTGCCGCGCCCATCCCGAGCCGAGGGCCGCACGGCTCCTGGCCGCCGCCCTGAAACATCCCTCGGGCCTCCGCTTCACCCTGGACTTCGTCGACTCGGTCATGCGCCCCGAGGACCCCCAGGTGGCCTCCCGCGCGCTGCTCGAGCTGTCGAAGCGCCCGGTCGACTTCCTGCCGGCACCGCTTCGCGTGGCCATGCGCTCGGTCGGCGCCGCGCCGCGCGCGGCCCTGCCGGCCGTCCGGCGCACGTTCGCGATGCTGGTCGGCGACCTCGTCGTCGACACGCACGGCCAGCTCGCTCCGGTGCTGAAGCGGCTGCGTGCCGGCGGATCCGGCCTGAACATCAACCTGCTCGGCGAGGCCGTCCTCGGCGACGAGCACGCCGCGGCGCGGCTCGACGCCACGACGAAGCTGCTTGCCCGCGACGACGTCGACTACGTCTCCATCAAGGTCTCCTCCGTGCTCGGGGCCCACTCGCAGTGGGCGCACGCCGCCGCGGTCGACGCGGCGGTGGAGCGGCTGCGGCCGCTGATGACGCTCGCCGCCCGGGAGGGGAAGTTCGTCAACCTGGACATGGAGGAGTACCGCGACCTCCACCTGACCCTCGACGTGTTCCGCCGGCTCATGATGGAGCCCGACCTGATCCGCCTCCGCGCCGGCGTCGCGATCCAGACCTACCTGCGGGAGTCGGGCCTCGTGCTCGACGAGCTGGACACGTTCGCCGCGGCCCGCGTCGCCGCAGGTGGCGTGCCGATCAAGGTGCGGCTGGTCAAGGGCGCCAACCTCGCCATGGAGAAGGTGCAGGCCGAACTGCGCGGCTGGCCGAACCCCGTGCACCCCACGAAGGAGACCACGGACGCGTCCTACCTGCGGGCGCTGGACCGGTGCCTAACGCCGGAGCGCACGGCCCGCGTCCAGATCGGGGTGGCGAGCCACAACATCTACACCCTGGCCATGGCGTGGGAGCTGGCGAAGGCCCGCGGCGTCACCGACGCCGTCGACATCGAGATGCTCTCGGGCATGGCGGTGCCGCTGCAGCACGTGATCCGCGAGGAGGTCGGCGGGCTGAGGCTCTACGTGCCCGTGGTCCCGCGCGCCGAGTACGACTCGGCGATCTCCTACCTGGTGCGCCGGCTCGAGGAGAACGCCGCTCCGGAGAACTTCATGTCCGGGGCCGCCTCGCTCGGCAGCGACCCCGCCTTCCTCGACCGCGAGGAGGCCCGCTTCCGGGCGGCCTGCACGCACCTGGACGACCCGGCGCCGACGGCCTGGCAGACGCAGATCCGAGGTGCCGTCACGGACGGCTTCGTCAACACCAGCGACACGGACCCGGCCCTGCCCGCAAACCAGGCCTGGGCCGAGGCGATCCGCGCCGGGCTCCCCTGCCCCGACCTCGGCGCCGACACCCTCGACGCAGCGACCACCGACGACGCCGCCACGGTGGCGCGGGTCGTCGCGGCCGGCCGGGCGGCCGGGGCCGAGTGGGCTTCGACACCCGTCGAAGAACGGGTCGCCGCGCTGCACCGCCTCGGAACCGAGCTCGAGGCCGCGCGCAGCGACCTGGTCCGCGTCGCCGCCGACGAGGTGGGCAAGCTCATCGACCAGGCCGACGTCGAGGTCTCCGAGGCCTGCGACTTCGCGCACTACTACGCGACGCTGGCCGCCGAGCAGGTCGAGGGGGCGACGCACGTCCCGCCGGCGCTCGTGCTGGTCGCCTCTCCCTGGAACTTCCCCATCGCGATCCCGCTGGGCGGCGTCGCCGCCGCCCTGGCCGCGGGGGCGGCCGTCATCCTGAAGCCGGCACCGCCCGCGCGCCGGATCGCCGCACTGCTGATCGAGGCGTGCCGCCGGGCGGGGATCCCGGCCAACGCGGCGCAGCTGCTGTTCGTCGAGGACGGCCCGCTCGGCGAGCAGCTCATCACGGACGACCGCGTCGACCAGGTGGTCCTCACCGGGGCCGCCGAGACCGCCGAGCTGTTCCGCTCCTGGCGCCCGGATCTCCACCTGTTGGCGGAGACCTCGGGCAAGAACGCCATCGTCGTCACCCCGTCGGCGGACCTCGACCTGGCCGCCGCCGATCTCGTCTACTCGGCCTTCGGGCACGCCGGCCAGAAGTGTTCGGCCGCGTCGCTCGGCATCCTGGTGGGCGACGTGGCGACGTCCCGCCGCTTCCTCGACCAGGTCCTCGACGCCGCCCGCTCGCTGACGGTCGCCTGGCCGGAAGAACCCCTCGCGGAGATGGGTCCCCTGACAGAGGAGCCGGGCGAGAAGCTGCTGCGCGGCCTGACGGAGCTGGAGCCGGGGCAGAGCTGGCTGCTCAAGCCGGAGCGCCTCGGCGACCGGCTGTGGCGACCCGGGGTCCGCGACGGCGTGCGCCCGGGCAGCGAGTTCCACCAGACCGAGTACTTCGGCCCCGTGCTGGGGCTGATGGCCGCGCGCGACCTCGACGAGGCCATCGCCTGGCAGAACGGCACGCGCTACGGACTCACCGCAGGTCTCCATTCGTTGGACGCCACCGAGGTGCAGCGCTGGATCAACCGGATCCAGGCCGGCAACGCCTACGTCAACCGCACGATCACCGGCGCCATCGTCCGCCGCCAGCCGTTCGGCGGCTGGAAGCGCTCGGCCGTCGGGCCCGGCATCAAGGCGGGTGGTCCGAACTACCTCACCGGCTTCGGCCACTGGGAGCCGGCCGCTCCCGTCGAGGGAGGCGCGCTGCGCGCCCCGACCGCCGCTCGACTCGTCGGCCGCTCCGTCGGGCTGCTCGACGCCGAGGACGCCCGCTGGCTGCACCAGGCGGCGGTCTCCGACGAGGCGGCCGCCCGCACGATCTTCCGCGTCGCGCACGACCCGTCGGCCCTGGTCAGCGAGATCAACGTGCTGCGCTACCGGCCGGTCCCGGTCACGGTGCGCGTCGAGGAGGCAGGCGCTCGCGACGTGCTCCGTGAGGCGTCCGCGGCCCTGGCCGCGGGCTCCCGGGTCGGTTTCTCCTTCGGCACGGCCCCGCACGGGGACCTCGCCGACGCCTTGGAGGACGCCGGCTTCGCCGTCACGGTCGTCGCCGACGAGGCCTTCGACGCATCGGCCGTCGGCCGGGTCCGGTTTCTCGGCGGCCGCTCGCTGCTGGCTGCGGTCGGCGGGTCGATCGACCTGACGGTGTACGACGGCCCCAGCGTGCCGGCCGGCCGGATCGCGCTGCTCCCCTATGTGCGGGAGCAGGCCGTGTCCATCACCAACCACCGCTTCGGGCACCCGACGCAGCTCACCGCGAGGCTCTCCCTGTAGGTTTCTGCTCCCGCGGCCACCCCGCGATGAGCACATGCTCCTTCTCGTTGCCCATAAACGCCCGAAAACGGCCGTTTCGCGCGACGACAAGTGTGTCGTGCTCATCGCGGCAGGCGGGCGGGGCACCTGTGGCCCCGGGAACAACGACGCAGGGCGCCCCCATGAAGGGGACGCCCTGCGTGAGAAGTCGAGACGAGGTCAGCGACGCAGCCCGAGGCGCGCGATGAGCTCGCGGTAGTGGTCGACGTCGTTCTTCGCAACGTAGTTGAGAAGGCGGCGACGCTTACCGACCATGAGCATCAGGCCACGGTGGCTGTGGTGATCGTGCTTGTGCTGCTTCAGGTGCTCGGTCAGGTGAGCGATGCGCTTGGACAGCAGCGCGATCTGCACATCGGGCGAACCGGTGTCACCAGGCGCGGTCGCGTACTCTTCAATCGTCTTCTTCTTCAGTTCTGCATCCATACTTGGTGCTCCTTCCAGTTCGCTGCACGGCGTCCCAGTCGCGGGTGCTTTCGGGACTCTTACCGGGCCGTGGCCGATCGACGGCAACCTGAGCAGACTACCATCCGGCGCAGGTGCGGGCCTAATTGCCCTGACCAACGCGGGGTTCTCCACGAGCGCAGCCCCTCCTCAACGGGACGGGCGCGCGCTAATGTGAGGCCACATCAGTGATCGACTCGAGGAGGAGCCATGGTCTTGACCGTCAGCCAAGCAACCGATGCAGACCTGGAGGTCCTCCGCCAGCACCAGGACCGGCCCGAGCTGGGGCTGGTCGACGAGCACTTCCGTCAGCAGGGTACAGGTCGCATCATCTTCGCCGTCGTACGCGACGGCGAACGGCCGGTCGGCAGCGCGGTCATCGACTTCGAGGCGGGGCAGCTGACGCCGGAGCTGCGGCACATGTATGTGTTCAAGTCCGCCCGTCGCCAGGGCGCCGGCCGGCTCCTGACGCAGTTCATCGAGCAGGCGGCCCGCGCGCGCGGGTACACCGCGGTCTTCCTGGCCGTCGACCCCAACAACTACAAGGCCGTCCCGCTCTACATCTCGCTGGAGTACCACCCCACGGGCGAGCACCTCTTCGTCGACGAGCCCGAGGTGCGCCAGGTCGAGGAGGGCGAGACTCCCAGCACCCACTACGCGATCTACAAGAAGAGCCTCACGGCCCTGTAGGCACTCAGTCGTCGATCGCGAGCATGACTCGCGTCGCGGCGACGTCGTCGTTCATCTGGTCGATCAGCGCCGCGATGCCGGCGAAACGCACCTGCCCGCGGATGCGGTCAACGAAGTCGACGCCGATCTCCACGCCGTACAGCTCGAGATCGGTGCGGCCGAGGACGTAGGACTCGACGCGGTGGTCGGCCCCGTCGAACGTGGGGTTCGTGCCCACCGAGATCGCGGCGGGAAGCCGTGGGGCGTCGGGCTCGTCCAGCCTGGTCAGCCAGCCGGCGTACACGCCGTCGGCGGGAACGGCCATCTCGTTGGGAACGGCGAGGTTCGCGGTAGGGAAGCCCAGCTCGCGGCCGCGCTGGTCCCCGACCTCAACGACGCCACGGAAGCGGAACGGACGACCCAGATGCAGCGCCGCCGTGCGGACGTCGCCTGCCTCGAGCGCCGCGCGCACCCCCGTGGAACAGCTGATCTCCTCGTCGACGGAGGCCAGCGACATCGGGCGCACCTCGAAGTGCCCCTTCCCCAGTTCCGCGAGCGTGGACACATCGCCTGAGGCCCGGTTGCCGAATCGGAAGTTCTCCCCCACCACGACCCGGACAGGACGAAGTGGCAGCAGGAAACGCTCGACGAAGGCCGCGGGCGACATGGCCGCCACGTCTCTCGTGAAGCGGATGACGCGCACCTCGCTGGCACCCGCCGCCTTGAGCAGCTCGATCCGGGTGCGCAGGTCGGTCAACAGCTGCGGCGCCTTGTCGGGCCGCAGGACAGAGACGGGATGGGGCCAGAACGTGACCACGATCAGGGGGTGGTGGGTGTCCCGGTTGGCCTCGGTCAGCACCTTACGGTGTCCCTGATGGACGCCGTCGAAGTTGCCGACGACGACGACACTGCCGTGCTCGATGTCCTTCACGGGACTCAATGTGACATCCTCACACCAGCACCGCAACCGGAACCGAGCCATTGCCCGACGGACGGTAGAGCGCCAGGAGGTCGCCGTCCGGGCCGATGACGCCGGTCGGGTCGGCCGGCACGACGCGTGCCAGGGATCGGCCGAAGCCGACGTCGCGGGCCTCAGCCTCGGTCAGGTCAACGACGGGAAAGCTGAGCCGGGCGGCCTCGGCCATGCCCATCAGGTGCGGCGGATCGTCGCCGAGCGCCACGGCGTCGTCGATGCCGTAGCCGCCGATGCGGGTGCGGCGCAGCGCTGTCAGGTGGCCGCCCACCGACAGGGCGTCGCCCAGGTCACGGGCTATGGCCCGGACGTAGGTGCCGGACGAGCACTCGACGGCGAGGTCGACGTCGAGGCAACGGCCGGCGGGGCGCACGTCGAGGACCTCGAGTCGGGAGACGGTGACGGGGCGCTCCTTGAGCACGACGTCCTCGCCGGAGCGGACGCGCGCGTAGGCGCGTTTGCCGTCGACCTTGATCGCGGACACGGCTGAGGGCCGCTGGAGGATGTCGCCGCGCTGCGGCTCGAGGGCCGCGTCCACGTCGGCCCCGGTGAGACCCGAGGCGTCCGCCACGGCGACGACCTCGCCGTCCGCGTCATCGGTGGGGGACGACTCCCCCAGCCGCACGGTCGCGAGGTACTCCTTGTCGTGCAGGGCCAGGTGGCCGAGCAGACGGGTGGCCCGGTTGACTCCCAGGATGAGCACCCCGGTGGCCATCGGGTCCAGCGTCCCGGCATGCCCGATCCTGCGGGTGCCGAGCAGCCTGCGAAGGCGCCCGACAACCTGGTGGCTGGTGACCCCCGACGGCTTGTCGACGATCACCAGCCCTGACGGTGAGCTCACTGCTCGTCGTCCTCCTCGGACAGCCTGGGCCTGCGGTAGGGGTCCGCCTCGCCGGCGAACTCCTTGCCCTCGGACGACGCCGCCGCGGCGGCGTCGCTGGCCTGCACCCGGGCCAGTAGATCCTCGATCTGCTTGGCCGTCTCGGGCGTGGCGTCCTCGACGAACGCGAGCGTCGGCGTGAAGCGGAGCCCCAGTTGCTGACCGACCGTGCTGCGCAGCATGCCGGTGGCCGACGCCAGCGCGGCGGCGGTGCCGGCGCGCTGCTCGTCGTCCCCGAGCACCGTGTAGAACACGGTCGCCTCACGGTTGTCACCGGTCAGCCTGACGTCGGTCAGCGTCACGAACCCCAGGCGCGGGTCCTTGACCCGACGCTCGATGGTCTTGGCGACGACGACCTTGATCTGGTCGGCCAGCTTCGCGTTGCGGGGGTTGGCCATCACTCGCGCTCCTTCTCCACCATCTCGTACGTCTCGACGACGTCACCGAGCTTGATGTCGTTGTAGTTCGACAGGGTCATGCCGCACTCGAAGCCCTCGCGGACCTCGGAGGCGTCATCCTTCTCGCGACGCAGCGACGCGATGGAGGTGTCGGCGATCACGACGCCGTCGCGCAGCAGACGCGCCTTGGCGTTGCGGCGGATGGAGCCGTTCGTGACCATGCAACCCGCGATGTTGCCGAACTTGGACGAGCGGAAGATCTCGCGGATCTCCGCGTGGCCGCGGACCTCCTCGGCGAAGATCGGCTTGAGCATGCCCTTGAGAGCCGCCTCGATCTCGTCGATGGCCTGGTAGATGACCGAGTAGAAGCGGATGTCCACGTTCTCCCGGTCGGCCAGCTGCTGCGCATGCGGCGTGGGCCGCACGTTGAAGCCGATGACGACGGCCTTGGAGGCGGCGGCCAGCGAGACGTTTGTCTCGGTGATGGCACCGACGCCACGGTCGATGACCCGCAGCGACACCTCGTCGCCGACCTCGATCTTCGACAGCGCGTCCTCGAGGGCCTCGACGGAACCGGCGCCGTCGCCCTTGAGGATGAGCAGCAGCTCCTGCGTCTCGCCCTTCTCCAGCTGCTCGAACAGCTGGTCGAGGGTCTTGCGACGGCTGGACTTCGCCTGCTGCGCCGCACGCATGCGCGCCTCACGCTTGTCGGCGATCTGTCGGGCCATGCGGTCATCGTCGACAACCAGGAAGTTGTCGCCAGCGCCGGGCACGGCGGTGAGGCCGAGCACCTGCACGGGCAGCGACGGCGGGGCGGCGTCGACGGTGTCACCCTGATCGTTGATCATGGCGCGGACGCGGCCGTGGGCCGAGCCGGCCACGATCGAGTCGCCGACGCGCAGCGTGCCGCGGTGCACCAGGACGGTGGCAACCGGGCCGCGGCCCTTGTCGAGGTGCGCCTCGATCGCCACACCCTGGGCGGGCATGTCGGGGTTGGCGCGCAGGTCCAGGGCCGCGTCGGCGGTCAGGACGATGGACTCGAGCAGCTCGTCGAGACCCTGGCGGGTCACGGCGGACACGTCGACGAACTGGGTGTCGCCGCCGTACTCCTCGGGCACCAGGCCGAACTCGGACAGCTGGCCGCGGACCCGGGTCGGGTCGGCCGCGTCCTTGTCGATCTTGTTGACCGCGACCACGATCGGCACCTCGGCCGCCTTGGCGTGGTTCAGAGCCTCGATCGTCTGGGGCATCACACCGTCGTCGGCCGCGACCACGAGCACCGCGATGTCGGTCGACTTCGCGCCGCGGGCACGCATGGCGGTGAACGCCTCGTGACCCGGGGTGTCGATGAAGGTGATCTTGCGGTCCTTGCCGTCGACCTCAGTCTCGACCTGGTACGCGCCGATGGCCTGAGTGATGCCGCCGGCCTCGCCCGCCACGACGTTGGTGTGACGCAGCGCGTCGAGCAGCTTCGTCTTGCCGTGGTCGACGTGGCCCATGACCGTGACGACCGGCGGACGCGGCGCGAGGTCCTCCTCGCCGCCGAGATCCTCGCCGAACTCCAGGTCGAAGCTCTCGAGCAGCTCGCGGTCCTCGTCCTCGGGCGAGACGACCTCGATGTTGTAGTCGAGCTCGGCGCCCAGCACCTCGAGGGTGTCGTCGGCCACGGACTGCGTGGCGGTGACCATCTCACCGAGGTGGAACAGCACCTGCACCAGCGACGCCGGCTCCACGCCGATCTTCTCGGCGAGGTCGGTCAGCGAGGCGCCGCGACGCAGGCGGACGGTCGCACCGTCGCCCTTGCGCAGACGCACGCCGCCGATCGTCGGGGCCTCCATCTGGTCGAACTCTTGCCTGCGCTGCTTCTTCGACTTGCGACCCCGCTTACCTGCGGAGCCACCACGACCGAACGCGCCCTGGGTGCCGCCACTGCGGCCACGACCGCCGCCGCGACCGCCACCCATGCCGCCGCCCATGGGCGGGCCACCGGCACCGGGACGACCACCGCCGCCACCGCCGCCGCCGGGACGACCACGGCCGGGGCCGCCACCGGGACGGCTCGGGCGCGCGCCGATGGCCGCGTTCGCGGTCTTCGGCATCATCGCGGGGTTGGGGCGCGGCATGCCGGGCAGGCCGCCGGTGCCACCGGGGCGCGGCATGCGCTGCTGGTCACCGCCGGAGCGGGGGGCGGCACCGTCGCGACGCTGACCGCCGCCGGGGCGGTCGTTGCGACGCTGCTGCGTGCCCATGCCCTGGGACGCGGCGAACGGGTTGTTGCCGGGGCGCGGGGCGCCCGGCTTGCGGGGGCCGGGGGTCGGGGCGCCCGGACGGCCGGGGGCCTGGGGACGCGGGCCGGGGGTCGGCGCGCCGCCGGAGCGACCGGCACCGGGAGCCTTGGCCGCGGGACGCGCGGCGGCGGGCTTCGGTGCGGGGGCGTGCGGCTTCGGCGCGGCCGGGCGAGGAGCGGCGGGACGCGTCGGGGACGCGGCCTGGCTCTCCGACGCGGTCGGGGCACCGGGGGTCGCGGTCGGCGCGGCGGGGGCCGCGGGGCGCGCGGCGGCCGGCTTCGGCGCGGCGGGGGCCGCCGGGCTGGCCGGCTTGGCGGCCGGACGCGCGGCGGGCTTCGGCGCCGGCCTGGGGGCCGGTGCCGTGGTCTGGGTCTTGGGGGCGTCGTCCGCGGGGGCGTTGTACGCCTCCCGGACGCGACGAACCACCGGCGTCTCCAGCGTGGAGGACGGGCCGCGAACGTATTCGCCCATCTCCCCCAGCTTGGCCAGAAGTTCTTTACTTGTGATCCCGATTTCCTTGGCGATCTCGTGGACGCGAGGCTTAGCCACTACTCTCCTTCGCAGGTCCCGACCGTCCGAGGCCGGGATCCCTAGTTGTGCTTGGTCATCGTCTGATACTCATCGAGTGGTCATGAGCGTTAGCCCACCTTTTGGTTGCTGCCCCGTGGGGCGTGGAACGATGGCACCCACGCGCACGTGGGCCGAGGGACATCATAACGCGGCCTGCCGGGTCGGGCCAACCGCCGCGTGGCGGGAGCGTGTCGCGCGTCAGGCCGGATCGGCGCGCAGCGCCGCGTCCAGCTCCGAGCCGGGGCCGAACGTCCGGCGCACCGCCTGCCGCTTCACTGCGAGCTCGATGCAGCCACGGTGGACGTAGGCGCCCCGCCCCTCCAGCCGGGGCGCGGTGGCGTCGACGACGAGGTCCCCGCGGCGCACCAGACGCACAAGCTCCGACTGGGGTGCGCGGCCGCGGCACGCGATACAGGTGCGCACCGGCACCGCTACTCCTCGCCCCGGAAGTTGGCGTAGGCGTGCTCGGTGGTGAGGTACCACGCGACCGCGGCGTCGGCCTGCTCAGCGATCCACTCGCTGTCCATCTCGGCTGCGAGGTCGTTGAGCTCGTAGGGGTCCTCGACGAGGTTGTAGACCTCGTCGCGACGGTCGCCGAAGTGGTGGATGACCTTGTAGTCGCCCGTGAACGTGGCGGCGCACTTCCCGCGGGCGTAGCAGGTCGCGAACAGCGTGCCCTGCTCCTCGCCGCTCACCAGGGACGGGCGGTACTCGTCGTTGCTGACGAGGTCGAAACCGGCAAGGTCCGCGACGGTCGGGACGACGGCCAGCTGGTTCGCGGCACCGTCGACGGTCTGCGCGTCGCGCGACGGGTCGATGATCAGGTACGGGATGCGCAGGCCCTCGTCGTAGATCGTGTCGTCGTGCTGGTAGATGCGGTGCTCGCCGAAGCCCTCCCCGTGGTCGCCGGTGATGACGAAGATGGTGTCGTCGTAGAGGCCGAGGTCCTTGAACATGTCGAGCACCTTGCCGACGAACTGGTCCTGGTAGTGCACGACGTTGAGGTACTTGTTCAGCAGCGGGTCGTCGACGAAGTCGATGGTGTCCCAGCCGTCGAGGTTGTAGTCGTGGTGGGCGGTGACGGTCAGCATGCCCATCAGGAACGGCTCGTCGCCGTTGGCCTGCAGCCACTCGCGCTGCGGGGCGAGCATGATGTCGTCCTCCCAGCCGAAATAGCCGGCCTTGTGGTAGCCGGCGGTGTCCATCTCGTCGACGGGGGTGAACTCCTCGAAACCGAAGTTGGTGACCGTGCCGCGGCGACGCTCGAAGTTCTCGGTGGCGCTCTGGTAGAAGGTCGTGTGGTAGCCCTGCTCGGCCAGCAGCTCCGGGAGGCAGCGCATCGGCAGCGAGCCCGGATCGGCCTCCGAGTTCTGGTTGTCGAGCGGCGGGGTCTGGCCGCAGTAGACGGAGGTGAGCGCCTTCGAGGTGTGCGGCAGCACCGTGTAGCCGCGCTCCGGCGCGATGGCCACGTCCTCCTTCAGCGCGTCGAGGATCGGGGTGACGGGCTCGCTGGTCTCGGGGAACGTCGACGAGTCGCGCTGGGACTCCAGCGTGATGACGACGACGTTCTTCTGCTCGGCGGATGCGTCGCGGGCGACGAGCCTCGTCGAGTCCGGGTCGGGGGTGGGGCTGTCGCCGAGGGCAGCCGGGTAGGCCTGCGCCTCGCGCACCGGGGAGAGCGCCAGCTGTACCGGAGCGGACAGGGAGAACGCCGCGGACGATGTCGGGGCGGTCCAGGTGCTCGCCACCAGCAGCAGCACGAAGGCCGTGGCGGCCACGACCTTGACGCGACGGGTGGGGCGGCGACGGATGAGCCGGGAGCCGAGCGAGCCGAGCACGGTCGGCAGGACGGTCGTGGCGAGCACGACGAACACGATCAGCGCGACGGCGCTGGCCGTGATCTGCGACCCGAACAGCCCGCCGAGCTGCTCTCCCTCGCTGATCGCGAAGGCCATCTTCGCCAGCGTCAGCGGCGTGCCCGTGCGGATCATGTACTCGTGGTTGATGACCGTCAGGAGGCCGAACGCCAGCGTCGCGACATGCGCGAGGTAGAACAGCGTGGTGCGGAGACGACCCCGGGTGAAGTAGCAGGCGAGCAGCCACAGCAGCACCCAGGCGGCGCCGAACGCGACGTCGGAGGACACCTTCGCGGCGACCTCCAGCGGCCCGGAGTCCGAGTAGAACGCGCCGATCCTCAGCAGCTTCAGCCACACGCCCATCACGGCAATGGGCACGAGCAGCAGGACCAGCCGCCCCCAGACATGTCGGGGCCGGCGCAGTCGGTCGAGGATCTTCTCTGTGGTGCTCATCGTCGGGACATCGTACGGCAATCAGCTGTTTGCGTTCCGTTCACCCTCGTGTCGTGGGCCGGGTGCACCGCCTCCCTCCGCTCGGCGCCCTTCGACCAAGCTCAGGGAACCGGGCGAGGCTCAGCGGCCCCCGCTCAGCGCTGCACGTCGGGCTGGATGTCGATGCGCCAGCCGGTCAGGCGGGCGGCCAGGCGGGCATTCTGGCCCTCGCGGCCGATGGCGAGCGACAGCTGGTAGTCCGGCACGATGGCGCGGCAGGCGCGGGCCGCCTCGTCGACCACGGTGACGGAGAGAACCTTGGCGGGAGACAACGCGGCGGCGACGAACTTCGTCGGGTCCTCCGAGAAGTCGACGATGTCGATCTTCTCCTCACCCAGCTCGTTGGTGACGGCGCGCACCCGCTGGCCCATCGGGCCGATGAAGGCGCCCTTGGCGGAGACGTTCTGGTCGTGCGAGACCACGGCGATCTTGGTGCGGTGGCCGGCCTCGCGGGCGATCTCCTTGATCTCGACGACGCCCTTGTCGATCTCGGGCACCTCCAGCGAGAACAGCTTCCTCACCAGCCCGGGGTGCGTGCGCGACACGATGACCTGCGGGCCGCGAAGCTCGCGGCGCACGCTCACGACGTAGACGCGCAGGCGTCGGCCGTGCGCGTAGTCCTCGCCGGGGACCTGCTCGGCCAGCGGCATGACGGCCTCGAGCTCACCGAGGTCGACGCGGATGGCCCTGGAGTCACGGTCCTGCTGGACAGTGCCCACCAGGATGTCGCCCTCCACGCCTTGGAAGTGGCCGTACTTCTGGTCGTCCTCGGCTTCGCGGATCCGCTGGAAGATGACCTGGCGGGCAGTGGCGGCCGCGATGCGGCCGAAGTCCTCGGGCGTGTCGTCGAAATAGCCGATGACCTCGTCGTCGTCGTTGAACTCGGGCGCGAGCACCGCGACCTTGCCGGACTTGCGGTCCACCTCGACCTTCACGCCACGCAGGGCGTTCGGGGTCTTGGTGTAGGCGTTGAGCAGCGCGTCCTCCAGCGTCTTCAGGAGGTAGTCCATCGGGATCTCGCGGTCCCGCTCGATGGTGCGCAGCGCATCAAGATCGACGTCCATGTTCAGTTGTCCTCTCCGTCGAGGTCGTCGGCCTGGCGGTTCAGCTCCACCTGGACCACGGCCTTCGTGATGTCCGCCAGGGGAACCTGGCGCTCGGTCCCGTCGATGTCGACGGTGACCGCCTCGTCCGCGACTGCGAGGATGCGGCCGGTGACCTGGCCCTCCTCGAGCCAGAGCTTGACGAGCCGCCCGCGGTTGCGGCGGAAGTGCTTGGCCTCGGTCAGCGGCTTGCTGACGCCGCGCGAGCTGACCTCGAGCGTGTAGGGGGCGCTGCCGACGGCGGCCGACTCGTCCAGCGCCTCGGAGATGAGCCGGGAGGCCTGCGCGATGTCGTCGAGCAGGGGGCCGCGGCCCTCGGGGCCGTCACCGTCGATGGTGATGCGCAGTACGGAGCGCTTCCCGATGGGCGTCACCTCAAGCCGGTCGAGCTCCAGTCCGTGGTCCGCCAGAATCGGCTCGATGACGGCGGTGAGCGTGGATTCCTGCATGTTTCGGCTCCGCATCCGGTTGTGAGGTTGGTTGTGCCGGACAAGCATACCCACCCCATCCGCCTAAGAACCGGACACTAAGGTGGGGCCGTGCTGATCTCCCGACGTGCCGCGCTCGCCGCCCTCGCCCTGACCGTGTCGGGATGCGCAGCGAGCCCGGTCGTCGACGGCGAACCCGCGCTCGCGCCGTCGATTCCGGCGCCGACGCAGTCGCCGCAGGACACCGCGACACAGGTCGCCCTGACCGAGCTGTCGGCCCTGCTGCAGACGCTGGTCACCCTGCCGGCCTGGACCGAGCAGGCGTGGGTGCAGAAGGCATCCGCGCAGGTCGACGCGCACCTGGCGCTGCTGAGCCTGCCGGATCCGCTGTCGGCCGAGGAACAGGACCCCTTCACCGTCGAGGCGGCGACGCCCGCGACCCCTGCGGACGCCACCTCGGCGGCCAAGGAACTCAGGACCCGCATCAAAGCCGCCGCCAAGGCCCTCAACTCGTCGGCCGCCGCCGCGTCCGAGGCCGACCTGCGGCTGACCTGGACGTCGGCATCGGCCGCGACCACCGCACTGCTGGACCGGTCCGTGGCGCCGACCGAGGGAGACGCCGCACCGAGGCGGCTGGTCCCGCCGACACGGAACGCGGCCCTCGAGGTCGCCATCAGCCACGCCTGGGCGCTGGTCTACGGGCTCGGCGTCGGCCTCGGCAGGCTCTCGTCATCCGATTCCCTGGCCTCGCTGGGCGCCGCTCGCCTGGCCGCCGCGAAGGGGCTGCGCAACGAACTGCGTGCCGCGTTCACCGACGGCGTGCCCGAGCAGCCCGCGTCCTTCGTGCTGCCCACCGACATGGACGACGCCACGACCATCCGCGCCGGCTGGGCCCGCCTGGAGGGCAACCTCCTGGAGGGATACGCGTCGCTGGTGGCGGCCGACGAAGCGAGGGTGTGGCGCTCCCGACTCACGGGACAGGTCTCCCCGATCCAGGCGCTGGGCTCCTCCGTGCCCACGTGGCCGGGCTGGGTGGCCTGAGACCGCGTCGGCGGATGCCCTCGGCGGTCCCGGACCGACCCCGCTGAGCCCCTAGCGGCCGACCGCGGCCAGCAGCGAGGCCACGGCGTCGTCTACGGCGATCTCCGACTTCTCACCGGTGGCGCGGATGCGGAGTTCCAGCTTCCCCTCCGCCAGCCCGCGGCCCACCACGAGGATGACGGGCATGCCCATGATCTCGGCGTCGGCGAACTTCACGCCGGGGCTCGCCTTGCGGTCGTCGACGAGCACGTCGACCCCGCTGGCCTCCAGCTCGCCGGCGATCTCGAAGGCCTTGTCGAAGACGGCCTGGTCCTTGCCTGTGGCGACGATGTGTACCTGGTAGGGGGCGAGCTCGACGGGCCAGCTCAGGCCCTTGTCGTCGCAGGTCTCCTCCGCGACGGCGGCCACGGCGCGCGACACGCCGACGCCGTAGGAGCCCATGGTGACGGTGACGAGCTTGCCGTTCTGGTCCAGGACCTTCAGGTCCAGCGAATCGGCGTACTTGCGCCCGAGCTGGAAGATGTGACCCATCTCGATGCCGCGGGCCAGGTGCAGCGGGCCCGAGCCGTCGGGGGCCGGGTCACCCTCCCGCACCTCGGCCACGTCGAGGATGCCGTCGGCAATGAAGTCGCGACCCGCGGTGACGCCCGTGAGGTGGTGGTCGACGACGTTGGCGCCGGTGAGCCAGAAGGTTCCTTCGACGACGCGGGGGTCGACGACGTAGCGGATCTTCGTGGCCGACTCCTCGCCGAGGACGCGGGTGCCGTCGAGGCTGACCGGGGAGATGAACCCGACGTGCAGGTCAGGGTACTTCTCGAAGTCGTCGGGGGTGAACACCGCGGCCTCGGAGGGCTCGAGGGCGGCCTCGAGGCGCTTGAGGTCGACCTCGCGGTCGCCCGGCAGGCCCAGCGCGAGCGGGCGGCGGGTGCCGTCGGGGTCGGTCACCATGAACAGGACGTTCTTGAGCGTGTCGGAGCCGACCCAGGGGCGGTCCTCGCGCGGGTGGCTGGAGTTCATGAGGTCCACCACGCCGGCGATGGTGCCCACCTCGGGCGTCCCGACGAGCGCCATGGCCGGGGCGTCGCCGAGGGGCAGCGCCGCGGGGGCCGCGATGCGCACGGCCTCGACGTTGGCCGCGTAGCCGCCGGGCGAGCGGACGAACGTGTCCTCGCCGTTGGCCGCGACGGCCAGGAACTCCTCGGAGCGGGATCCGCCCATGGCACCGGCCATCGCGGCGACGATCACGAAGTCGAGGCCCAGCCGGGTGAAGATCCGGATGTAGGCCTCGCGGTGCCTCTGGTACGAGGCCTCCAGGCCTGCGTCGTCGATGTCGAAGGAGTAGGAGTCCTTCATCACGAACTCGCGTCCGCGCAGCAGGCCTGCGCGCGGGCGGGCCTCGTCGCGGTACTTGGTCTGGATCTGGAACAGGGACAGGGGGAGGTCCTTGTACGACGAGTACAGGTCCTTCACGAGCAGCGTGAACATCTCCTCGTGGGTGGGGCCGAGCAGCATGTCGGCGCCCTTGCGGTCCACGACGCGGAACAGGTTGTCGCCGTACTCGGTCCAGCGGTTGGTCAGCTCGTAGGGCTCACGGGGCAGCAGCGCCGGGAAGTGCACCTCCTGGGCGCCCATGGCCTCCATCTCCTCGCGGACGACGGCCTCGACCTTCTGCAGGACCTTGAGCCCGAGCGGCAGCCACGTGTAGATGCCGGGCGCGGCGCGGCGGATGTAGCCCGCCCTCACCAGCCAGCGGTGGCTGGGCACCTCCGCGTCGGCGGGGTCCTGACGCAGAGTGCGCACGAAAAGAGTCGAGAGCTTGGCAATCACGCGGGCGATCTTACCGCCGGGTGCCCCGGGGGCGCCGACAGGCTCAGTAGTGCACGGTCGCGAAGGCGCTGACCTCGACGAAACCGAGGCGCTCGTAGGCGCGGATCGCCGGGGTGTTGAAGTCGTTGACGTACAGGCTGATCGACGGGTACCGCCGCATGGCGAGCCCGAGCATCCCGGACAACGCCGGGACGCTGAGGCCGGTACCGCGGAGGTCGGGCGCGACCCAGACGCCCTGCAGCTGGGCCTGGGTCCCGTACTGCGGGCCGAGATCGGCCTTGAAGATCACCCGGCCGTTCTCGACGATGCCGTAGGCGTCGCCGCGCTGCAGGCGGTCCATCACGAACCGCTCGTAGCCGGGCCCGAACTTGAAGGGCGACGAGCCGATCTCCTCGGTGTACATGTGCACGGACGCCTCGAGGTAGCTCTCGAAGTCACCGGTTCCGAGCAGCCTGACGCGGGGGTCGGGACTCACGTCGCTGACGTGGTCCAGCAGCATCAGCGGCTGGCGGCGGCGGATGTTGGAGACCGTGCCCCAGCCTCCCGGCCAGCGGCCGGACAGGCCGACGTAGAGGCCGAGGACGCTGATGGCCGGCCCGACGATGGAGCTGCAGCGCCGCACAGGGCCCAGCTCGGTCACGAACGCCGGCAGGGCCTCCGGGTCGAATCCCGCCACACACGCCGTCCCGCCGTCGAGCAGCAGGGAGCTGATCTGGTCGCCGCGCTGCCAGGCGCAGAGAATGCCGAGCCTGCGGCGGTCGATGCCGAACATGTTCAGCTTCGACATGAGGAAGAGGTTCTCGACGGGGCTGGCGGCGAGATACTCCATCGCCTCGTCGCGGTCGGCGGCGCCGAGGGTACGCAGGCGTGCGGTCATGGCGGTCAGCCTAGCCATCCCTGAGACGTGAGACCCACCGATCGGCGACGCCGACACCTGCGTCGCACGGGCCTGCGGTCAGGAGACGCTGACCTCCGGCGCGCCGACCTCGCCCATCTCGGCGGCCAGCCGGCGGGCCTCGACCAGCAGCGTCTCGACGATCTCGGCCTCGGGGACGGTCTTGATGACCTCACCCTTGACGAAGATCTGGCCCTTGCCATTGCCGGAGGCGACCCCGAGGTCCGCCTCCCGAGCCTCGCCCGGACCGTTGACGACGCAGCCCATGACGGCGACCCGCAGCGGGGCCTGCATGCCCTCGAGGCCCTTGGTGACCTGCTCGGCGAGCGTGTAGACGTCGACTTGGGCGCGGCCGCAGGAGGGGCAGGACACGATGTCGAGCTTGCGGGGGCGCAGGTTGAGCGACTCGAGGATCTTGAGCCCGACCTTGACCTCCTCGGCCGGCGGCGCGGACAGGGACACGCGGATCGTGTCGCCGATCCCCTCGCTCAGCAGCGCGCCGAAGGCCACGGACGACTTGATGGTGCCCTGGAACGCCGGCCCGGCCTCGGTGACGCCGAGGTGCAGCGGGTAGTCGCACTTCTCGGCGAGCAGTTCGTAGGCGCGGACCATCACGACGGGGTCGTTGTGCTTGACGGAGATCTTGAAGTCGTAGAAGCCGACGTCCTCGAACAGCGACGCCTCCCACAAGGCGGACTCGACGAGCGCCTCCGGGGTGGGGGCGCCGTACTTGGCGAGCAGCCGCTTGTCGAGCGATCCCGCGTTGACGCCGATGCGGAGGCTGACCCCGGCCTCGGAGGCGGCCTTCGCGATCTCGGCGACCTTGTCGTCGAACTGGCGGATGTTGCCGGGGTTGACGCGGACGGCCGCGCAGCCGGCGTCGATGGCGGCGAAGACGTACTTCGGCTGGAAGTGGATGTCCGCTATGACGGGGATCTTCGACTTCATCGCGATGATCGGCAGCGCCTCGGCGTCATCCTGGCTGGGCACGGCGACCCGGACGATGTCGCAGCCGGTCGCGGTCAGCTCGGCGATCTGCTGCAGCGTCGCATTGATGTCCGTGGTCTTGGTGGTGCACATCGACTGCACGCTGATGGGAGCGTCGCCGCCGACGTAGACCGATCCGACCTTGATCTTGCGGGACGTACGGCGGGGGGTCAGCACGGGCGCGGGCGCGGCGGGCATACCAAGGTTCACGGACATGGGCACAAGATTACGCTGCCGGGGCGGGAGTCCCTAAGTCGTGGGCTGGGACGTCGTCAGAACAGCGAGATGGGGCTGATGATGTCGGCGAGGATGAGCACGACGCCACCGACCAGCAGGAAGCCCGCGACGAGGTAGGTCAGCGGCAGGCCGCGGGCCGTGTCCACGTGGCCGGGATCGGGCCGGCCGAGCAGGCGTGCAGCCCTGCGCTTGATCCACTCGTAGATCGCTCCGGCGATGTGGCCGCCGTCGAGCGGGAGCAGCGGCACGAGGTTCAGCAGCGCGACGAACAGGTTCACCGAGCCGAGCAGCGACATCCAGGTGGCGACCTTGTCGCCGAAGCCCAGCTGGTCGCTGACGCCGATCTCGCCGGCGATCCGGGAGGCGCCGACGATCGACAGCGGCGAGTTCTCGTCGCGGGGCTGGCCGGTGACCAGGTCCGCGGCGACGTTCCAGACGCGCACGGGGAAGCTCGCGAGCGCGACGACGGACTGCTGGGTGAGGGTCCACATCTGCTTCGCGGTGGCGACGGGGCCGCCGTGCACGAGTTCGCTGCCGGGTGAGACGCCGAGGAAGCCGGCCTCGACGTAGCGGCTCGGGTCGAGCGTGTCGGCGACGTGGTTGAGCTCGGTGTTGACGGTCGGCAGTGTGACGCGCTCCCCGTCGCGCTCGACGACGATGCTCGCCGGCCCGTCGCCGTTGGCGCGGATGAGCTCGCTCATCTCGTCCCAGCTGCCGATCGCGGTGCCGTTGAACTCGACGATGGTGTCGCCGACCGCGATGCCCGCCTCGCTGGCCGGCGTGAGGGGATCGGCGTCGGTGCAGGTCCGGTCCTCGCGCTCCGCGGAGATGACGCAGTCGCTGACGGCGGCGACGGTGGTCGTCGCCTGCCAGGTGCCGTGGAACAGGTTGATGCCGAGGAAGATCAGGAAGGCGAGCAGCAGGTTCATCGCCGGGCCGCCCAGCATGATGATGACCTTCTGCCAGGTCTTCTTCTGGTACATCAGCCGGCCGTCGTCGGCCGGCGTGATCTCCTCGTACTCGACGGCGCGGGCGTCGTCGGCGAGCCTGGTCAGCCAGCCGGGCTTCGCGGTGGCCCTGGCCGGCGGGTACATGCCGACGAGCCGGACGTAGCCGCCGAGCGGCACGGCCTTGAAGCCGTACTCGGTCTCGCCACGCCGCCTCGACCACAGGGTCTTTCCGAAGCCGACGAAGTACTGCGTGACCTTCACCCCGAAGAGCTTCGCCGGCACGAGGTGGCCCACCTCGTGCAGCGCTATGGACGCCATGATCAGCGCGAAGAACAGCAGCGCGAAGACGACGGTGAGGACGATGGTCATGCGCGTTCCCCCACGATCTCGGCGGCGCGGGCGCGCCCCCAGGCGTCGGCGGCGAGCACGGCATCGACCGTGAGGTCGTCGTCGGCCACGTGGCCCGAGGCGAGGTGCTCGGCGACGACCTCCGCGTTGATGTCGGTGATGTCCAGGAACCCGATCCGGCCCGCCCAGAAGGCGTCGACGAGCGCCTCGTTTGCGGCGTTGAAGACGGCCGGCGCGGTGCCGGCGGCCTTGCCGGCCGTGCGGGCGAGCTCGACGGCGCCGAAGGTGTCGGCGTCGAGGGGCTCGAAGGTCCACGTGGCCGCCGTGGTCCAGTCGCAGGGGGCGGAGGCGTCGGCCAGCCGCTCCGGCCAGGTCAGGGCGATGCCGATGGGCAACCGCATGTCGGGCGGCGAGGCCTGCGCGATGGTCGCGCCGTCGTGGAACTCGACCATGGAGTGCACGACCGACTGCGGATGCACGGTGACGACGACGTCGTCGAGGTCCACGTCGTACAGCAGAGCCGCCTCGATGAGCTCGAGGCCCTTGTTGACCAGGGTGGCGGAGTTGATGGTGATGACGCGGCCCATGTCCCAGGTGGGGTGCGCCATGGCCTGCTGCGGCGTGACGTCGACGAGCTCGTCGCGGGTGCGGCCGCGGAACGGGCCGCCGGAGGCCGTGAGGATCAGGCGGCGGACCTCGTCGGCGCGGCCCGATCGGAGGGCCTGGGCGAAGGCGGAGTGCTCGGAGTCGACGGCGACGATCTGGCCGGGGCGGGCCGCGCCGGTGACCAGGCGGCCGCCGATCACCAGCGACTCCTTGTTGGCCAGCGCCAGCGTCGTGCCCTTCTCCAGCGTGGCAAGCGTCGGGAGCAGGCCGGCGGTGCCCGTGATGGCGTTGACGACGACGTCGCAGTCGGCCGCGGCCAGCTGGGTCGCGGCGTCGGGGCCGAGCAGCAGCTTCGGCAGCTGGTACTCGCCGGCGTTCCAGCCGCGCCGGTCGGCCTCGGCGTAGAGGGCCCGCTGCAGCGCGTTGGCGGCGGCGGGCTTCGCGAGCGCGACGACCTCCGGCTCGAACTCGATGATCTGGGATGCGAGCAGGTCGACGTTGCCGCCCCCCGCCGCGAGGCCGACGACGCGGAACTGGTCGCGTCGCGACGAGATCACGTCGAGAGTCTGGGTGCCGATGGAGCCGGTGCTGCCGAGCAGGACGATTGTGCGCACCAGGGGATTCTATGTCGGGCGCCTGGGACGGTCCTGTGGCGAGTGCGGGATAGGCGGTCGAGAGCCGAAGTGTGCAAGGATCCTTCGATCATGGCACTCACCTCCGCTCCCCCGCCCGGCACGCCGGTTCCCGAGCTGATCGACCGCTGGGCCGCGACGCACGGCCGTCGGGTGGCCGAGCTCGTGTGGCTCAACGAGGACGGCGGCATCACGGCACGGCTCGTCGCCGAGGACGCCAAGGACCTGTTCGCGAAGTTCTCCCGCGACGACCTGATCGACGAGGCCGAGCGGATGAGCTGGCTCAGCTCCCGGCACCTGTGCCCGCGGGTGTTCGACTTCGTGGACGACGGCGACCAGTGGCTGCTGGTGACGGGCGCGCTGCGCGGCGAGTCGGCCGTGTCGGCCAGGTGGCGGGCCGAGCCCGACCGGGCGGCGGCCGCCGTCGGCGAGGGCCTGGCGATGCTGCACACCCTGGACCCCGACGACTCGCTGTTCGGCCCCGTCGGCTGGGTCGGCGACGTCTCGGACATCGACCACCTCGTCATCGCGCACGGCGACGCCTGCGCCCCCAACACCATGATCGGCGCCGACGGCCGGTTCGTGGGGCACGTCGACCTCGGCGACCTCGGCGTCGCGGACCGCTGGGCCGACCTGGCGATCGCCTCCTGGTCTCTGGACTGGAACTACGGGCCGGGCCACCAGGCGCCGTTCTGGGAGTCCTACGGCATCGCGCCGGACGCCGACCGCATCGCGTTCTACCGCAAGAAGTGGGGATCCGCCCCCGTCGGCCTCTGACAAGCAATTTCCTTAACCGACCCCGCGCATGTGACCGTTCCTGGCAGGATGCATCCTGGGGGACGTAGCGATGACCGGCAGGTCAGGAAGGGTGACCGGGTAGATGCCCAACAGGCACGGCTCTGCAGTGCGGCTCCGCGACAACTCCGACCAGTACGAGGTCATCAGCGACGACCAGTCCTGGCTGCTGCTGCGCCTGACCGGAGGCTCCACGACCCGCTGGGCGCGGGCGACCGAGCTGGCCGCCATGTCCCGCCCCTTCCCGTCGACTGACGTCGACGAGAACCGCTACCTCTCCGACCTGGAGGCCCTCCCGGAGCGCGCCTCCGGCTCCCCCATCCGCGTGGGAGACCACGTCGCCTACGACGGTCGGCTGCGCCCCGGAACCGCACGCGAGGGCGTCGTCGAGAGCTTCGTGACCCTCGACGGGGTGGTCCGGGTGCGCCTCGTCGGCTCCACGTTCCCGCTCGACCTCTCGGGCATCCGCCTCGTCCGCCGAGGTGGGCACGTCGCGTCGTCGGGCCTCACGCCCCGCCGCTGCACGGTGCTCGGCTACGCCACCGCGCCGGAGCGTCGGCATGGGTGCCGTGCGCCGCAGCGCCAGCGCGTGACCCGCTGACAACCACGCATCGCGCGTCGCCAGATGGTTGGATGAGCACATGACGCATGTGAGCATCGGCACCCCCCTCACCCCGGACGCGACGCGCGTCCTGCTGCTCGGCGCAGGCGAGCTGGGCAAGGAGGTCGCCATCGAGTTGCAGCGCCTGGGGGCCGAGGTCATCGCCGTGGACCGCTACGCCGCTGCGCCCGCCATGCAGGTGGCCCACCGCAGCCACGTCATCGACATGCTCGACCCGATCGCGCTGCGCACCGTCGTGATGATGGAGCGCCCGGACGTGATCGTGCCCGAGGTCGAGGCCATCGCCACGTCCGTGCTCGCGGGGCTGGAGGCCGACGGCATCCGCGTGGTACCCACCGCCAGGGCGACGCAGCTGACGATGGACCGCGAGGGCATCCGCCGCCTCGCCGCCGAGGAGCTGGGGCTCCCGACCTCCCCCTACCGCTTCGTCGACAGCGAACGCGAGCTGGTCGCTGCAACGCGCACCGTCGGCTTCCCGTGCGTCCTGAAACCCGTGATGAGCTCGTCCGGCAAGGGCCAGTCGGTGCTGCGCTCGGCCGACGACCTCGCCGCGGCCTGGGCCTACGCGCAGGAGGGCGGGCGCGCCGGCGCCGGACGCTGCATCGTCGAGGGCTTCGTGCGGTTCGACTCCGAGATCACGCTGCTGACGGTCCGCCACGCGGGCGGCACGTCGTTCCTCGACCCCGTCGGGCACGTGCAGGTAGACGGCGACTACCGCGAGTCCTGGCAGCCTGCCGCGCTGTCCCCCGTCGCGCTGGAGCGGGCTCAGGAGGTCGCGGGGCGCGTGACCGAGGCGCTGGGCGGCTGGGGCGTGTTCGGCGTCGAGCTGTTCATCGTCGGCGACGACGTGCTGTTCTCCGAGGTCAGCCCCCGGCCCCACGACACGGGCATGGTCACGATGGTGTCGCAGGACCTGTCGCAGTTCGCGCTGCACGCCCGCGCGATCCTCGGCCTGCCCGCCGGCGGTGCGGTGCGGATCGGCGGCCCGGAGGCCCCGGCGGCCGCGTCGTGCGCCGTGCTGGCGGAGGGCACGGGGGTGCCGGTGTTCGGCGGCGTGGACGCCGCGCTGGCCGGCGAGACGACGCAGCTCAGGCTCTTCGGCAAGCCGAAGGTGGAGGGTCGCCGTCGCGTCGCCGTGACGCTGGCGCGCGGCGCGGACGTCGACGAGGCCCGCGCCCGCGCCCGAGAGGCCGCTGCCCATCTGACCATCGACCTACCCTCCGCCTGATGCTGCGACGACTCTGGCCCCGGACCGCCCGGTGGCGGTCCGGGGCCAGAGTCGGAGTGCCGTGGGATCAGCTCTCGAGCCAGATGGTGAAGGCGCCGAACGGCTGGCCTGTCGCCTGGTCGATGGTGATGTCGTGCACCTTCCTGCTCGACGCGAGGTTGTCCTGCGTCTGGTACAGCGGCAGCACCCAGAAGTTGCCGGTTACCAGGTGCTGGAGCTCGGTGTAGTTCTCCTGACGGGTCGTGAGGTCCGTGGTGAAACGTCCGTTGTCGATCAGCGAGTCGAGAGTGGCGTCCTGGAACTTGCCCCTCGCGATGAAGCCGCGGCTCGGGTCGGAGTGGTAGAGCAGATCGAGGCCGCTTGCCGGGTCGGCGCCTCCGTAGGAGTTGTCGAACACCTCGTAGTCGTTGGCCTCGGTGCGAGCCGTCTCGGTGCCGGTGTCCTCGATCTGGAACTGGTAGTCAATTCCGACGTTCTGCTTCAGCGCCGCGCCGATGGCGATGTTGAGTTGGTCGCGGCTCTCCCGGACGTACGGCGCTCCCGATACCGCACGGATGGTGAGAGCCGTACCGTCCTTCACCCGCACCCCGTCGCTGTTGCGCTCGGTCCAGCCTGCGGCATCGAGCAGCCGGTTCGCCTCCTCGATGTCGGTGGCATAGTCGTCGAGCGATGACGGGTCTGCGAAGGGGCCGCGGGCGCTGATCGGCGCCGTGGCCCGGTCGAACGCGCCGTTGTAGATGGCCGAGAGGATCGCGTCGAGATCGAATCCCTTGACGAAGGCCTCGCGGACCGCAGCGTCATTCAGTGGCGCCTTGGACACGTTGAAGTACAGGGTGTAGGGCAGCCCGGAGACGTAGTTGCGTTGGTAGTCGAACTGGTCGGTGTCCTCGAACACCGCGACGTCGACCGGCTGGATATCGGACGAGATCTGCACCTGGTCCTGCTGCAACGCACCGGTGCGCGTCGCGCCCTCTGTGAAGGTCCGGTAGACCACCTCGTCCAGGTGAGCCGCCTTCTGCCCCCCGGCGATCGACTCAGGTGCCCACTCGTAGTCCGCCCGCTTAGCGAACGACAGCTCCGTGTTGGGCGTGAACTCGTCGATGGTGAACGGGCCGATGCCGGAGAGTTCAGGGCCACCGGACTCGAGGACACTCTGGTCGAGCGTGAGCGTGTCCGGCGACAGCGGGGTGGATGCAGTCGCCGACAGGTAGAGGAGGAAGAGTGAGTCGGCCTTCTCGAGCGTGAAGGTGACCTCGTCCTCCGCGGTCTTCTCGTAGCTCTTGAGGAAGCGAAGCCCGCCGGGGATCGACGTGAGGTAGCCCTCGGAGGTGATCTTGTCGAAGTTTGCGACGACTGCATCTGCATCGAGCTTCGCGCCGTCACTGAAGGTGACGCCATCACGCAGGGTCAGGGTGACGGTGGTGCCGTCCCCGGAGACGTCGTACGCCTTCGCGAGCCAGGGCTCGTACTCGCCGGACTCGGTGCGGTACAGATAGGAGTCGAAGGCGTTGCGGAGGATGGGCGTGGCCTTGTCCTGGCCGTTGCGCTGGGGGTTGACCGTCTGCAGCTTCGTTTCGATCGCCCAGTAGAGCGTGCCTCCCTCAGAGAGGGAAGCGGATGAAGCCGCCGGAGCAGGTTGACTGGTCTGGCCGGTACCGCAGGCGGCCAGCGGAAGCGCGAGCGCGGCACCGATGGCCACGATCACGGTCCTGTGCAGTCTGCTGAGGGGGCGAGAGGTGTTGGGCATGGTTGTTCCTTGTGGATTGGTGGTCTGTTCCGGGGGTGCGGGGTGAGGCCGCCCTGCGGGGCGGCGGGGTACACAGCCACCTGATGCGTCGGGTGACGAACGTCATGCAGCGCTCCGATTCACTCTCAGCCGGGGCACTGCCGCCAGTAGCTCGCGCGTGTAGGGGTGCTGTGGGTCGGTGAGAACCCTCGTCACCTCTCCCTCCTCGACGATGCGTCCGTGGCTCATCACGAGGACCTCGTCGACCAGGTGCTGCACCACGCCGAGATCATGAGAGATGAACACCAGGGACGTCCCTGTGCTGCGGACGAGCTGATCGAGAAGATCGAGGATCTCGGCCTGGATGGAGACATCCAGTGCCGAGACCGGCTCGTCGCACACAAGCACCGCCGGCCTGAGGGCCAGCGCCCTGGCGATGGACACTCGCTGACGCTGTCCGCCGGACAGAGCGCGGGGCATGGCGGTGAGCAGTTCGGCGTCGAGGTGCGTCGCGCGCATCACCTCCTCGACGCGCGTGGCCCGCTCCTGAGCGTTGAGCACGCCGCGGAGAGGCTCGGCGATGAGTTCGCCGACGTTGTAGCGAGGGTCGAATGAGCCGAGCGGGTCCTGGGATACGAACTGGACCGCCCTTCGGTCGGTGATGTCGGCTCCCCATGGGCGCCCGTTCACAAGCACCGTGCCTGCGTCCGGCCGTTGGAGGCCGAGGAGGACGCGGGCCAGGGTGCTCTTGCCCGACCCGGACTCCCCCACGATGCCGACCTTGCGCCCGCGGCGGACCACCAGGCTTGCGCCATCGACGGCGGCGAGGCTCCCACCCTGGGGCAGGCTGAAGCACTGTCGCACGTCCGTGGCGCTCAGCACGACGGGGTCGCCGTGCTCCGGACCGTGCTCAGGGGCCGGGCCCGACGGGTCAGGCACGAGGCCGAGCCGCTGACCGCGGGTGGCTGCGGATGGGATCGCCCGCAGGAGCTGCCTGGTGTATTCGTGCTGCGGATGGGCCAGCACGCCGGCCGTCGGGCCCTGTTCCACCACGGACCCGTCGCGCATGACCAGGATCCGGTCGGCAAGCTGCGAGACCACCGCAAGATCGTGCGAGATGAACAGGATCGCGGTGCCCTCCTCTCGGAGGCGACGCAGCAGCGTCAGGATCTGGGCCTGGACGGTGACATCCAGGGCGGTCGTGGGCTCGTCCGCGATAAGGAGCTCGGGACGCCCGGCCACGGCGGACGCAATCAGTGCCCGTTGGCGGAGCCCTCCGGACAGCTGGTGCGGGAACTGGTCGGCGCGTCGCTCCGGGTCGGGGAACCCGACGCTGTCGAGGGCCTCGATCACCGCGCTGCCCACCTGATGTCGGGGCACCGTGCGGTGGACACGGATGACCTCGCCCACCTCACGACGCACCGTCCGCAGCGGGTCCAGCGAACTGAGGGCGTCCTGCAGCACCAACCCGATGTGCCGGCCGCGCACCGAGCGCCATTGGCGCTCTGTGAACGTGCGCGCATCGCGGCCCAGCACGCTGAACTCGTCGGCCGTGATGCTCGCCCGTTGCCCTGTGAGCCCGACGAGGGTGCGGGCGGTGACGGACTTGCCGGAGCCCGACTCCCCCACCACCGCCACCACCTCGCCCCGGCCTATCGAAAGGTCGATGCCCCGGACGGCGTGCACTGTCCTTCGACGGGTTTCGAAGGTGACGTTGAGGTTGCGGAGCTCGATCAGGGCGTTCATCGGTTGCGCCTCTCGTATGCGGTCTGGAGGTGGCGGCCCAGCCCGGTGGCCGCGATGACGACTGCGGTGAGGGCGAGGCCGGGGAACACGCCGGTCCACCAGGCCTGGCGCAGGTAGGCACGCGATTCCGACAGCATGAGCCCCCACTCGGCGGTGGGAGGCTGCGGGCCGAGTCCGAGGAAGCTGAGGCTCGAGGACCCGATGATCGCACCTCCGAAGCCGATGGTGATCATCACCGGGAGCGCGCCGAGCGCGTTGGGCAGGACGTGCCTGAACAGACTCCGGGTCCGCGAGACGCCGAAGGTGGCGGCCTGTTCCACATAGCCGGAGGCGGTGGCGAGCCGTACGTTGCCGCGGATGATGCGCGCGTACTTGGGCAGCCCTGCCACGCCGAGGGCGAGGACGAGGTTGAGCGTGCCTCGGCCGGTGAAGGCGATCATCAACAGTGCGAGGAGCACCTCGGGAAAGGCAGCCACGACGTCGACGAGTCGAGACACCGCCTGGTCGATCCACCCCCTGGCCACGCCGGCCAGCGCCCCGAACGACACGCCGAGCAGCACCGCAACGAGCGTGGCTCCCAGCCCGATCAGAACCGAGTGTCGGGCACCGTAGATGATGCGCACCAGGACGTCGCGGCCCTGGATGTCGGTGCCCACGGGATGGGCGAGGCTGGGCGGTTGGTGGGCCGCCAGAGGATCAGCGGCGAGCGGGTCGCCCGAGGTGAGGAGCCCTGGCGCGACCACCGCCACGAACGTGAGCGCAAGTACGGCTGCGGCGAGGATGGCGTCCCACCGGATCCTGAGGCCGAAGGAGCCCAACCTGCGGAGCGTGACGGGGCGGGAAACGGGAAGCGTCTGGCTGGTCATCTGGACACTCCCGCCGCGACGCGCGTCCGGGGGTCCACTGAGAGAGCAACGATGTCGGCAGCCGTGGAGGCCACGACGAACGCCGCCGTGCTGACGAGTGCGACGCCGAGGATCAAGGGGATGTCCTTGACCGTGACCGCGTCGACGGCCAGCTGGCCGAGGCCGGGGCGGCCGAAGACCTGCTCGACGATCACGGCCCCGCCGAGCAGCGACCCGACGATGAGACCGAGGAGATGGATGGCTGGCATCGCGGCGTGCCGGAGCGCGTGGCGGGCCCGGGCAGCGAACTGCGAGATGCCCCGCGAGCGCGCGGTGGTGATGAACGGCTGCTCCATTGCCCGGTCGATTCCCTCAACCAGCACCTGGGTGAGGTAGGCACCGATGGGCAGAGCGAGGGATGCCGCGGGCAGCACGAGGGCCTGCCAGCTGCCCTGCTCCACTATGGAGAACCAGCCGAGCTGGAAGCTGACTCCCCACAGCAGAACGATCGCAAGCCAGAACGGGGGCGCTGACAGCAGCACCAGCTCGACCGTCCCTGCGACGCGACGAAGGCCAGGTATCGCTGCTGTCGTGGCCACGGCACCGACCACCGCGAGGACGATAGCCGCAACCGCGGCGACAGCCGTGAGCTGCAGCGTCGGGCCGATGCCCGCGGCGATCAGGTCGGCGACCGGCCGGCGCAGGGTGTACGAGATCCCGAGGTCACCGCTCGGTATGCGGGTGAGGTAGGTGAGGTACTGCACCCATACCGGCTGGTCGAGTCCCCATCGGGCGATCGTCTGAGCCCTGAGCTCAGGGTCGTTGCGGTTCTCTCCGAGGAGCAGTGAGACAGTGTCGCCGGGAGTGAGCTGAACCGCGATGAAGGTCAGCGTGACCGCGACCCACAGGACAAGGACCGCGGCGAGGAGGCGATGCAGGATGAGCCAGGCGAGGCTCCTCCCTGCGCGTCGGCGTCCGGTGGCCCGGTGCACCGCGGTCATGCGAGGGCCTCGCGCCGGGTCGCGGGCGACAGCCAGGCAGCGCGCAGGTCGTCGATCCCCTCGACAGGCCGTGGCTCCCCCCAGAGCAGCGCGCCTGTGCCACCCAGCCCGACCGCCGCGAGGATCTCGGGTGGCAGGGTCCCGGTGGCGAGCAGTCTGCGGCCGAGCTCGAACAGGCGTGGGTAGTCGGCCACCGCCGCGGAGCCTGGAGCAAGATGGGCGCGCTGTTGCAGGTCCAGCGCAGTGAGTACGGCGAGCAGCTCGAGATCCGCGACGGAGGGTGTGTCTCCCACCAACCACAGCCGCCCGTCGAGCGACGCCTCGAGCCTGCCGAGGCGGGCGTAGAAGAGGCGAAGCGCCGCGGTGCGCGTGTCCGGGTCCTCGGCGAAGACCGCGTCCTCCAGACCGGCGACCAGGTCGTTCCGGATCTGATCGACGACCACGTCGACGCGTGCGGCCTGCTCTGCGGGATACCACGGGGTCCCCCAGGCGACCCGGCGTGAGAGCGGCGCCGGGTCGGCGCGCACAGGGACGGCGTCAACGACGACGAGAGGGTCTCCGGTCGGGTCATCGACCCAGTCGATCAGCTCACCGCGCCCGGTGACGGTCAGGGTGGCGGCGGTCGCGCGTCCCCGCAGACTCGTGGGGTCGATGCGCACCCTTGCCCCTGGCGGCAGGGCGCCGGTGGCGTCCTCGCCGGGCTCGGGCGGGCTGCTGGCGATGGGCCTCAGTTCTGTGATGTCCACTGCTTCCTCCTCGTGGTGGCCAGGGAAGGCCCAGACCACCTCTGGTTCCTGGTAGGCGATCGGCGTCGTCGACGCCGGGTCGATGACTCGGTAGGTGAAGGCGAAGAGCCGCTGGCCTGAGTCGACGACCGCGGTCTCGAACTCGGGCCTTCGGACAAATCCGTAGCGCTGGTACAACGCGTGCGCTGCGGTCATCTGCGGGCTGGAGCGCAGCTCGAGTCCCGCGTACCCGAGCGCGCTGGCCAGGGCGACGCTGTGGTCCACCAGTGCCCAGCCGACCTGGAGCCCGCGCCCCCGGGGTCCGACTCCCAGCACATTGAATGTGAACTGGCGGCCCCGGTGGTGCTGCGGCTTCGGCGTGAGGACGGCTCCGAGCAGGCCCGCGGAGTCGGACACGACCCACACGTGGGAGACGGCGGCACGGCCCGCGACGTCAGCCAGGTGCTCCAGATAGCGCGGGGTGACCCAGCAGCCGGCTGTGAACGCCTCCTGGAGGAGGGCGCCGATGCGACAGAACTCGTCGGTGCGCGCAAGCCGCAACTCACGCCCGTCGCCGAGTTCCCACCGCAGCAGGTCCTCCGGAATGTGGGTGGTGTCCTGTCCGTTCATGGCCTCAGTTCCTCGATGGTTGGTCCGTCACGCCTCAGTCGGCGAAGTGCCACAGCTCGTAGCTGCCGCCACCGCCGGGGCCGGAGTACAGCGGCGATCCGCCAAGGGCATCTCGCCCGTGAGGCTCTCGCCATGCGGCCAGGGACTCCTCGGGAGTCGGCAGCGGTGCGTCGCCGACGAGGAGGCTGCCCTCGAGATAGTCCCCCGACGGCCCGGGGACCAGCCCGAGGAAGTACAGCTCCCGGTCATCCACGAGTCCCTGGGAGAACAGGTCGCGTGCGTAGGCCCACAGGCTCGGGAAGTCCTGCACCCGCGCCGTGTTCTCCTCGCCGAAGATCCGCGCGATCCCCGGGCGATAGCCTCGCTCGAAGCTCGAGAGCGTCACGAAGAGGCGGATGTCGGAGTCGGTGAGCTGGTCGCCGAACAGGTATCGGCGTGAGGCAAGGCGGAAGTCGAAGTCGGCGAGTCGTGCCTCGAACACTGTCTTCGCCGCCCGGGCGGCCTCGGGGTTGGTGGCGAAGATGACCTTGTACGTGCCGTTGTTGACGTCGTCGAAGATCTGCTGGTTGAGCAGATCGATCTCTGCGCGGAGGGCCTCCGGGTACAGGTCCGGGGCACCAGCCCGGTGGAACGGTGCCCAGGCAGTCTCCCAGTCAAGGCTGAGCGGGTGGTAGTTGTTGGTCACGACGGTGCCGGTGACGGAGTCGATGACGGTCGGCGAGGTGCCTCGGCCACGGAAGTCGGGATCGGTGCGGCGGTAGAAGTCGTTGAGAAGGTTGCTGCCGAAGCGCTGGGCGAGATCGTTGCCGCTGGGGGCGATGCGCCACCCCTGATCATCGCGGCCCGTGAGCAGCACGAAGGGGACGACCTCGGTCAGGCCGAGCAGCCGGAGCGTGATGAGCTGGCGGCGGTTCCAGCCGCACCCGGGGTTGCCCAGCAGCAGGTAGCGCCCGGCCTCAGGGATCACCCTCCCTTCGCCCTCGCCGAACCGCGCGGTGAACCAGTTGCGTTGGCGCCGGAACGCGCCGTCGGGCGTCTGCTCGACATTGGTCTCCGGGAACGAGGCGGTGGAGACGCGCGCCGGTCGGGAGCGCACGTCATTCTCGAGATCATTGGTCAGGGTGGACATCGGTACTCCTTGGTTTGTCAGGCGATGGGCTGAGGGATGGGATCGGGATGTGTGAGCCGGCGTCTGAGACCGGCCGCGTACGCGGAGCGGGCCTCCTGTGGCCCTGCACCGCCGGGCGAGTGCAGGCGGTTCGGATCGAAGGGCTCGACGGCCTGCGGAATGAAGCGATGCCCGTCGGTGAGGATGAATCGCAGGTTGCGCAGCGAGGAAAGGTCAGCTGTCGGGTCGCCGTCGACGACGATGAGGTCCGCTGCGTAGCCCTGCGCCAGTACTCCGGTGCGGCCCGCCAGCCCGACGGCGGCCGCGGCACGCGACGTGGCCGACAGGAGCACCTCGGTGATTGGCAGACCGGCCTCGTGGAGCTGTTCGAGCCCGTGGATGAAGGCGCTGGCTGGGATCACGGCACCGATGTCGTGACCGGTGACCAACCGGACGCCGTGGCGGTACAACTCGCCTGCCCGAGGAGCAATCGTCTCGCCGGCCACGGCGGGCCAGGACGGCGGGCTGCAGACGTCCACGAAGGTTCCGTTGCGGGCCAGCTCGTCGGCGAGCTCACTGTCGAATGCCGTGCGCCCTTCCTTGTCGACGAAGCTCGCGTGGGCGATGTAGTCGAACCCGGCACGGACAGCACGTCGGATTCCCTCGGTGCCGTGTGCATGAGCTGCGGTGTGGTGTCCGAGGCGGTGGGCCTCCTCCACCACCGTGCGAAGCTCCTCCTCGGTGAACTGCGCGTTCCACGGGGCGGTGCCCGCGGTCATGAACCCTCCTGTGGCCATCACCTTGATGACGTCGACGCCTGCCTTGTGGTGGGCCCGCACCTCGGCTCGGATCTGGCTCAGGGAATCGACCTCCGCTCCGTTTCGCCAGGCATGTCCGCCCGTCGTGGTCAGCTGCGGCCCCGCGGCAACGATCCTGGGACCCGCGAGGATCCCGGAGGCGATCGCGTCCCGGAGCGCGACGTCCGCATAGTGGGGAGACCCGAGGCTCTGCACTGTTGTCACGCCGAGGGAGGCGAGCTGACGGGCCATGGCGGCCGACGACAGCGCAGTGAGGGCCACCTCCCGGTCACCTTCGGGCCGGGGGTCAAGACGCGGGGCGTACGAGCCAAGGTGCGCGTGCGTCTCGATGAGGCCGGGAAGGATCGTCGCGCCCGGATGGTGGACGGCCTGCTCCGCCCAGCGGTGAGGCAGGTCGGAGGCGGGACCGACCCAGACGATGCCGTCGCCGTCGGTGACGACTGCCCCGTCGATGATGGTTGCGGCACCCGTGGCGGGAAAGACCCTCGAGGCGATGATCACGTGGCTCTCACGCGGGGCAGCCGGATCGACATCACGGAGAGAATGGGCATATTCGGGCATGCCGAAGTCCTTATCTGAGGAAATGAATGCGTCGCCACCCAGGGTCCGCAATTCGGCCGGCAAAAGGGCACGTTGCATTCGTGACGCAATGGGGGTGACTCAATAACGCCCGGCAGGGGGCGCAGGTGGTCTGTCAGGACCTAGCAGATGGCTGCGGGTGCGAGACCCGGCCGGCGTACAGCGGTGTCAGTGGCTGCGTGCGGGTCAGCAGAAGCGACAGCAACAGCGGCAGGGGCTCATTCGCATGACGAAGGACGCGGCGGCCGAGCGACCGTGCATGCTCTCGTTCATGGGTTTCCCTTCAAGTGGCTGTACGGGAAACCTAGCAGGAAGGAACCGGGAACGCAACGCCCGTCTCATTGATGGAAAAGAAATGGGGCTCTTCACGATCGAGGGTAAAGCGGCTCATCGCACATGGGGGTGCAGGTGTGGTCTGAAACCGCCGGCTTCGAGCAGACTCCGCGCGATGTACTGGGTGAGGTTCCCGAAGCCGAGGGCCTTCCAACACCCACCGCAGCCCACGCCGGGACTACCGGATGGGCGGTGAGAGACTCCATCATCGGGAGGCCTCGGCCCTCAACCGCGCACCGACGCGACCACACTGACACGGATCGGAGGGGGTTCGGTCGGTGCTTCAGCCGGTGGGGCGGAAGTTGATGGAGGTGGTGTCCATGATCCAGCCTCGGGTCGGCTGCTTCTCGGGTGGAGGATGATCGGGTGGGGGTATCTCGTCGGGGATGTCGCGTTCGATGGGCAGTCCGTGGCGGTTCGTGAACCTGAGTCCGGTCGGAGTGCCCGGATCGCCGGTGATAGTGAACTCTCCCTGGTGGTGTTCCCGGTGATGCCTGGAACACAGCGAGATCAGCGTGTCCATGTCCGTGGAACCACCCTCTGACCAGTGGAACAGGTGGTGGTTCTCCAGGAACCCGGTCACGGTGCAGCCGGGGAACCGACAGCCCCCGTCGCGGTCCTCGATCAACCGGCGGGTGCGTTCGGGCACGATCCGCATACTGCGCCCCACGGAGACGGGTTTCGCTTCCTGGGTCCAGACGGGCTTCAGGGTCCCGTCGCAGGTCAGCTTCTTCATCAGCCGTGACGGTAACGAGCCACGTTTGTTGATCCAGCCGTTGCCGTCGGCGTCGAGGTGGACAAGGACGCGGTAGTGCTCTCGACGCGACGCCGGCGCGGCCTGGTGCAGGCTGCGGGATGCGCACTCCACGAGCCCGTCCGCCAGCGTGGCGTCGGGGTCGCCGGCGGTGAACAGGGCGTCCTTGGCTTCCCGAATGGCCTGTTCCACCAGGGCCCCGTCCAGGGGGTTCGCGTCGAACCGCAGCACGAACCGGCCATCGGTCAGACTCATCTGCAGTCTCGGTGCGTCATCGACCGGCGCCACGGGCTCGGGAGGATCCTCGACCGGTCCCGGGGTGCCGGGCTCGAACAGGTACTTCGGCAACACGCGGCGTAGCTGGGACACGGTCGCGGCCTGCACGAACTCGGTGACCGATTCGGCCTACTCGGCCGGCACATGGCGCGCCACGACGACCAACCGATCAAGACTCACCGTCCCCCGCGCCAGCCGGGCCTCCAACCCAGGGAAGTCGCCCTTCCGACGCGCCACCGCCACGATGTCGGCGGCGCGGGAGGGTGAGACGGCGGTCATCAAGTGCAGCCAATGCTCAGGGGATCTGATCCCGCCACCGGACCAGCAGTTGGTCTCCAGCACCTCGACCATCAGATCCACCAGATCGGCATTCAGCTGGGCGACCTGGCCCGCGATGACGCCAGCACGACGGGAGGCAACCTCCCACGCGTCCGCTCCGGCGTCACCCAACGAATCCATACTTAATCATACACCCGTACGAATCCAGGGAGAAGGGTTCTCACCCCCGAAAACCGTTCAAAGTCCGGCCGGTCCGGCAGTCGCCCGGGTGGGCGGCGCCTACCTATTGCCGAGGTCGGCTCTCAGATCAGGCCGAAGGCGGCGATGGCGTCAGCGACCTTGGTGAAGCCGGCGATGTTGGCGCCGACGACGTAGTCGCCGGGGGCGTCGTACTCGTCGGCCGTCGCGGCGCACGTCTCGTGGATGCCCTGCATGATCTCCGTCAGGCGGGCCTCGGTGTGCTTGAAGCTCCACGAGTCGCGCGACGCGTTCTGCTGCATCTCCAGGGCCGACGTGGCGACGCCGCCCGCGTTCGCCGCCTTGCCTGGCGCGAACAGCACCCCGGCGGCCTGCAGGGTGCGGATGCCCTCCGGCGTGGTGGGCATGTTGGCGCCCTCGGCCACCGCGATGACGCCGTTCTTCACGAGCGCGGCGGCCTGCGGCCCGTTGAGCTCGTTCTGCGTCGCGCAGGGCAGCGCGACGTCGACGGGGACGTCCCAGATGGAGCCGCGGTCGGAGAACGTCGCGGAGTCACGCAGGTCGGCGTAGTCGGCGACGCGGCCGCGCTCGACCTCCTTGATCTGCTTGAGCAGGCCGACGTCGACACCTGCCTCGTCGACGACGTAGCCGCTGGAGTCGGAGAAGCCGACGACCCTGCCACCGAGCTGGTGGACCTTCTCGATCGCGTAGATCGCGACGTTGCCGGATCCGGAGACCGTCACGCGCCTGCCCTCGAAGGAGTCGCCGCGGGTGGCGAGCATCTCGCTGGCGAACACGACGGTGCCGTAGCCGGTGGCCTCCGTGCGGACCAGCGATCCGCCCCAGGCCAGGCCCTTGCCGGTCAGCGTGCCGGACTCGTAGCGATTGGTGATGCGCTTGTACTGACCGAACAGGTAGCCGATCTCGCGACCGCCGACGCCGATGTCGCCCGCCGGCACATCCGTGTACTCGCCGATGTGGCGGTACAGCTCCGTCATGAACGACTGGCAGAACCGCATGACCTCACCGTCGGAGCGGCCGCGGGGGTCGAAGTCGGAGCCGCCCTTGCCGCCGCCGATCGGCAGCCCGGTCAGGGAGTTCTTGAAGACCTGCTCGAAGCCGAGGAACTTGATGACGCCCAGGTAGACGCTGGGGTGGAACCGCAGGCCGCCCTTGTAGGGGCCGAGCGCGGAGTTGAACTCGACGCGGAAGCCGCGGTTGATGTGGACCTCGCCCTTGTCGTCGGTCCACGGCACGCGGAAGATGATCTGCCGCTCCGGCTCGCAGATCCGCTCCAGCATCTTCATGTCCAGGTACTCCGGGTGCCGCTGCACCACCGGCGCGAGGCTGTCGAAGACCTCACGCACGGCCTGATGGAACTCGGCCTCCCCGGGATTTCGGCCGATGACCTCCCCGTAGATGGCCTCCAGCTGGTCGAGCGCGGTGGACTTCGTGAACATGTAACTCCTCGGGGTTGGACATTCGCCGCCACACTACTGGGGTCGCGGTGATCCCACTAGCATCGGGCCATGACGACCACCCGCCGTGGGATCTCCGCCGACCAGCTGCTCGCCGGCCCTCGCGGCCGCAGGATGCTGCTCGACTTCGCCCAGGAGTTCGGGAGGGAGGCCGACGTCGCGGACAGGCACCCGCTCGGCTCCGCCGCCTTCGACGCCAGCTATCGACTGGCGAAGCTGGCCGGCCGGTCCGTCACGCGATTCGGATGGCCGCCCGTGGACCCGGAGGAGATCCCGTCGGCCATGCCGGCAGACGTCGCCGCCGCGCTCGAGACCTCGCCCCTGTCGACGCCCACCCCCCAGCTGCTGCGGTCGTGCCTGGCCAGCTCCGTCGACGCGGCCATGTACTGGCAGGGGCCGGACGGCGACGACCTGCTGTGCGCGGACCCGGCCGTAAGGGAGGCCCTGCGACGCGTTGCGGACCGGCTGTGCGCCGCGCCCGGGTCCGCCTGGCTGGCCGGGGGCTTCGAGCCCGGGCGGCAGGTGATCCTGGACTGGCAGGAGGCGCAGGATCCGCCGCCCCGCCCGGCTGTCGCGGTGCTGGCGACGTGGCGCGACGCGGTCTCGGAGGAGGAGGCCGTGGCCAGGCGAGAGCGCCCGGCAGACCCGGCCGCGAACTGGACCGGCGAGTGGTGGTCGACTCCCCCGCACGGGCTGCCCGTGACCTGCGGGGAGCTGTTCGACGCAACCCCGTCGGGGTTGTGGTTCGTCGAGGACGCCCTCGGGTGGGACCGGGCCACCGCGCGGCACGTGGCGCTCCCCCTCGACGCACGCGTCCTCGAGATCGACGGACCCGGAGACTGGGCGTCGCTCTGCCGCGCGTACCCCTTCGAGGTCACCGCCCTGCGGCGCCACGACTGGTACCGCGCCACGGGCGGTGTCCTCGAGCCGGGGTGGGCGGGGCGCTGGCTGGTCCCGGACTGGGCCGCGGTCGCCGAGCACTACGACGCGGTGCACCTGAGCTACGCCGGGTACCTGTCCGCGGCCGGACGGGCGATCCCCGTCGAGGGAGCCGTGCCGGGTGATCCCGCCTGCAGCCTGATCGCGGGATGGAACCCGGACGCCACCTACTGGCTCACCGACCTCACGGACATCGACGGCGAGGCCGTCCCATGGCGCCGCGTGGAGGACGACGACGGCGACCAGGGCTGGGTCTAGCGCTCCCTGGCTCTGCCGCCCGACGCGACGCCGCGGACCACCAGCGCCGCTGCGAGGTCGTTCGACGTGCGGATCGCGCCGACGAACAGCGGGATCAGGACGCTGAGCAGCGACCTGGTCCGCTGCACCGGGCCGCCGTCCAGGCGGGCGCCGCGCGACCGCTGGGCCTGGCGGATCTGATCGAGGCGTGCGGTCAGCGTCGGGATGAACCGCACGGCGATCGTGACGACGAGGACCAGCTGCGTCGGCAACCGGGACGCGCGGGCCAGCGCGATCGCCCGCTCCGCGTCGAACCGCGCCAGCGCCCACAGCGTCCACGTGAGCATGGCCAGCAGCCTCAGCACCAGCGACGCGGCGTAGGCGAGCGGGTTGGTCGCGAAGGTCGGGGGCAACAGGTAGCCGAAGACGCCGATCAGGGCGACGAGCGGGAGGATCGGCAGCAGCGCCGACCGGAGGCGCGACGCCCCGCCGGCGGTCAGCGCGAGCGCGACCAACCCCGCCACGAGCATGGCGCCAAGAACCTGCCACGAGCTCAGCAGCGCCAGCGCGACGACGACCACGAGCAGGGTCGCGGCGACCAGCCGCGGGTCCCAGGGGCGCCGGGTGGGTGCGACCTCGGCCCTCGCGGTCCCGGCCTCCGGGGCCGACTGCGCGGGGGCGGTCAGGGTGACGACGCGGGTGGCCAGCGAGGCGAGCTCCTCGTCGTGCGTGACGAGCAGCACCGCCGCTCCCCCGGCGGCCGCGGCGGCGATCGCGCGAGCGACGGCGTCGAAGGAGGCGGCGTCCAGGCCGGCGGTCGGCTCGTCGAGGATCAGCAGGTCCGGGCCGGCAGCGAGCGCCGAGGCGACGGCCACCAGCTGTCGCGCCGAGCGGGACAGCCGCATGGGATGCAGCTCCGCCTCGCCGGCCAACCCGAGCGCGGCCAGCGCCCGGTCCACGCGCGCCCTGACCTCGTCGGGCGTGGCACCCTGACAGCGGGCGGCGTAGCCCGCCTCCTCCCGCACCGTCGAGGCGAACAGCTGCGCGTCCGGGTCCTGGAAGACCATCGCGACGAGACCATCGACGCGCACGGCGTCGCCGCCGTCGAGCAGGCCGGCGAGGCAGCGCGCGAGCGTGGACTTGCCCGACCCGTTGTCTCCCCGCAGCGCGACGACCTCGCCGCGCGCCACGGTCAGGTCGGCGCCGGACAGCGCCCGGACCCCGTTCGGGTAGGTGAAGTCGAGTCCCGACACGCGCGCGACCGGGGCACCCGGGTCTGCTGCGGAGGGCAGGGCGAGCCGCTCCCGCAGGCCGCCGGCCGCGGGGACCCGCAGGCCGAGGCCCCGGCACCGGTCCGCGTCGACGTACAGCCGCCCGGGCGTCCCGTCGTAGGCGACGCGGCCACTGCTGAGGACGATCACGCGGTCGGCCGCCGCCGCGACCACCGGATCCTGCGTCGTGACGAGCGACGAGACGCCGGCCAGCGCGTCGAGGACCGAGCGACGCCCCTCGGCGTCCAGCTCGGAGGTGGGGTCGTCGAGCACGACCAGGTCGGCGTCCCGGGCGAGCGCCCCCGCGATCGCGACGCGCTGCACCTGGCCTCCGCTGAGCTGCCCGGTGAGACGATCCTCAAACCCGGCCATGCCGACGCGTGCCAGCGCCGCGGCGACGGCCGTCTCCGCCACGTCGGCCGGTAGCCCATACCCCACGTCGTCGCCGACGCGCGGCTCGATGAGCGCGGCGGCCGCGTCCTGCGGGACGAAGCCCACGACGTCGGGCCGGTCCACGCGACCGGCGACGGCGGCGGGCGTCAGGTCGGGAATCAGCCCCACGACGGTCCGCGCGAGGGTACTCTTCCCGGCACCGGCGGCACCCAGGACGACCACCGACCCGCCAGCGGCCAGCTCGACGGTCACGTCATCCAGCGCGCGGGCGTCGTCGAAGTCGACCGTGAGGCCCTCGACCAGGGTCACTTCGTCGGCGTCTCCGCGAGCCCCGCCGCCGCGAGTGCCCTGGCGACGAGCACGCCGACGGCGACGTTCGCGGCCGCCCCGACCAGCAGGGGCACGAGCGACCCGATGAAGAAGCCCCAGCCGAACATCGGGACGAGCACCAGCGGAGCGACGACCGCGTTGACGACGACGGCCACGACCACGCCGAGCCATAGGTTGACGCGGCGCGCGAGCCAGCCGCCGGCGAGCACGGCGACGACCATCATGGCCGCCACGATCAGGTGCACCGGCACCGTCAGGGGGAACCCGCTCGTGGCGGCGGTGAACAGGTGGCCGAGGAACGAGACGAGCGCCGCCTCGGGCATGGTGAACGCGAAAGCGGCGACGAAGGCCGGGGCCGCGTCGAACGCGACGGTGCCGACGGGGCTGGGGATCTTGATCAGCGCCCCGACGGCGCTGAGCGCGATGAGGATCGCGACGCGGGCGATGCGCACGGCGGGGGCGACGGGTCGGTGGGTGGTGGCAGTGGTCATGTCAGTCCTGATCTGGATGGGTGTAGGTGAGCATGGACGCGAGGCCACCCTGGCCGTCGGCGCCCGTGGCGAGCCGGAAGCGGTCGCCGCGCAGCAGGGTGACGACGTCCTCGACGATCCGCCCGGAGGCGGCGCTGCCGATCCGGCGGACGCGCAGGAGCGGGGCTCCGGTCCTGCACCCGAGGACGGCGGCCGCCTCGTCGTCGGCGACGACCGCTGTCAGCTGCTCGCGGGCGACGACGGGGGCGAGCCCCAGTCGCGCCAGCTGGGCGTAGAGGGAGCCGTGGGCGACGGCCTCGACGTCGAGGTCGACGTCCCCGGGGACCAGCGAGGTCTCGTAGGACACCGTCGTGGCTGCGACGTCCCTGGTCCGCCGGAGCACGGTGACCTCTCCGGTCATCGGTCCCCCTGCCGGTGCGGGTGCCCGGTCCACGGACAGCAGGCGCACCGTCGAGGTGAGGCCGTGCCGGGACAGCTCCTGCGACAGGCCGGAGGCGACGGTGGCGGGCGCCTGGGAGACGAAGGTGCCGGCCCCCTGGCGCCGCGTGACGAGGCCCTCGTCAGCGAGGTCGGCGAGCACGTGACGCAGCAGGGTCCGGGTCACGCCGAGCTGGTCGGCGAGCTCGCGCTCGGGAGGCAGTCGGGTACCCGGGGCCAGGCCGGCCACGCGCAGCCGGATGCGCTCGGCCGCGCGACGGGACTCGTGATCGGAGGTCAATTGGTTCATATTGGTTCGAACCATACTCCGGTGCCGCCCCGACGCGACGGCGGGGTGCCGATCAGGCGGCCGGCTGTGGCTCCGGGGTGTTCTTGGCCGCCAGCTGGCCGCAGGCGCCGTCGATGTCCTGGCCCCGCGTGTCGCGCAGGGTCACGGGCACGCCGCGGCGCTCGAGCGTCTCGATGAACGCCTTCTCGTCGGCCTTGCGCGACGCCGTCCAGCGCGATCCCGGCGTCGGGTTCAGCGGGATGAGGTTGACGTGCACCCAGCCCCAGTCGCCGCGGCGCTTGAGCACCTGGGCGAGGAGCTCTGCGCGCTCGACCTGATCGTTGATGTCGCGCATCATGGCGTACTCGATCGAGACCCGGCGCTTGGTCGCCTTCGCGTACTCCCACGCGGCATCGACGACCTCGTCGACCTTGTACCGGTTGTTGATCGGCACGATCTCGTCGCGGAGCTCGTCATCGGGGGCGTGCAGCGACACGGCGAGCGTGAGCGGCAGCCCCTCCTCGGTGAGCTGCTGGATGCGGGGCACCAGGCCGACCGTGGAGACCGTGATGCCGCGCGCGCTCATGCCGAACCCGTTGGGCCCGGGCTCCAGGAACGTTCGGATGGAGCCGAGCACCTGACGATAGTTGGCGAGCGGCTCCCCCATGCCCATGAACACGATGTTGTTGAGACGACCGGTGGTGCCGGGCACGGCGCCCGCGGCCAGCTGCTGGTCTGCCTTGAGCACCTGGGCGACGATCTCGGCCTGCGACAGGTTGCGCTTGAGGCCGCCCTGGCCGGTGGCGCAGAACGGGCATGCCATGCCGCAGCCCGCCTGCGAGGAGATGCAGAGCGTGGTGCGGTGCGTGTAGCGCATCAGGACCGACTCGAGCAGCGAGCCGTCGAACAGCTTCCACAGCGTCTTGACCGTGCGACCGTCGTCGGTGGCGCGCTGGGTCACCCTCTCGAGGAGCTCGGGGAACAGCTGCTCGCCGAGCTCGCCGCGGATCGCGGCCGGGATGTCGGTGAAGCGGGTGGCGTCGTCCTCGAGGCGGTCGAAGACGTGGCGGGAGATCTGGTCTGCACGGAACTTCGGGAGCCCGAGGCGGACGGTGGCGTCGACGCGCTCGTCGTGCGTGAGGTCGAACCAGTGGCGCGGCGGCTTACCGCGCATGGGCGGGTCGAAGACGATGGGCAGCATGGTGCCGGTCATGAAAAACTCAGGCTCTCCTCGGGAGGTTCCGCCGAACGGCGACAAGCCATTGTACGCGAGGAGCCCCGGAAGGCCGCATCGTCGAGGCCGGTCAGCCCCCGAGCGCCAGGTAGAGCACCAGCCAGCCGACGGGGACGGCCACCAGCATCGAGTCCAGGCGGTCCATCACGCCGCCGTGGCCGGGCAGGAAGTTCGACATGTCCTTGATGCCGGCGTCGCGCTTGATGAGCGACTCGACGAGGTCGCCGACGGTGCCCGCGAGGCTGCAGAGGATACCGAGGACCAGGCCGGCCCACCACGAGGTGCCGAGCAGGAACACGCCCATCAGCGCGCCGACGATCGCCGAGAAGGCGACGCCGCCCGCGAAGCCCTCCCATGTCTTGCTCGGGCTGATGGCGGGGGCCATCTTGTGGCGCCCGGTCAGGACGCCGACGGCGAAGGCACCCGTGTCGGAGGCGATGACGCAGCAGATCACGGCGAGCATCCTGAGCCGTCCGTCGTCGGGAGTCATCAGCAGGGGCATGAACACGCCGAGCATGGGGATGTAGGCGATGATGAAAGCGCTGGCGCTGACATCGCGGATGAAACCCTCGGCGCCGCGGAACAGGCGCGCGACGAGCGAGGCCAACAGGGTGGCCGCAAGGCATATCACCACCCAGGCGATCGGGACGATGCCGATGTCCCAGCGCGAGAAGAAGTACCCGCCGAGCACCGATGCCACGGTGCCGATGGCGATGGGCACGACCTCGGCCTTCATCCCCTTCCGCAGCAGGGCCCGGTGGATCTCGATCGAGGCAAGGCACAGGCCCAGCGCGACGACGGCCACGAAGAACCACGGCGCCCACAGCAGGCCGACGGCGACGGCCAGGAAGATACCGACGCCCACGCCGATGGCCGCCGGGAGGTCCCGGCCGGCCTTCGGCGTGGTGGTGTGCGTCGGGGAATCGGTCATCTCAGACCTCGGAGAGCTCGGCTTCCTTGTTCTTGAGGACCTCGTCGACGCTCTCGACGTACTTCTTGGTGGAGGCGTCGAGGGCCTTCTCGGCGCGGGTCAGGTCGTCCTCGCTGATCTCGCCCTCCTTCTGGGCCTTCTTCAAGGCGTCGATGGCGCCACGGCGGGCGTTGCGGACGGCGATCTTCGCGTCCTCGGCCTTGCCCTTGGCCATCTTGATGTACTCCTTGCGGCGCTCCTGGGTCAGCTGCGGCATCACGATGCGCACGGCGTTGCCGTCGTTGCTCGGGTTCACGCCGAGGTCGGCGTCACGGATGGCCTTCTCGATCGCGCCGATGGCGGAACGGTCGAAGGGGGTGATCAGCAGCGAGCGGGGGTCGGGCGACGTGAAGCTGGCAAGCTGCTGGATCGGGGTCGGCGCGCCGTAGTAGTCGGCCGTGAGCTTGTTGAACATCGCGGGGTGGGCGCGGCCGGTGCGGATGGTGGCCATGTCCTCGCGGGCGTAGTCGACGGCCTGCTGCATCTTGGCGGCCGCGTCCTTCGAGATGGTGTCGATCATGAGATCTCCTTGGGTTTCGACCGTCAGGTCAGCGGGTGAGGATGGTGCCGATGGGCTCACCGGCGACCGCGCGGGCGATGTTGCCGGGCACGGAAAGGTTGAAGAAGACCATGCGCAGGTCGTTGTCGCGGGCCAGCGAGATGGCCGTCGCGTCGGCGACCTTGAGGTTGGCCGCGAGGAACTGGTCGTAGGTCAGGGAGTCGAACTTGACAGCGTCGTCGTGGACGTTCGGGTCCTTGTTGTACACGCCGTCGGCGCCGCGCTTGCCCATCAGCAGCACCTCGGCCCCGATCTCGAGCGCGCGCTGGGCCGCGACGGTGTCGGTCGAGAAGTACGGCATGCCGGAGCCGGCGCCGAAGATGACAAGGCGGCCCTTCTCCATGTGGCGCTCGGCGCGGCGCGGGATGTAGGGCTCGGCGACCTGCGCCATGCTGATGGCCGACTGCACGCGGGTCTCGATGCCCTCCTTCTCGCAGAAGTCCTGCAACGCGATGGAGTTCATCACGGTGCCGAGCATGCCCATGTAGTCGGCGCGGTCGCGGGCCATGCCGTTGGTGGATAGCTCCGCACCGCGGAAGTAGTTTCCTCCGCCCACGACGACCGCGACCTGGGTGCCGGACCGGACCACGTCGGCGATCTCCTTGGCGATGGCGGCGACGACCAGCGGGTCGACGCCGAGCTTGCCACCCCCGAACTCCTCGCCGGACAGCTTCAACAACACTCGCTGGTATGCCACCAGTACTCCTGAACTTCGGTTGTGGTCAGACATGGCACGTGCGCCGTAGCCCGAAGGCCACGGCGCACGTAACTCTACTTCACTTGGGGTGGGTGACGCTCACTCACCGATGGCGAAGCGAACGAAACGCACCACCTTGGTGGAGCCGTCGTTGAGCGCGTCGCCGACGGTCTTCTTGTCCTCCCAGACCGCGGCCTGGTCGACGAGCACGACGTCCTTGAAGAAGCCGCCGACGCGGCCCTCGACGATGCGGACGAGAGCCTTCTCGGGCTTGCCCTCCTCGCGGGCGGTGGCCTCGGCGATGCGACGCTCGCTCTCGACGAGGTCGGCCGGGACGTCGTCACGGTTCACCCAGCGGGGGGACATCGCGGCGATGTGCAGCGCGGTGGAGTGCACCAGGTCCTCGTCGCCCTCGAACTCGACCATCACGCCGACCTGCGGGGGCAGGTCCGCGGCGCGGCGGTGGAGGTAGAGGTGCGAGTTGGGGCCGAAGTTGGCGACGGCGGCCAGCGAGAGGTTCTCGCCGATCTTCGCGCCGAGGTGCTTGACGGCGTCGATGACCTTCTCGCCGGAGGCGAGGGTGGCATCGTTGGCGGCGTCGATGTCGGACGCGCCGGCGGCGGCGACCGCGTCGACGATCTGGTCGGCCAGGCCGACGAACTCGGCGTTCTTCGCGACGAAGTCCGTCTCGGCGGCGAACTGGATCAGGACGCCGTCGCGGCCCGCGACGATGCCGTTGGTGGCCTCGCGGTCGGCGCGCTTCGCGGCCTTGGCGAGACCCGAGATACGCAGGCCCTCGACGGCCTTCTCGAAGTCGCCGTCGGCCTCGACGAGGGCGTTCTTGGCGTCCATCATGCCCGCGCCGGTGGCGTCGCGGAGCTTCTTCACATCAGCGGCAGTGATTGCCATGTGTCGGTTCTTCCCGTCTTCTCGAGTGTGGAGATCAGTTGGCTTCGGTGGCCTCGGCGGCGGGAGCCTCGGCAGCGGGAGCCTCGACGGCCTCGACGGCCTCGGTCAGCTCGGCGGCCTGGGCGTCGGTGGCCTCCTCGGCGACCTCGGCGGGAGCCTGGTCGGCGCCAAGGAGCTCGCGCTCCCAGTCGGGCATGGGCTCGGCCTGGGCCTCGTCACCGGACTTGCCGGCGGAGCGCTCGATGAGGCCCTCGGCGACGGCGTCGGCGATGATGCGGGTCAGCAGGGCGACGGAGCGGATCGCGTCGTCGTTGCCCGGAACGGCGTAGTCGACCTCGTCGGGGTCGCAGTTGGTGTCGAGGATGCCGACGACCGGGATGTTCAGCTTGCGGGCCTCGTCAACGGCGAGGTGCTCCTTCTTGGTGTCGACGATCCACACGGCCTGCGGGGTCTTGGCCATGTCGCGGATGCCGCCGAGGGTCTTGTCGAGCTTGGTGCGCTCGCGGTCGAGCTGCAGGAGCTCCTTCTTCGTCAGGCCGCTGGAGGCAGCGGTGTCGGAGTCGAGGGCCTCGAGCTCCTTCAGGCGCTGGATCCGCTTGGTGACGGTGTGGAAGTTGGTGAGCATGCCGCCGAGCCAACGCTGGTTGACATAGGGCATGCCGACGCGGGTGGCCTGCTCGGCGATTGCCTCCTGGGCCTGCTTCTTGGTGCCGACGAACAGGACCTGTCCGCCGCGGGCGACGGTGCTCTTGACGAACTTGTACGCCTTGTCGATGTAGGTCAGCGACAGCTGCAGGTCGATGATGTAGATGCCGTTGCGCTCGGTGAAGATGAATCGCTTCATCTTGGGGTTCCAGCGACGGGTCTGGTGCCCGAAGTGGACGCCGCTCTCGAGCAGCTGACGCGTGGTGACGACGGCCATGGCCGTTCCTTTCGTAGGTTCTTGCCTGATGCGCCCGTCCGCCGCACCCGCCGTTGCGGGACCCTGCGACGGCCGACGGTCTCCCGTGCAGCGCATGCGTTGTCAACCCGTGCGGGTTGCGACCGCCCATCTTACGCCCGCGACCTCGCGGGCGACAAACCGCGGGTACCCTGCCCTGTCCACAGGCGGCACGCTCCTCGACGCGCGACGGCCCGGTTCGGTCATCACTGTCATATGCGACGTCTCCTGCTGCTCCTCGTCACCGTCCTCGCGCTCCTTTCCGGCCCTCGCCCGGCCCAGGCAGAGGGCCTCAGGCTGACCCGTCCGGTGGACGGCGAGGTGCTGCGAGCCTTCGACGACGTGGGCCGCTATGCGGCGGGGCATCGGGGAGTCGACCTGGCCGGCGAGGTCGGCCAGAGCGTGACCGCGGGCGCCGCAGGCACCGTGTCCTTCGCGGGCACCGTCGCCGGGACGGCCACGGTCTCGGTGGACCACGGCAACGGCTGGCGCACGACCTATCAGCCCGTGCGGGCCGCGGTATCGGCAGGGACGGTGGTCGCGGCGGGCGAGGTCATCGGCACGCTGCTGGCCGGGCACTGCCCGCGGGCCTGCCTGCACTGGGGGCTGACGGACGGGGCGGACTACGCGGACCCGCTCGGCTACCTCGACGCCCCGGTCGTCGCGCTCCTCCCCCTCGGGGCCTCGCCGCCGACGCCCCGGACCATCGGGCCCGCGCGCTCCTCGCCGGGCGGGCTGCCCGTGCAGGGGCGGATCACCTCACGCTTTGGGATGCGGGTGCATCCGATCACCGGCGTGACATCACTCCACGACGGCTCCGACATCGCCGCGGACTGCGGCACGGCGGTGGTGACCCCGTGGGCGGGGACGGTGACCCGGACACTCTGGAACCCGGCCTACGGATGGCGGGTGTTCGTCGACCACGGCACCGCTCTGGTGACCGCCTACAACCACCTGCCCGGTATCGAGGTGCAGGTGGGGCAGCGGCTCGGCACCGGAGAGCGGCTCGGCAGCGTCGGGACGACGGGCCTGTCGACGGGGTGCCACCTGCACTGGATGGCCTGGCGGGATGGGCAGCTGATCGACCCGCTCACCCTGTGACCCTCAGGCCCGGGGATGCGCCTGGCGGTAGGCCTGGTTGAGCCGCTCGGAGGTGACATGCGTGTAGATCTGGGTGGTGGCGACCGACGCGTGGCCGAGCATCTCCTGCACGCTGCGCAGGTCCGCGCCGCCCTCCACGAGGTGTGTCGCCATGGCGTGCCGAAGGGCGTGCGGGCCGACCCCCTCCCCCGGTCCGGTGGCGGCGTGCACGACTCGGCGGGCGACCCGCGGGTCGAGGGCGCCGCCGCGCTCACCGAGGAAGACCGTGTCGGGGCTGGCCGGGCCGGCCAGCTCCGGCCGCCTCACCAGCCAGGCCTTCAGCGCAGCAAGGGCCGGCGCACCGAGCGGGACGGTGCGCTCCTTGCCCCCCTTGCCCAGAACCATGACGGCGCGCCGCTCGCCGTCGACGTCGCGCAGCCGCAGCCCCACCAGTTCGGAGACGCGCAGCCCGCTCGAGTAGAGGATCTCCAGCAGGGCGGCGTCGCGCACCGCGATCGCACTGCCCTCCTCCACCGCGCGAACCTCGGCGCCGTCGAGCACCTCGGCCATGGTGTCGGCGGACAGCACCTTCGGCAGGCGCCCGCCCCGCTTCGGCGCCTTCAGGCGGGCCGCGGGGTCGGCCGCCACATATCCCTCTCGGGCGGCCCACGCGAAGAACCCCCGCACGCACGCGACGCGACGCTGCACGGTGGCGGGCGCGGCCTCGGCGTCGGCCATCGCCGCGAGCCAGCCGCGCAGCCCCCCCAGCGTGACAGCCGACGGCGGCACCGCCACCTGCGCGGCGAGGTCGGTGAGGTCGGAGGCGTAGGCGCGCACGGTGTGCACGGACAGTCCCCGCTCGGCCGTCAGGTGGGAGCGGTACTCGTCGATCAGGGCGTCCCAGCCGGGCGCGAGGTCCATGCCGCCCAGTCTGGCCCGGACCCACCGCAAGCGGGGCCACCGCCACGCGGTGCGGCATACTTGACCACTGTTGTAGACGAGCAGGAGGACGCCGCATGAGCACGCAGCCGGATCTGACCAAGGGCGGCAGGATCCTGCCCATCACACGGTGGGGCACCCCTGTGATGCACCAGCAGACCGAGCCCGTGACCGAGTTCGGCGAGGATCTCCACACGCTGGTGCGCGACATGTTCGCGACCATGCGCGCCGCCGAGGGCGTCGGACTGGCCGCGACGCAGGTCGGCGTGGGGCTGGCCGTGTTCATCTACGAGTGCCCCGACGGCGACGACCGGATCCGCCGCGGCGTGGTCTGCAACCCGGTGGTCACCCTCCCCGAGGGCAGGGACCGCAACCTCGACCCGTCGGAGGAGGGCTGCCTGTCGTGGCCGGGCGGCTACCAGAGCGTCCCCCGCCCCGACCTGTCCACCTGCACCGGCCAGGACGCGTTCGGCAACGACATCACGATCGACGGCACCGGGCTGCTCGCCCGCTGCCTCCAGCACGAGACCGACCACCTGAACGGCACCGTCTTCGGCGACCGCCTCTCGGCGCGTTCGCGCCGCAAGCTCGACAGCCAGGTCGAGGAGCTGGCCTGGCGCTACCCGGACGACTGGCCCGTCTCCCCCAAGGCGAAGGCCGCCACCCCGCCCGGCTCAACCGAGCCGCAGGCCGAGCCCACCCCGAAGGGCCCGCAGCGCCGCTGACCCGTCCGGCACGGGCGTCGCGACCGCCTCCACCATCACTTATCTAGTGGTTACTTGGTAAACTCGCCCTCATCGCCAACGAGGGCGAGCTGACAAGGGAGAGCGCCGTGACGACGAACCGTGCGACGAACGACCGCCTGCTGTACGGGGCGGCCTACTACGAGGAGTACCTGCCCTGCGACCGAGTCGAGGCGGACGCCGGCATGATGCGCGACGCCGGCCTGAACGTCGTGCGCATCGCAGAGTCCACCTGGAGTTCGCTCGAGCCGCAGCCCGGGGTCTTCGACCTCAGCCACGTCGACAAGGCGCTGGAGACCATGGCGGCTGCCGGGATGAAGGTCATCGTCGGCACCCCGACGTACGCGGTGCCGGCCTGGCTGGTCGCCTCGCACCCCGAGGTGCTGGCGGAGACGTCCCGCGGTGAGGCGCGCTACGGCGCCCGCCAGATTATGGACATCACCTCGCCGGCGTACCTGTTCCACGCCGAGCGCGCGATGCGGGCCCTGCTGAGCCACGTGGCGGACCACCCCGCGGTCATCGGCTTCCAGGTCGACAACGAGACCAAGTACTACGACACCGCCTCGGTCGGGGCGCAGAGGGCCTTCGTCAAGCACCTGAAGGCCCGCTTCGACGGCGACCTCGGCGCCCTGAACGACGCGTTCGGCCTGGCCTACTGGTCGAACCGCGTGGATGCCTGGGAGGACTTCCCGGATGTCCGCGGCACGATCAACGGCTCGCTCGGGGCCGCGTGGGACGAGTTCCGCCGCTCGCTGGTGGACAACTTCCTGGGCTGGCAGGCCGGCATCGTGCGCGAGTACGCGCGCGAGGACCAGTTCGTGACGCAGAACTTCGACTTCGACTGGGCGCCGGGCTGGTCCTACGGGCTGCAGCCCGCCGTGAACCACTTCACCGCCGCCCGCACGGTCGACCTGGCGGGCGTCGACATCTACCACCCGACACAGTCGCAGCTGACCGGGCGCGAGATCGCGTTCGGCGGCGACATGACGCGCTCGATCAAGGGCGGCGCGAACTACCTCGTGCTCGAGACCCAGGCGCAGGGCCAGATGGGCTGGCTCCCCTACCCCGGCCAGCTGCGGCTGCATGCCTACAGCCACCTCGCGAGCGGGGCCGACGGCGTCATGTACTGGCACTGGCACTCGCTGCACAACTCCTTCGAGACGTACTGGAAGGGGCTGCTGTCTCACGACTTCGAGACCAACCCCACCTACGACGAGGCCGCCGTCGTCGGGCGCGAGTGGGCCGAGCACTCGCCCTCGCTGCTGCACCTGCGCAAGGCCAACCGCGTCGCGGTGATGGTGAGCAACGAGGCCCTCACGGCGCTGAAGTGGTTCACGCTCGAGACGGGCTTCCCGGAGTTCGCCGGGCCGTCGGCGACCTACAACGACGTGCTCCGCTGGGTCTACGACGCGCTGTTCGACCTGAACGTCGAGGTGGACTTCGTCCCCGTCGACGCGGACCTCTCGACGTACGACGTGCTGCTGACTCCGGCGCTGTACACGGCGTCGGAGGAGACGCTCGCCTCGCTGCGGGCCTTCGTCGAGCGCGGCGGCCACCTGGTCTCGACGCTCCGCACGGCAGTGGCCGACGAGCACGTCAAGGTCTGGCACGACCGGGCGCCGCACGCGCTGACGGACGTCTTCGGCATGACGTACAACCAGTTCACCAGGCCCGACGGGGCGCTGATCGCCCCCGGCGCGGCGCTCGCACCGCTGGTCGACGGCGCCGATCAGGCGGCCGGGAGGCTGCTGGAGCTGCTCGTGCCGCGGGGCGCCGACGTCCTGGCCGGTTACGACCACCCGGCGTGGTCCGACTACGCCGCGGTCACGCGCAACCGGTTCGGCGACGGCACCGCTACGTATGTGGCGACCGTCACGTCGCCGGAGGTGCTGCGGGGCGTCCTCGAGCTGGTGCTGCGTGAGGCCGGGCTGTGGTCCTGGCCGCAGGACCTGGCGGGGACGGTCACCGTCCGGCGCGGGACCAACGGCCGCGGCCGCGAGATCACCTATCTGCTGAACTACTCCGGCTCCCCGGTGACGATCGACTCCCCCGTGGCCGGCACGACGGTGCTGGACGGCGTCGAGATCGCCGAGGGCGCGCCCGTCACCGTCGACGCCTGGGACCTGGCGATCATCGAGTCCTGACCCCGGTGGTCCATGCCATGCCCCGTGCGCCCCGCGTCCCACGCGGTACGTTGGGTGACGTGCCGAGCCAGACGACCCCCCGCAGACGCGTCCGCCTGACGCCGGAGGTGCGTCGTCGCCAGATCGTTGACGCCGCCGTGCGGCTGGTCGGCGAGCGGGGCTTCTACGGCGTCTCCCTGCAGGATGTCGCGGACGCCGTGGACCTGACGCAGCCGGGGCTGCTGCACTACGTGGGCTCCAAGGACGGCCTGCTGCGGCTGCTGGTCGAGGAGGGCTACGACCGCCGCTTCGACCCCGAGGACTACATCGCGACCGGGGACCCGTCGGCCACGCACCCCGACGGCGCCTCGCTGCCCGGCTACCTGCGCTACCTGGTGGCCCACAATGCGGAGAACCCGCAGCTGATGCGGCTCTACATGGTGCTGGGCGTCGAGGCCGCCTCCCCGGAGCACCCGGCCCACGACTACTTCCGCAACCGCCCGGACGCCGTGTGGGGGCTGTACTCCGGCACGCGGTGGCGGCTGCCGGAGGCGGTCGGCGCCTGGAAGGACCAGCGCGGCCTGGTCGAGATGGCGATCGCGGCCATGGACGGGATGCAGATCCGCTCGTTCCGCGAGCCCCCCATCGACCTGGTCGAGGAATGGGACCGCTACGAGCGCGTCCTCTTCCCGTCGCCGCTGTGGGACGACTGCCGCTGACCGCGGGTCGTTGAGCTTGTCGAACGCCAACCCGGTTCGTTGAGCTTGTCGAAACGCCCTGAGCGCAGCGAAGGGTCCCAACCCAACCACCGCCACGTCTCGCTCCGCTCGACGCCCTTCGACGAGCTCAGGGAACCGAAGACGAGCTCAGGGAACCGAAGACAAGCTCAGGCAACCGCAACCGGTTCGTTGAGCCTGTCGAAACGCCCTGAGCGCAGCGAAGGGTCCCGCCCGACAGTCAGCGCAGCGCGTAGGCGAAGATCGACGCGGCGGTGGCGACGTTGAGTGAGTCGACCAGGTCCGTCATCGGGATGGTCACGTGGTCATCGGCGGCGGCCAGCCAGGCGTCGCTCAGCCCGCTGCCCTCGGTGCCGAGCAGCAGCGCGAGCTTCTCCGGCGCCTCGTAGTCCTTCAGCGGGACGGCGCGCGGCGACAACGTGGACGCGACCAGCCGGAAGCCGGCCTCCTTCAGCCGGGCGAGGTCGGCGTCTCCGTCGAGGCGGCGCCAGGGCAGCTCCAGCGAGGCGCCCATCGACGACTTGATGGCGCGACGGTAGAGCGGGTCCGCTCCCCCGGCCGAGACGAGCACCCCGTCCCAGCCCAGCCCGGCGGCGACGCGGATGATGGCGCCGGTGTTGGCGTGGTCGACGACCTCCTCGCACACGATGAGGCGGCGCGCCTCGAGCAGCTGGTCCCAGCCGGCCTCCGCGGGGCGGTCGAAGGAGCCGAGCGCGCCGCGGTGCACGTGGAAGCCGCTGACCTTCTCGATCAGCTTCTCGGTGGCGACGTAGACGGGCACGTCGGGGAACCGCTCCAGGAGGGGCTCGAGGTCGGCGAGCCAGCGGGGCTGCAGCAGCAGCGAGCGGGGTCGGCAGCCGGCGGCGAACGCGCGCTCGATGATCTTCAGCCCCTCGGCGATGAAGCGCTCCTCGCCGCGGCGCAGCTGCGCGTCGCGCAGGCCGACGAAGTCGGCCAGTCGGGGGTCGGCGGCGTCCGTGATGTCGATCTGCACCCGACGAGGCTACCCCGACGTGGAGGATGGCATGCCGCTAGCCTGAGCCGGTGAAGTTCAAGCCGGACCCGATCCTGGTCATCATCCTCGGCACGCTCGCGCTGGCGCTGGTGCTGCCGGTGAGCGGCACCGCCGCCGACGTGCTGGAGGTCGTGACGAACGTCGGCATCTTCGTCCTGTTCTTCGGCTACGGCGCGCGCCTGTCCGGCGCGGAGGCGCTCGCGGGGGTCCGGAACTGGAAGCTGCACCTGGCCATCCTGGGCTGCACGTTCGTGGTGTTCCCGCTGATCGCGCTCCCGATCCTGGCCATCCCCGACGCGATCCTGTCCGAGCCGATGCGCATCGGACTGGTCTTCCTGTGCCTGGTGCCGTCGACGGTGCAGTCGAGCGTGACTTTCACGTCGCTGGCGGGCGGCAACATCGCCTCCGCGATGGTGGCGGCGACCGCGTCGAACGTGATCGGCGTGATCGTCACGCCCCTGCTGGCGATGCTGTTCATCCCTGCCTCGAGCGGCGGCGCGATCGGGTTCGACCAGCTGCTCGACGTCGTCGTGAAGCTGCTGCTGCCCTTCGTGCTGGGGCAGGCCTCCCGGTTCGTGACCGCGTCGTTCATGGCGCGGCACCGGTCGCGGCTGAGGCTGCTGGACCAGGCGGTGATCTTCCTGATCGTCTACGGCGCCTTCTCGCACCTGCGCGTCTCCGGCGTGTGGCGCCAGGTGGCGTGGACCGACCTCGTGCTCATCGTCGTGATCGTCGCGGCGGTGCTGGCCTTCATGTTCTGGTTCACCTGGCACGTGGGCGGCTGGCTCGGCTTCGACCGCGCCAACCGGATCGCCGTGATGTTCTGCGGCACCAAGAAGTCGCTCGCGACCGGCGTGCCGATGGCGAGCGTGCTGTTCTCCGCCAGCGCGGTCAGCGTGATCGTGATCCCGCTGATGCTCTACCACCAGCTCCAGCTGCTGGTCAGCAGCTTCCTGGCCGGCCGCCTGCGTCGGGGGACGCCCTCGGGCTAGACGTGGAAATCCGGACCGGCGGATGGCTGACCGTCAGGGGACCCGCCCGACGACGCCGGGTCGACGGCGTCCCCGATGGCCGGCGCACCGTGCGGGTGCGGAGTGTTGCCGCCCAGGGTCCGCTTGGCGCGGGGGGCATCCAGGGACTGGGCCTCCGAGATCGCCTTCTCCACGGTCTTGTTCGAGAGCTCGCGGTCGCGGCGGGCCTGCTCCTCGATCTCGGCCTGCACGTCGACCCGCTCGGGCGCAGTGAACTGCGCGGCAGCCCTGGAGACGTACTCGCGGACGTCCCTCTCGCCGGACACCTGGCCGAGTCCCTTCAGTGCGTCGTTCAGCTCGCTCGGGACGATCCACACCTTGTTCGCGTCCCCGGCAGCCAGCTTCGGCATCATCTGCATGTACTGGTAGGCCAGCAGCGCCTGGTCGGGCTGCCCGGCGTGGATGGCTTCGAACACCGCGGTGATGGCCTGCGCCTCGCCCTCGGCGCGGAGCATCTGCGCCTGCCGGTCGGCCTGGGCGCGCAGCACCTGCGCCTCGCGGTCGCCCTGCGCCCTGAGGATCGCTGCCTCGCGGTCGCCGCCCGCGGCGAGGATCTGCGACTGGCGCTGGCCCTCGGCCAGCAGGATCTGGGCGCGCTTGTCGCGCTCGGCGCGCGCGCCCTTCTCCATGGCGTCGCGGATGGTGGGCGGCGGCTCGATCGCGCGCAGCTCCACGCGGTTGACCTTGATACCCCACTTGCCGGTGGCGTCGTCGAGCACGGCGCGCAGCCGCTGGTTGATCTCCTCGCGCGACGTCAGCGCGGCCTCGAGGTCCATGCCTCCGATGATGTTGCGCAGCGTCGTCATGGTGAGCTGCTCGATGGCGGCGCGGTAATTCTGCGCCTCGTAGGCCGCCCGCACCGGGTCGACGATCTGGAAGTAGATCACCGAGTCGATCGACACCATCAGGTTGTCCTCGGTGATCACGCCCTGCGGCGGGAACGGGACGACCTGCTCGCGCATGTCGAGCGTGTAGCGGATCTGGTCGAAGAACGGGACGACGAGGTGCGGCCCGGGCTCGAGCGCCTTGCGGAACTTGCCGAGCCGCTCGACGATCGCGACCTGCTGCTGCCGGATGATCTTCAGCGTCGCCATCAGCAGCAGCACGACGAGGATCGCGAGCGCGATGAGGACGAAGACACTCATGTCGGGCATGGCGGACTACCTTCCGAGCGGGCGGTTTGTCGGGTAGACGAGCAGCACGATGCCCTCGATGCCGAGCACCTCGATGCTCTCGCCCGCCTCGATGGTCATGGACGGATCGTAGGACCGCGCGGGCCACGTCTCGCCCTGGATGGTGACCTCCCCGCTGCTGCCCGTGATGGGCACGGAGTTGGTCGTCTGGGAGCCGATCAGGTTGTCGAGGCTGGAGCGGTAGCCGGGCGCCCGGCGCACGCGCTCGAGCAGGGTCGGGCGCAGCAGGAACAGCGTGGCGACGGCGGTGGCGAGCGCGACCAGCGCCTGCAGCCACACCATCGACGGGAAGATCAGTGCGGTGACGCCCCCCATCAGCGCGCCGGAGGCGAGCATGAGCAGCGTCAGGTCGAGCGTGAGCAGCTCGGCGGCGGCGAGCAGAAGCGCGAGGATCCCCCACCCGGCCCACAGGTGGCTGGAGATCCAGTCGAAGAACTCGCTCATCTGATTCCCCGGGCGCTCCACCTGCCGTCGACGTGCCCGACCTCGAGCGGCAGCCCGAAGGCCGCCGACAGGTTGGCCGCGGTCAGCGTCTGCCCGATCGGGCCCTCCGCGACGACGCGGCCGTGGTCCAGCAGCAGGCAGTGCGTGATGCCGTCGGGGATCTCCTCGACGTGGTGCGTGACGAGCACCGTCGCCGGGGAGTCGGGGTCGAGGCACAGGTCGGACAGGGTCTGTACGAGGGCCTCGCGGCCGGCCAGGTCGAGGCCCCCGGCGGGCTCGTCGAGCAGCAGGAGCTCGGGGTCGGTCATCAGCGAGCGGGCGATCTGGACCCGCTTGCGTTCGCCCTCGCTCAGGGTGCCGAAGGTCCGGTCGGCCAGGTGGTCGACGCGCAGCGAGGCGAGCAGCTCGTCCGCGCGGGCGACGTCGTACTCGTCGTACTCCTCGCGCCAGCGCCCCACGATGGCGTAGGCGGCCGAGAGCACCACGTCACGGACGGTCTCGTGGTCGGGGATGCGGTGTGCCAGCGCCGAGGACGTGAGCCCGATGCGCGGGCGCAGCTCGAAAATGTCGACGGCCCCGACGACCTCACCCAGCAGACCGACGACGCCGTCGCTCGGGTACATCTGTGCCGACAGCAGCTGCAGCAGGGTGGTCTTGCCGGCGCCGTTGGGGCCGATCACGACCCACCTCTCGCCCTCGTCGACGATGAGGGAGATGCTGTCCAACAGGACGGCGTCCCCGCGCCTGACCGTAACCCCCGCGAGTTCTGCCACCGATGCCATGCGACCAACCTACTAGGGTTCGCCCCTCGAAGTGGGTCAGGCGCCGGTGGAGTGCAGCCCGCCGTCGACGTGGACCATCTCGCCGGTGGTGGCGGGGAACCAGTCGCTCAGCAGGGCGACGACGGCCTTGGCCGACGGCACCGCGTCCGAGGAGTCCCACGACAGCGGCGCGCGCTCGGCCCAGATGTCGTTGAACGACGCGGCTCCGGGGATCGCCTTCTTCGCGACGGTGTCGACGGGGCCGGCCGCGACCAGGTTGCAGCGGATGCCGTCGGGTCCGAGGTAGCGGGCGAGGTAGCGCGACGTGGACTCGAGCGCGGCCTTGGCGACGCCCATCCAGTCGTAGGCCGGCCAGGAGACGCGCGCGTCGAACGTCAGGCCGACGACGCTCGCGCCGGTGTTCAGCACGGGCTTCGCGGCCATGGTCAGCGACTGCAGCGAGTACGCCGAGATGTGCAGCGCGTTGCCGACGGTGTCCCAGTCGGTCGTCAGGAACGCGCCGCCCAGCGCCTTCTCCGGGTCGGCATAGGCGATGGAGTGCACGATGCCGTCGAGCCCGCCGGTGAGGTGTTCCTCGAGCTTCGCCGGCAGCGCGGCGAGGTGCTCGGGGTCGGTGATGTCGAGCTCGATGATCGGCGGGACCGTCTCCAGCTTCGACAGCGCCCGCGTGGCGGGGGCGACGGCGCGGCCGGCGGCGGACACCACGACGTTGGCGCCCTCCCGCTGCGCGATCTCGACGACGGCGTACGCGATGGACGTGCGCATGGTGACGCCCGTCACCAGGATGTTCTTGCCCTCAAGCAGACCCATGTTCAGTTGCCTTTCAGTGACCCATGCCGAGGCCGCCGTCGACGGGCAGCACGGCTCCGGAGATGTAGCCAGCCTGGTCGCTGGCGAGGAAGAGCGCGGTGGAGGCGACGTCGTCGACGCTGCCGAGGCGGCCCGCGGGGATCCGCTTCTTGTAGTCCGCGATGACGTCGTCGCCGAGGACCGCGGTCATGTCGGTGTCGATGAAGCCGGGCGCGACGACGTTGCACGTCACGCCGCGGGTGCCGATCTCGCGCGTCACGCTGCGGGCCATGCCCACCAGCGCAGCCTTGGAGGAGGAATAGTTGACCTGGCCGGGCGAGCCGAGCAGCGCCACGACCGAGGAGACGAGCACGATGCGGCCGAAGCGGGCGCGCATCATTGCGCGGGACGCGCGACGGACGACGCGGAAGGTGCCGGTGAGGTTGGTGTCGATGACGGTGTCCCAGTCGTCGTCCGACATGCGCATCAGCAGCGTGTCCTTCGTCACGCCCGCGTTGGCGATGAGGATCTCGACGAAGCCAAGCTCGGCCTCGACGTGCTCGAAGGCCGCGTCGACCTGGACCTGGTCGGTGATGTCGCACACCACGGGCAGGACCCCGTCGGGGACTCCTCCGGAGCGGCAGGTGGCGGCGACGCGGTACCCGGCGTCGCGGAACGCCTCTGCGATGGCCCGGCCGATGCCTTTCGAGCCGCCGGTCACCAGGACTACTCGTGCTTGATCTGTCACAAGGCAGCAACTTACCGCAGGGCGGGGGTTCACCCCTGAGCGGACTCACGGGCGGCTCCCGCGGGGGTGGCGCGCGGCTAAGCTGGCGGCCATGTCCAGGAGCAGCGACGCGACGCTCATCACGAGCGCGCGGAAGGGCGCCAGCCTCGACGTGGCGGAGCGGCAGCGCCGCTACCTGATCACGATGGGGCTCCGCACCGCCTGCTTCATCGCCTTCCTGTTCGTGCCCGGCTGGTGGAAGGTGGCGTGCCTGATCGGCGCAGCGGTGCTGCCCGCCGTCGGCGTCCTGCTCGCCAACAACGCCGACCACCACACACCGGCAACGGTGGCCGACGACGAGGACCCGTCGCCGCGCCCCGCCATCGCCCCCGGCCCCGTGGTGAGGGGCACCGTCGAGAACGAGGAGACTGACCACCCGTGAGACGACAGGTAATGCGCTGGATCAGCATGGGGGTGCTGGTCGTGGTGCTCGTGACGGCCTTCATCATGCTCGGCCGCTGGCAGCTGGACCGGCTGGAGCAGCGCCGGGAGCGTAACTCGGCGGTCGTGGCGCACGAGAACGACGAGGTGCAGCACTACACCGACGTGATGAACAAGACGATCGAGGAGGGTGACCAGTGGTTCACGGTCACCGCCACGGGCACGTTCGAGCCACAGCAGTTCCAGGTCCGCTACCGCACCCACGACAACGCCTACGGCACCGAGGTCGTCGGGGTGCTGACGACGCAGGAGGGGGACCACCTCCTGGTCGACCGCGGGTTCCTGGCGCGCGAGTCCGGTCAGCCCGACGGCGAGATGCCGCCGGTCATGACGGGCGAGGTCACCATCACCGGCTACGTGCACCGCAACGAGTACGGCGACGAGAACGCCCAGACCCCGCACGGGGACCAGGTGCGGCTGATCAACTCCGACTCGCTGGGCGAGGCACTGGGCATGGACCTGGTCAACGGCTACGTGATCCTGATCGAGTCGGATCCTGCCGACACCGGCGGCCTGACGCCGCTCGGCACGCCCGAGCTCACGGAGGGGTCGCACTTCAGCTACGCGCTGCAGTGGTTCTCGTTCGCGGCCATCGCCGTCGGAGGGCTCGTGGTGCTGATCCGCGCCGACATCCGCGACCGGAAGAAGGCGAAGCGGAAGGCCGCGGAGGCTGCGGCCTCCCCAGAGTCGCCGGTGGGCTCCCCCGACGCGGTCGACGCGGGCGGCAAGGTCGGCGGCTCGTGAGCGGACTCGACTGGACCCGCTGCCCGCACTGCTCGCTGCCGCTGGGCCGCGTCGAGGGCTCGCTGCGCTGCGCCGCGGGCCACGGCTACGACGTCGCCAGGCAGGGTTACGTGAACCTGCTCGGCCGGGCTGCCCCGGCCAACGCCGACACCCCGGCCATGCTCGAGGCCCGAGCCAGCTTCCTCGCGACGGGTCGGTACCGGCCCATCGCCGACGCGATCGACTCCCGTGTCGGCGATGCGAGGCGGATCGTCGAGGTAGGCGCCGGCACCGGCTGGTACCTGGCCCGCGCGCTCGACGCGTCCCCCGCCGCGGAGGGGCTGGCGACCGACGTGTCCGTCGCCGCCGCGAAGCGCTGCGCCAGAGCCCACCCGCGGATGGACGCGGTCGTCGCGGACACCTGGGTGGGGCTGCCCGTGCAGGACGGGGCCGTCGACCTGGTGCTGTGCGTCTTCGCCCCGCGCAACGCGGCCGACTTCGCCCGCATCCTCGCCCCGGGCGGGCGGCTGGTCGTCGTCGTCCCCCGCGCCGGGCACCTGGCCGAACTCCGTGAGCGGGACGGCCTACTGGAGGTCGCCGACGACAAGGCGGACGCGCTCGTCGCCTCCCTCGGCGACGCGGGCTGGGCACACCTCGGCGGCGAGCGGGTCTCCGGATCCATGGACCTGACCGCGCGGGAGGCCGCCGACCTGGTCGGCATGGGGCCGAACGCCTTCCACGAGCACGGCGATGCGGCCGCCCCCATCACGACCACCCTCGACGTCGACGTGCTGGAGTTCGCACGCCCCTGAGCCGCGTGATGCTGGCTAGAGTGACGGCCATGCGCAACGCAGCGGGCACCCGCTGGGGATTCGGACTGGGCACGCTCGGGCGCGACATGGTCGCCGCGCTCGTGTCGCTGTACCTGATGTTCTACCTCACCGACGTGCTGGACATCTCGGGCGCCCAGCTGGGCGTCATCACGACGATCCTGGTGGTCATGCGCGTCTTCGACGCGGTCAACGACCCCGTGATGGGCGTCATCGTCGACAACACGCACACGCGCTGGGGCAAGTTCCGGCCCTGGATCTTCTGGGGAGCGCTCGCCTGGGCCGTCGCGACGCTGCTGATGTTCTTCGACTTCGGCGCCGACGGCTGGGGCTATGTCATCGCGTTCACGGTGATCTACCTGGTCTATGAGGTGTCCTACACCATCAACGACATCGCGTTCTGGTCGATGCTGCCGGCCCTGACCAAGGACCAGAAGGAGCGCGAGAAGATCGCGGGCGTCGCGCGGATCTGCGCGAACGTCGGGCTGTTCTCGGTGGTCGTCGGCCTGGTGCCGGTCACCGCCGCGCTGACCGAGGCGCTGGGCTCCGCGGAGGCAGCGTGGTTCGCGTTGGCCGCGGCGCTGGTGGTCATCATGCTGGTGTTCCAGACGTTCACGCTCCTGTTCGCGCGGGAGCAGGTGGCTGCGGAGCCGCAGTCCACCCCGCTGCGGGAGCTGTTCCAGGTGATCTGGCGCAACGACCAGCTGATGTGGGTGACGCTGGCGATGATCGCCTACATGGCCGGATACCTGACCACGACGTCGTTCGGCCTCTACTACTTCAAGTACATCTTCGGCGACGAGGGCGCGTATCCGATCTTCGCCGCGGTGCTGGGCGTAACCCAGATCGTGGCGCTGGCGCTGTTCCCCGTCGTGTCGAAGCGGCTGACGCGCGGCCGCATCCACCTGACCGCCACGGTGCTGTCCATCGCCGGCTACGCCGTGTTCTGGCTGTCCGGCACGTCTCTCGGGCTCGTCGGGGTCGCCGGCGTGCTGCTCTTCACCGGGCAGGGCGCCATCCAGCTGCTGCTGGTGATGTTCATCGCGGACAGCGTCGAGTACGGCGAGTGGAAGCTCGGCCGCCGCAACGAGTCGGTCACGTTCTCGCTGCAGCCGTTCATCTACAAGCTGGGCAACGCGATCGCGTCGGGCGTCGTCGGCGCGACGGTGATCGCGTCGGGCATCGACCGCGCGGCCGGCCCCGCCGACGTGACCGCCGAGGGGGCCGGGCTGTTCAAGGTCGCGATGCTGGCCCTGCCCGCCGCGCTGATGGCGGCGAGCTGGCTGATCATGCGGGCCGGGTACCGGCTCGACGAGGCCACCTACGCCGGCATCGTCGCGGACCTGGAGGAGCGACATGCCACTCGATAAGGGAGACCGGCTCGGCGACCTGTACGCGACGCCGGTCGGGCGCGACGTGATCGACAAGATCCTGCTGCAGTCGGCGCTCCCCCGCGGCCTGGTGAAGGCCGTCTCGGGGCTGCGGATCGGGACGGTGGACAAGCTCACCGACCGCCTGATGGGGCCCGGCGTGATGGAGACGGTCCTCGGCCTGGTCAACGCGGAGCCGGACGTGCCGCTGACCGGCGAGGCCGAGGGCGACGACCCCTGGTGGCGCTCCGCCGTGTTCTACCAGGTCTATCCCCGCTCGTTCGCGGACTCCGACGGCGACGGCGTCGGCGACATCCGGGGCATCATCGAACACCTCGACCACCTGGAGGACCTCGGCGTCGACTGCCTGTGGCTCTCCCCCATCTTCGCCTCCCCGAACCGGGACATGGGCTACGACATCAGCGACTACCGCGCGGTGATGGACGAGATGGGCACGCTGGCCGACGTCGACGACCTGATCGCCGGCTGCCACGAGCGCGGCATGCGGATCATCCTCGACCTCGTCGTCAACCACACCTCCGACGAGCACGAGTGGTTCCGCCGCGCCGTCGCCGACCCGGACGGGCCGTACGGCCGCTACTACTTCCTCGAGGAAGGTACCGAGGACGCGCCGCCGAACAACTGGAAGTCGTTCTTCTCCGGCCCGGCGTGGCGCTGGATCCCGGAGGCGAAGCGGTGGGCGCTTCACCTGTTCGCCGACTCGCAGATGGATCTGCGCTGGGACAATCCCGACGTGCAGCGCGAGGTGGCCGACGTCGTGCAGTGGTGGCTGGGCCGCGGCATCGACGGCTTCCGCCTCGACGTCATCAACTACATCTCCAAGGCGCCCGGCCTGCCGGACGGTCACCCCTTCGTCGGGCAGCTGCTGGAGTTCACCGGGGTCGAGCACTACTTCTACGGACCCAGGCTGGGCGAGTTCCTGCGGACGCTGCGCCGCGACGGGTTCACGCGGGACCGGCCGCCGGCCTCGACGCCGCGGGAGCGGCTGGCCGACGGCGCGCTGGGCGGCCCGCTGCCCGCCGACGAGGTGGGCGTGATGGTCGGCGAGACCCCCGGCATCGGCGTTGAGCTCGGCCGGATGCTGAGCGCCCGGGGCCGCGACGAGCTGGACCTGACGTTCAACTTCGACGTGCTCGAGCCGCCCGGACGCGTGCGCTGGGACAGCTACGCCTACGACCCGGAGTACCTGAAGCGCTACTGGCGCGACTACCTGGCGAGGCTCGGCCCGCGCGACTGGATCTCGGTGTTCCTCGACAACCACGACAACCCGCGGATGCTCAGCAAGATCGGGGCGGGGCGCGAGGCCGACCCCGCCGTCCGCACGGCCATCGGCAAGCTGCTGGCCACGCTGCAGCTGACGATGCGCGGCACTCCCTTCCTGTTCCAGGGTCAGGAGCTGGGGGCCGTGAACCAGGAGTTCGCGTCGCTGGACGACCTGCGCGACGTCGAGTCGATCAACCGCCTGCCGGAGCTGATGGCCTCCGGCCTGGGGCCCCGCGCGGCGTGGGCGCAGATCCTGTCGGGCACCAGGGACCACGCGCGGGTGCCGATGCGGTGGACGCCGGGCGGCGGCTTCACCACCGGGGTCCCGTGGCTCGCCGGCACCGACGAGGTCCCCGGCTTCTCCGCGGCCGAGCAGGCCGCCGACCCTGACTCCGTGTACTCCTGGCACCGCGCGCTGATCGCGCTGCGCCGTCGGCACCCGGCGCTGACCCGCGGGTCACTCACCTGGGTCGCGCCGCGCCGCCGCAACTACCTCGCCTACGTGCGCGAACTGGGCGGGGAGGCCTTCCTGGTCGAGTGCAACGCGTCGGACACGGCGATGCGTCGCCCGTCCGCCGCCCCGCCGGCCGAGCCGGTGCTGGGGATCAGGGACGGGCGCCGCCTGGCTCCGTGGGAGGCGAGCGTGAGCCGGGTGCTGTGACGCCTCACCGTGGACTGGCCCTGTCAGGCCAGGTCGATCAGCTCGGCGTAGTCGTCGCTCCACAGGTCCTCGACACCGTCGGGCAGCACCAGCACCCGGTCGGGTTCGAGGGCCTCGACCGCCCCCGGGTCGTGCGTCACGAGCACGACCGCGCCCGCGTAGGTGCGGATGGCATTGAGCACCTCAGCGCGGGAGGCGGGGTCGAGGTTATTGGTGGGCTCGTCGAGCAGCAGGACGTTCGCGGCCGACACGACGAGCATCGCCAGCGCCAGGCGGGTCTTCTCGCCGCCGGAGAGGACGCGTGCCGGCTTCTCGACGTCGTCGCCGGTGAAGAGGAACGAACCGAGCACCTTGCGGACGTCGGTGTCGTTGAGGTTGGGCGAGGCGCTGACCATGTTGTGTAGCACGGACTGGTTGACGTCCAGCGTCTCGTGCTCCTGCGCGTAGTAGCCGATCTTGGCGCCGTGACCCAGCTCGACCCGACCCGACGACGCCTCGTCGATGCCTGCCAGGATGCGCAGCATGGTCGTCTTGCCGGCGCCGTTGAGGCCGAGGATGACGACCTTCGAGCCCTTGTCGATGGCGAGGTCGACGGCCGTGAACACCTCGAGCGAGCCGTAGGAACGGCTGAGGTCGTAGCCGCGCAGCGGCGTCTTGCCGCACGGGGCGGGTTCCGGGAAGCGGATCTTGGCGACCTGGTCGCTGACTCGCTCCCCCTCGACTCCGGCCATCAGCTTCTCGGCCCGGCGGGCCATGTTCTGCGCCGCGACGGCCTTGGTGGCCTTGGCACGCATCTTGTCGGCCTGCGCCATCAGCTGAGTGGCCTTGCGCTCGGCGTTGGCGAGCTCGCGGCGTCGGCGCTTCTCGTCGGTCTCGCGCTGCAGCAGGTAGCGCTTCCAGTTCATGGAGTAGATGTCGAGCACCGAGCGGTTCGCGTCGAGGTGGAACACCTTGTTGACGACGGCGTCGAGCAGCTCGGTGTCGTGCGAGATGACGATGAGGCCGCCGCTGAACCCCTGCAGATAGCTGCGCAGCCACAGGATGGAGTCGTGGTCGAGGTGGTTGGTCGGCTCGTCGAGCAGCAGGGTGTCGGCGTGGCTGAACAGGATCCGTGCGAGCTCGATCCGTCGTCGCTGGCCGCCGGACAGCGTCTTCAGGGGCTGCGACAGCACGCGGTCGGGCAGGCCAAGGTTCGACGCGATGCGCGCCGCCTCGGACTCGGCGCCGTAGCCGCCGGCCGCGACGAACGCCGCCTCGGCGCGCGTGTAGGCGGCCATGGCCTCGTCGCGTCCGACGCCGGCGGCGGTAGCCATGGTCTCCTCGGCCTTGCGCATGCGGCGCATGGTCTCGTCCAGGCCTCGCGCGCCGAGGATGCGGTCGCGGGAGATCTGCTCGGGGTCGCCGGATCGGGGGTCCTGAGGGAGGTAGCCGAGCTGGCCGGAGCGGGTCACGGTGCCGCCGGCGGGCAGCGCCTCGCCGGAGAGGATCTTGGTCAGGGTCGTCTTGCCGGCGCCGTTGCGCCCGACGAGTCCGATCCTGTCACCGGGGGTCACCTGGAAGCTCACGGGGCTGAGCAGCAGCCTTGCGCCGACGCGCACCTCGATGTCATTGACCTGTAGCACCTACCCATTTTCCCCGCTGCGCCCGCAGAGTCCAAACCGCGCCCCGTCGTCCCCGTCCGACCACACCCCGACACCCCGGATCTGCCGGACCTTCTCCGAAAATCGACCAGTGCCCGCTTCTCCCCGGTCCGGTCACGAGAATCGCCCACTGCCTTCGGCCGCCGCGAGCGCGAAAAGCGACCACTGCCCGCTTCTCCCCGGTCATTCGAGGAGAAGCGACCACTGCCCGCTTTTCGTGAGGGGCCGGACGACGTGGGCGGCGAAGGCCCGTTGGGGACGGCGGTGCGCCGGGTCAGCCAAGGCGACGACCGTTCGCCGCGTCAGCCCAGGCGACGGCGACGCGCGAGGAGGACCGCGTCGACGGCGAAGATCAGCACCGCGACCCACACCAGCGCGAAACCCGCCCAGCGGGCCGCGGGCATTGGCTCGCCGAAGGCCAGCCAGCCGACAAGGAACTGGCCGATCGGCGCGAGGTACTGCAGCATGCCGATCGTCACCAGCGACACCTTCCGGGCCGCGTCGGCGAACAGGATCAGCGGGATGGCGGTGACGATGCCCGTCGTCGCCATCAGCAGGCCGTAGCCGCTGAACAGGTCGACGGTGCCCCCGCCGGTGACACCGAGGTAGATCAAGTAGCCGAGCGCGATCGGCGCGACGGCGGCGGTCTCCATGGCGAGGCCGGGGGTCGGCGCGACGGAGCGGCCGGCCAGCTTCTTCACGAGCGAGTACGTCCCGAAGCTCAGCGCCAGGGTGATCGCGATGAACGGGAACTCGCCGTAGGCGACGACCAGCACCACCACCGCCGCGGCCCCGAATCCGAGCGCGATCCACTGCGCCCTCCGGAGCCGCTCCCCCAGCACCAGGACGCCGAGCAGCGTGACGGCAAGGGGGTTGATGAAGTACCCCAGTGCCGCGTCGAGCGTCCGCCCCGTCGCGACGCCGTAGACGTAGGTCGTCCAGTTGATCGCGATCAGCAGACCGGCGACGCCGAGCACGAGGGCGGAGCGTCGGTCGCGGAGGATGGCGCGCAGCTGGCCGAGGCTGCGCGTGACGGCGAGCAGCAGCAGGCAGAAGACCAGCGACCACAACGCGCGGTAGGCCACGACCTCGAACGCACCCGACCTGGCGAACAGCACGAAGTAGAGCGGGAACAGCCCCCACAGCGCATAGGCGGTGATGCCGCTGATCAGGCCGGTCTTCGTCTTCTCCACCGGCCCAGACTAGGGGCGCCGCGCCCGGCGGCTCGGCGTCGTCTCGCCGCCTGCCCCGTCGCCCATGAGCCCCGCCGGATCTGGGACCCTCGCTGCGCTCGGGGCGTTTCGACAGGCTCAACGACCCGTGGTTCCCTGAGCTTGTCCCGGTTCCCTGAGCTTGTCCCGGTTCCCTGAGCTTGCGCCGGTTCCCTGAGCTTGTCGAAGGGCGCCGAGCGGAGCGAGGTGTCGAACTCGGCCTGGCACCCCTCGCTTCGCTCAGGGCGTTTCGACAGGCCTGTGCTGAGCCTGTCGAAGTGCTCAACGAGCCACCGCCTCAGCCCAGCCCGGCCAGGAAGTCGAGGATCGCCTTCTCCCACTCCTCCTTGTGCGACAGGTTCGCCCCGTGCGGCCCACCCTCGATCGGGACGACCTCGGCCTGCGGGATGTAGTTCTTCATGCGCGCGGCCGACGGCTGGTACGGCACGTTCTGGTCCTGCGTCCCGTGCACCACGAGGGTCGGGACCTTGATGGCCTCGCAGTCCTTGCGCAGGTCCGTCGCCCAGATCAGGATGCACGCGACGGCGTTGACGGGGTCGCTCTGGTGCGCGATCCGCAGCGCCTCCGCGCGGACCTCCTCGGGCACCTGGATACCCGCGTCGTTGCTGAAGAACGTGGTGATGAACGAGTCGAGGAAGCCGTCGCGGTCGTCGCGGCAGCTCTCGGCCATCCCGGTGAAGCCGTCGATAGGCATGCCGCCGTCGGGATTGTCGTCGGTGATGCACAGCGCGGGCGTGATCGCGCCGGAGAAGATCGCCCCGGCGATGCGCCACGGGTCGTGGCGGCCCAGGAACCGTGCGACCTCGCCCCCGCCCATCGAGAACCCGAGGATGACGCCGTCCCGGAGGTCGAGTGCCTCCAGCACGACGGCGAGGTCGTCGGCCAGCTCGTCGTAGTCGACGGCGACCTGCGGCTTGTCGGACTGGCCGAACCCGCGCCGGTCGTAGGTCACGACCCGGTATCCGGCCGACGCGAACGTCGGGATGTTCGCCGTGAACGACTCCCCCGACAACGGCCAGCCATGGATGAGGACCAGCGGGCGACCGTCACCGCCCGAGTCGGTGTAGTGCAGGTTGACGCCGCTGGGCGTGGTGAGAGTTGGCATCGTTGCTCCTTCTCGTGGGCCTATACCTGGAAAATACCGGAGCGCGGGTCGACCCTGAAGATCTGGTGGCAGATGAGGTGGAGTTCCACACCGACAGGGCCCTGCCTGATCACCGACTTGTTGCTCGGATAGGGTTTCGGACTGCCCCTCCCTGCGCTGATCGGCGCCCCAGGCAGCGGGAATCTGCGATGGCAACAGCCGGAAGGGCGTATCCGTGGACCAGCAGCCGAGCACCTCGGTCATCATCGTCGTCAAGAACGGTGCGCCCCACATCGGGCGACAGCTGGATGCACTCGCGAGACAGGTCGACGCACCCACCTTCGAGGTGATCATCTCCGATAATGGATCGACCGATGGGACCCGCGACGTCGTCCACCGCTGGGCAGCCGAGCAACGGCCCGCGTTCGAGCTACGCGTCGTCGACGCCGGGGCCAAACCAGGGATCTCCTTTGCGAAGAACACGGCCGCGCGCGTTGCGAAAGGGTCCGTGTTCGCATTCTGCGACTCCGATGATGAGGTGTCTGAGCGCTGGGTTTCGATCGCTCATTCCAGCATCACCCCCACTGTCGACGCCGTGGGAGGCCGGGCGGTCGTTGCGGAGGGCTCCGGACGCGATCAGTTACCCGAGGGATTGTGGTCCTTCGGATATCTGCCCTTTGCCCTGGGAGGCAGTTTCGCCGTCAGCCGTGAGGCCTACTTCGACATCGGCGGTTTCGACGAGTCGCTGCCGCCGTACGGGTTTGAGGACGTCGATGTGTCCTGGCGGATTCAGGAGGCGGGCTACGCACTGGCGTACGAGCACGATCTGTGGATCACCTTCATCCCCACGCCTCGGTCACGGGTTGTCCGCAAGGAGTTCCTCTCCTCCAAGGCCCGCGTCGCGCTGGCACAGCGCCATCCACACTTCGTGGACCGCCCCTATTCGCTCGGCTACTGCGTCCGCGATCTTGCCACCCACGCGGCCCTCCTGCCCATCAGGCTTCTCCGCCCACGCCATTCCCGCATCCGGGAGGTGAAATGGCTCGTCGATTCCGCAGGACGACTGGCGGGCTACTGGCATTACTACACACTCAAGCGCGACAGCTTGCCTGTGCTTCTCAGGGAACCGCAGTTGGGCGAGGCAATTTGATCGACGCTCCCGGTGTCACGTCATCGCCGGAGTCGGTTCACTGCTGGTTGACACCCCGGGCGTGATCCGAGATTTCCCAGACGCCAACGATATGCACAGACGCCAAGGGTATTCGCGCGTATTTCGTTGGCGTCTGCGTATTTCGTTGGCGTCTACGGAAGGGGCGGCCGACAGGAAACAGCGGCCTCCGACAACAAGCGTGTAACGATTGAATAACGGTTGGGCCGATTAGGCACATTCGCCTATTCCGACGCACTTTCTGTCAGTCCCGACGGCTGTACTAGAGGTATGGAAACGACGCCGGCAGCCGAGCTCGCGCAGTACCTCGACGGTACCGTGCAGCAGCTCGCCCACGCCCGCGTCGCCGGGCTGAGCTTCGCCGAACAGGTCAAGATCCTCCACCTCCTCGCCGGCTTCGAAGACCGCGTCGCCGCCCTCCGATCCACCATCATCCGCGAAGCAGACCTCGCCGCCACGAAGAGCACCGACCTCGCCCCACTGATCCACGCCACCTCGCGCGTCACCGCGCGCGAAGCCGCCGCACAGGTCCGCCTCGCCAAAGACCTCGAGACCTACCCCCTGCTCAGGGATGCCTGGAGCGACGGCACCCTCTCCCAGGCCCAGCTCCGCGGCATCATCCGCGGCCTGCGCCGCATCCCCATCACGCTCGGCCCCGCCCAACTCGACACCGCGCAGCAGGAACTCCTCCAGTGGCACGACCAGCTCGACCCCCAGGCCTACGAACACCTCGCCGCACACCTCGGCACCCTCCTCAACCCCCACGCCGCCGACCAGGCCGAAGCCCGCAAGATCGAACTCGACGCCCGCACCGCCCACGCCACCCGCGAAATCCTCATCGCCGACGACCACGCCGGCTCCACCCTCATCCACGGCCGCGTCCCCCGCGCCATCGGCGAAGCCCTCCGCGCCCAACTCGACGCACTCATCCCCACCGCCCAGTCCTACGCCGACGCCGGCGAGCCCGTCCCCTCCATGGCCGCGCGCAGAGCCGACGCCCTCGAGGAATGGACCGCACGCCTCGCCGGAGACCACACCCTCCCCTCCAAAGCCGGCGACCGGCCCGTGATCTACCTCACCATGACCGCCACCGAAGCAGACAACCGCGAAACCCAGGCCACCCTCCTCAACACCGGCGAACGGCTCTCCGCAGCCGAGACCCGCCGGCTCGCCTGCGACGCCCGCTTCGCCCGCCTCGTCCTGAACGCCGAAGGCGCCCCCCTCGACCTCGGCCAGACCAGACGACTCTTCACCGGCCCACTACGCCGCGCGCTCGCCGCCCGCGACCGCGGCTGCGCCTTCCCCGGCTGCGACGCACCCCCCATCGCCTGCGAAGGACACCACATCAACCCCTGGCAGAACGGCGGAGAAACGAAACTCACCAACGCCGCCCTCCTCTGCCCCGCCCACCACCGACTCGTCGAACCCGACCCCGCCAGACCACCCGAACTCCAATGGCAGGTCCACCTCGACCCCGACACCCTGCTCCCCGCCTTCACCCCACCCACCACCATGCCCGGCAACAGACAACCACGCATCCACCACCGCTACCTCCTCCAGCGGGAGGTCTACAGGCTGAGGCGCTGACGGAGTCCGTGGCGGAGCTGTGCCGTCGCCCGGGCGTAGCTCGGGTCGGCGCCCTCTTCACGCGACCGCGCGTCGCAGTGCAGGCTGTTCTGGAACCTCTCGTGCAGTTCCCACGCGTCGCGGCGCGCACGGAGCCCGGCGGGGTCCTCGGGCGGTGACCCGAGCGAGCGTGACTCCTCGACGTACGCGCGGATGAAACGGTCGATCGCGGCGTCGTCCATCGGGACGTACCAGCGACCACCCATGATGGTGCCGCCGATCATGGCCAGGTCGTTCGCGACGTCGCCGATCCGCGACCACTCCCAGTCGATGAATCGCGGCACCCCGTCGTCGCCGACGACGACGTTGGTCGCGACGAGGTCCGCGTGCACGAACGCGTAGGTGATCGCCTCGAACTCCCCCGCCACGTCGTCGAGCCGACGGTGGATCTCACCGGCCAGCCGACGCGCCTCGGGCGTGTCGCCGACCTCCGGGTGATGCGCCGCCCACCACTCCGCACCCGCGTCGAACTCCGCGACCAGGTCCAGCCGGTCCACGTCCTCGACCGGGAATCGCCGACGGTGCAGGCGCGCCAGCTGGCCGGCGTGGCGGGCCAGCAGCGCGTCGTCCCACTCCCCGGCCGGCACGTGACGACCGGCCACGTGCGACGACACCAGGTACGGGTGCCCCAGCGCGTTGTCCGACGCCTCGTCGACGGCGAGCGGCACCGACCCGACCCCGGCCGGGATCAGCGGAGCCGCGCGCAACTCCCCGGCCATCCCGCGCGGCAGCTCGTCGACGGGCCGAACCGGCAGCCGGAACACCAGCGAGCCTCGCCCGTCGCTCGCCAGCCAGGCGGCGTAGCTCTCCCCCACCCCCAGCGCCTCGACGCGCACCACCGCCGGGTCCAGCGCGACGGGCAGCGCCAGCCCGCCGGCGCGCAGCACGCCCTCGAGCCGCGCACCAGCGACGAAGGCCGCCCGCCGGAACTCTCCGGGGGCGGCCTTCACGTGGTCATCAGAGGTTGTAGCCAATGGCGCGCAGCTGCTCGCGGCCGTCCTCGGTGATCATCTCCAGCGTCCACGGCGGCAGCCAGACCCAGTTGATCGTCACGGAGTTCGCCAGCGTGTCCAGCACGTACTTGGTGTCGTACTCGATCTTGTCGGTCAGCGGGCAGGTGGGCGACGTCAGGGTCATGTCGAGCGTGACGTTGCCCTGCTCGTCGACCTGGCAGCCGTACAGCAGGCCGAGGTCGACGACGTTGACCATCAGCTCGGGGTCGACGACGTCCTTCATCGCCTCGATGATCTCGTCACGGGTGGCGACGGCGGTCGCCTTGGGGGCGTCGACGGCGTCGACGTCGGGCAGTTCGTCGCGGACCAGGTCGCTGGGCCGCTGTTCAGCGTCGTACATCACTTCTCCTTGGCGGTGGCTTGCAGGGCGGCATCGCGCAGGGCGGACCACCCGAGGAGGGCGCACTTCACGCGCGCCGGGAACTTGGACACTCCGGCGAAGGCGATGGCGTCCTCGAAGACGTCCTCGTCGGGTTCGATCCTGCCCTGCGACTGCATCATCTCCAGGAACCGGTCGTGCAGGTCGAGCGCGTGCCCGACCGAGCCGCCGATGAGCAGGTCGGTCATCACGGAGGTGGAGGCCTGCGAGATGGAGCAGCCCTCGGCGTCGTACGAGATGTCGGTGACGGTGTCACCGTCGACCTTGACCCGCAGCGTCAGCTCGTCGCCGCACGAGGGGTTCACGTGGTGCACCTCGACGTCGCCGGCGCGCAGTCCCGCGTGGTGCTTCTCGCGGTAGTGGTCGAGGATGATCGTCTGGTACAGCTCGTCGATGTTCACTTGACTCCTCCCAGTCGCGGCGCGAAGTAGTCGCGCGTGAACACTAGCGCGTCGGCCAGTGCGTCGATCTCGGCGGGTGTGGTGTAGAGGTAGCTCGACGCGCGCGTGGAGCTCTGGTGCCCGAGCCGCCTGTGGAGCGGCCTGGCGCAGTGGTGCCCGCCGCGGATGGCGACGCCGCGCGAGTCGAGGACCTGCATCACGTCGTGCGGGTGGACCCCGTCGAGGTTGAAGGAGATGGCGCTGCCGCGTTCGACGGCCTCGGTCGGGCCGAGGATGGTGAGCCCGTCGATCGCGGTCAGCTTCGCCAGCGCGTAGGCGGTGATCTCGTGCTCGTGCGCCTCGATGGCGTCCATGCCGATGCCGGTCAGGAAGTCGACGGCGGCGCCCAGCCCGACGGCCTGCGCGATCGGGGGCGTGCCGGCCTCGAAGCGCGCGGGCGGCGCGGCGTAGGTGGAGCGCTCCATCTCGACGATCTCGATCATCTCGCCGCCGCCGAGGAACGGGGGCAGGGACTCGAGCAGGTCGTAGCGTCCCCACAGGACGCCGACGCCGGTCGGGCCGCACATCTTGTGGCCCGTGAAGGCGACGAGGTCGGCGCCCAGCGTCGCGACGTCGATCGCCTGGTGCGGGACGGCCTGCGACGCGTCGACCACCATCACCGCGCCGACGGCGTGCGCCTGAGCTGCGATGTCGGCGACGGGGTTACGCGTGCCGAGCACGTTGCTGACCCAGGTCAGCGACACGACCTTCGTGCGCTCGTTGATCAGCGAGTCCCGCTCGGCGGCCTCGAGGTCGAGCCGGCCCTCGTCGGTGACGTCGAACCAGCGCAGCGTCGCGCCGGTGCGCTGGGCGACCAGCTGCCACGGGACGATGTTCGAGTGGTGCTCCATGACGGAGATGACGATCTCGTCGCCGGGGCCGAGCTTCGCGCCGAGGGTGTTGGCCGCGAGGTTGAGCGCCTCGGAGGCGTTCTTCGTGAAGACGATCTCCTCGGGCCGGCCGGCTCCGACGAACGTCGCGACGTTCGCGCGGGCCCCCTCGAAGGCGCCTGTCGCCTCGGCGCCGAGCAGGTGCATGGCGCGCGCGACGTTCGCGTTGTGCTGCAGGTAGTGCTCGGCGATGGCGTCGACGACCTGCTGCGGCTTCTGCGAGGTGTTGGCCGAGTCGAGGTAGACCAGCGGGTAGTCACCCACCCCGCGCTGCAGGATCGGGAAGAGCTGCCGGATGGCTTCGACGTCGTACACGGGATTCCTCACCTTGGCTGAGCTGTCTGAAGAGTGTGCCGGCGGGCCCGCCGTGCGGCGGACCCACCGGGACCGGGCAACGGTCAGACGCCCGCAGCCTCGTTGGCCCGGACGTAGGACTCGTAGCCCTCGGCCTCGAGCTTGTCGGCGAGCTCACGGCCGCCGGTCTCGACGACCTTGCCGTCGACGAACACGTGCACGACGGTGGGCTCGATGTAGCGCAGGATGCGCGTGTAATGCGTGATGAGCACGACGGCGCGGTCGCCCTGCCCGGCGTAGCGGTTCACGCCCTCGGAGACGACCTTCAGCGCGTCGATGTCGAGGCCGGAGTCGGTCTCGTCGAGGATCGCGGCCTTCGGGTTGAGCAGCTCGAGCTGCGCGATCTCGTGGCGCTTCTTCTCGCCGCCGGAGAACCCCTCGTTGACCGAGCGGCCGGCGAAGGTCTTGTCCAGCTGCATGCGGCCGAGCGCGGACTCGACGTCCTTGACCCAGTGGCGGACCTTGGGCGCCTGACCGGCGAGGGCGGTCTTGGCGGTGCGCAGGAAGTTCGCGACGGAGACGCCGGGGACCTCGACGGGGTACTGCATGGCCAGGAACAGGCCGGCGCGGGCGCGCTCGTCGACCGTCAGGTCGGTCAGCTCGACGCCGTCGAGCTTCACGGAGCCGGAGGTGATCTTGTACTTCGGGTGCCCGGCGATGGCGTAGGCCATCGTGGACTTGCCGGAACCGTTGGGGCCCATGATGGCGTGGATCTCACCGGGGTTGATGGTGAGGTTGACGCCCTTGAGGATCGGCTTGTCGCCCTCCTCGGTGATGACGTCGGCGTGCAGGTCGGTGATGACGAGCGTGGACATGGTAAGCGGTACTCCTAGATGTCAGAAGGAAAGTGGGTTGTCGGGGTCGACCTGGATGTCGTCACCCGAGAGACGGACGGGAAACACGCGGACGGGCTGCGTGGCGGGCGGGTTGAGCGGAGCGCCGGTGCGCAGGTCGAAGCTCGATCCGTGCAGGTAGCACTCAATGCTGCAGCCGTACACGTCGCCTTCGCTGAGCGCCACCTTGCCGTGGCTGCACTCGTCCTCGATGGCGTACAGGTCGCCCTGCTGCCGCACGATCGCCACCGTCAGCTCGTCCGTCACGTCGCAGGCGAGCGGCGTGTCGTCGACGAGCTCATCGACGGTGGCGACGGTGCGGAAACTCACGCCTCGACCGCCGTGCGGGTCGTGCCGTGCACCAGCTCGAGCTCGCGCTCGACCTGGGCGAGGAGCTTCTCCTCGATGCTGTCGACGCCGATCCGGCGGATGATGTCGTTGAAGAAGCCGTGCACGATCAGGCGACGCGCCTCCTCCTCCGGGACGCCGCGGCTCATCAGGTAGAAGAGCTGCGTGTCGTCGAAGCGACCCGTGGTCGAGCTGTGGCCGGCGCCGACGATCTCGCCGGTCTCGATCTCCAGGTTCGGCACGGAGTCGGCCTGGCAGCCGTCGGTGAGCACGAGGTTCTTGTTGGCCTCGTAGGTCTCGATACCCAGCGCCACCTTGCGGATCAGCACGTCGCCGATCCACACGGAGTGCGCGCCCTCGCCCTGCAGCGCGCCGCGGTAGTCGACGTTGCTGGCGGTGTTGGGCTGGTTGTGGTCGACGAACAGGCGGTGCTGGACGTGCTGGCCGCCGTCGACGAAGTACAGGCCGTAGGCGTGCAGGTCGCCGCCCGGGCCCTCGTAGCGGGCGTTCTCCTGCAGGCGGATGACGCCGCCCATCGAGGCGGTGATCGCCTTGACCTGGGCGTCGCGGCCGATGCTCAGCGAGCGCTGACCGCCGTGCACCGCGTCGGCCTCCCAGTCCTGCAGCGTCACGAGGTTCAGCTGCGCGCCGTCGCCGACGCGGATGTCGGTCTTCTCGGCGTAGGAGGCGGTGCCGCGGTGCACGATGACCAGCGTCAGCTGTGCGTGGCGACCGATGCGGATGATGGTGTGGCCGTAGAGGTTGCCCCCGTCGGCCTCGAGCGTCAGGGTGATGGGCTCGTGCGCGACGAAGTCGTCGGGCACCTCGATCAGCTGTGCGCCGCCCGACAGGTCGTGGGCCAGCGCGGCGATGCGGTCGACGGGGGCCTCGACGGACAGTTCGCGCGCCTCGTCGACGCTCAGCTGACGGACGGTGACGCCCTCGGGGAGGGCCTCGGCCCAGTTCGGGGTGGCGCCGGTCGCGGTCTCGTCGAGCAGCTTCCTGAAGCGCTTGACGGGGGTGAAGCGCCAGATCTCCTCGCGGCCCGTGGGCATGGGGTGGTCGGCGATGCTCCACGACGGGGTGGGGTGCAGGTGCGACTCGACGGTCTCGATCGCCTCAGCGACGTTCGGCACGGTTGCGGTAGTCAATTGTTGCCTTGTCCTTATCTCGTTGTCGTGCCGGCGGCGTCAGCCGACCGCGCCTTCCATCTGGAGCTCGATGAGCCGGTTCAGCTCCAGGGCGTACTCCATCGGGAGCTCGCGCGCGATGGGCTCGATGAAGCCGCGCACGATCATCGCCATCGCCTCGTCCTCCTCCATGCCGCGGCTCATCAGGTAGAACAGCTGGTCGTCGGAGACCTTGGACACGGTGGCCTCGTGCGCCATGGACACGTCGTCCTCGCGCACGTCGACGTAGGGGTAGGTGTCGGAGCGCGACACGTTGTCCACCAGCAGGGCGTCGCACTTGACCGACGACGACGAGAAGCTCGCGCCGGGGTCGACCTGCACGAGGCCGCGGTAGGACGCGCGGCCGCCGGCGCGTGCGACGGACTTGCTGATGATCGAGCTGGAGGTGTGCGGGGCGCAGTGCACCATCTTGGAGCCGGTGTCCTGGTGCTGGCCCTCGCCCGCGAACGCGATCGACAGGGTCTCGCCGCGCGCGTTCTCGCCCATCAGGTAGACGGCGGGGTACTTCATGGTGACCTTGGAACCGATGTTGCCGTCAATCCACTCCATGGTCGCGCCCTCCTCGCAGGTGGCGCGCTTGGTGACCAGGTTGTACACGTTGTTCGACCAGTTCTGGATCGTCGTGTAGCGGCAGCGGGCGCCCTTCTTCACGATGATCTCGACGACGGCGGAGTGCAGCGAGTCCGACTTGTAGATCGGGGCGGTGCAGCCCTCGACGTAGTGCACGTACGCGCCCTCGTCGACGATGATCAGCGTCCGCTCGAACTGGCCCATGTTCTCCGTGTTGATGCGGAAGTAGGCCTGCAGCGGGATGGACACCTGCACGCCCTTGGGCACGTAGATGAAGGAGCCGCCCGACCAGACGGCCGTGTTCAGCGACGCGAACTTGTTGTCTCCGACGGGGATGACGGTGCCGAAGTACTCCTGGAAGATCTCCGGGTGCTCCTTGAGCGCGGTGTCGGTGTCGAGGAAGATGACGCCCTGACGCTCGAGCTCCTCGTTGATCTTGTGGTAGACCACCTCGGACTCGTACTGGGCCGCGACACCCGCGACGAGGCGGGCCTTCTCGGCCTCCGGGATGCCGAGCCGGTCGTAGGTGTTCTTGATGTCCTCGGGCAGGTCCTCCCAGGTCTGGGCCTGCTTCTCGGTGGACCGCACGAAGTACTTGATGTTGTCGAAGTCGATGTCCGTCAGGTCGGCGCCCCACTTCGGCATGGGCTTCTTGTCGAACAGGCGCAGGGCCTTGAGTCGGAGCTCACGCATCCACTCCGGCTCGTCCTTCATGTGCGAGATGTTGTTGACGACGTCCTCGTTGAGGCCGCGCTTGGCCGACGAGCCGGCCACGTCCTTGTCGTGCCATCCCCACTGGTAGTTGGAGAGGGCCTCGATGTGCTCGTCCTGGGTGGCGCCCAGCCCGGGCGCCTGGGGAGCTGTCTGAGTCATCTGCGTCTACTTTCTCTTGGGGATGCGGGGAGTCGGAAGGGGGCGGGGGACGTGCGTGGTGCACACCCCGTCGCCGTGGGCGATGGTCGCGAGCCGCTGGACGTGGGAGTCCAGCAGCCGCGAGAAGAGCAGGGTCTCGACCTCGCAGAACACCGGGAACTCGGCAGCCACGTGGGCCACCGGGCAGTGGTGCTGCAGGAGCTGGTCTCCCGAGGCCACCGGCCTGACCGACGGGGCGTACCCGTCGACGGCGAGCGCCTCTACCAGCGCATCGATCGGCGGGGCGTCGGGATGGTCGGCGCGGTTCTGCCGGAACCTCGCCTCGACCTCGTCGAGCCGGTCCTTGGCCAGCTCGCGGATCGCGGTGGGCCCGGTGGCGGCGACGAGGCGACGCAGCGCGGCGATCGCCAGGTCGTCGTAGGCCTGGCGGAACTCGGCGCGACCCTCGTCGGTCAGCACGAACACCTTCGACGGGCGTCCCCGGCCGCGGGAGCCGTAGACGCGCTCGGCCCGCGAGGCGAGGGTCCCCTCGTCGAGGAGCGCAGCGAGGTGACGGCGGATCGCCGCAGGGGTCAGCTCGAGCTTGTCGGCGAGCTGTTTGGCGGTCTGCGGACCGTCGTTCAGGATCAGTTGCACGACGCGCTGACGCGTAGGCACGTCGGCTTCAGCCTGGGTCGGGTTCGGAGCGTGGAGCTCTGTAGTCATGTCGGTCACCTCCAGCCGCGCATGTCCGGGTCGTGGTCAACCCAATTACCACATGCCAGTGTTGCCAATTCGTTCGCCGCGTTCAAGTGAGGGTTCCCTTACCTCAGGGGCCGGTAGGCCGCATTTACGCAACACGGTACCCGCCTCGTGGGCGCACTTCCGGCGCCGCCTCGACTAGGCTGAGGCCGTGACTGCCCTCGAAGCCCATGACCTGACGGTGACGTTCGGGCAAACCACGGCGCTCGACGGCCTGACCCTGAGCGCCGCAGACGGCCGGATCACTGCCCTGCTGGGTCCGAACGGGGCCGGGAAGACCACCTTCATCCGCTGCTGCACCGGCCTGGCAGAGCCGAATTCGGGAACCCTACGGGTCCTCGGAATGCCGGCCGGATCCCCGGGTGTGCTCCCCCGGATCGGCCTGATGCCCCAGTCGACCGGCGCCTGGTCGGGAATTCGGGCAGGGGAGCTGCTGCGCTACCTGGCTTCGCTGTACGCGAACCCGCAGCCCGTCGACGACCTGATCGACCTGCTCGGCATCGCGCCCTTCGTATCCACGCCGTACCGGCGGCTCTCCGGCGGGCAGCAGCAGGCCGTCAACCTGGCCGGCGCGCTGATCGGGCGCCCGGAGCTCGTCTTCCTCGACGAGCCCACCGCGGGCCTCGACCCGCGCGCCCGCCGCCTGACCTGGGATCTGGTGACGGCGGCCCGCGACGCCGGCGTCGCCGTGCTGCTGACGACGCACGACATGGTGGAGGCGGCACAGCTGGCCGACCACGTGCACATCATCGACGGCGGCCGCGTCACCGCCAGCGGCACCGTCGCCGAGCTCGCGGTCGACGACAGCCTCGAGACGGCCTACCTGCGGCACACGACGGGAGCCGCCAGGTGACCACGCTCGACCTCACGCCCCGTCCCGGGGCCGCCCCCGTGACCCGACGCGTTCTCGCGCACGCCCGCACTGAGGCCGGGCTGATCCTGCGCAACGGCGAGCAGATTCTGCTCGCGATCGTGATCCCGCTCGGCGTGCTCGTCGGCGCGGCGCTGTTCGGCGACACCCTCGGGCTCGGCCTGACCACGTCCGCGCCGTCGATCCTCGGCCTGGTGATGTGGAGCTCCTGCCTGACGACGCTCGCGATCTCGACGGGCTTCGAGCGCCGCTACAACGTGCTGGAGCGGATGGCCGCCACTCCCCTCGGCCGCCCAGGCATCCTGGCCGGGAAGGGACTCGCGATCGCCCTGATCACGCTGGGCCAGGTGGTCGTCCTCGCGCTGGCCGCGCTCGCGCTCGGCTGGCGGCCCACGCCGACGCTGGGCGGCCTCGTCGTGGCGGTGCTCGTCTCCGTGCTGTCGATGGGCGCCTTCGCGGGCCTGGGCCTGGCGATCGCCGGCTCGCTGCGGCCCGAGGCGACGCTCGGCGTCGCGAACCTGCTGTACCTGGTCGGCATGCCGCTCGGCATCCTCATCCCGCTCGATCGCTTCCCCGGCTGGGCCGGGACCGTCATCTCGTGCCTGCCTACCGGGGCGCTCGGCGAGACGCTGCGGGCCGCCGCCGTCGGGCCGGTCCCCGGCTGGCCGATCCTCGTCGCGGCGCTGTGGTGCGCCGCAACCCTGGCCCTCGCCTGGAAGGTGTTCCGATGGACCTCATGAAGAAGCTCGTCGCCGGGGAGAAGGCGCTGCGGCGCTGGCTCTGGGCGTCGCTGGTGGGCAACATGGCGATCGTCGTCACGGGCGCGATCGTCCGGCTCACCAGCTCGGGCCTCGGCTGCCCCACCTGGCCGAAGTGCACCGACGAGAGCTACGTGCCCCACCCCGAGTCCGGCATCCACGGGCTGATCGAGTTCGGCAACCGGACGCTGACGTTCGTGCTGATCGCCGTCGCGCTCGGCGCGTTCTTCGCCGCCTGGGTGAACCGCGGCCGCCGCTCGACGCTGTGGCGCCTGACGCTGGGCATCGGGATCGGCATCCCGTTCCAGGGCGTCATCGGCGGCTTCACCGTGTGGTCGGGGCTCAACCCGTTCGTGGTCGCGCTGCACCTGCTGCTGTCCGTCGTCCTCATCGTGCTGTGCGTGCTCGCCCTGCGGATCGGCTACCGTGTCGTCCCCACCCCGGTCGGCCGGGCGGCGCGCCTCGTCGTCCTCGCGACCTTCGCCGCGACGATGCTGTCGATCTGGGTCGGCACGGTCGTCACAGGCTCCGGCCCGCACGCGGGCGACCTCGACGCCGTCCGGACCGGGTTCGACATCGAGGTCGTCTCCCGGCTGCACGGCCTGTCGGCCTGGCTGGTCGTCGCGTGCACCGTCGCGTCGCTGTGGCTGCTCCGCGGCACCGGCCGCCCCGCGCACGCCACGCGGCTGCTGCTCGGCACCGTCCTGCTGCAGGGCGTGATCGGCTACACGCAGTACTTCCTGGGCGTGCCGGCCTGGATCGTCGCCCTGCATATGGTGGGGATGACGCTCGTGGCCGCGGCCTCCGCCTGGCTCCTGTTCTCCACGGCCGGCTCGCCGGCCGCGCCCACCACCACCGATCCCTCGAGGAGTGTCCATGCCGAATCCGGTACTGACTGAAGAGCTTGACTTCCTGCTGCCCGACTTCGCGGCGGCCACCGCGGCCGACTACCGCGCCGCCATCGAGGCGGGCATGGACTCGCACCTGACCGGGCTCGTGTCGCTGCGCGACAACCCCGAGCCGCCCACCGTCGCCAACGTGCTCGGCGCCTGGGACGACGCCGAGGCCGTGCTCCGCCGGGCGCTCAGCGCGTTCTGGGCCGTCCGCTCGTCCAACGCGACCGACGAACTCGACGCCATCGACGAGGAGTTCTCCCCGCTGCTGGCCGAGCACAACGACGCGATCTTCCTCGACCGCGGCCTCTACGCGCGCCTCGAGGCGCTGCAGGCCCGCATCGACGCGGGCGAAGTGGAGGCCGACGAGGAGGACCGCTACGCGCTCGACGAGACGCTGCGCTCCTTCCGCCGCGCGGGCGTCACGCTCGACGACGCGCAGCAGGACCGCCTCCGCGAGCTGAACAAGGAGCTGGCGAACCTCTCGACGCGCTTCGAGGTCCTCAACCGCGGCGCCCGCAACGCGGGCGGCTTCGCCGTCACCGAGGCGGAGCTGGCCGGGCTCGGCGACGCCGAGCGCGAGGCGCTGCGCACCGAGGACGGCGGCTACCGCATCGAGCTGGTCAACACCACGCAGCAGTTCCTGGCCGCGAAGCTCACCGACGCCGGCGTGCGCGCCCGGCTGCTGGCCGCCTCGACCGGCAGGGCGCTGGGCGGCGAGTTCGACACCCGCGGGGTCGTCGTCGCCACCGCGCGGGCGCGGGCCGAGCGCGCCGCGCTGCTGGGCTACGCGAACCACGCCGCGCTGATCGCCGACGCCGGCTGCGCCAAGACCACCGACGCGATCTTCGACATGGAGGTGCCGCTGGCCCGCGCCGCCCTGGCGAAGGCCCGCGAGGAGGCGAAGGTACTGGCCGCGCGCTACGCCGAGCTCAACCCCGGCGCCGAGTTCACCGCCGCCGACTGGACCTTCGTCGAGGCGATCGTCCGGAAGGAGCGCTACGCGTTCGACGAGTCGGAGCTCGGCGAGTACCTGCAGGTCGACAAGGTGCTGGCCGCCGTCTACGCCGCGGCCGAGGAGCTGTACGGGCTGACGTTCGTGCCCCGCGAGGACCTCGTCGGGCACGCCCCCGGCTCCCAGGTCTACGAGGTGCACGACGAGCAGGGCGTCATCGGCGCCTTCGTGATGGACTTCTGGGCCCGCCCCACCAAGAACGGCGGGGCGTGGATGAGCAACATCGTCGACCAGTCGCTGCGCGACCAGACGCTGCCGGTGGTCACCAACAACTGCAACTACACGCCCGGCACCACCACGATCACGTGGGACGGCGTCATCACGATGTTCCACGAGTTCGGCCACGCGCTGCACGGCCTGCTGGCGCACTCGCGCTACGCGTCGCGGTCCGGGACGAACACCCCGCGGGACTTCGTCGAGTTCCCGAGCCAGGTCAACGAGCACTGGGCCTGGACGCCCGGCCGCGTGCTGCCCGCCGAGTGGGTGGCGCGGCTCACGGAGGCCGACAGGTTCGGCCAGGGCTACGCGACCGCCGAGACCGAGATCGCGGCCCTGCTGGACATGGTGTGGCACACGACCCCGCTCGACGAGCTGCCGACGTCGGCCGACGAGGTGGAGGCCTTCGAGTCCGCCGCGCTGGAGAAGCTCGGCCTGGCCGACCCGCTGGTCCCGCCGCGCTACCGCACCTCGTACTTCGCGCACATCTGGGGCGGCGGCTACGCGGCCAGCTACTACGGCTACGCCTGGGCCAAGGTCATGGACGCCGACGCCGTTGCGTGGTTCGAGGAGCAGACCGGCAGCGTCCGCGAGGCCGGCGAGCACTTCCGCCGCACCCTGCTGCAGCCCGGTGGCTCCGTCGACCCGATGGAGACCTACCGCCGGTTCCGCGGCCGCGACCCGCAGCTGCAGGCCCTCCTCGACCGCCTCGGCCTGACCCTCGGCTGAGGACTGACCATGGGCGTCGGGGAGTCGCTGCTGCGGGAACTGGAGACCGTCCGCGGCAACCTGATCGGCAATCTCTCCGGCCTCGATGAGCGCGCCGCGCGGCTCCCCCGAACGCCCACGGGCACCAACCTGGCGGGGCTCGTCAAGCACTGCTGCTTCATCGAGCACGGCTACCTGGTCGCCTGCGTCGGGCGCGACGCGGTGCCGGGCGTCGCAGAGCCGGACTTCGACGCCGACCCGAACGCGGACCTGTACCTGGCCGCCGGCGAGTCGGTCGCCGGGGTGCTGGAGCTGTACGCCCGCGTCGGCGAGGCCGTGCGTGCCTCGGTGGAGGCGCTGCCGCTGGACGCGCCAGGCCGCGTGCCGTGGTGGGGCGACCGCGGCGAGACGACGCTGGGACACCTCCTGGTGCACACGCTCGGCGACCTGGCCCAGCACGCCGGGCAGGCCGACATCCTCCGCGAGCAGGCCGACGGCACCGTCGGCCTGCGCTCCCCCGGCGACAACATCGGCGAGCCCGCCGACGGCTGGGAGGCCCACGTCGCGCGGCTCACCACGCTGGCGGAGCAGGCCGGGCGGGCCTGAGCCGTCAGGTGTGGGCGCCCTCCGCGGGTGCGCGCTCCTCCGCGGGCCGGCGGACGAAGAAGGAGCACACGACGCCCGCGGTCCAGATGGCGCCGGCGCCGAGGAAGGCCCAGTGCGCGCCGACCAGCATCGCGGCGGCCTCGCTCGGGGCGGTGGCAGACGCCGCGGCGCTCTGCGTCGCGAAGATCGTGACGAACACCGCGGTGCCCGCCGCGCCCGCGACCTGCTGCGTGGCTCCCATCACCGCGGACCCGTGCGCGTAGAGGCTCTCGGGCAGCGACCCGAGGCCGACGGTGAACAGGGGTGTGAAGAGGCAGGCGAAGCCGAGGCTCAGCACGATGTGCGAGGCCATCACGGCCCACCAGGGCGTGGCGAGCGAGATGGTGCTGAGGAAGGCGAACACGGCCAGCACCGCGAGGCTGGCCGGCACCACCAGCACGCGCGGCCCGAGCCGGTCGTAGAGCCGGCCGACCACCGGCGACAGCAGGCCCATCGCGATGCCGCCGGGCAGCAGCATCAGCCCGACCTGCAGCGGGGCCAGCCCGAAGGCGCGCTGGAGCAGCAGCGGGAGCATGATGATGGTCCCGAACAGCGCCATCATCGCCACGGCCATCATCACCACCGACACCGTGAACGAGGAGACGGTGAAGGTTCGCAGATCGAGGAAGGCGGCGTCGCGGCCCTGCAGCACGAGCTGGCGGGCGACGAAGGCGACCAGCGCCCCGACCCCGATGCCGATGGACAGCCAGGGCTGCCACCACGCGACGTGCTTGGCGCCGATCAGGCTGAGCCCGTAGACCAGCGGCCCGAACGCCAGGATGGTCAGCGGCACCGAGACCAGGTCGAGCGGGGTGTCGACGGGGCGGCCGACGTTGACGAGCCGCCGGCGCCCGAGCAGCAGCATCACCGCGGCGACGGGAGCGACGAGGCAGAACACGTAGCGCCAGCTGCCCAGCTGCAGCAGCACCCCGGACAGCGTCGGCCCGATGGCGGGGGCGACCGCGATCACCATGGAGATGTTGCCCATCATGGCGCCGCGGTTGTCGGCCGGCACGAGCCTCATCACGGTGGTCATCAGCAGGGGCATCATGACGGCGGTGCCGGAGGCCTGCACGATGCGCCCGAGCAGCAGCACGGGGAAGCCGGGCGCGAGCGCGCACACGGCCGTGCCGATCGTGAAGGTGGTCATGGCGATCGTGAACACCTGGCGGGTCGTGAGCCTGTCGAGCAGCCACCCGGTGACGGGGATCACGACGGCCATCGTCAGCAGGAACGCGGTGGTCAGCCACTGCGCGGTGCGCTCGGTGACGCCGAGCGAGGCCATGATGCTGCTCAGCGCCACGTTCATCGTCGTCTCGTTGAGGATGACGATGAAGGCGGCGACGATCAGGACCCCGATGACTCCCCTGGGAGCGTCGGGTCCGGGCGCTGCAGCGGACATGTCTCCCCCCTCGGTCGGGGGACACACTAACCCCGGCGGGGCTCAGCGACCGCTGCGCCGCAATCCGGCCAGCGCGACGGCGAGCACGGAGGTCAGCACGATGGCGGCGGTGGGCGCCAGCGAGGTCCAGGGTGCGCGCTCGACGTAGTCGAGGCCCTCGCTGAGCAGGAGGCCCCAGTCGGGCGTCGGGGGCTGGGCGCCGAGCCCGAGGAAGCCGAGGGAGGCGAGCGCCAGGGCGACGCCGGGCAGCCTGAGCAGCGCGTGCCGGATCAGCGGCCACAGGGTCGCGGGCAGTACGTGGCGTACCCAGATCTCGAGGCGGGAGACGCCCGAGAGCGGCAACCAGCGCACGTGGGGCTGCGCCAGCGCCTCGTCGATCAGCGCCGCCGCGTGCGTGGTGAGCGGCGGCCACGTCACCCACAGCACGGCGACGGCGGCCCCGGCCACGGACGGGCCGGTGAGGGCGGCGATGATGACGCCGGCCAGGATGGTGGGGGTCGCGTTGGCGATCTCGGCCGGGCCGCGGGCCGCCTCGCCCGCGACGGCGAGCACCAGGCCGACCAGGACCGCGGCGGCGACGATGAGCAGGGCGGGCGCCAGCGTGCTGAGCGTGCCGTGCGCCACGCGGGCGATGAGGTCGCGGCCGCTGGCGTCGGCGCCGAAGGGCAGCTGGAGGCTGGGCGCGGCGAGACGCTCGTAGGCGATGGAGTACGGGTCGCGGGGCAGGCCGACGGCGAGGATCAGGGCCATGGCGCCCAGCGAGATCCCGGCGGCCCAGCGCGCTCCCACGCCGTCGCCGCGGTGCTCCGGCGGCGCCGGGAGGCTGCCCGGCTCTAGCCGGCCGCCGCGCAGCGCCCACCGGGCGACGCCCGTGAGGACCCCGACGGCCACCGCGGCGGCGGCCATCAGCAGGATGCCCGCCTGCAGCGCGGGCAGGTCCTGGGACTTGGCCGCGCCGAGCAGGTAGCGGCCGATGCCGGGGATGGCGAAGATCTGTTCGACGGCGACCGCGCCGCCGAGCAGGCCGATCAGCGCGAGGCCGAACTGGTCGACGACGGCGGCCCCGGCGCGGCGCAGGACCCCGCCGAGGATCACGGTGCGGGGCGCGTCGGCCAGCCGCCACACGTCGACCCAGCTTTCCTCGGACACGCCGGCGACGGCGTCGCTGAGGAGGCGCCCCAGCAGTCCGCCCGCGGGGATGCCGAGCGACAGGGCCGGGAGGACGGCCGTGTCGAGGCCGGTCCAGCCGTAGGGCGGCATCCACTGCAGCTGGACGGCGACGACGATCAGCAGTGCGCTGCCGAGCAGGAACTCCGGGAGGGCGGTGAGCGCGACGCCTACGGGGCCGGAGCCGCGCTGCGGGCGGTCGCGGAGGACGCGTCGACAGGCGGGCAGCACCAGCAGCGCGGCGATCACGACGGCCACCAGCAGAGCGAACCCGGCCAGCGTCAGCGAGACGCCGAAGGCGCGGACCGCGGACGGCCCCACGGAGCCGCCGCTGACCCAGGAGGTGCCGAGGTCGCCCCGCAGCACCCCGGCCCACCAGCGCAGGCTGATGGCCACGGGGCCGTCGTCGAGCCCGAGCTCGGCGCGGACCTGCGCGAGGGCCTCCGGGGTGGCCTCGAGGTCCGCGTACCGGGCCCGCAGCACGGAGGCCGCGGGGTCCCGGCGCGACAGCCAGGGCAGGGCCCCGGCCAGGAGCAGCAGGACGACGACGGACCCGATGCGGGAGGCGACGCCCAGCGCCCTGCTATGACGCATGCACGCTCGTCCCGGGCGTGATGAGCATGCGCTCGCGCGGGTCGCGCTCGGCGCCGGTGACGCCGGCGGCCTCGCCCTGGATGACGCGCTCGTGCAGCAGCGGGATGGCGGCGTCGGCGGCCAGGATGGAGGCCTCGGCGAGCATGGTGGCGTGGTGGCGGTCGTCGCCGGCCTCGGTGGCCGAGGCCCGGGCGATCAGCTCGTCGACGGTCTCGTCGCACAGCTGGGCGATGGAGAAGCCGCCGTCGCAGGAGAAGTCCGAGGCGAGGTAGGCGACGGGGTCGCCGGAGTCGAGGACGGTGGCGCGGGACAGGATGAAGGCGTCGAAGGCGCCGTCGAGCGCGTCGGCCTCGATGAACTGGTACTCGCGGACGTCCTGCGTGACGACGAAGCCCGCGGCCTCGAGCTGCTGCTCGATCAGGACGGCGACCTCGGGCAGCTCGGCGCGGTCGGTGAAGGTGCCGAGCGTGATCTCGACCCCGTCGACGGTGGCGGCCTCGGCCCGGCCGGCCAGGATCTCGCGGTAGTCGGCGTCGTCGCGGTGGTCGGCGGCCCAGGCCAGCGCGGGGCCGAGCAGGCCGGCGGCCTCGTCGGCGCGGCCCTCGTACACGCTCGCGATGATGGAGGCGCGTTCGATCGCCTCGCGGGCGGCGGCGCGGACGGCCGGGTCGGCGAAGGGGCCGGACTCGGTGTTCAGGTACAGGGTATTGGTGCGCGGCATCGGCACCTCCGTGAGGAGGTCCTCGTCGATGCTGGCGGCCTGGCCCGCGGGGACGGCCTCGACGATGTCGGCGGTGCCGGTGCGGAGCGCGGCGGCGCGGGCGGTGCCGGACGGGACATAGGTCGCGTCGATGCCGGACGCCTTGGCCTTCTCGCCCCAGTAGTCGTCGTAGCGTTCGAGCGTGGCGCCGGTGACGCCGTCGATCGTGGTGAGCTCGAACGCGCCGGTGCCGGTGCCGAGCGGGCTGACGCCCGAGTCGGTGTACGCGGCGGGGGCGAGGATGACGAGCTGGGGGCTGGAGAGCCGGTTGGCGAGCAGCGGGTCGGGGTCCGCGGTGCTGACGACGACGGTGTCGCCGTCGAGAGTGACGGACATGTCGATGCCGTCGAGGATGCGCGGCGTCGGGGAGGCGTCGATCGCCTGCTGCAGGGAGTTGGCGACGGCCTCCGGTGTCAGGGACTCGCCATTGTGGAAGGTCACGCCGTCGCGGATGGTGAGGCGCAGCGTGTCGTCGCCGACGCGCTCCCAGGAGGTGGCGAGCGCGGGCTGCACGGAGTCGTCGTCGCCGAGCGTGACGAGCGTCTCCGCCGTAGACCAGCGCGACAGCTTGAACGCGTCGTCGCTGAGCGGGCTCAGCCCGGAGCGCGGGGGCTGCAGCATGGCGAGCGCGATGCGGTCGTCGCCGGCGGAGCCCGCTCCGGTCGCGGCCTCGGGCGATTCGGCGAAGCAGCCGGTGGCCAGCAGCGTGGCGGCCAGGGAACCGGCCGCGAGCAGCTTCAGTCGGGCGGGGCGAGGGGTTCGGGTCATCGTCGTCCTTCCGGGGCGGTGATGGTCACGGTGTGCGCGCAGCGGGCTGCGAGCGCAGGGTCATGGGTGACGAGCAGCAGCGCGGTGCCGGTGACCTCGGCCACCTGGAACAGCGCGTCGGCGACCGCCGCGGCGGTCGGGCCGTCGAGGGCGCTGGTGGGCTCGTCGGCCACCAGGACGGCGGGACCCATGGCGACCGCCCGGGCGATGGCCGCGCGCTGCGCCTGGCCTCCGGACACCTCCCGGGGGGTGCGGTCGAGAAGCGCGGCGTCCAGCCGGGCGAGGCGAGCCGCGCGCTCGATGCGCTCGGTGGCGTCGTGGTCCCCCAGGAGCCGGGCGGCGGCCAGCCCGATCGACCGGCGCAGCGTCCAGCCGGGCACGAACGCGGCGGCCGGGTCCTGCGGGATGCCCTGGACCAGGTGCCGGTCGGCGCGCCGCGCGGCGGCCGAGGCCGAGATCCACGGCCGCCCGTCGACGTGCACGATGCCGCCGGTCGGGCGCCTCAGCCCGAGGACGACGTCTGCCAGGGTGGACTTGCCGGACCCGGAGCGGCCGACGACGGCGACGCTCTCCCCCGGCTCGACGCCGAGGTCGACCCGGTCGAGGACATGGCGGGCGCGGGCGCCGCGACCGTAGGCGGCGGTCACGCCGCGCAGTTCGAGGGCGGTCATGCGTCGGAACTCTCCAGGCGGTCGGCGGAGACGCAGATGCGGCGGGTGGCCAGCGCGTCGGCGACGGCCTCGTCGTGCGTGGCGACGACCAGCGTCTGCTCCGGCTCGACGACCGCGGTCAGCAGGTCGAGGATCTGGTCGCGGGTGTCGTGGTCGAGGGCGCTGGTCGGCTCGTCGGCGAGGATCACGCGGGCCCGGGTGAGGACCGCCAGGGCGAGGGCGGCTCGCTGGCGCTGCCCGCCGCTCATCTCCGCGGGGCGGCGTCCCTGCAGCGCGTCGTCGTCGAGCCCCACGCGGTCGAGCACGCGCCCGACCTCCGCCCAGTCGGCCCGGGTGACGAGCCCCAGCTGGCGGCGCAGCGGGATCAGGGGGTGCAGCGCGTCGAGACCGCGCTGCGGGACGATGCCGATGCGGGTCAGCTCCGTGGCTCGCTCCCCGGACAGCGTCAGCCCGGCGGGCACGCGGCCGGCGAGCGCGCGCAGGAGCATCGACTTGCCGCTGCCCGATGCGCCGGTCACGGCGACCCGCTCGCCGGCCGCCAGGTCGAGGGCGTCGACCCGCAGCAGCTCCCGGCCGTCGCGGGTCGCGACGGCGACGCCCCGGAGGGACAGCAGCGCGGCACAGGAAGACATAGTGATAATCATTCTCTATAACGGCCCGTGGCGCAAATCGGACCGTTCCGTACGGTTGGGTGTTCAGCCCAGGTAGCGCAGCGGCGTCAGAGGCTGAGTGCTGGGAGTGCGTTGACGATCTTCATCGTCTCGACCGACACGGTGACGACCCTCTTGACCAGGTCCACGATGTAACGGGGATCGCCCTGTTCACGCGAGTAGGCGTTGGGGTCGTTGACGATCCCGGAGGCTTTGTCCGTCTTGATCCAGTAGCGGTCGATGATCCACTCCAGCGCCGAGCGGGAACCCAGCTGGTACTCGTGGGCTTCCTCCGGGATGCCGCTCAGCCTCACATGCGGGTTGAAGAGCAGCGTGGAGCGATCCGCCTTCGAGACGAACCGCATCTTCCTGTCCGTGACGGAGAACAGCTCGAACTCGTCCACACCCGCCGCCGGGGTGACAATCTCATCCAGCGGGTACGGGGCCACCTGCTCGTAGCCGGTGTGCAGGTCCAGCAGTTGCTTGCCTGCAGCCACGAACGCCAGGAAGTCCGGTGCAGAAGCCGCCAGCGGGATCCGCGGCAACTGCTTCTTCAGATCCGCCGCATAACGGGTCCGGTAGTCAGATGAATGCAGCACGCCGTAGACGTAGGAGAAGATGTCGTCCTTGCTGACCCGAGGACCGAACGCCTCGCGGTACTGGACCAGGGCCTCGTCGGTGATGTTGTCGACCCGCCGGTAACCATCAACGACCTCACCCTGATCCGGATCGAACAGCATGCCCGAGGGCTCGGCGCGTTTCGCCGCGAGCACGTAGGTCCAGCGCGGGAAGAACTGGGCCGCATCGACGTAGAGCTTGCTATCAGGCAGCAGCTCCGAAGCCAGCACAGAAAAAGGCGTCCGCTGGTTCGGCTCGATGACCTGGAAGCCGATGTTGGGCGTGTGGGGGGTGGGGAAGTACTTGCGATTCTTCCCCGGAACGGAGTTCATAACGTCGTCGAAGTAGACAGCCTGCCGAGTGAAGGGGCGGTACATGGACGTACGCAGGCTGTCGTTGTGGAACTGGGCGGTAAGGCCCTTGATGGCCATGCGCTTGATATCGCGCGACCAACTGATCTGGGTGGGGTCGTTGAGCAGATCACGATCGTCGGTGACATGTCGGGCCGCTTCGGCGTTGTAAGTGTTGATCATGCGACGCATGTTGGTTTCGACCGCGGCTGCGGAGAAGTTGTAGCACCAAGCATCACGGGTCGTTTCGACGCCACGTCCATGGATTGTGAAGATGTCGTTGATGGCTGTGTGACTGGTGAACGTGTCGTCGCGGAGGTTCAGCCAGTCGCCGTGAGCGTTGGGCTGGATCCGGCTCCAGGAGGGGTCACGGAGGGTGGCTTTGGTGAGGATGCCCAGTTTGGTGTCCCGGTCGAGGTAATCCCCGATGTCGCGGTAGTGGATGGTGGCGGGTCCGGTGTGGCCGGGCGTCTTGACGCCGAGGGTGATGGCCACGGTGTTCCGGCTACCGGATCCGAAGATCTTCCCGCCCTCCTTGCGGGACAGCTCGCCGGCGGTGCGCTGGTTTCCGCGGAGGTTGAAGACCCAGATCTCGCTGAACTCCTGCTGGAGCGACAGGCGCATGCCGTCTGCGGTGTTGCCGTCCAGCCAGCCTCCGTTGGAAACGAAGGCCATGATGCCGCGTTCCCCGAGGCGGTCGGTTGCCCAGCGGTGCGCGCGGATGTAGGAGTCGTAGAGGCTGTTCTTGTTCGTCGCGGTCGACAGCCCGGCATAGGTGTCGCGGATCCGGGCGTCGAGGGTGGGGTAGGAGGGGTTGGCGTTGTTGTCGTTGGCGCTGGTCTGCCCCACCGAGTAGGGCGGGTTGCCGATGATGACGGTGATGTCGGTGGCCAGCTGGATCGCGATGCGTTCGCTGTTTGCGGGGATCAGGGAGGTGTCGGCGCGGTCACCTTCCTCGCTGATCTGGAACGTGTCGGTCAGGGTCGCGCCCGGGAACGGCAGGTAGTCGGTGCTGCCGGTGACGGCTTCGTAGGTGGCTTCGATGTTGACGGCCGCGATGTAGTAGGCCAGCAGCATGATCTCGTTGCACAGCAACTCGGAGGTGTATTTGCGGGCTAGGTCGGCAGGGGTGATGATGCCCGATTCGAGGAGGCGCACGATGAAGGTGCCGGTGCCGGTGAACGGGTCGAGGATCGTCACGCCCTCATCCGTGAGGCCCTGACCGAAGTGGCGGCGGCTGAGTTCGTCGGCGGCGCGCAGCATGAAGTCGACCACCTCCACGGGGGTGTAGACGATGCCGAGGGCCTCGGCCTGCTTCGGGAAGGCGTTCTTGAAGAACTTCTCGTACAGGTCGTGGATCACGGTCTGTCGACCGGCGGCGTCGGTGACCTGGGAGGCACGCACCCGCACGGAGTCGTAAAAGCGCTCCAGTGCGGCGGTCTCGCTGTCGAGTCCCTGGCCCTCAAGGACGTCGAGCATGGTCTGCATGCTGATGGAAACCGGGTTGGATGAGGCGAACCCGGAGCCGCCGAACAGGGCATCGAAAACGGGTGCGGTGATCAGGTGCTGCGACAGCATCGAGATCGCGTCATCGCGGGTGACCCGCTCGTTCAGGTTGGCGCGCAGCCCGCTGAGGAACGCGTCGAAGGTGGCAGTGACCTCGCGACTGGAGCTGGCCAGGATCTGGTTGATGCGGGCGATCTGAGCTGCCGACATCGTCGCGACGTCGGCGGCCCATTGGTCCCAGTATTCGCGGGTGCCGACCTTGGCCACGATGCGGGCATAGATCGAATCTCGCCACGCATCCAACGCCAGCAACGGCAACTGAAGGCCCTTGCCCTCGGTGCCGCTGTCGGTATTGGGGGTGTCGGGCGTATCGATGATGAGTTTTCCGGAGGGATCAGTGCCGCCGTTGAGGTTGATCGACTGCACAAGCGACTCGAACCGGTCATCGTGGGCACGCAACGCGTTGAGGACGTCCCAGACGACCTTGAACCGCTTATTGTCCTTCAGCGCATCCTCGGGCTTGACGCCGACGGGGACCGCCACCGGCAAGATGATGTAGCCGTACTCCTTGCCGGGGGCCTTACGCATCACACGGCCTACCGACTGCACCACGTCGACGGGAGAGTTCCTCGGGGACAGGAACATCACCGCATCCAGCGCTGGCACGTCGACCCCCTCGGACAGGCAGCGGGCGTTGGTCAGGATCCGGCACTGCCCTGCCGGCACGGGAGCTTTGAGCCACTTGAGCTGCTCGCCGCGCTCCAAAGCGTTCATGGTGCCGTCGACATGGTGGGCCTCGACCGCGAGATGAGCGGTGGCATCAAAACCGCCAGCAGCTTCGACCACTGTCTCGAATGCCTCTGCCACGCGCTTGGAGCTCCTGATGTTCTCCAGGAACCCCACCGCCCGGCGCATCGGCAATGCGCCGGGCGGGAACGACGGGTTGGGATCGCCCTGATGGGAGCGCTTGGCCAGCGAGTTCCAGCAGCCTAGGATTTTCGCCGCGTCATCAAGTGGGATCTCCAGCTCGTTGGTGGCGACCATGTCTTGCACGGGGCCGGTCATCTGGTCCTCGGAGACCACCAGCACCAACACCTTGTAGTCGGTCAGCAGATCCAGTTCAACGGCCTCGCCGAACCCGAGGCGGTGGAACACTGGCCCGAAAACCGTCTCGTCATCCATCGACGAGAGCACCGCGCCATGCTCGTCTGCCTTCTTCGCGACCTCATCGCCGAACATCCGAGGAGTCGCGGTCATGTAGAGCCGCTTTCCCCCGCGAATGTAGGTGGAATCGTGGACCTTCACAAACGCCGACTCGTCCGCACCCGACAGCGTCACACCCGTGGTGCGATGCGCCTCGTCGCACAGGATCAGGTCGAAGTCCGGGGCGCCGGCCTTCTGCGCCCGGGCCACCACGTCCAGGGACTGGTAGGTGGAGAACACCACATTCAGGCCTGCCAGTCGCTTGCCTGCGGTCAGCCGCCCGGTTAGTACCTCGGCGTCAGTGGTGGCCGGCAGCGGCAGGTCGTGGGGGCTGATGTCCTCGGCCGCGCACGAGGCCTTCGAATCGGAGCACACGACATTGGCCCGCAGATCCAACGTGGCCTGTGCGGTCCACTCCCTCAGAGTCTGTGCAACGAGCTGGATCGACGGCGCCAGGAACAGCACCCGAAGCCCCCCCCCGCTTCCTTGGCCATCGACTCGGCGAGCTTCAATGACGTGAATGTCTTGCCCGTGCCGCAGGCCGAGATCCACTGACCCCGGTCAGAGGAAGCGAAGCCCTCCAGGATCTTCTCGATCGCAGAAACCTGGTGAGGACGGGCGGCAAACCTCGTGCCCCTCGCCAAGTTCAGGTCGAGGGGCCTGGCCGGGTTCGCGACGACCCAGTCGATGGGGGAAGCAGCGATCTCCGGCAGCCCGATGCGCTGGACCGGAATCGCCTGATCGTCCAGCGCATCCTCAGCATGCGATGTCCACTTGTCGGTGGTGGAGATGATGATCCGATTCGTGAACCCGACCCCATCCCACGATTTTCCCGATGCGGTGAAGAACGAGTCGATGCTGCTCTTGGCCAGGGGTTGGGTGGGGGCATAGAACTTGCACTGGATCGCCGTCCACTCGTCGGTGGCCCTGTCCTGGGCCACCAGGTCGATACCCACATCGGCCGTACTGCCGCGATGCGCCCAGTCGATCCACCGCGACACGTTCTTGTACTGGGAGGAAAGCATCGGGTCGTGCGCGAAGTAGCCGACCATCAACTCCTCGAACTTCGTCCCCTTCTCGGAGTTCGTCGGCAACTTGTCGAGCGAAGCGATCACGTCATCGATGGTTGTCAGCACGCTTCAATGTATACCGTTATCCGCCCCGGCCCGTGGCCGGGTTCTGATGTGCAGCCTGAGAAGATCAGTGGGTCGATCGCCTCCACGAGACGGCCAAGTCGGATCGTTCCGTGCGGTTGGCCGTTCAGCCCAGGTAGCGCAGCGGCGCGGGCCCCGGATCCCCGCCGATCCGGACGGAGTCCGCGACCGCGCCCGATGCCTGCAGCGCCACGAGCCGTGTCACCACGCGCTCGTGCAGTGCCGCGGGCGAGACGGTGTTGAGGTAGATCCGGGTGGCCCCCTCGAAGCCCGCCAGCGTGGAGACGCGCCACTTCAGCAGCACGCGCCACGGCATCGCCGTCGCGACGCCGGGCGGCTGGTAGTACCACTCCTCGTTGCACGGCACGTCCGCCCCGGTGGCGGCGTGCATGGCGTGCAGCAGGTCGCTGACGGAGTCGAGCTCGGCGCGCGTGTGCTCCCACGGCCGGGTGTGCGGGCTGCGGGAGGCGATCTCGATCGTCGGATACCGGTGCCCGAACCCGGCCCACGCGACGGCGTGCTCCGTGGTGGCGATGATCAGCCCGGCGGCCGCGGCGTGGTCCACCCCGGCGGCGTTGAAGAGGTCGGGCTCCGCCTCGAGCCGCGCCAGCGTCGCCTCCTGCGATGCACCCAGCTCGTCGATGGCGACGAGCTGCTTGTGCAGGTGGTCGAACGACGCGCCCGCGGGGCGCAGCCAGTTCTGGAAGACCGCGACGTAGCGGGCGTACGGGTTGACTGCGTACAGCCGCCGCGCGGAGTCGGCGGCGAAGCCGACGAACGCGCGGTGCTCGTCGGGGCTCAGCGTGCCCGACGACGCGAGGCCGGAGTCGTCCACTGCGCCGTCGGTGAAGTGGCGGCGGGCGATCACGACGTCGTGGCCGCCCCCGAAGAAGCCGTCGGCCCTGGCGAGCCGCTCGTCCTCGGCCAGCTCACCGGGGTCCTCCCCCGCGGCCCGCAGCTTTGCGTCGATCACGCGCAGGACGTGGGCGCGGCCGGCGGGGTCGGCCAGGTAGTCGGCGCGGCGTCTCGCAATCCTCGGGGCCACCTCGTAGCCGTGGTTGAGGCGCCAGTAGTCGTAGCTCAGGATCTCGAACAGGTTGGGCACCCGGCGGAAGTCGGCGACGGTGTCGAACAGTCGGGCGGCCGGCAGCCAGTCGAACGTCGCCCCCGCCACCATGCGGGCCTTCTCCGGCGGCGTGTCGAGGTAGCGGTCCTGGCAGAAGGCGCACTCGCGAGTGCGGCGCTCGTCGGTCAGCGGACGGGGATCAGGATGCGGGAGGCCCAGCGGGCGGTTGCCGCGGCCGGGCACCGTCCACACCTGGGTGCCGGTGAACGGGTTGACCTGCTTGACGGTGCCGTCGGGCAGCGTCTGGAGGAACCGTGGCACACGGGCCTCAGAAGATCAGCGGGTCGATCGCCACCGCGAGGAACAGCAGCGCGAGATATGTGTTCGACCAGTGGAACAGGCGCATGGCCTTCAGCTGGGCGCCCTCGAGTCCGGCACGGGCCCGCGACCAGAGTGCCCAGGCCTCCCGCAGCATCACGGCACCGAACACGGCCGCGGCCACGGGGTACAGCCATCCCGTCGGGGCCAGCGGCCACAGCAGCAGCGAAACGGCGACGGTCGCCACCGAGTACCAGAAGATGCGCTTGGCAACCCGCGGGGCACCCATCACCACGGGCAGCATCGGCACGCCCGCAGCGGCGTAGTCGTCCTTGTAGCGGAAGCTCAACGCCCAGGTGTGCGGGGGCGTCCAGAGGAAGACCACCGCGAACAGGACCAGCGGGGGCCAGGCCACCGCCCCGGTGACGGCCGTCCAGCCGATCAGGGGCGGGAAGCAGCCGGCGATGCCGCCCCAGACGATGTTCTGCGACGTGCGGCGCTTCAGCCACATCGTGTAGACGAAGATGTAGAAGGCGTTCGCGGCCAGCGCCAGGATGGCCGAGAGCCAGTTCGCGCCGAAGCCGAGGATGACCGTCGCGAGGACCGCCAGCACGGCACCGAAGGTCGTCGCGGCCGCGGGAGTGACCTGGTGCCGCGGCACGGGACGGCGTCGGGTGCGGCGCATTACCTCGTCGATGTCGGCATCCAGCACACAGTTGAACGTGTTCGCGGACGCGGCCGCGAACAGGCCGCCCACGAACGTCACCAGCATGAGCTGCCACGGCGGCACGCCACCGGCGGCCAGGAACATGGCAGGCAGGGTCGTGACGAGCAGCAACTCGATGATGCGCGGTTTCGTCAACGCGACGTATGCCTTCACGACGTCGCCGAGGCGAACCTCCGACACCGCGGCCACTGAGCTGACAGCCACAAACTCCCCATTCATCCGCTACCGGTGAGACGCCCGCACACCGGTAGCGGCGACCGTCCACGGCAGTCTAGCCGGGCTCGGCCGGACACCGAACCCGATTGATGAGACTCGCGCGATCGCCACTGGCGCACATGAGTCCCGTCGGCGGCCGGTCGGACTAGGGTGGCCTACTGATGAACGACTACGTGAACCCACTGCGTGACCCGCTCGACCGGAGGCTGCCGCGCATCGCGGGCCCCTGCGTGCTGGTGATCTTCGGCGTCACGGGCGACCTGTCCCGCAAGAAGCTCATGCCGGCCGTCTATGACCTGGCCAACCGCGGGCTCCTGCCGCCGGGCTTCGGGCTCGTCGGTTTCGCCCGCCGGGACTGGGAGGATCAGGACTTCGCCCAGGTGGTCCACGAGGCGGTCAAGGAACACGCCAGGACACCGTTCCGCGAGGAGGTCTGGCAGCAGCTGCTGGAGGGCATCCGCTTCGTGCCTGGCCAGTTCGACTCGGACGAGTCGTTCGAGCGGCTCCGCGCGACGCTCGAGGAGCTGGACACCGCGCGTGGCACCGGCGGGAACCACGCGTTCTACCTCTCCATCCCCCCGTCGGGCTTCGAGCAGGTGATGAGCCAGCTGTCCAGGCACGGGCTGGCCGAGCGCCGTCCCGGCACCTGGCACCGCGTCGTCATCGAGAAGCCCTTCGGGCACGACCTGGCCTCCGCGCGCGAGCTGAACGACGTTGTCGAGACGCTGTTCCTCCCGCAGGAGGTCTTCCGCATCGACCACTACCTGGGCAAGGAGACGGTGCAGAACATGCTGGCGCTGCGCTTCGCGAACCAGATGTTCGAGCCGATCTGGAACAACCACTACGTCAGCCAGGTGCAGGTCACGATGGCCGAGGACATCGGCATCGGCGGCCGCGCAGGCTACTTCGACGGCATCGGCATCGCCCGCGACGTCATGCAGAACCACCTCCTGCAGCTGCTGGCGCTGACCGCGATGGAGGAGCCGACGAGCTTCGAGGCCTCGCAGCTGCGCGCGGAGAAGCAGAAGGTCCTGGCCGCGGCACACGTGCCGGACCGCTACGACCTCTCGACGGCGCGCGGCCAGTATGCCGCGGGCTGGCAGGGCGGGCGGGCCGTGGGCGGGTACCGGCAGGAGGACGGCGTCGCGCCGGACTCGCACACCGAGACCTTCGCCGCGATGCGCGTCGACATCGACAACCGGCGCTGGGCGGGGGTCCCCTTCTATCTGCGCACCGCGAAGCGGATGCCGCGCCGCGTGACGGAGGTGGCGCTGAGTTTCAAGCGCGCCCCGCATCTGCCGTTCGCCGCCACCGACACCACCGAGCTCGGCACGAACGCGCTGGTGATGCGCATCCAGCCCGACGAGGGCGTCACCCTGCGGTTCGGGGCCAAGGTGCCCGGCACCCAGATGGACATCCGCGAGGTCTCGATGGACTTCGGCTACGGCGGCTCCTTCACCGAGACGTCACCCGAGGCCTATGAGCGCCTCATCCTCGATGTGCTGCTCGGCGACCCCCCGCTGTTCCCGCAGCAGGAGGAGGTGGAGCTGAGCTGGAAGATCCTCGACCCCGTCATCGACTACTGGGCTTCGCTCGACGAGGAGCCCGAGCAGTATCCTTCCGGCACGTGGGGTCCGAAGGTCGGCGACGACATGCTGGCCCGCGACGGCTTCGCCTGGCGCAGGCCGTGAAAGGAGTGAGCTGATGATCGTCGAGCTCAAGGACACCTCGGCGCGTGACATCGACGAGGCGCTGCTGAAGGGCCGCCGCTTCGTCGGGACCGCGTCCGGCATGGTGCTGACGCTGCTGATCGTGACCGACGACGCCCACTTCGAGGAGGTGCTGCACGCCGCGAAGGAGTCCGCCACGGCGCACCCGTCCCGCGTGATCGTGGTGACCTTCGTCGACGATGACGACGACGCGCGGCTCGACGCCTCCATCGAGGTCGGCGAGGGCATCCCCGGCGATCTCGTGGTGCTTCGCCTGCACGGGGGGCTCCGTGCGCACGGCGACTCGGTGTGTCTTCCCCTGCTGCTGCCCGACTCGCCCACCATCGTGTGGTGGCCGAACGAGGCCCCCGACAACCTGTCCGCCGACCCGATCGGGTCGCTGGCCGACCGCAGGATCACCGACGCGAGTGGCAGCGCCGATCCTCAGGCCGCGCTGGTGCGCCGTGCGGGCGCGCACGCGGACGGCGACACGGACCTGGCGTGGACCCGGCTGACGAGGTGGCGGGCTCTTCTGGCGGCCGCCATGGACCAGACGCAGCTGCCCGTGACGTCCGCACGCGTGGTCTCCGCCCCCGACAACGCGCCGGCCACGCTGCTGGCCGCCTGGCTGAGCGAACGGCTCGGCCTGCACGTCGAGCGGCTCGACGGCGATATGGTCGGAGTGAACGAGGTCGTGCTGAGCACCGAGGAGGGAGACATCAGCGTGCGCCGGATCGATGACATCACCGCCGTCTACCAGGTGCCGGGCGAGCCCCGGCGCTCCGTGGCTCTGCGCCGCCGGTCGCTGCCCGACCTGCTGACCGAGGAGCTCCGTCGCACGGACGCCGACGAGATCTTCGAGGCCGCCACGCAGCGCGTCTGCCGGGACTCCGACGGCGGATGCTGATGTTTACGCGGGTGGTGCGCCTCGACGACGAGTGGGATGTTCCGGAGCTCGTCGCCGTCCGGCTGCTCGAGCGCATCATCGACCTCCAGGCCCGCCAGCACATCGTGCACCTGTGTCTGACCGGGGGCGATGCCGCGAACCACCTGTACGAGAGGTTCGCGGCGCTGGCCGCCGGCGCCGAGGTCGACGCGTCCCGCCTGCAGCTGTGGTGGGGCGATGAGAGGTTCCTGCCGTCGACGGACCCGGAACGCAACTCGCTGCAGGCCATCACTCGGCTGGCGCGGACGGTGTCGATCAGCTCGGCCGACACGCACATGATGGCGGCGAAGGACGGGCGGAAGGACAGCCACGAGGCGGCCGCGGAGTACGCCACGGAGCTGGGTGACACCACCTTCGACATCACGCTGCTCGGGCTGGGCGCCGACGGGCACATCGGCTCGATCTTCCCGCGCCACCCGAGCTTCGACCCGAACACGACCCGCCGCGTGATCGGCGTCGAGGACTCACCCAAGGCCCCTGACGAGCGCATCTCGCTGACGATCCCGATGTTCAACAGGTCCGACGAGGTCTGGTTCATGACCACCGGGCCCACGAAGGCCACCGCCGTCGCCGGGGCCCTCGACGGCGACCCGGACCTCCCCGCTTCCCACGTGCACGGGCGCCGGTCGACGTGGTGGTTCCTCGACGAGGCGGCCGCCTCCGGGCTGCCCCCGCGCTACGTCTGCCCTTTCTGAGCACACCAGACGACACGAGTCCGGGGACCGACCAGCTGGTCGGTCCCCGGACTCTTTAGTCTGTCAGGCCCGTCGCGGGATCAGTAGATGATCTCCCCGGAGGCGCGGCGCGCGCGGAGCGCGGTCACGGCCTCCTCGAGGATCTGGGCCGCCTCGGCCTCCGTGCGACGCTCCTTCACGTAGGCGAGGTGCGTCTTGTACGGGGTGATCTTCGGGGGCGGCGGGGGGTTCTCCGCGTCCGTGTTGGCAGGGAGCCCGCAGCGCGGGCAGTCCCACGACTCGGGAACCTGTGCTTCCGCCGCGAACGACGGCCTGGTCACGTGCCCGCTGGCGCAGTAGTAGGACACCTGGAAGCGGGGCGCGGAATCGCCGCGCTCGGCCTCGCCCATCGGTCCTGCTCCGACCCTGCTGCCGCGAATGGCGTTGCCACCTGCCACTTTGCTGTTCTCCCTTGAGCGTGAAGTTGTGGTGTTCTTGTGACCCGTGTCCGGGCGTCAGTTGGCCAGGCGGTACAGGACCAGGAGACCGATGATGGTCACCAGCCACAGCAGGCCGAGGACCACGGTGATCCGGTCGAGACGACGCTCGGCGGTCGACGCGCCACCCATCGAGGTGGACATGCCACCTCCGAAGAGGTCGGACATGCCTCCACCACGACCCTTGTGGAGGAGGACGGTGGCTGCCAGCAGCACACTGAGGATCACCACGATGATCGAGAGCGTGGTGATGGGCCAGGACACGAGGGGGACAATCACGGGCCCAATGTTAACGGACCGGTCTGGTTTCTCCACATCGGGGGTGCGACGCGTCACGGGCGCCGGGCGAGGGTCATCGGAACGCGAAACGGCGGGGGCCGATTGGCCCGCGCCGTCGTCGTTTCAGGCTTGTCAGAGCTGGTAGAAGCGCACGATCGCCGCGAACTCCTCCGGCTTCAGCGACGCGCCACCGACGAGCGCGCCGTCGATGTCGGGCTGGCCCATGATCTCCGCGACGTTGCCCGACTTGACCGAGCCGCCGTACTGGATGCGGACGGCCTCAGCGGTGGGCTCGTCGTACAGCGCGGCGACCTCCTTGCGGATGGCGCCACACACCTCCTGCGCGTCGGCAGCGGTGGCGACCTCGCCGGTGCCGATGGCCCAGATGGGCTCGTAGGCGATCACCAGCGAGGCGACCTGCTCGGCGGTGAGGCCTGCCAGGGCGCCACGGACCTGCGCCAGGGTGTGCTCGACGTGCTGGCCGGCCTTGCGGACGTCCAGGCCCTCGCCGACGCAGATGATCGGGGTCAGGCCGGCGGACAGTGCCTTGGTGGCCTTGGCGTTGACGACCTCGTCGGTCTCGCCGTGGTACTCACGACGCTCCGAGTGGCCGACGATGACGTAGCCGACGCCCAGCTTGCTGAGCATGGCGGTCGAGATCTCGCCGGTGTAGGCGCCGTTGTCGTGCGCGGACACGTCCTGCGCGCCGAGCCCGAAGTGCAGGCGGTCGCCGTCGATGAGGGTACGGACGGTGCGCAGGTCGGTGAACGGCACGCACAGCACCGCCTCCGACTTCGCCGGGTCCCATTCCTTGTCGACGAGGGTGTAGTGGAGCTTCTCCACGAGTCCAGTGGCCTCGACGTGGTCGATGTTCATCTTCCAGTTGCCGGCCATGATCGGCTTGCGTGCCATTACTTGCTCTCCTCCAGAACGGCGATACCGGGCAGTTCCTTGCCCTCCAGGAACTCGAGCGACGCGCCACCGCCGGTCGAGATGTGGCCGAACTCATCGTCGGCGTGGCCGAGGACGCGCACGGCTGCGGCGGAGTCGCCACCGCCGACGACGCTCAGGCCGTCGACCTCGGTCAGCGCCTGCGCGACCGCGGCGGTACCCTGGGCGAAGGCGGGGATCTCGAAGACGCCCATCGGGCCGTTCCAGAACACCGTCTTTGCACCCTTGACGGCGTCGGCGAACAGCTTCTCGGTCTCGGGGCCGATGTCGAGGCCCATCTTGGACTCGGGGATCTCGTCGACGGAGACGACCTCCACCTCGCCCTTGGCCTCGCGGGCGTCGAAGTCCATGCCGTCGGCGACGCGGACGTCGACGGGCAGCAGGATCGTCTTGCCGGCGACCTTGGCCTCGGCCAGGTAGTTGCGGCAGGTCTCGAGGTTCGACTCGTCGAGCAGCGAGCCGCCGATGTTCCTGCCCTCGGCCTTCAGGAAGGTGAAGAGCATGCCGCCGCCGATGACGAGCGTGTCAGCTACCTTGAGCAGGTTGTCGATCACAGACAGCTTGTCGGCGACCTTGGCGCCGCCGAGCACGACGACGTAGGGGCGCTCGGGGTTCTCGGTCAGCTGCTTGAGGACGCCGACCTCCTTCGCGACGAGGAAGCCCGCGGCGTTCGGCAGCAGCTTCGCGACGTCGTAGACGGACGCCTGCTTGCGGTGCACGACGCCGAAGCCGTCGGAGACGAAGACGTCGCCGAAGGCGGCGTACCTGGCGGCCAGCTCAGCGCGGGCGGCCTCGTCCTTGGACTCCTCGGCCGGCTCGTAGCGCACGTTCTCCAGGAGGGCGACGTCGCCGGCCTCCAGGGAGGCGACGGTGGCCTTGGCGGAGTCGCCGACCACGTCGGTGGCCAGCTTCACGTCGACGCCCAGCAGCTCGCCGAGGCGGTTGGCGACGGGGGCCAGCGAGTACTTGGGGTTGGCCTCGCCCTTCGGGCGGCCGAGGTGGGCCATGATGACGATGCGGGCGCCGGCGTCGCGCAGCGCGGTCAGCGTCGGGAGTGCGGCCTTGATGCGGCCGTCGTCGGTGATGTTCTTGTCAGCGTCCAGCGGGACGTTGAAATCGCAGCGGATGAGGACCCGCTTGCCGGTGAGATCGCCGAGATCTGCAACGGACTTCATAGGTTCAGCCTTTCTTCGAAAGATGCGTCGGACGAGACGACGGCCCTGCGGACCCCGTCGGGGGCGCAGGGCCGTCGTTTCAGAGCACTGGAGTGCCGAAGCTCAGAGCTTCGAGGCGACGAGCTCGGTCAGGTTCACGAGGCGGTTGGAGTAACCCCACTCGTTGTCGTACCAGCCGACGACCTTGACCTGGTTGCCGATGACCTTGGTCAGCTTCGAGTCGAAGATGCAGGAGGCCGGGTCGGTCTCGATGTCCTTGGAGACGATCTCGTCCTCGGTGTAGACGAGCACCTTGCCGTCGGCAGCAGCCTTGACGATCGCGTTGACCTCTTCGACGGTGGTCTCGCGGGAGGCCTCGAAGGTGAGGTCGGTCGCGGAACCGGTCGGGGTGGGAACGCGCATCGCGAAACCGTCCAGCTTGCCCTTCAGCTCGGGCAGGACCAGGGCGACAGCCTTGGCGGCACCGGTGGAGGTGGGGACGATGTTCAGGGCGGCGGCGCGGGCGCGACGCAGGTCCTTGTGCGGGGCGTCCTGCAGGTTCTGGTCCTGCGTGTACGCGTGGATGGTGGTCATGAGGCCCTTGACGATGCCGAGACCGTCGTTGAGCGCCTTGGCCATCGGGGCGAGGCAGTTGGTGGTGCAGGAAGCGTTCGAGATGATGTTGTGCTTCTCGGTGTCGTACAGGTCGTCGTTGACGCCCATGACGATCGTGATGTCCTCGTTCTTGGCGGGAGCCGAGATCAGGACCTTCTTGGCGCCGGCCGCGATGTGCGCGTTGGCCTTGGTGGCGTCGGTGAAGAAGCCGGTGGACTCGATGACGATGTCAACACCCAGCTCGGCCCAGGGGAGGTTCGCGGGATCCTTCTCGGCGAACGCCTTGATCTCCTTGCCGCCCACGGTGATGGCGTCATCGGAGTAGGTGATCTCCCCGTCCCAGCGACCCAGGATCGAGTCGAACTTCAGGAGGTGGGCAAGAGTCTTGTTGTCAGTCAGGTCGTTGACGGCGACCACATCAAGATCGGCGCCCAGCTTGGTGAGCGCGTGGAAGTAGTTACGGCCGATGCGGCCGAAGCCGTTGATTGCAACCTTAACGGTCATGAGGAATTTGATCCCTTTCCTTAACCTAGCGCCGACGGGCGCCTACGGACGAGAATCATCCTATCCCCCGGGCGCCCACAATCAACCGGGGGGGTGCTGAACCCCGCGGCGTCATTCGGGGTCGCGCAGGTCGGCCGGCAGCGAGGCCTCCGTGCCCGGCACCCCGGTCGCTTCCGCGACCCTGTCCGCGGTCGCCAGCAACCGTCGGATCCGGCCCGCGATGGCGTCCTTGGTGAGCGGCGGAGTGTGCAGCTGGCCGAGCTCCTCGAGGCTGGCCTGGCGGTGCTGGAGGCGCAGCTGGCCCGCCTCGCGCAGGTGCTCGGGCACGTCGTCGCCCAGGATCTCCATGGCGCGCTCGACGCGGGCGCTGGCGGTGACAGCCGCGCGGGCGGAGCGGCGGAGGTTCGCGTCGTCGAAGTTGGCCAGCCGGTTGACCGACGAACGGACCTCGCGTCGGCGGCGGCGCTCGTCCCACTCGAGCCGGGTCGCGACGGCCCCGAGCCGGGTGAGCAGGTCGGCGATGGCGTCCCCGTCGCGGATCACGACGCGGTCGACTCCGCGGACCTCGCGCGACTTGACGGTGATCCCCATCCGGCGGGCCGCGCCCACCAGCGCGAGCGCGGCCTCGGACCCGGGACATGTTATTTCGAGGGACATCGAACGACCGGGTTCGATCAGCGAGCCCCTCGCAAGGAACGCCCCGCGCCAGGCGCCGACAGCGTCGGCGAGCGAGCCGCCCACCACGACGGGCGGGAGGCCCCGGACGGGCCGGCGGTGCTGGTCGACGAGGCCGACGAGGCGGGCGAGCTGCTCCCCCTCGCGCACGACGCGCAGCGCGTAGCGGGGTCCCCGTCGGACGCCGGAGCCGTTGATGACGAGCAGCTCGGACTCGACGTTGTACTGGTCGGCGATGAAGGCGCGCAGGCGACGGGCCGCCGAGCCCGTGTCGAGCTCCGCCTCCACGACGATGCGGCCCCCGACCAGGTGCAGTCCGCCGGCGAAACGCAGCATGGCGGCCACCTCCGCGCGCCGCACGGAGGCGTGCGGGGCGGCGACGGTCGCGAGTTCGGATTTCACCTTCTGCGTCAGTGCCACCCGTGGATTGTGCCATATCGCTCCCCTGCGCTCCGCCGACCGAGGCTGGGAGAGATCAGACGATGACCTCGCTGAGGACCGAGGCGAGCCGCAGTGGATCATGCGTGGCCGACCCGTCGCGCGCGGCGACGTCCGCCATCACCAGGCGCCCGCCGAGCGACGTGACGAACGGCTCGAGGTGGCCGTCGGCCGATCCGAAGCGCTCGTCGGCGATCACGACGTCGAGCCTGAGCTCGGGCGTGTGCTCCGCGAGCAGCTCGATGTGCCGCGATGCGCTGAAGCCGTCGGTCTCCGCCGCGGACGCGACGTTGAGGATCAGCACCCGGCGGGCCCGCGTGGTGAGGATGGCGTCGGCGAGATCGGGCACGAGCAGGTGCGGGATGACGCTGGTGAACCAGGAACCGGGGCCGAGCACGACGGCATCCGCGTCGCGGATCGCCCGCACGGCCTCGGGACACGCCGGAGGCCTGTCCGGTACGAGCCGCACGGACTCGACGGTGGCGCGGGTCTTCGCGACGGTGGCCTGCCCGCTGAGCGTGCAGAGCTCGTCGGGCTCCAGCGGATCGAGGCCCAGCACGTCCGCCTCGATCTCGAGCGGAACCGAACTCATCGGCAGGACCCGGCCGCGGGTCCGCAGCAGGTCGCCGACCATGTCGAGGCCGGCGACGGGATCACCGAGGTGCTGCCACAGACCCGCGATCAGGAGGTTGCCGATCGCGTGCCCCGCCAGCGGCCCGTTCCCGTCGAAGCGCGCCTGCAGCACGTTGGCCCAGGTGCGCCCCTCGTGGTCGTCGGAGCACAGCGCCGCCAGCGCCATCCTGAGGTCCCCGGGCGGGAGGATGTCGAACTCGTCGCGCAGCCGACCGGACGAGCCGCCGTCGTCGGCGACGGTGACCACCGCCGTGAGGCGGTCGGTGATGCGCCGGAGCGCCGTCAGGGAGGCCGCGAGGCCGTGACCACCGCCCAGCGCGACGACCGCCGGCAGCCGGGCCAGGCTCATTCCTTCCCCAGATCCCGGTGCAGCACCGTCGTCGGGAAGCCCTGCCCCCGCAGCCTGACGGCCAGCTCCTCACTCATCGACGTGGAGCGGTGTTTGCCGCCCGTGCAGCCGATCGCCACCGTCACCTGGCGCTTGGACTCGGCCAGGTAGCCGGGCGCGACGGTGGCGAGGAGCGCGAGCATGTGGTCCTGGAAGCGCTGCGCGGCGTCGTGTTTCAGGACGTAGCTCGCCACGTCGCGGCTGAGCCCCGACTTGGGCCGGAGCTCCGGGATCCAGTACGGGTTGGGCAGGAACCGCACATCGAAGACCATGTCGGCGTCGATCGGGACGCCGTTCTTGAACCCGAAGCTGATGAGCGCGATCTTCAGGCGGTCCGTGGCCTCGTCGCCGAAGTGGTTGACGATGCGCTGGACCAGCTGCCGGGCCGAGAGCCGGGTGGTGTCGACCACGATGTCGGCCTTGGCGCGCTGGTCGGCCAGCAACCGGCGCTCGCGGTCGATGCCCTCGATGAGCCTGCCGCCGAACTGCAGCGGCAGCGGGCGGCGGTTGGACTCCTGGCGCTGCACGATCACGTCGTCGTCCGCCTCCAGGAACACGCTGGTGATGCTGCACCCCATGTCCTTCAGCTCGCGCAGCGCCTGGGGAAGCTGGTCGAACTGCTCGCGGGAGCGCACGTCGACCACGATGGCGACGCGGTCTGCCCCGAAGCCGGCCGCGGTGCGGGCCAGGCTCGCCATCATCAGCGGAGGCAGGTTGTCGACGACATACCAGCCGAGGTCCTCCATGGCGTGCGCCGCCGTCCGGCGGCCGGCGCCGGAGAGGCCCGTGATGAGCGCGATCTCGGGGGCATTCGTCATGCCCGCCACACTACCGGTCGCGCCGCGGGGCCGGGTCAGGGCAGGGCGTCGCCCGGCAGGCCGCGGGCGTGCAGCGCCTCGCCGGTGCGTTGCGCATAGGCGACGGCGCCCACGACGGCCGGCGTCAGCAGCAGGGCCGGGTTGCGGTCGACCCCCCTGGCCCGCGCGGCGTCGCGGGCATCGGCGACGGAGCCGGCCAGGAAGGGGATCGAGCGGATCATCAGTGCGACGGCCAGCGCGGCGGCGTCCGGGTTCAGCCGGACCAGACGCAGCGGACGGAGCCCGGTCGTCAGGGCGTCGAGCAGCACGGGGGTCGACGTGGTCAGGGTCAGCATGCGGGCCGCGAGCACGGCGGCGAGCACGGTGCCGGGAGACACGAAGGCCAGCACGAGGCGCGTGGAGATCAGCTGGTAGGCCGCCAGCGTGCCGAGCAGCACCCACAGGTAGCCGCCCAGCGCGAAGATGCGGCGCCACGCGATCCCCGAGGTCAGCATCGAGGCGACGGCCACGACCAGCGCGGCCGCTGTGGCCTGCCAGGTCCACAGCGCCATCGGGACGAGCGCGACGGCGAGCATCAGGACGTACTTCCAGCCGACCGGCAGCCGGAACAGCCACCCGTCTCCCGGCTCGTAGAGCCCCAGCAGGCTGGTGTGGGCGCTCACCGCAGGGCCTGCATCGCCGATACGTAGCCGTCGATCACGGTGCCGGGGTCGCCGTCCGCGACGATGCGGCCGCCGTCGACCACCAGGACGCGGTCCATCTCGGCGGCCAGGTCCAGGTCGTGCGTGGACACGATCAGCTGCTGCTCGAGCTCGGCGAACGCGCGGCGCAGCAGGATCCGGTTGCGCAGGTCGAGCAACGTGGTCGGCTCGTCGGCCACCACGATCCGCGGGCGGACGGCGAGCACGCTGGTCAGGGCAACCAGCTGCCGCTCTCCCCCACTCAGGTCGTAGATGCTCTGGTGGGCCACCTCGAGCAGCCCCCGCTCGGCCAGCAGCTCCTCTGCGCGCCGGGTCCGCTCCCGCCGGTCCCTGATCCGCGCCCGGAGGGAGAGCTCGACGTCCTCCACGGGCGTGGACATGAGCAGCTGGGCGAGCGGGTCGGTGAACACGAAACCGACCCTGGCCCGCACCTCGGCGGCCTTGGCCGTGGTGTCCCGTCCGTCGACGGTCACGGTGCCCGCGGTGGGCGTGCGCAGCCCGTTCAGCAGCCTGAGCAGCGTGGACTTGCCCGACCCGTTCGCCCCGATCAGGGCGATGCGACGCTCGGCCAGGTCCAGCGTGATGTCGTCCAGCAGCACCCTGTCAGCGTCGCCGCGCCGGGCGGCCGGGACGACGACGGAGACACCGTGCAGGGAGATCATCGGCCGAGCAGCCTCGGGAAGGCCTTGTGCACCGCGACGGCGATCAGCACGGCGACGACGATCTTGAGGGCGTCGCCGGGCCAGTAGGCCAGGTCGACGGCCCAGACGTCCCCGACGGTGCCGCCGGTGGCGCGGGCGATGCCGGCCACGCCGATCGGCCAGATGACCGCGAGCCGGACGGCGACGGCGGCGAGCAGCAGCCACAGCCAGGTGAGCCGGTCGACGCCGCGGCGCAGGACCGCCTGGGCGGCCAGACCGAGCAGGAACGTCGAGACGATGAACGCGAGCAGGTACCCGCCGGTGGGGCCGAGCAGCACGCCGATGCCCGCGGTGCCGCCGGCGAACACGGGCAGGCCGGCCGCGCCCACGAGCACATAGAGGGCGACGGCGGCGGTGCCGCGCCAGGCGCCGAGGCACAGGCCGGCCAGCGCGACGCCGAGGGTCTGGAGCGTGATGGGCACGCCGAAGCCGCCGACGGGGATCGGCGGCACGATCGACAGCGCGGCGATCAGCGCGGCGAAGACGGCGACGTAGGCGAGGTCGGCGGGGGCGATGGCGCGGGCCGGGGCGGCCGCTGAGGTGGAGGACATCTCGGGGCTCTCCTTCTGTTCGGACAGGCCCATCATGCACCCCGACTTGAACACTGTTCAAACCCGCTCAAAGGTTCAACCACCCCTTGAGGGATGGGGAGGGATCCCGTTGCCTTCCGTGCCGGGGCGTACGTAGGGTGCTGACCGTCGAGGCACCCTCGGGGGGCGGCGTCTCGCAGAGGACCCCGAGCCGACAGGATCCCCATGCGCCGCATCTCCACCGCGACCCGACTGATCGTCAGCCTGCTGGTCGCGCTCGTGCTCAGCCTCGGCGTGCTGCCCGCGGGCACCGCGGCTGCGCTGACCTGGTACCCGAAGATCTGCACAGGCTTCACGGGCTGCTCCTCGTCTGGCTACGGCAACGCCGCGTACTCCGGCGTCTACACCACGTCGCACTGGGGCCAGTACAGGGGCCACAACTGCACGAACTACGTGGCCTACCGGATGATCCAGAACGGCATCACCCAGTTCATCACGCCGGGGTCGGGCAACGCCACCACCTGGGGCGCCCAGGCCAGGAAGAAGGGCGTGCAGGTCGACAAGCTCAACCCGGAGGTCGGCGACGTGGCCTGGTGGGACAACACCTTGATGGGCTCGTCGGGACACGTCGCCTACGTCGAGTCGGTCAACCGGTCAGCCGGCACCTTCGTCGTCTCCCAGGACAGCTGGGGCGGCGACTTCTCCTGGCGGACCTACAGGATCTCCGAGGTCTCCGGCTTCATCCACGTCGGCAACAAGACCCCGTTCGGCGAGCTCAACGACCTCAAGGCCGGCACCGGCCAGGTGACCGTGCGCGGCTGGACCATCGACATGGACAAGCCCACGGGCGCGCTGAAGGTCCGCGTCTACATCGGTGGCCCCGTCGGCACGGGCGAGCGCCACGACCTGGTAGCCAACCTCAAGCGCTCGGAGATCGGCGCCATCTACACAGGGACGGGGAAGAACCACGGCTTCAAGGCGACCCTCACCACGGAACTGAAAGGCAGGCAGAAGGTCTTCGTCTACGCCGTGAACAGCCCGAGCGGCACCAACCCACTGATCGGGTCGGGCACGGTCTCGATCGCCGACCCCGACCCCGTCGGCTCCGTCGACACGCTGGAGACGCTCCCCTCCCAGGTCCGGGTCGCGGGCTGGGCCGCGGACCCGAACGCCCCGACGTCGTCGCTGCAGGTGCAGGTCTACGTGGGCGGGAAGCAGGGTAGCTCGACGGCCGAGGTCGCCACCACGACCACGGGTTCGAAGAGCACCGCCGCGGCGAAGGCCCTCTCGGGGGCGGGCACGATCTCCGGGTACGACACGACCTTCGTGACCTCGAAGCGCGGTAGGCAGGGCGTCTACGTCTACGCCGTCAACACCGGTCCGGGCGCCGACGCGCTGATCGGCAAGGGCACGGTCACGATCCCCGACCCGCTGGAGTTCACCGCGTCGGTGGCGATCTCCGGGACCGTCCGGGTGGGGAAGACACTCTCGGCCGGGCCGTCGTTCTCGCCGGCCGTCGACCTCACCTACCAGTGGTACCGCGACGGGAAGAAGATCTCCGGCGCCACCGCCGCCACCTACACGCTCACCCCGACCGACGTCGGCGCCGTGATCAAGGTCAAGGCCAGGGGCGCGATGGTCGGCTACGTCACGAAGACGGTCACGTCTGCCGGCACGTCGAAGGTCGCGCTGGGCACGTACACGATCCGGTCCAACCCGCGGTTCACCGGCAGCACGTTGGTCGGGAAGAAGCTGACGGTCCACACTGGGAGGTGGCAGGACAACGGGCGCGCCCTCGGGGTCACCTGGTACCGCGACGGCGTCCGTTTCAAGGCCGGCACCAGCAAGACCTACACCCTGACCTCGAAGGACAAGGGCACCCGGATCACGGCCAAGGTGAGCTACAAGCGCACCGGATACAAGACGGTGTTCAAGAGCACTCCGGCGACGGCGAAGATCGCGAGCTGAAAAGCACTAGAGAATCTCTTGTGCCTCAAGTCATCCCCACGATACCCTCTACCCAGGTTGTGGCCGTTCATTGATGGGGGATCAATATCATGGCAACTTCGCGTACCAGCGCGCACCAAAGCACCACCAGGCGGAAAGGCTGGGTCGCCAGCCTTATCCTCGCACTGACTCTCTTGACAACTCTTTCGCCCACAGCCCACGCGGTGACTTGGCTCAGTAAGCTGTGCACCGGATTCTCTGCATGTGCAAGCGCCGGTTACGGGAACGCCGGGTACTCCTCGGTCTACACCACTTCGTTCTGGCGTCAGTACGCCGGACACAATTGCACGAACTACGTGGCCTACCGGATGCAGCAGAACGGAATCGGCCAGTTCATCACGCCGGGGGTCGGCAACGCAACATCCTGGGGTTCCCAGGCAGCCGCCAAGGGCCTGTCTGTGTCCAAGGACAACCCCGCCGTCGGAGATGTTGCATGGTGGTCCTCGGCCGCCATCGGGGGCGAAGGCCATGTCGCCTATGTCGAATCCGTGAACTCGGCGGCTGGCACGTTCGTCGTCTCCGAGGACAACTACGGAGGCGACTTCGACTGGCGCACCTACAGGATCAGCGAGGTATCCGGCTTCATCCACGTTGGAAACGCGACACCGTTCGGAGCTCTTGACTCTGCCAAGGGCGGCGCTGGCGAGATCACAGTGAAGGGCTGGGCGATCGACAGATCGGTACCGACCACTCCGATCCGCGTCCATGCCTACGTCGGCGCACCTGCAGGCAGCGGTGGCGAAGGGCACGACCTGGGCACGGCCTCAGTCGAGAGGAACGACGTGGGCCAGGCCTACAGCGGTACCGGCAACAACCACGGCTACTCGACAACCTTCACCACCAACCTGCGCGGCACGCAGACCGTGTACCTGTACGCGATCAATCAGCCCACCGGCCACAACCCGCTGATCGGCCAGGCTACTGTGACGATTTCCAGCCCCGATCCCATCGGGAATCTGGACGATCTCGACTCACCCGGCGGAAAGGTGCACGTCCGCGGGTGGGCAGCCGATGCGAGCAGCGGATCCAGCAGCATCGCGATCCACGTCTACGTGGGCGCACCAGCGGGTAGCGCCGGTACCGACAGCAGCTCGGGAACGACTGGCATTTCACGACCCGATGTCGCGAAGCTGTACCCATGGGCAGGAACGAAGGCCGGGTATGACTTCACGTTCAAGACAACCAAGCGCGGAGCACAGCCTGTCTATGTCTACGCGATCAATGTGGGGCAAGGCGGGAACAAACTGATTGGGCAGGGAACCGTCACAATTGCCGACGGGCCATTTACCAAGGCGAGCGCAACGATTTCGGGAACAGCCCGGGTCGGAAAGAAGCTGACCGCCAAGGCAGTCTTCTCGCCGTCCGCGAGCTACACCTACCGCTGGTATCGCAATGGAACAGCCATCACCAGAGCCACCAAGTCCACCTACACCGTGACGCCCAAGGACTACAACACCAAGATCACCGTGAAGGTCAAGGCCACGCTGACCGGCTACACCACCACAACCGTCGCTTCCAAGGCCACCGCTAAGGTCGCCCTCGGCACCCAGACGGTCAGCTCGACTCCCCACATCACCGGAACCACGAGGGTCGGCAAGAAGCTGACCGTCCACACTGGCACCTGGAGTGGCAGCGGTAAGAGCATTGCCGTCACCTGGTATCGGGATGGCAAGAAGGTCAAGTCCGGCACGAGCAAGACCTACACCCTGTCGTCGAAGGACAAGGCGGCGAAGATCAAGGCCAAGGTGAGCTACAAGCGCACCGGATACAAGACGGTGTTCAAGAGCACCGCGGCCACGGCGAAGATCGCGTCCTGACCCGGTACGCCTAGACCTCGGTGACCTCGCCGGTGGTGAGGTTGATCGCCTCGCCACCGGTGTCGGCGACGGCGGCCTTGACGGCCGCGGCCAGCGTCGGGCCGAAGCCCGGCACCTCCGCGATCTCGGCCTCGCTGGCCTGCCGGAGCTTCCGCAGCGACCCGAAGTAGGTGAGCAGGGCCTTGCGGCGCAGCTCGCCGAGGCCGGGCACGTCGTCGAGCACCGATTCCACGACGTGCTTGGCGCGTCGGGAGCGGTGGTGCGTGATGGCGAAGCGGTGGGCCTCGTCGCGCAGCCGCTGCAGCATATAGAGGCCCTCGGAGGCGCGCGGCATGATGACCGGGTACTCCTCCCCCGGCAGCCACACCTCCTCCAGCCGCTTCGCCAGGCCGACGAGCGCGATCTCGGAGTCGAGCCCGAACCGCTCCAGTACCGCGTTCGCGGCGTTGACCTGCGGCAGGCCGCCGTCGACGACGATCAGCGCCGGCGCGTAGGCGAACTTCGCCGCCTCACCCGTCGTCGCGTCGACGTGCACATCCGAGTTCCGCTCGTCGAGGAGTCGGCGCAGCCGACGCGAGAGCACCTCATCCATGGCCGCGACGTCGTTGCTGCCCTCGAAGGTCTTGATGATGAAGCGCCGGTACTGGCTCTTCTTCGGCATGCCGTCCTCGAACACCACCATGGAGCCGACGACCTCGGTGCCCATGGTGTGGGAGATGTCGTAGCACTCGATGCGCAGGGGCGGCTCGGTGAGGCCGACCGCCTCCGCGATCTCGGTCAGCGCCGTGTTGCGCGCGTCCAGGTCCGTCGAGCGCTTCAGCTTGGCCTGCGCGAGGTTCTCCTCCGCGTTGCGCACGGCCGTGTCGAGCAGCGCCCGTTTGGCGCCGCGCAGCGGCACCGTGATCGCGACGTTGGCGCCCCGCCGGACGGTGAGGAGGGCCTCCAGCTCCGGCTCGGCCTCGACCGACGAGTAGATCTTCGGCGGGATCTCCTGGTCCTCGGCGTAGAGCTGGCGGAGGAAGGCCTCGAGCAGTTCCGTGATGGGGGTGTCGTCGGCGCGGTCGGCGATCCAGCCGCGCTCCCCCAGGATGCGGCCGTCGACGACGTGGAAGACCTGCACGGCGACCTGGCGGCCGTCGTCGGCGAAGCCCACCACGTCGGCACGCACGCCCTCCTTGAGCACGACGGAGTTCTTCTCCTGCACCCGCTTGAGGGCGGAGAGCGAGTCGCGCAGCACGGCGGCCTTCTCGAAGTTCAGGTCCGCGGACGCCTGGTACATCTCGCGCTCGATCCGCCCGATGATCCCGCCGGTGTTGCCGCCCATGAACGAGCAGAAGTCCTCGGCGATCCCGCGGTGCTCCTCGGGGCTGACCCGCCCCACGCACGGGGCGCTGCACTTGCCGATGTCGCCGAGCAGGCACGCGCGGCCCGAGGAACGGGCGCGGTTGAAGACACCCTGCGTGCAGGAGCGCATCGGGAAGACGCGCAGCAGCAGGTCGACCGTCTCCCGGATGGCCCAGGCCTGCCCGAAAGGCCCGAAGTAGCGGGTGCCGCGCTTCTTGGCGCCACGCCCGACGAACACGCGCGGGAACTCGTCGGCCATCGTGACGGCGAGCCACGGGTACGACTTGTCGTCGCGGTACTTCACGTTGAAGCGCGGGTCGAACTGCTGGATCCACGTGTACTCGAGCTGGAGCGCCTCCAGCTCGTTCGCGACGACGATCCACTCGACCTTCGAGGCGGTCCGCACCATGGTCTGGGTGCGGAAGTGGAGGCCGGCCGGGTCGGCGAAGTACGAGTTCAGCCGCTGCCGCAGGTTCTTGGCCTTGCCGACGTAGATGACGTTGCCGAAGGCGTCGAAGAACCGGTAGACGCCCGGATCGGTCGGGATGGTCCCGGGGGCGGGACGGTACGTCGCGGGGTCGGCCATGGCGCCCATAGTAGGCCGCAGCCCGGCGGCGCCCCGTCCCCTCCCGGGCGTAGAATCCGGCCATGGGTATCCTCGACGACCGGGCCCCCGCGGCCGGCGCGCACACCGTCGACTTCCACTTCGACGACGCGGTGGAGCGCGAGGCGGTGCAGCGCGCCTACCGGGCGGACTTCGCGCGGTTCGCGAAGCGTCGCCGCATCGCGTTCCTGGTCAGGGTCGCCACGACGGTGCTGGCGGTCGGCCTGATCGCGATGGGCGTCGCGCTGGTGGCGAGCTCGTTCACCACGATCGCCAACGAGTACCTGGCCACCCGGCACGTCCCGGGGGCCGACGGGTCCATCTCGATCGCCACCGACGGCAGCTACGCGCTGGCCCAGACCGAGGGCGGGGAACTGCCCGCGTGCAGCGTCGTCAGCGCCGACACCGGCCTGCCGGTCGACCTCGAGGGTTGGACGCTGGACGGCGACCCGCCGCTCAGCACCTGGCGGTTCGACGCTACGGCCGGGCGCTACCAGGTGACCTGCGAGGGCGGCAACGACGGCATGGTCGCCTACGCGGCCGACTCGGTGCCCATGCTGCAACACGGCTACCTCGGGATCGTGCTGCAGGCGCTCCCGTTCCTGCTCATCGGCGTCGGCCTCTTCTGGGGCGGAAAGTTCGCCGCTCGGCGCATCTGCCCCGAGTCGATGCGCCCGATGATCCCGAGCTGAGTCCCTCCCCCGGTCAGGCCAGCAGCGGCCTGAGGAACGCTCCGGTGGCCGACTCCGGGTTCGCGGCCACCTCCTCCGGGGTGCCGGTCGCCACGACGGTGCCGCCGCGGGATCCGCCGTCGGGCCCCATGTCGATCACCCAGTCCGCCGACTTGATGACGTCGAGGTTGTGCTCGATCGTCACCACGGTGTTGCCGTTGTCGACGAGGCGCTGCAGGACGGTGAGCAGCCGCGAGATGTCCTCGAAGTGCAGGCCGGTGGTGGGCTCGTCGAGCACGTACAGCGTGCGGCCCGTCGAGCGCTTCTGCAGCTCTGCCGCCAGCTTGACGCGCTGCGCCTCGCCGCCGGACAGCGTGGTGGCGGGCTGCCCGAGCCGGACGTAGCCCAGCCCCACCTCCGTCAGCGTGCGCAGGTACCGGGCGATCGAGTTGATGGAGCTGAAGAACTCCACCGCCTCGCTGATCGGCATGTCGAGCACCTCGGCGATCGTCCTGCCCTTGTAGTGCACCTCGAGCGTCTCTCGGTTGTAGCGCGCGCCGTGGCACACCTCACACGGGACGTAGACGTCCGGCAGGAAGTTCATCTCGATCTTGATCGTGCCGTCGCCCATGCAGTTCTCGCAGCGGCCGCCCTTGACGTTGAAGGAGAACCGCCCCGGCAGGTAGCCGCGGACCTTCGCCTCCGGCGTCTGCGCGAACAGGGCGCGGATCTTGTCGAAGACCCCCGTGTAGGTGGCCGGGTTGGAGCGCGGCGTGCGGCCGATGGGCGACTGGTCGACCTGGATCACCTTGTCGATGTTCGCCAGCCCGTCGAGTGACCTGTGCCTGCCCGGCACGGCCTTCGCCCCGTAGATGGCCTTGGCGGCCGCGGTGTAGAGGATCGAGTTGACCAGCGACGACTTGCCGGAGCCCGACACGCCCGTGACGGCGATGAACTGGCCGAGGTTGAAGGTGACGTCGACGCCCCTGAGGTTGTGCTCGCGGGCCCCGCGCACGACGATCTTCTTCCCGTTGCCCGGCCGGCGCACCGTCGGGACGGGGATCGCGAGCCGGCCGGCGAGGTACGCGCCGGTCTTGGAGTCCGGGCTGCTGAGCAGCTCCTCGACCGTGCCGGACACGACGACCTCGCCGCCGCCCTCGCCCGCCCCGGGGCCGATGTCGACCGCCCAGTCCGCGGCGCGGATGGTGTCCTCGTCGTGTTCGACGACGATGAGCGTGTTGCCGAGGTCGCGCAGCCGGTGCAGCGTCTCGATGAGGCGGAGGTTGTCGCGCTGGTGCAGGCCGATCGAGGGCTCGTCGAGCACGTACAGCACGCCGACGAGGCCGGACCCGATCTGCGTGGCGAGCCGGATGCGCTGTGCCTCGCCGCCCGACAGCGTCCCGGCGGCGCGCGACAGCGTGAGGTAGTCCAGCCCGACGTCGAGCAGGAATGTCAGGCGGGCGTTGATCTCCTTGATCAGGCGAGCCGCGATGGCCGCCTCGCGGGGCGTGAGCTCCAGCTCCCCGAGGAAGGCCGCCGCCTCCCCGATCGACAGGTCGGCCAGTTCGGCGATGGTGCGCCCGGCCACGGTGACGGACAGCGACGACGGCTTGAGCCTGGCGCCGCCGCAGGCCGGGCAGTTCACCTCGCGCATGTAGCCGCCCCAACGGTCGCGGGCCGAGTCGGTCTCCGCCTCGTCGTAGCGTCGGCGGATGAACGGGATGACTCCCTCGTACTTCTGCGAGTAGGAGCGGACCCGGCCGAAGCGGTTGCGGTAGCTGACGACGACGTTGCCCTTCGCGCCGTGCAGGAGGACCGATCGGGCGCCGACCGGGAGCTTGCGCCAGGGCGTGTCCATCGCGAACCCGTGCTCGGCGGCCAGCGACTCCAGGACGTGCTCGTAGTGCTGCTTGATCGTCGGCGTGGTCCAGGGTGCGATGGCGCCGTCGGCGAGGGTGAGGTCGTCGTTCGGGATGATCAGCTCGGGGTCGGGATCGAGCAGCGTGCCGAGGCCGGAGCACTCGGGGCACGCGCCCCAGGGGCCGTTGAACGAGAACTGGCGCGGCTCGAGTTCGTCGATGTCGACGTCGTGCTCGTTCGGGCAGCCCATCTTCTCCGAGAACCGGCGCTCGCGCTCCGGATCGTCGGAAGGCAGATCCACGAAGTCGATGGTGACGACGCCGCCGGCCAGCCCCAGGGCGGTCTCGACGGACTCGGTGATGCGCTGCTTCGCCGACGGTCTCACGACGGCGCGGTCGACGACGACCTCGACGTCGTGCTTGCGGTTCTTGTCCAGCTTCGGGGTCTCGCCCAGCGGATAGGTGTCGCCGTCGATGCGGACGCGGCTGTACCCGTCGCCGCTCAGCTGGCGGAACAGCTCGGCGTGCTCGCCCTTCCGCCCGCGCACCAGCGGCGCGAGGATCTGGAAGCGGGTCCCCTCCTCCATCGCCATGAGCCGGTCGACGATCTGCTGCGGCGTCTGCTTGCCGATCACGGCACCGCACACCTCGCAGTGGGGGATGCCGACGCGCGCGTAGAGCAGGCGCAGGTAGTCGTAGACCTCGGTGATGGTGCCCACCGTCGAGCGGGGGTTGCGGCTGGTCGACTTCTGGTCGATCGACACGGCGGGCGAGAGGCCCTCGATGAAATCGACGTCGGGCTTGTCCATCTGCCCCAGGAACATGCGTGCGTACGCCGACAGCGACTCGACATAGCGTCGCTGTCCCTCGGCGAAGATCGTGTCGAAGGCCAGCGACGACTTGCCCGATCCGCTCAGTCCCGTGAAGACGATGAGGGCGTCGCGCGGCAGGTCCAGCGACACGTTCTTCAGGTTATGGACGCGGGCACCCCGCACTACGAGCCGATCAGTCACGCCCGCCATCGTACGTCTTTGCTACGTTTGGCACATGCCCACCGATCGTGCCACGTTCCCCCAGGTGGTCGACTCGGTCCGCGAGCAGACCTCGCTCCTGCTGGGGTCCACCATCGGCTTCACCGACGAGGACTGGGCCCGCCCGACGGCGCTGAGCGGCTGGACCCGCAGCCACGTGGCGGCGCATCTGGCCGACGGCGCCATGGCCATGATCCGGGTGATCGAGGGCCTCCGGCAGGGCATCGAGCAGCGGCTGTACGAGTCCGATGCGGCGAAGCGCCGGTCGATCGAACTCGGCGCGCTCGCCAGCGGACTCGACCTGCAGATCCGCCTCGACACCAGCGCGAGCACGCTGCAGGTGGAGCTGCCCGAGCTGGAGTTCGACGCGCGCCCCGTCGAGCTGCGTGCCGGCTACCGGCTTCCCTTCCGGCGGCTGCCGCTGGCACGCCTGAGCGAGGTGGTCCTGCACCACATGGATCTCGCCCCCAACTTCGAGCCCCGCGACCTGCCCGCCGCCATCGCCGTCGAGCTGCTGCGCTTCCAGGTCGACCGCATCGGCCGCAGCGGCGACTACCCGCCCCTGAAGGTCGTCGCGGACGAGGGCTACACGGGCGTGGTCGGCCGCATCGGCGACGGCATCGAGATGCACGGGCCGGCGGGCGACCTGCTCGCCTGGCTGGCCCGCGGCACCGAGTCCCCCCGCATCTACCGGGCCTGATCCGGGAGGGCTGCTAGCGTCGCGACATGACGCAGCCCAGGCTCTCGAGGGTCAGCATCGCCGCCATCGTGGTGGCAGTGGCGGTGCTGCTCGCGGCGGGGTTCTTCGTCTACCAGCGCCTTGCCCCGGCCGCCGTTCCCTCCGTGGGCGAGTGCATCACCATCACAGGTGAGGATGAACTCGACCACGAGGTCGTCGACTGCGACGACGCCTCGACGTACTCCTACCTGGTCGCGGAGGTACACGACGGGTCCGCCGACTGCGCAGAGGGGATCTCCTACGAGCTGCAGTCCACGCGTGGGGACACCACGACGACGGACAAGACCGCGTGCCTCGTCCCGCAATTCGCGGAGGGGTCGTGCTACACGATCGTCGACGACTCGCTCTCCCTCTACGCGGTGACGACCGACTGCGCGGCGGCCGACTTCGTCGTCGACTCCGTGGTGAACAACAACAACGGGTCGTGCGTGTCGCCTGCCGAGCCGTGGAACCTGACGTCCCCCGCCCGCACGTACTGCATCCGCCTGGTGACCTGACGGGCTTCGCCCCTCAGCGAATCTGTCGGTGCGGCGGACTAGGTTGGTGGCATGCGACCGATCGAGGAACTGCAGCGCCAGGTGGCGCCGCTGGAAGTCATCTCCCAGTTCTCGCCGTCCGGGGACCAGCCGAAGGCCATCGACGAGCTGGAGGAGCGCATCGAGGCCGGAGAGAAGGACGTCGTGCTCCTGGGTGCGACGGGCACCGGCAAGACGGCGACGGTCGCCTGGCTCGCGGAGCGCCTGCAGCGCCCGATCCTCGTGATGCAACCGAACAAGACCCTGGCGGCCCAGTTCGCGAACGAGTTGCGGGACCTGATGCCCAACAACGCCGTCGAGTACTTCGTGTCGTACTACGACTACTACCAGCCCGAGGCCTACCTCCCGCAGACGGACACCTACATCGAGAAGGACTCCTCGTTGAACGAGGAGGTGGAGCGGATGCGGCACGCGGCCACCAGTTCGCTGCTGACCCGGCGCGATGTGATCGTGGTCGCCACGGTGTCGGCCATCTACGGACTGGGCACCCCCGAGGAGTACCTGCAGCAGCGCGTCACGCTGCGCGTCGGTGAGGAGTACGACCGCGACCGGCTGCTGCGGCATCTGGTGGACATCCAGTACGCGCGCAACGACATCGGCGGCGGCCGCGGCACGTTCAAGGTGAAGGGCGACACGCTCGAGATCTACCCGATGTACGAGGAGAACGCCCTTCGGGTGGAGATGTTCGGCGACGAGGTCGAGCGCATCACCACCATCCACCCCCTGACGGGCAACGTGATCCTCGAGGAGTCCGAGGCCTACGTCTTCCCGGCGACGCACTACTCCGCGGGAGCCGAGCGGATGGACCGGGCCATCGGCGGCATCGAGAAGGAGCTGGCCGAGCGGCTCGCCGAGTTCGAGGAGCAGGGCAAGCTGCTGGAGGCCCAGCGCCTGCGGATGCGCACGAGCTACGACATCGAGATGATGCGGCAGATCGGCACCTGCTCCGGCATCGAGAACTACTCGCGCCACATCGACGGCCGGACGGCCGGCTCCGCGCCGTCGTGTCTCCTCGACTACTTCCCCGAGGACTTCGTGCTGGTCGTCGACGAGTCGCACGTCACCATCCCGCAGATCGGCGGCATGTACGAGGGCGACGCGTCACGCAAGCGCACCCTGGTGGAGCACGGCTTCCGGCTGCCGAGCGCCATCGACAACCGGCCGCTGAAGTTCGACGAGTTCGTCGAGCGGATCGGGCAGACGGTGTACCTCTCCGCCACCCCCGGCCCGTACGAGATGGAGCGCAGCCGCGGCTTCGTCGAGCAGATCATCCGCCCCACCGGCCTGGTCGACCCCGAGGTCGTGCTGAAGCCGACGCGCGGCCAGATCGACGACCTGATGGCCGAGGTCACGCTCCGCGTGGAGCGCAACGAGCGCGTGCTGGTCACCACGCTGACAAAGAAGATGGCCGAGGACCTGACGGACTACCTGATGGACCACGGCATCCGCACCCGGTACCTGCACTCCGACATCGACACCATCCGGCGCATCGAGCTGCTGCGCGAGCTGCGGCTCGGCGAGTACGACGTGCTGGTGGGCATCAACCTGCTGCGCGAGGGACTCGACCTTCCCGAGGTGTCTCTGGTGGCCATCCTCGACGCCGACAAGGAGGGCTTCCTGCGCTCCGAACGCTCGCTGATCCAGACGATCGGCCGCGCCGCCCGTAACGTCGCGGGCCAGGTCCACATGTACGCGGACAAGATCACGCCGTCGATGGAGGCGGCCATCGACGAGACGAACCGACGCCGCGAGATCCAGGTCGCCTACAACACCGAGCACGGCATCGACCCGCAGCCGCTGCGCAAGCGCATCGCCGACGTGACCGAGATGCTGGCCCGCGAGGACGCCGACACCGACGAGCTGCTCGCCACCACGTCGGGCTCGAAGAAGCCGGGACGCGGCCTCGACGCGTCGTCGATGGCCCAGTCCGAGCTGGCCCAGCTGATCGAGGACCTCACCGCGCAGATGCACCGGGCCGCCGCCGAGCTGCAGTTCGAGGTGGCAGCCCGCCACCGCGACGAGATCTCCGACCTGAAGAAGGAGCTCCGCGGCATGGTGGAGGCCACCCGCTGACCTAGAAGAGCAGCACGCCGATGAGGGCGCCCGCCGCGGTGGTGGTCACGCTGAGGATGAGCATCGGCACGAAGAAGCTGTGATCCACCAGCTTCGTGCCGAGCTTCGTGGTGCCGGTGAGGTCGAAGTTGGCGACCGCGATCTGCGTGCCGTTGGCCGGCAGCGTGTAGATGCCGCCGAGGCCGCCGACCCACAGCCCCGTGACGAGGCCCGCGGGCATGCCCGCGGCCAGCCCGATCGGCACGATCGTGCGGGTGGCGGTCGACTGGCTCGTGGTCAGGGCCGCCACGAGGAACACCGCGAGCGCCAGCATGAACGGCCACTGCGTCACCTGCCCGCCGATGGTGTCGATGATGTAGGCCTCGTGCGCAGAGATGAAGGTCGCCGTCAGCCAGGCGATCCCGAGCAACGCGATGGCGGAGATCATGCCCGCCTTGAAGACCGACTGGTCCGGCACCGTCGCCACGTCCGGCCTGCCGACCAGGAGGATGAGCACGCCGACCGTGAACATGACAAGGACGATCGTCGTGGTCATCCCGACGGGTGCCGTGCCGTCACCGGATGCGACGTCCGGCCGGAGCCCGGGGAAGATCCCGAAGAACACCACGGCCACGACGCCGAGCAGGAAGACGACTGCCGAGGCGCGCCCGCGGGAGGTGAAGGTGAGCCTGCTCGCGGCGGATTCGCCGTCGTCGGAACTGGGCGGCGCCAACTCCCCCGACGCGATCCTCGCCTGCACGTCCGGGTCGTCGTCGAGCTCTGGCCACATCCGGTTCACCACCAGGGCCGTCACCACGATCCCGATCACGCACGCGGGCACGGTGATCGCGAGGATCTGGCCGAGGCCGAGGTTGTACGGCTCCACGTAGGTAAGCGTGAGCATGGCCGCCATCGCGGCGGAGACCGGCGAGGCCGCCAGCGCGATGGCCGACTGGACGACGGTCACGCTCAGCGGGCGCGCCGGCCTGATGTTGTTCCGGTAGGAGACGTCGTAGATGACCGGCAGCAGCGGGTAGATGATGTTGCCCGTCCCGGCCCCGACCGAGAACAGGAACGCGGTAAGGGGGGCGATGAGCGTGATCTGGCGCGGCCGCTTCTCGATCACCCGGGCCGCGACGGCGACCATCCAGTCGATCCCACCCGCCGCCTGCATCAGCGCAGCCGTGGTGACCACGGCGAGGATGATCGCGACGGCGTCGGTAGGAGGGCTGCCGGGCGCCTCGCGGAACACGAACACCAGCACGAAGGTCCCGAGCCCGCCCCACAGCCCGACCCCCACGCCACCCGACCGGGTGCCCATGGCTATCGCGCCCAGCATGACGAGCGCCTCGAGGATGAGGTTGATGGTCATCGCAAGCGACCTCTCCGGCGGTGATCCTCGGAGCAGGACCGCTGCGGGGCACCGTCACGGGGAATCTAGCAGCGGGCCGGTTCCCCGCAGGCTCAGGGCAGCGAGGCGATCGGCCCGTTCCAGAGGCCGATGACCTGGCTCGCCGTCTCCTCCAGCGAGCCAGAGTTGTCGATCACCCACGAGGCCACCGCGAGCCGCTCGTCACGGGCGGCCTGGGCCCGCAGCCGCGCGTACGCCTGCTCGAGCGTGAGTCCGTTGCGCTCCATCAACCGGGTCAGCTGCTCATCCTCGGGCAGGTCGACGACGACCACATGCCGGAAGCCGCCGACGAGCCCCGACTCCAGCAGCAGGGGGATGACATGCAGCACGACGGATCCGACCGGTGCGCCGGCCTCCCGCTCCTGCGAGGCAACCCGCACGCGCGGGTGGATGATCGCGTTGAGGTCCGCCCTGGCGTCCTCGTCCGCGAAGATCAGCTCCCCCAGCCGGGCGCGGTCGAGAGCCCCGTCGGGTCGGAGCACCATCGGCCCGAAGCGCTCCGCGACCAGGGCCAGTCCCTCGGTCCCCGGCTCGACGACCTCGCGGGCCAGCACGTCCGAGTCGATGATCACGGCCCCCAACTCGCGGAACAGCTCGGCGACGGTGGACTTGCCGGAGGCGATCCCCCCGGTCAGCGCGATGCATGGCATGCGCGTCAGCCTAGCCGTGCTCGGTCGTGAGGTGCCCATCCCGGTTCGCCGAGCCCTTCGACCAGCTCAGGGAACCGGTTCGTTGAGCACTTCGACCAGCTCAGCACACCTGTCGAGGTGCCCATCCCGGTTCGCCGAGCTTGTCGAGGTACCCATCCCGGTTCGCCGAGCTTGTCGAGGTACCCATCCCGGTTCGCCGAGCTTGTCGAGGTGCCCTGAGCGCAGCGAAGGGAAGTCAGCCGCTCCGTGCTGGACGGAGGCTGTCAGCCGCAGCGTGCGAGGTCTGTGGCGTCGGCGATGGTGTCGCACCAGTCCTGGATGGTCCTCTCGACGGGGCTGAGCTGTGGGCCGAGGTCGGGGGTGCATTCCAGCCACGCGCCGCCGCTGGTGACCTCGTACACGTAACCCAGGGGGCTGGTCCACCGGAAGTGGCCCGGCGCGATCTGATTCAGCACCCAGGCGCCCTTGGTCTTGCCACGGTGGACGCGGCGGCAGAGCTGGGCCAGGTTGTCCAGCCGGGTCTGGCCGGGGCGACCGGGCTGATAGGTGGTGTTGTGGTCGATGTCCAGGCGGCGGGTGCGGGTGGAGAACGGGAAAGCCTCCGTGGGTCGCAGCAGCCGCAACGCTTTGCGCATCCGCCGAGTCGGCCGGTACCCGTCGGCCGGCTCCATGTTGTTCAGGTCGATGACGGGCTGGACCTTCAGGATGATCTCCCCGTTGCGGTACCCGTCTCCGAGCAACTCGCCGAGCAGCGCGGTGGTCAGGGTGTCGGCGCGCTCGACCGATGCGACCAGGTCAAGGGTTCCGTCCGCGTCGGCGGTGATGTGCACGACGATCTCCACCCTCGGCAGCGGGGACGACGGCTCGCTGAGCCTGTCGAAGCGCCCTGAGCGCAGCGAAGGGTCCCGGCTCCGGTCGAGCGTCTCGTCAACGCTGGCCATATCGGAACGCACTGCGTGGGGCGGTGGGTCCTCGCCTCGCTCCGCTCGGCGCCCTTCGACGAGCTCAGGGAACCGGTAAGGCGGCTCAGGGGGCTGGGGCGGCTCAGGGAACCGGAGCGGCGGCTCAGGGAACCGGTCGGGTCGCGACGTGTCCCGTGTCTCGCCTCGCTCCGCTCGGCGCCCTTCGACGAGCTCAGGGAACCGGGTCGGCTCAGGGGGCTGGGTCGGCTCAGGGAACGGGGGCGGCTCAGGGAACGGGGGCGGCTCAGGGAACCGGTCCGACTCAGGTGAAGTGTCGGGTCGCCGAGCACTTCGACGGGGCTCAGCACATGCCTGTCGAGGCGCCTTGAGCGAAGCGAAAGGACCACCCCCAACCGAGTGATCCAGCCGTGGATCGTCGGGTGGCTGCCAGTCGGGAGGCTCATCGTCAGGGAACGGGGGCTCCTCGTCCTCGTCAGGTGGCTCCACTGCCAGCGGCAGCTCGAGGACTGAGGGCCGTGCGGCCGTGCCGATGTCCGACTCGCTGCAGGGACTGTCCCAGTCGATGCTGAGGGCGGGCTGGTCGGCGGAGAGGATGGTGAGCAGCAGGTCTGGGTTCATCGCCAGGGACAGGGCCTTCGCCCGCCGCGCTGAATGATCCAACCCCGGATACCGGTCCCGCAGTCGTTCAGAGATTCGGTGCAGGCGTTCGTCGACGATCCTGCCGTCCAACACATCAAGGCGCCCGCCGATGCTCGTGACACCCGGCTCCAGATCGCGCAGCCACACCCCACGCCGCGCCCGGGCCTCGGCCTCCCGCTCCCGCGCGGCGGCCGCGTCGACGCGGATGATCAGCTTCTTCAGTTCCCCCAGCGCGGCGCTGGGGACCAGCCCGTACTGCCTGGGCAGCCAGCGCGCGGTGACGGTCTCGGCCTGCATCGGATCCAGGTCCCGACACAACCACGCGGCCCTGGCTGCGAGCCACGATTCGACTTCACCGTTGATCACGGCCTCGAACAGCATCGGGTGGCGATACTTCAAGTTCAGGGCGGAGGCGATCTTCTCGATCGCCGCGGTCTGGGAACACCGCAGCAACGCGGCGACCTCCATCGCCAGGAACTCCGACACACTCGGGGTGCCTTCCCCGCCGGGGTGGACCAGCTTCTCGGTGAGTTTCGTGTCGCGGTCCCGGTAGATCTCGGTCCCGTAATCCAGCAGGTCCGCCTCGTCCAGGCGGTAGGCCAGGGCGAGGTCGCAGATGGCCTCCAGTTCCTCGGCCTCGCCACTGCGGCGCAGGGCGACACCTGCGCGGAGGCGGTTGGTCGCCTGCCGGGAGTCGTCGCGTCGCCTGCTTTCCATGACACTAACGCTACGACCCGCCACCGACACTTTTCGCACGCCCGTCTGAATTATCCACAAGCCGCGTGGTCGTCGTCGGCTGTCACTTTCCCCGGGGCCTCCTCGATTCCGTGCACAACGATGCGTATTTCCGGGCCGCTGTTCCCATGTTGCAGCGGTCCCGGTATAGGCATCTTTGTGCCGGAAAGGGGGACGGGGGTGGGTGGGAACCGGGGTGGGCTCAGGGGACCGGACTTCCCTTCGCTTCGCTCAGGGCCCTTCGACAAGCTCAGGGAACCGGGCACACTCAGGGAGCCGGGCAAGCTCAGGAACCGGGCAAGCTCAGGGAGCCGGGCAAGCTCAGGAACCGGGCACACTCAGGGAGCCGGGCAAGCTCAGGAACCGGGGCTCAGGGAACCGGGGCTCAGGGAACCGGGGTGGCCGCAAACGGCTGAGGCGCCGATCCCCGAAGGGATCGGCGCCTCAGCTCTGGTGAGTCAGGAACTCAGTTGCCGGCGAGCTTCTCGCGGAGAGCCTGCAGCGACTCGTCCGAAGCCAGCGAGCCCTCGGTGGAGGTCTCAGTGGTGTAGCCGGTGCCGGCGTCGACGGCCGCATCGCGCTCGGCGACCTCGGCGGTCTCGACCTGACGCTTGTGCTGCTCCCACAGGGCGTGGGCCTCGGCGTACTGGGCCTCCCAGGCTGCACGCTGCTCGTCGTAGCCTTCCTTCCACTCGTTGGTCTCCGGATCGAAGCCCTCGGGGTAGATGTAGTTGCCCTGGTCGTCGTAGGACGCCTGCATGCCGTACAGCAGCGGGTCGAAGTCGTCGGACTGGACGTCGACGCCCTCGTTGGCCTGCTTGAGCGACAGGGAGACGCGGCGACGCTCGAGGTCGATGTCGATGACCTTGACCATGCGCTCGTCACCGACGGAGACGACCTGCTCGGGGATCTCGACGTGACGCTCGGCGAGCTCGGACACGTGGACCAGGCCCTCGATGCCCTCGCCGACGCGGACGAACGCGCCGAACGGGACGAGCTTGGTGACCTTGCCGGGCACGATCTGGCCGATCTGGTGCAGACGCGCGAAGGTCTGCCACGGATCCTCCTGGGTCGCCTTCAGCGACAAGGACACGCGCTCGCGGTCCATGTCCACCTCGAGGACCTCGACCGTGACGGGCATGCCGACCTCGACAACCTCGTTCGGGTGGTCGATGTGCTTCCAGGACAGCTCGGAGACGTGCACGAGGCCGTCGACGCCGCCAAGGTCGACGAAGGCGCCGAAGTTGACGATCGAGGACACGACACCCTTGCGGATCTGGCCCTTCTGGAGCTGGGTGAGGAACGTGTGGCGGACCTCGGACTGGGTCTGCTCGAGCCACGCACGACGCGACAGGACCACGTTGTTGCGGTTCTTGTCGAGCTCGATGATCTTGGCCTCGAGCTCCATGCCCACGTAGGGCTGGAGGTCGCGGACGCGACGCATCTCGACGAGCGAGGCGGGCAGGAAGCCACGAAGACCGATGTCAACGATGAGGCCACCCTTGACAACCTCGATGACGGAGCCGGTGACGACGCCGTCCTCTTCCTTGATCTTCTCGATCGTGCCCCAGGCGCGCTCGTACTGAGCACGCTTCTTGGACAGGATCAGGCGACCCTCCTTGTCCTCCTTCTGCTGGACGAGCGCCTCGATCTCGTCGCCGACCTTGACGACGTCGAACGGGTCGACGTCGTGCTTGATCGACAGCTCCTTCGAGGGGATGACGCCTTCGGTCTTGTAACCGATGTCGAGCAGGACCTCGTCCCGATCGACCTTGACGACGGTGCCGGACACGATGTCCCCGTCGTTGAAGTACTTGATGGTGGCGTCGACCGCGGCCAGGAAAGCCTCGGGAGTGCCAATGTCGTCGACTGCGACAGTCGAGGCCTCAGTAGAGGAGGTCATGTAGTAGGGCTCCGAATGAGAAAAGTCTCGCGTTCTGGCCCTTTACAGCACTCCCTGCTCCGTCCGAGGCAATGCAGGCCAGAGTGCCCCCCTAGGATACCCAGGCGTGCCGCGAGGGTCAACCTGGCTGGCGAGTGCCGGCGCGGGGCCTAAGCTGGGGCCGTGACCCAGCCGCGCCACGGCCCGGACAGCCGGAAGAGTACCTTGCCCCGACTCGTTCTGCTCGTCGTGGGCCTGCTGGTCCTCGCCCTCGCCGTGTGGGGGGTTGCCTCCGAGGAAACTAAGCACATCGGGCAGGACGCAGGTCCGTCACCCTCTCCCGCCGCGTCGTCGTCCACGCCGGCGCCCGCACCCTCCTCCTCGGCGCCCCCCGACGGCTGCTCACCCGCAGGCGAGGGCTTCGTGCCGGATCGCTACAGCATCGAGGCGCTGGGCGTGGACGAGCCCGTCGTCGCCCTCGACCTCGACGCGTCCGGCAGCATCGCCGCCCCACCGCTCGACGAGCCGCGGATGGCGTCCTGGTGGAGCGGGGGCCCGGAGCCGGGCAGCGGCGAGGGGCAGGTCGTCCTCACGATCCACACGTACCGCAACGGCGGGGCCGTCGGGAACGAGCTGTTCGCCGACGGGCAGCCGCAGCTCAGCCCCGGCGACGTGCTCCGTCTGACGGGACCGGACGGCGCCGTGCAGTGCTACGGGTTCACGGCTGCCACCAAGATCGCGGTCGCGGACTACGACCCCGACTCGGACCTGATGGTCGACTTCGACGGGGAGCCGCGGCTCGCCATCATCATCTGCTGGGACTTCGACGGCACCGACTGGGATTCGCGGGTGTTCTTCCACTTCGACCCGATCGGCGGCGCCGAGGACTGATCAGTGGGCCGCGGACTCCCAGTCCTGGCCGACGCCGACGGACACGTCGAGCGGCACCAACAGGTCGAAGGCCCCGGTCATCTCGCGCCGCACGATGTCGGCGACGGCCTCCTGCTCACCCCGTGCGACCTCGAGCACGAGCTCGTCGTGCACCTGCAGCAGCACGCGGCTGGCCAGTCCCGACTCGGAGATGGCCCGGTCGAGGTTGATCATCGCGACCTTGATGACGTCGGCCGCCGACCCCTGGATCGGTGAGTTCAGGGCGGCCCGCTCCGCCATCTCGCGGCGCTGCCGGTTGCTGCTCGTCAGGTCGGGCAGGTAGCGGCGGCGACCGAGCATCGTCTCGGTGTAGCCGGTGCGGCGCGCCTCGTCGACGATGCCCGCGAGGTAGGCGTGCACGCCCCCGACGCGGGCGAAGTAGTCCTCCATCAGGGCCTTGGCCTCGCCGACGGAGATCTTCAGCTGGTTGCTGAGTCCGAAGGCGCTCAACCCGTAGGCCAGGCCGTAGTTCATGGCCTTGATGCGGGCGCGCATCTCGCCCGTGACGTCCTCGGGCGCGACGCCGAACACCAGCGACGCCATCTCGCCGTGGAAGTCGCGGCCTGATGTGAATGCGTCGATGAGGCCGGCGTCGCCGGATGCGTGCGCCATGATGCGCATCTCGATCTGCGAGTAGTCGGCCGACATGAGCGACTCGAAGCCCTCCCCCGGCACGAACGCCGAGCGGATCCGGCGGCCGACCGCGGTGCGGATCGGGATGTTCTGCAGGTTCGGGTCCGTGGACGACAGGCGGCCGGTGGCGGCGATCGTCTGCACGTAGGTGGTGTGGATGCGGCCGTCATCGGCGACGGCGGCCAGCAGCCCGTCGACAGTCTGGCGCAGCCGGATCGCGTCGCGGTGCGCGAGCAGGTGACCGAGGAACGGGTGCGCGGTCTTCGCGAACAGCCCCTCAAGCGCCTCCGCGTCCGTGGTGTACCCGGACTTGGTGCGGCGGGTCTTCGGCATGTCCAGCTCGTCGAACAGCACGCCTTGGAGCTGCTTGGGCGAGCCGAGGTTCACCTCGTGGCCCAGCACGTCCCAGGCGGCCTGCTGGGCCGCGGTCACGCTGGCGTCGAACTCGTCGCGCAGCGCCTCGAGCCGGCCGCGGTCGACGGCGACGCCGGTGCGTTCCATGCGCGCGAGGCTCACCTGCACGGGCAGCTCGACCTGCGTCATCAGGCTGGCGGCGCCCTGCTCCTCGAGCTGGCCCTCCAGCGCTCCTGCGAGGTCGAACACGGCGCGCGAGCGCAGCAGCGCGGCCTCGGCGTCGCGGTCGGAGTCCTCGTCGAAGTCGAAGGCGGCCTGCGGGTCCTGCGTGGTGTCGGCGGCGAGGCTCAGGTCGCGGTTCAGCAGCCTGAGCGAGAGGTCGGCCAGGTCGTAGGCGCGCTGGTCGGGGCGCACCAGGTACGCGGCGAGCAGCGTGTCGACGGCGACGCCGCGCAGCTCCCAGCCGCGGGCCCAGCAGGCCAGCATCGGGCCCTTGGCGCCGTGCACGTACTTCGCGCGCGACGGGTCCGCGAGCCAGGCGGCCAGGGCCGCGTCGTCGGCCGGGGTCAGCGCCGCGGTGTCGAGCCAGGCACCCTCGCCGTCGCCCGCGGCCAGCGCGATGCCTGTCACGTCGCCGGTGCCGGAGCCCCAGTGGCCGACGAACTCCGCGGCCGTCGGCCCTGAGGCATGCGCCTCCAGCCAGGCACCGACGGCGCCCGGGGCGAGCGGACCGCCACGCACCTCGAAGGCCTCGGCCTGCGTCTCCTCCGCGGGCGCGAGCTCCAGCAGCCGCTCGCGCAGGACCCGGAACTCCAGCGCGTCGAACAGCTCGTGCACGCGCGCACGGTCCCAGTCGTGCCGCTCCGTCGCCGCCACCGTCGTGTCGAGCTGGAGGTCGCGCACCAGCGCGTTGAGCCGCCGGTTCCGCACCACGTCGCCCAGGTGCTCGCGCAGCGAGGCGCCCGCCTTGCCGGGGATCTGCTCTGCGCGGGCGACGATGTTGTCCAGCCCGTCGTAGGCGGTCAGCCACTTCGCCGCAGTCTTCGGCCCGACGCCGGGCACCCCGGGGAGGTTGTCGCTGGTCTCCCCCACCAGCGCCGCGAGCTCCGGGTAGCGGGCGGGCGGGACGAGGTACTTCTCCTCCACGGTGGAAGGGGTCATCCGCGCGAGGTCCGAGACACCCTTGCGCGGGTAGAGAACCGTGACGTGGTCGGTCACGAGCTGCATGGCATCGCGGTCGCCGGTGACGATCGACACGTCGAACCCCTCGGACTCGGCGCGCGTCGACATCGTCGCGATGATGTCGTCCGCCTCGTAGCCCGGCAGCTCCAGGTGGGCGACGTTGAGCGCGTCGAGGACCTCCTTGATGAGGGTCACCTGTCCCGTGAACTCCTCGGGTGACTTGGCGCGCGTGCCCTTGTACTCGGGGTACTCCTCGGTGCGGAACGACTGCCTGGCAACGTCGAACGCGACGGCAAGGTGGGTGGGTCGCTCGTCGCGCAGCACGTTGATCAGCATGGAGGTGAACCCGAACACGGCGTTGGTGTGCTGCCCCGTGCTGGTGGCGAAGTTCTCCACCGGAAGGGCGTAGAACGCCCGGTAGGCCACGGAGTGGCCGTCGATCAGCAGCAGTCTTGGCGCGTCAGTCACACGCCGAGCCTACCGAATGGGCCGTCGGCCGAGGACCGGCCAGATGGCCTACTGTCGTGTCCATGACAGACCTGCCCGCCTGGCTCGACTCCATGGCCTCCCCCCTCGACGCGAAGCTCGGCCTTGAGCTGACCGAACTCACGCCGTCGCGGGTCGTCGGCTCGATCCCCGTGGAGGGCAACCAGCAGCCATTCGGTCTCCTGCACGGCGGCGCGTCCGGCGTGCTCGTCGAGACCCTGGCGTCGATGGGCGCGGTGGCCCACGGGATGCCGGACGGGAAGGTGCCGGTCGGCATCGACCTGAATGTGACACACCTGAGGGGTGTGCGCTCGGGTCGCGTCACCGGCGTCGCCACGGCTCTGCACCTGGGCAGGACGCTGGCCGTCTACCAGGTGGAGATCACCGACGACACCGGGCGGAGAACCGCCGTCGGCCGGCTGACGTGTCAGCTCATCGCCGCCCCGCCGGGGGCGTAGCGGTCAGGCCTTCTTCTTGTGCGAGATGACGCCCTCGGCGACGTCCCGCATCGACTTGCGCATGTCCATCGCCGTCTTCTGGATCCAGCGGAACGCCTCAGGCTCGGTCAGGCCGAGGTCCTGCTGCAGGATGCCCTTGGCCTGGTCGATGACCTTGCGGGACTCGAGGCGGTCCTCGAGGTTGGCCAGCTCCTCTTCGATCGCGGTGATCTCCTGGAAGCGGCCCATGGCGATCTCGATCGCCGGGACGACGTCGGAGGCGCCGAAGGGCTTGACGACGTAGGCCATTGCGCCTGCATCGCGGGCCCGCTCGACGAGGTCGCGCTGCGAGAACGCGGTGAGCATGACGATGGGCGCGATGCGCTCCTCGGCGATGATCTCAGCGGCGGTGATGCCGTCCATCTTCGGCATCTTCACGTCCATGATGACCAGGTCGGGCTCGAGTTCCCTGGCGAGCTTCACGGCCTCCTCGCCGTCTCCCGCCTCGCCGACGACCTCGTAGCCCTCCTCGGTGAGCAGCTCGACCAGGTCCAGTCGGATCAGGGCCTCGTCCTCGGCAACCAGGACCGCGGGCTTCTTCTTATCCATACTTCGACTCTTCTCCCCTCGCCCTGAGAGGCGAGCTCCTCTGATCAAACCTGCGCTGAATAGTACCTTGCGCCTCCGGCGCACGCGAACTCGTGCCGCCTGCCCGCCGCTGGCCGTCGCCCGACGGGCTGTGGCTACAATGATCCTCGCTGCCCTCGCCCGGGTGGCGGAACGGTATACGCGGACGGCTCAAACCCGTCTGGTCGAGAGACCTTAGGGGTTCGAATCCCCTCCCGGGCACCTCCACAACACAAGGATCGGGACCCCTTGCGGGGCCCCGATCCTTGTCTACTGCTGCTCAGCCTCAGGCCTCGGGCAGGTCCTTGACCTTGTGCACGCGGAGGTTGTTGGTCTTTCCGGGGACACCCATGGGCGAGCCGGACACGACCACGATGCGCTCGCCGACCTCGATGAGGTTGTTCGTGCGCAGGTACTGGTCGACGGCGTCCACCATCTCCTCCTGCGCGGTGAACTCCGGCGTGATGTGCGTGTCGACACCCCACGACAGGGTCATGGTCTGGCGGGTCGACTTCTCCGGGGAGAACACCAGCATCGGGATGGGCGAGCGCAGACGCGACAGGCGGCGCCCGGTGTCACCCGACTTGGTGAACGCGACGAGGTAGCGGGCACCGATACGCTCGGCGACCTCGGCAGCCACCTTGGCCAGGATGCCGCCGGTGGTGTGCGGGTCCCAGTCGATGGTGTGGATCTCCGCGTGGCCCTCGCGCTCCGTCTTCTCGACGATGCGAGCCATGGTGGAGACGGTCTCGACCGGGAAGTCGCCGACCGAGGTCTCTCCGGACAGCATCACGGCGTCGGCGCCGTCGAGGACGGCGTTCGCGACGTCGGAAGCCTCGGCGCGCGTCGGGCGCGGGTTGCTGATCATGGACTCAAGCATCTGGGTGGCCACGATGACCGGCTTCGCCCACTTGCGCGCGGCGCGCACGATCCGCTTCTGGACCAGGGGCACCTCCTCCAGCGGCAGCTCGACGCCCAGGTCGCCACGGGCGACCATGAAGGCGTCGAAGGAGTCGATGATCTCCTGCAGGTTGGCGATCGCCTGGGGCTTCTCGAGCTTGGCGATGACCGGCAGGCGGCGACCCTCCTCGTCCATGATCTCGTGGACGCGCTTGATGTCGTCGCCGGAGCGGACGAAGGACAGCGCGATCATGTCGATGTCGGGGTGGGCGAGCGCCCAGCGCAGGTCACGCTCGTCCTTGTCGGACAGGGCGGGGACCGAGACGGCGACGCCGGGCAGGTTGATGCCCTTGTTGTTGGAGACCGGACCGGGGACGACCGTCTCGCAGACCACGTCGGTGTCGGTGACCTGGATGGCCTTCAGGGCGACCTTGCCGTCGTCGATCAGGATCTGGTCGCCGACGTTGACGTCGCCGGGCAGGCCCTTGAACGTCGTCGAGCAACGCTCCTTGGTGCCCTGGATGTCGTCGATGGTGATGGTGAAGATGTCACCGACGGCCAGGTACGGCTTCTCGTCGTTCAGGAAGCGGCCGAGACGGATCTTGGGGCCCTGGAGGTCGGCGAACACGCCGACGGTCTTGCCGGTGATGTCAGCGGCGGCACGGACATTCTTGAGCCGGGTGCCGTGCTCGTTGTAGTCGCCGTGACTCATGTTGAGTCGGGCGACATTCATGCCAGCGTTGATCAGGTCAACGAGGCGGTCAACTGCTTCGGCCGAAGGGCCGAGGGTACAAACGATCTTTGCTCTACGCACGGCGACAACCCTACCCGACGTCGTTGCAGGACGACACGGCGCCCTGGCTGGGAATCAGTCGGCCCGCACCAGATCGAGGGCCCGCTGCAGATCCGCAGGGTAGGGGGAGCTGAACTCGACATGGTCGCCGCGCGTCGGATGCGTGAAACCCAGGCCGACGGCGTGCAGCCACTGGCGGCCCAGCCCCAGCCTTGCCGACAGCACCGGATCGGCGCCGTACAGCGGGTCCCCGACGCACGGATGGCCGATCGCCGCCATATGCACCCGGATCTGGTGCGTGCGGCCCGTCTCGAGGTGGACCTGCAGCAGCGTCGCCGCCCGATGCGCCTCCAGCGTCTCGTAGTGCGTGACGGATGCGCGGCCACCTTCGAGGATCGCCATCTTCCAGTCCGCGCCGGGATGGCGGCCGATGGGCGCGTCGATCGTCCCGACGAACGGGTCGGGGTGCCCCTGCACGAGCGTGTGGTACGTCTTGTCCACCGTCCGGTCGCGGAACGCCTGTTTGAGCACGCTGTAGGCCACCTCGGATCTGGCGACGACCATCAGTCCGCTGGTGCCGACGTCGAGGCGCGAGACGATGCCCTGCCGCTCGGCGGCCCCCGACGTGGACACAGCGACGCCGGCGGCGGCCAGGTGCTCCACGACCGACGGGCCGTCCCAGCCGAGGCTGGGGTGTGCCGCGACGCCCACGGGCTTGTCGACGACGACGATGTCGGCGTCCTCGTGGACGATCCCGACGCCGTCGGCGAGCTGCGGGACCGCCGTCGCGGCGGTGGGCGCGGGATCCTCCAGCAGCTCGAGCAGCTCTCCACCGGCGACCTTCTGGGAGCTCTTGGTGACGATCGTCCCCGAGAGGCTGACGCTGCCGGCGTCGATCAGCAGCTCGATGCGCGCCCTGCTGTACCCCGACACCCGGGCGGCCACCGCGTCGACGCGCTGGCCCGCGAGGCCGTCGGGCACGATGAAGACGCTCACGAGGCCGCGGCCTTCCTCGCCTTGGCCTCGGCCCGGTCGGCGAACAGCGACCAGCCGATCACGATGCCGGCCGCCACCGTGATGCAGATGTCGGCGACGTTGAAGATCGCGAAGCCGCGCAGCGAGAACATGTCGATCACATGCCCGTGCAGCGCCGCCGGGGGCTGGAAGATCCGGTCGACCAGGTTGCCGGTGATGCCGGCGAGGAACAGGCCGGCCACGACGGCCTGCCACATGCGGTTCACCCGCGGCAGGACGACGAACAGACAGGCCAGGGTCGCCACCATCGCGAGGATGGTGAAGACGATGGTGGCCGAGGAGCCCATCCCGAAGGCGGCGCCGGGATTGCGGATCAGCTGCAGCTGCAGCAGGTCCCCGACGATCGGGACCGGCACACCGGGGGTCAGGAACGCGACGGAGGCCAGCTTGACCAGCTGGTCGACGGCGAGGCCGCCCAACCCGATGCCGCAGGCGACGAGGATCAGTGCGCTGCGGCGCACCTCAGCGCCGCTCCTCGCGCTGCTTGCAGGTCACGCACAGCGTGGCTCGGGGGAAGACCTGCAGACGCCCCTTGCCGATCGGCTGGCCGCACACCTCGCAGTAGCCGTACTCGCCGCTGTCGAAGAGCGCGATGGCCAGGCGCGCCTGCTCCGCCATCTCGCGGACGTTGGCCGCGAGGGAGACCTCCTGGTCCCGCTCGAAGTTGCTGGAGCCGACGTCCGCGGGGTCGCGGCCGGCTCCGTCGGTGCCGCCCTTGAGGAGGGACTGCAGCGTCTCCTCCGCGGAGCGGATGCGGCGCTCGAGGCGCTCGAGGTCGTCGGAGAGTTCAGCGCGCTGCTCGGCAATCTCCTCCGAGGTCCACGGGTCCTCGCCTTCGAGGACCGGGAGCGCCCGAACTTCGTCGGCGGCTTTCTTTGACGTGGGCATGTCGTAGCTCTTTCTGGCGGTTGCTGTCTGCGAAGGGTACACCACTGTGCACCACATGCAGGCAGCCGACCCCGCGCGGGGTCGGCTGCCCGATGAAGTGGGTGTGACTAGGACTGATCTCCGCTTGCCAGGGCATCGAGACGCGGGGTCTCCGACGGCCGCTGGGCGAGCTCGGGCACGTCGCCGGGCTCGGGGTGATCGTCGTTGACCGAACCGAGGAAGCGCTTGAGCGACTCCGTGAGGTTCTGGCGGTAGCTGGACTCGAAGCCTCGCAGCGCGGTGACCTTCCCGGCCAGCTCGCCCTGCTCGCGCTCCAGATCGGAGAACAGCTCGCGGCGGCGGTCGGCGGCCTGCTGATCGACGGCCGCGGCGCGCGCCTCCGCCTGGTTCGTCAGCTGCTCGGCGTTGACGCGGGCCTCCGACTCGACACGGTCGGCCTTGGTGCGGGCGTCCGTCTTGATCTCGGTGGCGCGCTGCTCGGCCTCGGCCAGCTTCCGCTGCGCCTCCGCCTGGGCCTCGTTCACGAGCGTGGTGGCCTGGTCGGTGGCCATCTGCAGCAGCCGGGTGACGGCGGGGGCGGCATCCTCGCTGGCCGTGACCGTCAGGTGCTGGGTGCCGGCGACATTGGTGACCCGCTCGGAGCGGGCCTTGTCGAACTCGGTGCGGACCTGGTCGAGCTGGTTCTGCAGCTGCTCATTCTGCGCGGTGAGCTCACGGACGCGACCCTCGGCCGCGGCCTGCGCGGCCGTCGCGTCGCCGCCGGCGCTGATCGCGGAGTTCAGGCGGTCCACCTCGGCGCGGAGCTGCGCGATGGTGTCGTCCTTGCCCTTCAGCTCCGACCGGAGATCGGAGTCGTCGCCGGCCGCCGGGGAGACGTTGGTCGCCTGGACGGAGTCGATCTCGCGGCGAAGACGCTCGCGCTCCTTCTCGAACTCGTCGAAGGTGACCTCGACCTTGTCGATGAACGTGTCGACGTCGCCCACCTGATAACCGACGTCACCGCGTCGCGTCATGCGGAAGCGGATCTGGCGGACCTCATCAAGGGTCAGGCTCATGCTTGCTCCAGTACTCGTCAAAGATGTGACCGGCCGAAGCCGGCGCTTTCAGCGTAGCCTAACGCCCTCGAGGCGCGCTGAAAGCTGCTAGTCGGGTTGAGATTGGCACCTGCTCCAGGCTCAACTCTGATTGAAGAACCCACCGGAGGCGATGCGTTCCTTGTCCTCCGGGCCGACCACCAGATTGTGGGGGCACAGGAGGAAGACCTTGCTCGAAACCCGCTCGATGTTGCCGCGCAGGCCGAAGATCAGCCCGGCCGCGAAGTCGACGAGGCGCTTGTCCTCGCCGTCCTCCATGTCCGAGAGGTTCATGATGACGGGGATGCCGTCGCGGAAGTTCTCGCCGATCACGCGCGCCTCGTTGTACGAGCGGGGTCGGACGCTGACGATGCGGCTCAGGTCGGCCACCTCCTTGTGCTCGACCGGCGTGAGCTGTGCGGGTCGCCTGATGGGCGCGACCTTGCTGATCTCCTGGCTCGGCTCCTCGTCGACGTAGACGTCGTTGGTCGCCTCGCCCTCGGCGTCGTGGTCCACGGGATCGTCGGTGCGGTACCGGCCGTCCTCGACGAGGCCCATCCACGCCGCAAGCTTACGAACGCCCACGATTCCCTCCTTGGCAGCTGCTGCGATTGTTCGCAAGGCTAGCGCGGCGCGGCTCCCGCACGGGGGCGACGCACCGGCGCGCCCCACTCACTTCATGAAGTCGGGGACATCCAGGTCGTCGTCGTCCTCGACCACCGGCGCGGGCCGCGGGGCCGGCGTCGGCTGCCCGGGCATCGCGGTGGCTACCGGCGCCGGCGCGCCGGGTCCGGGACGCGGCTGCGTCGCCGGCCGGACCTCCGGCTTGCGCACAGCGGCAACCTTCTTCTGCGGCTGGCCTCCGTCGAACCCGGCGGCGATGACCGTCACCCGGACCTCGTCGCCCAGCGCGTCGTCGATCACGGTGCCGAAGATGATGTTCGCCTCGTCGTGTGCCGCCTCCTCGATGAGCTGCGCGGCGGCGGAGACCTCGAACAGGCCGAGGTCGGAGCCGCCTGCGATGGACAGCAGCACGCCGTGCGCACCGTCGATGCTCGCCTCGAGCAGCGGGGAGCTGATCGCCATCTCGGCCGCGGCACGCGCGCGATCCTCGCCGCGGGCCGACCCGATGCCCATCAGTGCGGAACCGGCCTGGCTCATGATGGACTTCACGTCCGCGAAGTCGAGGTTGATCAGGCCCGGCGTCGTGATGAGGTCGGTGATGCCGGACACGCCCTGCATGAGCACCTGGTCCGCCTGCTTGAAGGCGTCGAGGATGGCGACCTGGTGGTCGGTCATCTGCAGCAGCTTGTCGTTGGGGATGACGATGAGGGTGTCGACCTCTTCGCGCAGCGACTCGATGCCGGACTCGGCCTGCGTGGAACGGCGGCGGCCCTCGAAGGAGAACGGCCTGGTCACCACGCCGATGGTCAACGCGCCGAGCGAGCGGGCGATCTTCGCCACGATGGGCGCCGCGCCCGTTCCGGTGCCGCCTCCCTCGCCCGCGGTCACGAACACCATGTCGGCGCCCTGCAGCGCCTCCTCGATCTCGTCCGAGTGGTCCTCGGCGGCCTGCCGGCCCTTCGCCGGGTCGGCTCCCGCGCCGAGGCCGCGGGTCAGCTCGCGGCCGATGTCGAGCTTCACGTCGGCGTCGCTCATCAGGAGCGCCTGCGCGTCGGTGTTGACCGCGATGAACTCGACCCCGCGGAGCCCCGCCTCGATCATGCGGTTGACGGCGTTGACGCCGCCGCCGCCGACGCCGACGACCTTGATCACGGCGAGGTAGTTCTGAGATGCGCTAGCCATGGGGTGAAGGCTATGGGAGTGGTCATGCATGAGTCCAACACCCCCGCCGATTCGCCTGCGAATCACCTCAAGTGGTACTTCAGGGTTTGACGCCCAGGGCTCGCGACCCGCACCCGGTCGTCACTTCGTGGTCGGGTGCAACGGGGCGGAGACGTCGTAGACGCTGGCGTCGACGGTGAGCAGCGCGGTGAGCACCTGGGCCTTGAGCTCGGACTCGTCCGCGCTCCCCCATACGACGGTGCGGCCGCCGGAGATGTGGAACTCGATCTGGTCGACCGCGTCCGCCTGGAAGCTGCGCACCTTCGCGGAGACGTCGTCGGGCAGGGCGAGCACGACGGTCGCTACATCGGCGAGCAGCCGCTGGTCGTCCGTGTCCGTCTCGACCTGGATGACCCCCGTGGGGTCGTCGGTGTGCCGGAAGACGACTCCGTCTGAGTCCACCCAGTCGACGCCGCCGTCGCGGGCGCGCTGGTACACCACGGCGCGTTCTGTCACGTCGATGACCACGGTCTCGGGAAACTGTGTGCCGACCGTGACGTCGCGCACCTCCGGGAGCGCGGCCACGCGGCCGCGGACTGCGGCGAGGTCCTGGCTGAGCAGCGGCACGTCCATCTCCACCTCGGCGGCCTGCACCACCTCGTCGGGCGTCAGCAGCGACGTGCCGTGCACCTCGACCCGTTGCGCGGTGAGCCACGGCGAGAACCAGCCGGCGTAGACGAGCGCGACGAACAGCAGCAGCAGGCCACCCCCGACGCTCCACCCGATCACCCTGCGCCGACGGTGCCTGACGCGGCGCTCCTGGAGGGCCTTGGCGAAGACGCCCGGGGGCAGCGGCTGCGTCACGGCGCGCTGGCTTCGGGGCGGTCGGCCAGCAGCGTGGCCAGCAGCGGGCCGACGATCGTCACGTCGCCGCAGCCGAGCGTGATGATCAGGTCCCCCGGGCGCGCGATGTCGTTGAGTGCCTCCGGCAGGTCGTACTTGTCCTTGACGTAGACGAGGTTCTCCTGGCCGTGGCGGCGCGCGGAGTCGACGACCAGTTCGCCCGTGACGCCGGGGATCGGGTCCTCCCGGGCGCCGCAGATGTCGTTGATGACGGCGATGTCGGGCTCGGTCATCACCTCGCCGAACTCCTCGACGAAATCCATCGTGCGGGAGTAGAGGTGCGGCTGGAAGCAGGCGATGAGCCGCCCGTTCAACCCGGTGGCCTCGTTGCCGGCCTCCGTGGCGCGGCGGGCGGCGCTCAGCGCCGCGTGGATCTCGGTCGGGTGGTGCGCGTAGTCGTCGTAGACGCGGATGCCGGCCGTGTCGGTGATGAGCTGGAAGCGGCGCAGCGTGCCGACGAAGCGGCCAAGCGCGGCGACCGCGTCGTCGTGCGTGAGGCCGAGGAGGCGACCGACGGCGTAGGCGGCCGAAGCGTTCTTGAGGTTGTGGTTGCCGGGCACCTGCAGCGTCAGCGGCCCCGACTCCTGCCCGTAGGTGAGGGTGGCTGTCACTCCCCCGCTGGCCAGCGCGCGCACGTCGTCGAAGCGGACGTCCGCGTCGGCGGCCTCGCCGTAGGTGATGACCTCCCTGCCCTCCGCCCGCAGCCGGTCGGCCAGGGCGCGCGAGCCGGCGTCGTCGACGTTGATGACGACGTGGCGGACCGACGGCCCGGTGGCGAACTCGTGGAACCCCTCGGCGTAGGCCTCCGGGGTGCCCCAGTTGACGAGGTGGTCCGCCTCCACGTTGGTGATCACGGCGATCTCGGTCGGATACTGCAGGAAGGAGGCGTCGGACTCGTCGGCCTCGACGACGAAGGCGTCGCCGGAGCCGAGCTCCGAGCTCACGCCGGACGTGGACAGCGCCCCGCCGATCACGTAGCTCGGGTCCCGGCCGGCCCCGCTGAGCATGGTCGCGGTCATGGCGGTGGTGGTGGTCTTCCCGTGCGTGCCGGCGATCGCCACGCCCCGCCTGCCGAGCATGAGCGCGGCGAGCGCCGCGGAGCGGTGCCACACGCGCAGTCCGCGCCGCCTTGCCTCGGCCAGCTCGACGTTGTCCTCGCGGATGGCCGAGGAGATGACGACGGTCTCGGCGTCGCCGAGGTGGCCGACGTCGTGCCCGACCCAGGTGCGCACGCCGACGCGCTCGAGGCTGCGCAGCGCCCTCGAGTCGGACTGGTCGGAGCCGGTGGTCGGGACGCCGAGCTCCGCGTAGAGGCGCGCGACCCCGCTCATGCCGGAGCCTCCGGCGGCGATGAAGTGCACCGGGCCGACGTCACGGGCGTCGACGACCTCGACGGGGCTGAGCAGCATCAGTTGCCTTTCTTCCGGGCGATCTCGAGGACGGCCCCCGCGAGGACGTCCGCGGCGTCGGAGGGATACAGCTCACGACAGGCGGCGGACATGCGCGTCAGGCGTCCGGGGTCGGCAAACGATGACGTCACCAACCCGGCCAGTCTATCCGGGGTCAGGGAGGAGTCCTCGACCAGCCACCCGGCGTCCGCCGCCACGAGCTCCGCGGCGTTGCGGCCCTGCTCCCCGTTGCCCCACGGCAGCGGCACGAAGATCACGGGCAGCCCGCTCACGGCGGTCTCCATCACCGTCCCGGCACCCGCCCGGCCGAGCATCAGGTCCGCGGCGGTGTAGGCGTGCGCCATGTCCGAGACATAGGGCACCGGCACGTAGGCGGCGCCGGAGGCGTGCCGCACGACGGTGTCCGCATCCGTGTAGTTCTTCATCCCGAGCACGTGCAGGATCTGGATGCCGGCGGCCAGGATCTGCTCCCTGGCCCCGTCGACGGCCGCGTTGATGCTGACGGCCCCCTGCGAGCCGCCCGACACGAGCAGCGTCGGCCGCTCGGGGTCGAGGCCGAACTCCGCGCGGGCCTCGGCCGGGGTCTGCGTCGGGTGCGTGATGGAGCGCTTCATCGGCAGCCCGATCAGGCGCGACCCGCGCATGGTGGTCTCGGGGAACGTCGTGGCCACGTAGGCGGCGAACCTGGCACCGACCTTGTTGGCGATGCCCGGCAGCTTGTTCGCCTCATGCACGACGACGGGGACGCCAAGCGTGCGGGCGGCGAGGTAGGCCGGGATGGAGACGTAGCCGCCGAAGCCCACCAGCGCATCGGCGTGTGCCTCCTTGAGCACCCGGCGCGCCTGGCGCACGGAGCGGGTCAGCGTGTACGGCAGCCGGACGAGGTCGAGGTTGACGGTGCGCGGGAGCGGCACCGGATCCACCAGCCTGAGCGTCAGCCCGGCCTCGGGGATGACTCTGGTCTCCAGCCCCTTCGGGGTGCCGATGCAGGTGATAGACGCCTGCGGGTCCCGCTCGACGATGGCCTTGGCCGTGGCGATCAGCGGCGACGTGTGCCCCGCGGTGCCGCCACCTGCCAGCACGATGCTGGTCACGGGTCAGTCCTCCTTGGTGGCCGCCATGACCGAGGTCATGCGCGGCCGCGACTTCTTACTCGGGCGCGACGCGCGGTAGGTGCGCGCGGCCGGCGTGTCCCGGGCGATCGACAGGAGCACGCCGACGCCCATCAGCGAGGCCATGAGCGCGGACCCACCATAGGACATGAACGGAAGCGGGACGCCGAGCACCGGGAGCAGGTGCATCACGACGAAGATGTTGATGACGGCCTGCACGACGAACCAGCCGGTCAGGCCCGCGGCGACGATGCGGTTGAACATCTTGTCGGAGCGCAGCGCCGTCTCGAGGCCGGCCCAGGCGAGCAGCGCGAACAGCCCGATCACGAGCAGCACGCCGAACAGGCCGAGCTCCTCGCCGAGCACCGCGAAGATGAAGTCGGTGTGGGCGCCGTCCTTCAGCCCTCCCCACTTCTGCTTGCCGGCCCCGAGCCCGGCGCCCCACCAGCCGCCGGAGGCGAGCGCGTAGAGGGCGGCGATGGGCTGGCTCGACAGGTCCGCGTCCGAGGACGGGTCGAGGAAGATCGCGATGCGGCTCATGCGGTTGGGTGAGCCGTGCACCAGCAGGACCATCGTGACGACCGCGAGCGTGAACGACGGGAGCAGGATCTTCCAGGACGTGCCGACGAACCACAGGATCAGCACGAGGATCAGGCCGAGGATGATGCCCGTGCCGAGGTCGCGACCCGCGAGCACCAGCACCAGCACGAGCCCGCCGAACGGCACGAACGGGAAGGCGAGCTGGAGGACCTCGTGCAGCCGGCCGCGCTTGTTGTGGAAGATCGTCCCGCACCACACCACGAGCGCCAGCTTCGCGAACTCGGAGGGCTGGATCTGGATGGGACCGAGCACGAGCCAGTTGACGTTGCCGCCCGAGCCGACGCCGAGCGGTGTCAGGACGAGCAGCAGCAGCACGACGGCGATGCCCCAGGCGAGCCAGCCGAAGCGGCGCAGCACATCCGGGGGCACGAACACGAGGATCGCGGCCGGCACGAGCCCCACCGCCAGCGAGCGGGCCTGCCTGATGAGGTAGAAGTACGGACTGACGCCGCTGGCCTGCGCCATGGCGGCCGAGGCGGACAGGACCATCAGCAGCCCGAGCCCGACCAGCACCGTCACGGAGCCGAGCACGAGGTAGAACGGCGCCATCGGGGAGGCGAGGAGTGCACGGACAGAGCGGAAGGCGGAGGGCCGCGGCCGCGCTACAGCCTGGGTGGCCATCGATCTTCCCTTCTCGTCAGGACAGGTACCGGTTGACCGCCTCCACGAACCGGTCCCCCCGGTCCGCGTAGCCGTCGAACATGTCGAGGCTCGCGCAGCCCGGGGAGAGCAGCACGGTGTCGCCCGGCCCGGCCATCGCCCCGGCCAACGCGACCACCTCGTCCATCACTGAAGTGTGCGTGTCGTCGAGGACGCGGACGGGGACATCCGGCGCGTGTCGGGCAAGGACGTCCGCGATCATCTCGCGGTCGACGCCGATCACGACCGCCCCGCGCATGCGGGAGGCGAACCTCTCGACCAACGCGTCGAAGCTGGTGCCCTTCGCCTGCCCGCCCGCGATCCACACGAACGACTCGTAGGCCTGCATGGCCGAGTCGGCGGCGTGCGGGTTGGTGGCCTTCGAGTCGTCGACCCACGTGACGCCGTCACCGACGGCCACCGTGGAGATGCGGTGGCCCGCGAGGTGCAGGTTCCGCAGGCCCTCGGAGACCGAGCGTGGGGCCACGCCGAGGCTGCGGGTCAGCGCGGCGGCGGCGACGGCGTTGGCGACGTTGTGCGGAGCGAACGGGTGCACGTCGGTGACCTTCGCCAGCTCGAGCGCCGAGGTGCGGCGCTGCGGGACGAACGCGCGGTCGACGATGAGGTCGTCGACGACGCCGATCATCGAGATGTCCGGGATGCCGGTCGTGAACCCGATGGCGCGGGCGCCCTCGACCACGTCGGCCCCCTCGACCATCTCCTCCGTCAGGGGCTCGTCGACGTTGTAGACGCACGCGTCGGTGACGCCGTCGTAGATCTTGGCCTTGTCCGCCGCGTAGCGGGCCATGCCGTCCGGCTCGGAGGCGTACCACTCGAGGTGGTCCTCGTGCAGGTTCAGGACCACGGCGGAGTGCAGGTGGACGTTGTTCATCCAGTGCAGCTGGAAGCTGGAGAGCTCGACGGCGAACACGTCGTACTCGACGTCGTCGAGGACGGCCTCCACGATGGGGCGGCCGATGTTGCCGACGGCGGCGACCTTCCTGCCGTCGGCGCGCAGGATCGACTCGACCATCTGCGTGGTGGTGGTCTTGCCGTTGGTGCCGGTGATGCCGAGCCACGGGATGGCGCGGTCGGGCTGCTGCATGCGCCAGGCGAGCTCGGTCTCCCCCCAGACGGGGATGCCCGCGGCGCGCGCCTGCTGCAGCAGCGGCGCGGTGGGTCGCCAGCCCGGCGAGGTGACGACCAGGTCGGTGCCGGGAGGAAGCTCGGCCGTGACCCCCCTGCCCAGCCTGACGGTGACGTCGAGGTGCTCCAGCAGCGTGGCCTTGTCGGCGTGCGCCTCGGACTCGTCGAGCACCACGACGCGGGCGCCGAGCGACATCAGCCCGTCGGCAGCCGCGAAGCCGGAGACGCCGAGCCCGGCGACGACGACCTGGGCCTCGGGCCAGGGCGACGTCCGGTCGGCGGTGTTGATCCAGTCGAGAGTCACTGTCCGACCACCCATTCGGCGTAGAAGATTCCGATGCCGAGCGCCACGCACAGCCCACAGATGATCCAGAAGCGGATCACGACCGTGACCTCCTGCCACCCGATGAGCTCGAAGTGGTGGTGGATCGGGCTCATCTTGAAGATGCGCTTGCCCTTTGTCGCCTTGAAATACGACACCTGCAGCGCGACCGAGCCGACCTCGATCACGAACAGCAGCCCGAGGACGACCAGCAGCAGTTCGGTGCGGGTCATGATCGACAGGCCGGCCAGCGCGGCGCCGATGCCCATCGAGCCGGTGTCGCCCATGAAGATCTTCGCCGGCTTGGCGTTCCACCACAGGAACCCGAAGCAGGCGGCGGTGAAGGCGATGGCGACGACGGCGAGGTCGTTGGGGTCGCGGACCTCGTAGCAGCGGGGGCCTGCGGTCGAGAGCCTGCCGCACCACTGGTTGAACTGCCAGATGTTGATGATCGTGTAGGCGGCGAACACGAGCGTCGCGCTGCCGGCCGCGAGCCCGTCCAGCCCGTCGGTGATGTTGACGGCATTGGACCAGGCGGCGATCAGGAACACGATGAAGACGACCGCCAGCAGGAGTGGCAGCGTCAGCCAGGAGATGTCCCGCAGGAAGGAGATCGACGGGGACGCCGGCGTCAGCCCGCGCGCGTCGGGGAAGTTGAGCGCGACGACCGCGAAGACGATGCCGATGACGCCCTGGCCGATCAGCTTGCCGCGGGGTGTGAGGCCGAGGCTGCGTTCCTTGGAGATCTTGGCCCAGTCGTCGAGGAACCCGAGGAAGGCCATGGAGGTGGCCAGCCCGAGCACCAGCAGGCCGGACAGGCTCGGGGCCTGCCAGCGGATCAGGTGCACGAGCGTGTAGGACAGCAGCACCGAGCCGAGGATGACCAGGCCGCCCATGGTGGGGGTGCCGCGCTTGACGTAGTGCGCCGTGGGGCCGTCCTCGCGGATGAACTGGCCGTAGTGGCGCTTCGTCAGGAACGAGATGAGCAGGGGGGTGCCGACCAGCGCGAAGAGCATGGACAGTCCGCCCGTGAGCAGGATGTTGATCACGATGCGGCTCCGTCCCGGACGACGAGGTTCGCCGCCACCTTCTCCAGCCCGACCCCGCGGGATGCCTTGATCAGCACGACGTCTCCGGGCGACAGCGACAACGAGGCCGCCACGTCGTCGCGGAGGCTCTCGCGGGCGGGGACACCGCCCTCGAGTGCGCCGGAGACGATGCGGCCGGCGAACTCGCCGACGGCGACGACCTCGCTGATGCCCGCGTCTGCGGCCCGCCTGCCGAGCTCCTCGTGCAGGTCGGCCGCGGTGGGGCCGAGTTCGAGCATGTCGCCGAGCACGGCGACGGCCCGCGCCGTGGGGTGCTCGGCGCGGCTGCCCGCGACCAGCTCGACGGCGGTGCTGAGCGCCACGGCCATGGAGTCGGGGTTGGCGTTGTAGGCGTCGTTGAGGACGAGCACGCCGTCGGGGCGTGGCCGAAGCTCCATGCGCCACTGCGACCGGGTGGTCGCCGAGGAGAGGGCGGCGCCGACGGTGGCCAGGTCGAGGCCTGCGGCGAGCGCGGCGGCCGCGGCGGCGAGCGCGTTGGCGACCTGGTGGCGGCCGATGACCCCCAGCTGGACGCCGACGGAGCGCTCCGCCTGGCCCGCGAAGCGTGCGACGAGCTCGAAGGATGCCTGCGTCAGGGGGTTGAGGGTGACGCCCCGCGCGGTGACCGTCAGGTCCCCGTCCGGGAGGTCGCCCTCCCCGAACCAGGCGACCCGCGCCGAGGCGAGGGCCGCCATGGCGGTGACGCGCGGGTCGTCGGCGTTGAGCACGGCCCACCCCTCGGCGGGCAGGTCCGCGACGATCTCGCTCTTGGCGGCGGCGGTGACCTCAAGGCTGCCGAACTCCCCGACGTGCGCCTGACCGACGTTGAGGCAGACACCGATGTCGAGTCCGACCAGCGACGTGAGCCACGCGATGTGGCCGACGCCGCGCGCGCCCATCTCGGAGACGAGGAAGCGGGTCTCGGAGTCGACTCGGCAGGCGGTGAGCGGAACGCCGATCTCGTTGTTCTGGCTCCCGAGCGGGGCGACGGTGGGGCCGGCGGCCTCGAGGACCTGCGCGAGAAGGTCCTTCGTGCTGGTCTTGCCGGAGCTTCCGGTGATGCCGACGCTCACCATGCCGCGGGCCCGCTCGCGTCTGACGACCCCGCGGGCAACCCAGCTGAGCGCCCGCACCGGGTCCTCGGCCAGGATGTGCGGGACGTCCGCGTCCGTCAGGTGGGTGCCGAGGACCGCGCCGGCGCCGCGCTCGACGGCGGGGCGCGCGAAGTCGTGTCCGTCCACGTGCTCGCCGGTGATCGCGACGAACAGCGCGCCGTCGGTGGCGGCCCGGCTGTCGATGACGACATCGGGGCCGACGGGTCCGTCATCGCCCACCAGCTCTACCTCGGCCGGCTGCATCAGCTCGATCAGCTCAGCCACGGTTGTCGCACGCATGCGGGGTTCCTTCCTCTCCCAGGCGGCGCCACTGCTCAGCGGCCTCCTCCACATCGTCGAAGTCCACTGTCGCGTCGGCCAGGATCTGGCCGCGCTCGTGTCCCTTTCCGAGAATCGCCACCACACTACCGGGGCGGGCCCTGCGCAACGCTTCCGCGATGGCCGCCCTTCTGCCCGGCACCTCCAGGACGTGGGCGCCCGGCACGGCCCTGGCACCCTCGAGGGTCTGCGCCCGGATGACGGCGGGATCCTCGGTTCGGGGGTTGTCGTCGGTGATGATGGTCAGGGCGCTGCCGCGGGCCGCCGCGGCACCCATCTCGGGGCGTTTCGCCGCGTCTCGGTCGCCGCCGCAGCCGATGACGGTGATGACGTCGCCCTCCACCGCCAGCGATTCGACGGCCGCGCCGACGGCCTGCGGGGTGTGCGCGAAGTCGACGACGACGAGCGGCGCACCCTCCCCCAGATCGACGCGCTGCATGCGGCCGGGCACCTGTGCCGCGCCGAGGCCCTCGACCGCGGTCGCCGTGGGCACCCCCACGGCCTCGAGCATCGCGAGCGCCACGGCCGCGTCGATCATGTTGTAGCGGCCCGGCAGCGACAGCCGCAGCTCGAGGGGCTCCCCGTCCCGCGTGACGGTCGCCGCCCCCGCGAGCGAACCCAGGTCGCGGTAGCCGGTCAGGAGATAGTCGACATCGCCCCCGGAGCCGACCGTCACCAGTCGACTGGCGCCGTGCGCGCGGACGCGGGCGGCGAGCTCCGCCCCGCGGGGGTCGTCGACCCAGATGACGCTGACCCGGGCGCGGCCCGGCTCGAAGAGCCGCGCCTTCGCCTCGAAGTACTCCTCCAGCGAGTGGTGGAAGTCGAGGTGGTCGCGGCCGAGGTTCAGGAAGCCCACGGCGTCGAAGACGATGCCGTCGGCCCGCGACAGGGCCAGGGCATGCGAGCTGACCTCGAGCGCGACCGCGTCCGCTCCGCCCTCGGCCATCACGGCGAGCAGCGCCTGGAGATCCGGGGACTCGGGAGTCGTGACGGTGGAACGCGACGAGCGGATCTCGTCGACGCCGAGCCTGAAGCCGATGGTGCCGATGGTGCCGGCCAGCTGCCCTGCGCGGGCCAGTCCCGCCTGCAGCAGGGCGACGGTGGTGGTCTTGCCGTTCGTGCCGGTGACGCCGAGCATCGTCATCGATTCCGCAGGCTCGCCGAACACGCGCGCAGAAATCACGGCCATGGCGTGGCGCACATCGGCGGCGACCAGGACGGGGAGGCCTGCCTCGCGTGCCAACGCCTCGCCGTCGGCGTCGGTGATGATCCCGGCGGCGCCTGCCGCGGCGGCCTGCTCCGCGAAGGAGGCGCCGTGCACACGGGTGCCGGGGAGCCCGACGTAGAGCCAGCCGGGCCTCACCGAGCGTGAGTCCTGCGTGATGCCTGTGACGTCGGCGGCGGCGGAGGTGTCGCCCAGCAGACCCAGTCCGTCGGTCAGGCTGCTGAGCGGGGCACGCCGCAGGCTCGTCGGGCGAAGCAGGCTGTCCATCAGTCGAACGTCAGCGGGGTGTCGTAGGGGTCGGTCGTGGAGGGGGCGACGTTGTAGCGCGGCAGCGCCATCTTCAGGATGTTGTTGACGACCGGCAGCGCGAGCCGTGAGCCGAGGTTGCCGTTGGTCGGCTGGTCGAGCACGACATAGACGACGAGCTGCGGATCCTCGACGGGGGCGACGCCGACGTAGGAGGACGTGAAGCCGTTGTAGCACATGCAGTCGGCATCGAAGCGCTGCGCGGTGCCGGACTTGCCCGCGGTGCGGTAGCCCGGGATCGCACGGTTCTCGTTGAGGGTGACGACGGACTCCATCATCTCCAGCACCGTCGAGGAGGCCTCCTCGGAGATCACGCGACGCTCCGTCGGCTCGTCGAGGGCGATCTCGGTGCCGTCGGCGGCCGTCGCCGAGGCGATGATGGTGGGCTGGTGGTAGACGCCGCCGTTGACCACTGCTGCGACAGCGGAGGTCATCTGCACCGCGTTGACGCTGAGGCCCTGCCCGAAGGAGATCTGGTCGCGGGTGTAGTCGGCCATGTCGTCGGCGGGCAGGCTGCCCGATGTCTCGCCGGGCAGCCCGATGCCGGAGCGGGTCCCGAGCCCGAACTTCTTCAGGTAGCCCGCGAGCGTGGCCTTGTCCATCTGCCTCGACAGCTGGATCGTGCCGATGTTGGAGGACTGAGCGATGATGCCGGCCGCGGTCAGGTTGAGGGTGCCGTGCTCGAAGGAGTCCCGCACGTAGCCGTCACCCGAGGCGATGCGGGCGGGGACGACGACCTTCGTGGTGGGGGTCACGAGGCCCTGGTCGGCCAGCGCGGCCATGGTCAGCACCTTCTCGACCGATCCGGGCTCGTATGCCTGCGTGACGGCACGGTTGCCGAGGTCCTCGGCGTCGGCGCTCCCCGGGCTCGACGAGTCGAAACTCGGGCCGTTGGCCAGCGCGAGGACCTCGCCGGTCCTGGCGTTCATCACTACTGCCGTGCCCGTCTTCGCGCCGGCCTGGTCCATGCCCTCGGCGAGGAACTGCTCGACCATCCACTGGAGGTCCGAATCGATCGTGAGCCGGTAGCTGGCGCCGTCCACGGCGGGCTCGGAGATGCTCATGCCGAGCGGGATGGTGCCGTACGTCGACGAGTCGTAGATCATCGAGCCGGCGGTGCCCTCCAGGTCGTCGTCCAGGGCGTACTCGAGGCCCGAGACACCGACACCCTCGGCGTTGAGGAAGCCGACGATGTTGGAGGCGACCGTCCGGTTCGGGTAGACGCGGATCGGGTCGGAGTCGCCGAACACGCCGTACCAGGGTCGCTTGCCGTCGCCGTCCATGCCGAGCTGGAGGTCGGCCTTGAGCGCCGTGAAGGTCGCGGCCGGGACCTTGCGTGCGATGACCTTGTAGCGCGAGTTCTCCGTCGCGATGGCGTCGAGGTAGTCCTGCTTCCTCCCCCCGAGGTGCTCGACGAGCAGGTCGGCGACGGCCTCGGGGGCCGCGGCCGCCTCCTCCTGCTTGCGCTCGCTCATCGCGTAGCGCTTGTCGGCCCCGTTGGTGCGCACCATGTCGGGGTCGATCGAGACGATCATGGCGGGCTCGGTGGTGGCCAGCACGACGCCGTTCCGGTCGGTGATGGACCCACGGGTGGCGGGCAGCGTGCGGGTGGACTTCGTCTTGGCCGCGGCCTGCGCTGCGTAGGCCTGGGAGTCGATGCCCTGCAGCTGCACCGCGCGGCCCGCGCCGACGGCCAGCACGAGCATCACGACGACGAGGAAGACGCGGATCCGCACGGTCGTGCGGCCCACCGTGAGGCGGACGGACTTGCGGTAGCGGCGCGGGGCGGACCGCGAGGTCGGCTTCGCGGGGCCTCGTCGCTGGGTCACTGGTCCTCCTGCGTGGCGTCGTCGGCCGCCGACGTTATCAGGCTCTCCTCGCTCGTCTCGTCTGCCACGCTGGCGTCCCCGGTGTCCGCCTCTTCGGCCTCCCCGTCGGTCGTCGTGGTCGTCGTCGTGACCGGGACGCTCTCCTCGGCGGCGGAGCTGGATCCGCGGAGGAAGGGCATCTCCTTACCCGTGACGGGGGTTGGATCGCCGGTGACGGAGCTGTCGCCCAGGTTGATGAACGCCGGGTACGGGTTGGGCACCATGCCGAGCTCCGTGGCACGCATCGCGAGCGCGCTCGCGCTGGAGAGGCGCTGCAGCTGCGAGGTGAGTGCCGCAGTCTCGTAGCCGAGTTCCGTCGCCTCCCGGCGCAGGGCGGTCACCTCCCGGGACTGCGCACCCACGGAGGTGCTGACCACCATGACGGCGCCCAGCCCGAGCGTGATGAGGCCGAGGATGATCCCGACGAAGCCCAGCGTGGAGACGGTCGCGGTGGGCGTCTGGACGACGCTCAGCTTCGGCCTCCTCCTCCCGGCATGTCCCGGGGCGTCGAGATGCTCGATCAGCTCCGCACTCATGAGGCCTCCCTGATCCGCTCGGCGACGCGCAGCCGCGCCGACGCTGCTCGTGGGTTGGTCGCGGTCTCCTCGGCGCCCGGCCGCTCGGCTCCCCGCGTGAGGAGGCGCAGCTCGGCCCGCAGGTTCTCCGGCACCACGGGCAGGTCCCGCGGCGCGCGGTCGGCCGCGCCCGCGGCGAAGGTGCGTTTCACGAGGCGGTCCTCGAGGGAGTGGTAGCTGAGCACCGCGAACCGGCCACCGACGGCGAGCGCGGCCACGGCCGCCGGGAGCACCCCCTCCAGCGCCGCGAGCTCACGGTTGACCTCGATGCGCAGGGCCTGAAAGGTCCGCTTGGCCGGGTGGCCGCCCGTGTGGCGGGCCGCGGCGGGGATCGCGGAGGAGATGACGTCGACGAGCCTGCCGGATCGCTCGAACGGCGCGTCCTGGCGCGCCGCGACGACCGCGCGCGCGATGCGGTCCGCGAATCGCTCCTCGCCGTACCACTTCAGGATGCGGGCCAGCTCGCCGGCGGAGTAGGTGTTGAGCACATCGGCCGCGGTCGGCCCCTGCGTGGGGTTCATCCGCATGTCCAGCGGCGCGTCGACACGGTAGGCGAAGCCCCGCTCGGTGCGGTCGATCTGCAGAGACGAGAGCCCGAGGTCCAGCAGGATGGCGTCGACGCTGCCGATGCCGAGGTCGGTGAGCACGTCCGGCAGCTCGTCGTAGACCGCCTGCACGAGCGTCGCCCGGTCCGCGAGGGCCCCCAGCCGCTCCCTGGCCACCTCGTGGGCGTCGGGGTCCCGGTCGATGCCGACGAGCCTCGCCTCGGGGTTCGCGGCCAGGATGGCGCTGGCGTGGCCCGCCAGGCCGAGGGTGCCGTCCACATAGACCGCCCCGGGCCGCTGCAGGGCAGGGCTGAGCAGCTCGACGATCCGGTCGATCATGACCGGATCGTGAACGTCGGTGAACCCTGTCATCCGCCTCGATCCTTCGCTCGCCTTGCTTGTGCGTCTCCTGCCGCCCGCTGGTTTCCTTCCGGGCCGGGCCTGACATCGGGGAAGTGACGTCAGGGCCGGGACCGGCCGGAAACCACCGGGCGGGTTCACGTGCCCGTGAAGGCCGTGAACTCTCCGTCCATGTCCGAGAAGTCCGACTCCTGCTCCTCGGCGTACCTGTTCCACGTCTCGGCGTCCCAGATCTCGGCGCGGTCACCCGCCCCGATCACCACGACGTCCCGCTCCAGCCCCGCATAGGCACGCAGGTGGGGAGGAATGGTGACCCTGCCCTGGGAGTCGAGCCTGTCGTCGCTGGCCGCGGCCATCACCATGCGCTGATAGCTGCGGACCTGCCTCAGGGTGTTGGGGGCGGAGGCGAGGTTCGACATCTTGTTCAGAAAGTCGGCCTGGGGGTACACCGCGAGCGCGTGCTCCTGGGACTTGGTCATGACCAGCCCGTCGGCGAAAGCGTCACGGAACTTGGCGGGCACGATGAGGCGGCCCTTGTCGTCGAGCTTCGGCGAGTACGTACCGAGAAACATCGATCGGGCCCCCTTTCTGCTCCCAGCACCGCCCAATCCCCTCCATTTGCCCCCACATTACCCCACTTCCCTCCACTCGCCCACCCCTTTCGTCACCGGATCCCAAGTTCACGGAGAAAGCGCGGGGCCGCGCCGAGGCGGCCGCTCGGTAGGCTGGGCGCGCCGCAGTACTTTCTAAGGAGCCCTGGTGGACCAGATCCCGACGCCGTCGCTGCCGGAGGTGGCACTCCTCGCCAACCGCATCACCGACGAGATGGCCCGCGTGATCGAGGGCAAGCAGGCGCAGCTCAGGATGGCCGTGACGGTTCTCCTCGCGGAGGGCCACCTGCTGATCGAGGACGTGCCGGGCGTCGGGAAGACCGTCCTGGCGAAGGCGCTGGGACGGTCCATCGCCGGCGACGTGCGGCGCATCCAGTTCACGCCGGACCTGCTGCCCTCCGACGTCACCGGCGTGTCGGTGTTCAACCAGTCGACGCGGGAGTTCGAGTTCAAGAGGGGCGGGATCTTCGCCAACGTGGTCCTCGGCGACGAGATCAACCGCGCCTCGCCGAAGACCCAGTCGGCGCTGCTGGAGGCCATGGCCGAGAGCCAGGTCTCCGTCGACGGCACCACCTACCCGCTTACCGGGCCCTTCATGGTGATCGCGACGCAGAACCCCATCGAGATGGAGGGGACCTATCCCCTGCCCGAGGCGCAGCGCGACCGCTTCATGGCCCGCATCACGATGGGATACCCCGACCGCAGCGCCGAGGTGGCGATGCTGGCGCACCACGCCGGCGGCGACGAGCTGGCCGCCGTGCAACCCGTGACGAACGTGGCGACGGTGGCCGCGGCCATCCGCGCGGTGCGCGCCGTCTACGTCGCGCCCGTCATCAACGACTACATCGTCTCGATCGTCGACGCCACGCGGCACCACCCCGACCTGAGGCTCGGCGCCAGCCCGCGCGCAGGCCTGCACCTCCTGCGCGCCTCGCGGGTGGTGGCCGCCCTCTCCGGCCGCGACTACGTCATCCCCGAGGACGTCTCCGCGCTGGCCGTCGATGTCCTCGCCCACCGCATCCTCCCCACTGTCGAGGCGCAGGTGGCCCGCAGGCAGCCGGCGGCCATCATCCGGGCCGCCGTCGCCGCCATCCCGCTGCCAGAGCGGCGGTGACCGCGTGGCACGCGGGGCGCGGCTGACCGGCCGCGGCTGGGCCCTGGTGGTCATCGGGCTCGTCGCGACGGTCGGGGCCGCGATCGCCGGGGAGCGCGACCTCATCTGGGTGACCGCCGTGCCGGTGTTCCTGCCGCTGCTGGGCCTCGCGCACCTGACCCTCGACCCGCCCCGCATCACGCACCGTCGCACCGTCGAGCCCGGGACGGTCGCGATCGGCGAGTCGGCGCGGGTGGTCGTCGAGATCCGCAGCGCCTCCACGACGCAGGCCGCCGCCCTGCGTTTCACCGACCACGCGCCGGCGGCGCTGGGCGACGGCGCACGGTTCGGCATCGCCCGCGGCTTCGGCTCGTGGCGGCAGGCCGTCGGCTACACGATCGCCACGACCCAGCGGGGCCGCTACGAGATCGGTCCGCTCGCCGCCGAGGCCACCGACGCGCTCGCGCTGGCCCGGATCCGCGTCGCGGCGGACGGGCCCGCCACCTCGCTGCGCGTGACCCCGCACCTGTGGCGCCTCGGCTCGCTGACGGCCAGCCCCCGCCTCGGCGCCGCCGACGCCACCCCTCAGCGGATCGGCCAGGCGGGCAGCGACGACGTGCTGGTACGCGAGCACCGCCACGGAGACGACCTGCGACGGGTGCACTGGAAGATGACGGCCCGGCAGGGCGACCTCATGGTTCGGCTCGAGGAGCACCCGTGGGACCCGTCGAGCACACTGGTCGTCGACACCCGCACGGGCGCGCACTTCGGGCAGGGTCCGGGCTCCTCACTGGAATGGGCCGTCTCGGCCGTCACGTCGGTCGCCGCGCAGCTCACCGAGGGCCGGCACCGGCTCACGATCGTGTCGCCCGCAGGGTTGGCCTGCGACCCCGGCCATACGCTGGGCGAGGCCGCGCGCCAGCTGGTGCTCGAGGCCATGACGGACCTCGCCTCCTCCGAGGAGACGTGGCTCGGCGCGGCCGTCGCGGACCCTCAGCTGCTCGGCGCGTCCGCCACCATCGTCGCCGCGACCGGCAGGCTCACGGCCCGCGACGCAGCGGCCCTTGCCGCGGCCGGGACCAGGGCGCTCAGCAGGGTCGCACTGGCCCCCGACGTCGAGGCCTGGGGCGGAGAGCCCGGAGAGCACGCGGACGCGCTCCGCCTCCTGCGCAACCACGGGTGGACCGTTGAGCTGTACGGCCCGCACACGGGCGTGGCGGACGCGTGGCGGAGGGCGACGACATGAGGCACCGCTGGGTCGGCCACGTCGCGATCGCGGCGGCCGTGTGGCTGTCGCTGGTGCCGCTGGGCGCGATGCTGGACGGGCAGCGCATCCTGACGGCCGCGGTGCCGCTGATCGTGGCGTCGGCGGCGGTCGGGAGCCTGCTGAGCCTGCTGCGACTGCCGCGCGGTGCGATCTTCGTCGCGCAGGGGGTCGCCGTCGTCGGGGTGCTCCTGTGGCGCGGGCTGACGCTCGCCGGCCCCGGGACGCCGGTCGAGGCACTCAGGTCGCTCACGCTGGAGGGCGTCTCGGCGATCCGCACGGGCGCCGCCCCACTCCAGATCACCGACGGGGTCGCGTGGTTGTGCCTGCTGCTGACGGCCGTGCTGCTGCTCATGGTCCAGCTGCTGGCCGACTCCCTCGAGCAGCCGGGCTGGTCCATCGCCCCGCTTGGCCTGGTGTTCGGCATCGCCGCCCTCATCCTGCTCGGGGACGTGCCGTGGCTCTACGCCCTCCCCGTGATCGCCGCCTACATCATCGTCCTGCTGGTCGCCACGCCCATGGGCCGAGACGCCGCAGGCGGGGCCTCTCGGCTGCTGGCCTTCCAGGCCTCACGGGCCCTGACCGCGTGCGTCGCAGGCCTGACCGCGGCAGCGCTGGCGCTCGGCGTCTCGGCCGTCGTGCCGCTGGGCAATCAGCAGGCCTGGCAGGAGCCCGGGTCCAGCGGCCCGATCCAGCTCGCCGACCCCACCCTGCAGCTGGATCAGGACCTGCGTCGCCCGATCGACGCCCGGGTGCTGACCTACACCTCCGACACGGGTCGGCCCACCTACCTGCGCACCGTCGCGCTCACGCAGCTGACGTCCGACGGCGCGCAGCTGGTGCCGATGACGCTGAGCCGCTTCGGCCTGGGCAGCGCCTCCCCCTACCCCGGCGAGGACGTCTCCGTCACCGTCGAGATGGCGGTGCCGTCGGACTACCTGCCCGTCCCGTTCGCGCCGCGCTCCATCAGCGCCGCCGGCACCTGGGCCTTCGACCCCGAGACGCTCAGCATCGTCGCATCCGGGCCGGAGCGGGCGCAGCAGAGCGTCGGGCTGACCTACACCGCCACGGCGCGGCAGCCGGACCCGACGCGCGACGAGATCGCTCAGGCCTCCGCTGGCTCCGGCGTCCCCGCCGTCACGACCGAGATCCCCGACGGACTCGACGACGGCGTGCAGCAGCTCCTCGACTCCATCCTGGCGACAGCCGACGACACCGACGGGGCGGCCGCGCTGGCCATCCAGGACTTCCTGCGCTCCAACCGCTTCGAGTACTCGCTGTCCGCCCCCGCCTCCACCGGGCTCGGCACCATCAGCAACTTCCTCCTCACCGATCGCTCCGGCTACTGCGTGCACTTCGCGATGGGCATGGCAGTACTGGCCAGGATGGCCGGCATCCCGTCGCGCATCGCCGTCGGCTTCGCGCCCGGCGACGAGACCTCCCCGGGCACCTTCGAGGTGACGGCGCATGACGCGCACGCCTGGCCGGAGCTGTACCTCGAGGGTCTCGGCTGGGTCCCCTTCGAGCCGACCCCCGCCTTCTCAGGACCGGCCGGCACCTCCGGCACCACCGGGCCACAGGAGGAACCGAGCGCCGAGCCGACGCCGGAGGAGACGCAGCCCGAGGCCACCCCGGAGCCGGGGCAGCCGACGGCCGAGCCGACGGCACCGGGAGTCGCGACGGGGGACGAGTCGTCGGGCCGCGGCAACGGTGCCGGGGTCTTCGCGGCGCTTGCCGTGCTGGCGCTGCTGGTGGCGCCGGGCGTCGCCCGGGTCGTCCAGCGGCGGCGACGGCTCGCCCGCTCTCAGCCCGCCGCCACGGCGGCCGACGGGGCCTGGGACGAGGTGCGTGCCACCTACCTCGACCATGGCCTCGACTGGCCGTCCGGGTCTCCCGTGCCGGCGGCGGCCGTCGCTGCCGGGCGGCTCGCACCGGAGGGGGCCGCCGCGCTGCGCTCCCTGGCGGCCCTGGTCGAGCGGAGCCGCTTCGCCCGCGACGGCGAGTCTCCGCCCCCCGCGGAGCTGGTCTCCACCGTGCTCGGCGCGGTCGCGCACGCGGTGCCGATGCGCCGTCGACTGCTGGCCAGGTTCCTGCCTGCCTCCATGCTCACGGGGCGGCGAGGGTAGGCTTCTCCTGGTTGCGCGGCAACATAGAATCGAATGCACCACAACCCGATAGGGGGACCCCATGGCGCTTTCTGAACAGGAACGCAAGCTGCTGGAGCAGCTTGAGGCGTCCCTCATGGCTGAGGACCCGAAGCTCGCGGACACGCTGAGCGGCAACGCCGAGGTCCGCGTCCACCGCCGCAGGGCCGCCTTCGCCGGCCTGGGGTTCGTGCTCGGCATTCTGGTCCTGCTCGGTGGCGTCCAGGTGCACTGGACCGTCAGCGTCCTCGGGTTCCTCGTGATGCTGGCGTCCGCCCTCGTCGGGATCGGCTCCTGGCGCCGGGTCGGCGACGACGGCGGCCAGCCGGCCAGGCCGTCGGCCGGCCCCTCGAAGCCGACGCCGTCACAGGAGCCGACCTCAGACTTCATGGACCGCCTCGAGGAGCGCTGGCGCCGCCGCCAGGAGGGCGGCGACAACTAGGCCCCCTCGCGCACCTGGGCCTCGAGCCACGCGAGCAGCGACGTCAGCTGCGCGGGGTCCGCGCCGGTTGCCTCGGGGTGCCACTGCACCCCCACCATCGCCCGCGCCGGGTGCTCGATGCCCTCGATCAGCCCGTCGTGGCGCGCCCAGGCGGACGCGCGCAGCCCGTCGCCCAACGTGCGGACGGCCTGGTGATGTCCACTGCAGACCACGAGGTGCTCCGCGCCGACGGCGTCGGCCAGCCGCGTCCCGGGCAGGACGTCGACGTCGTGCCGGAGCATCTCACCCTGACCGTCTGCCACGCGGTGCTCGTCGGCATTGGTCAGATGAGGCTCGAGCGTTCCGCCGAAGGCGACGTTGAGCAGGTGCAGCCCGCGGCAGATGCCCAGCAGCGGGATGCGGTCGGCGTGGCAGGCCTGGATGACGGCCAGCGACCGGCGGTCCGCCGTCGCAAGGTGGTCCCCCGAGCCGGGGTACTCGGCGCGTCCTCCGTAGTACCGGGGGTCCACGTCGTGTCCCCCGAGCAGGACGACGGCGTCCGTGTCCGCCAGCGCCGCGTGCCAGTCGTGGTCGCTGCAGTCCTGCAGGCCGAGCAGGGTGGTACTCCAGCCGTCGTCCGCGGCCGCCCGCACCGTGTTCTCCGCGAGCCCGGTCAGCAGTTCGCCGAACCAGCCTTGTTCGTAGTGGGTTGCTGGAGCCAGGATGAGCAGCTTCATGGCTCGATCCAACCGGGCAAAGGTTGCGATCGCGTGTCGGCCGCTTAACGGTTGACGCTTCGCGTGTAAATCCCCCGTGCCGCGCTCCGCCCCTACTCCGCGCCGGTTGTCACCGCAGGGCGGCGCGTCAGGCGGGCACGCCGGAGGGCGTGCGGGCCGAACCGCAGCACGAGGTTGTCCGTCGCGGCATCGGCCTCCCCCCAGCCGCGGGCCGGGTCGTCGAGCGCCGGCTGCTCGTACGTGACGGACTTCGGCACGAGCTTCTCGGCCCGCACGCCGACCCGCCGGATCCGGGCCCGCTGCAGATTGAGTCGGCGGAACAGCCGCATGGCCTCGGCGTGGATGTCGTTCGTCCTGTCGGTGTAGGCGGGCAGTGTCCCGGTGCGGGTGATGGTGGTGAAGTCGGCGAACCGCACCGACAGCGTGACGGTCCGGCCCACCATCTGCTGCGCACGCATCCGGGAGGCCGTCCGCTCCGCCATCCGCAGGATCTCGGTGGCGACCAGGTCTGCGTCGTCGGTGTCGTGACCGAACGTCTCCTGCGACCCGACGCTGTGTTCGGCAGGCTCGCGGGCGAGCACCGAACGGTCGTCGCGTCCCCAGGAGAGGTCGTACAGCAACGACCCCTGCGTGTCCCCGAGCGCCCGGCACAACGTGGCCCTCGGCGTGCTGGCGATGTCGCGGACGGTGTCGAGCCCCAGGCGGTGCAGCTTGGTGGCCGTCGCCTCCCCCACCCCCCAGACGGCCTCGACGGGCAGCGGGTGCAGGAACGAGACGACATCGGAGGCGGGCACCCGCAGCATGCCGTCGGGCTTGGCATGGTTGGAGGCGAGCTTGGCGATGAACTTGCTCGGCCCCATGCCCACCGAGCAGGGCACGCCCTGCTCGTCGGCTATCTGCGCGCGGAGGCCGGCCGCGACCTCGTCCGGGTCCCCGCCGAGCCTGCGCATGGCGGTGGTCAGGTCGAGGAAGGCCTCGTCGATCGAGGCCATCTCCACGCGGTCCGTCACGGTGTCGAAGATCTCCTCGATGCCGGCGGATACCTCCCCGTAGTGGTCGAAGTCCGGCGGCACGACGGCGACCTGCGGGCAGAGCCTGCGGGCCCGGCTCGACGGCATGCCTCCCGCGATGCCGTACCGGCGGGCAGGGTAGTTGGCCGACAGCACCACGCCCCGCGTGGAGCCGCCGACGAACATCGGCACCTCCCGGAGCTCCGGGTGCCTCGCCATCTCGACCGAGGCGTAGAACGCGTCCATGTCGACGTGTGCGATCAGTGTCATCTCATCTCCCTGAACTTCCCGGGCTGGAATGCCACAGCTTGCGCGGCGCCTCGGCCGCTCCGGTGCCGGACGGCTTGACGTCGGCGTACGGCGACTGGGTGAAGCCGCTGGCGTGTACGAGCACCCGACGGCGCCCCATGCCGCCCGCGCGGGTGGCATGCAGCGGGTCCGGCGGCGGCTCGAAGCCCTCGGGGGCCGGGTCGTCGGCCGCGGCGCCCTGCTCCGCGGCCGACGCCGGGGCCCGATCGTCCTGCTCCCAGGTGCCGACGAGCGAATACCCCTGTGGCACCTCGGCGAGGATGTCGTGCACTGCGGCGAGCGCCCCGGCCTCCCCGACGCCGGAGTCCAGCGCGTCGCGCCAGGCCCGGTCGAGGGCGCCGAGGTCCCAGGCCCCCGTGGCCCGGATCGAGACCCCACGCGCCCCGGTGCGGCGGACCAGCCCCCGTACGAGCAGCAGCCAGGTGTCGAACACCGTGGCCGCGTACGGCCCCTGCACGTCCTCGAAGAAGGTGGTGTCGACCGGGCCCGTCGAGTCGTCGAGCGTGAGGAAGATCACGCGACGACCGGAGCGGACGGGAGGGGTCTGGGTCGCGACCTTCACGCCGGCGACCAGTACCTCGGAACGGTTGCGCTGGTCGAGCAGCGTCCGCGAGCTGACCGCGCCGAGCGCCCTGAGCAGCGGCAGGTAGCGCTCCATGATGTGCGCGGACGCGTCGAGCCCGAGGATCTCCAGCTCGGCCCTCAGCCGCTCCTCGTCGTCCATCTCGGGCAGCCCGGTGGCGACGACGTCCGCGGTGGGGTCGGCGCCGCCGTCGCCGAAGTCGAGGACGCCCTGCACCGACTGCGCCACCCGGTCGGCGGCCCTCCGCTGCGCGCGGGCCTGCTCGGCCGGGTCGTCGCCGGGCGCCGGCAGGGCGCGGCGGCCGCGCGCGCGGCCGAGCGCCCGCTCGTCGGCCCGACGGGCGCGCTGCAGGTCGGCCAGCGCGAGCAGCAGGTCGCGGCGCGTGATCCGCCCGCGACGGGCCACGTCCGCGCGGCGCCCGATGCCGTAGAGGGAGTCGAAGGCCCCGGCCAGGATGAGGTTCTCGACGACGGGGGCCGCGGCTCCCGCACGGGCCCAGAAGTCGCTGAGCGACACGAAGGGCTGCCCGGCGACGATCCTCTCGATCTCGTCGGCGGCGATGCCCTTCACGTCGGCCAGCGCCAGCCTGATCCCCCACTCCTCGTCCCCGGCTGCCCGTTCGGCGCGGTACTGCCCGACGCTGCGGTTGATGTCCAGGCCCAGCACCGCGAGGTCGAGGCGCCGCGCCTCCTCGAGCAGGAGACGCTTGGGGTACATGCCCGGGTCGTGCGTCAGGACGCCGGCGAGGAAGTGCGCCGGGTAGTGCCGCTTCAGCCAGGCGGACTGATACGTGGGCAGCGCGAACGCGGCCGCGTGGGCCTTGCAGAACCCGAAGGACGCGAACGCGGAGAGGATGAACCAGATCTGGTCGATGGTCTCCTCGGCGTAGCCGCCCTCGCGGGCCAGCGGATAGAGCCACTGCCTCACCCGCTCCTGCCCCTCGGGGTCGCCCAGCGCGCGGCGCACCTCGTCGCCCTGGGCGAGCGAGCAGCCGGTGACGATGGAGATGATCTGGATCAGCTGCTCGTGGAAGACCACCACGCCGCAGGTCTGCTCGAGCACGGGGATGAGGCTGGGGTGGAGGTAGTCCGGCTCGACCCAGCCCTGCCTGGCGTCCAGGAAGGGGGTGACCATGTCGGACTTGACGGGGCCGGGGCGGAACAGGGAGATGTCGACGATGATGTCGTTGAAGTTCTCCGGGCCGAACTTGCCGACCAGCTCCCGCTGCCCGGGGGACTCGATCTGGAAGCAGCCGAGCGTGGCGCGGTGGGCGATCATGTCGTACACCGCCGGGTCATCGAAGGGCGCGAGGTCGTCGATGTCGGGCCGGGCGAGGCCCGTGCGCGTGATCTCGGTCAGCGCGTGCGCCATCGCGGACTGCATCCGGATGCCGAGCACGTCGAGCTTGAGCAGGCCGATGTCCTCGACGTCGTCCTTGTCGAACTGGCTCATCGGGTAGCCGCCATAGCTGGCCTCGAGAGGGGTCCGCTGCCCGAGCGAGGAGTCGCTGAGGATGATGCCGCACGGATGCAGGGCGATGTGGCGTGGCAGCGAGTCGAGGGACTCCACCAGCGAGAACAGGACGTCGAGGCGTTCCTGCCCCAGGCCCGCGGCGCGCAGCTCCGGCAGGTCCCGCAACGCGGCGCGGGCGTCGCGGGCACGGATGTGCGGGAAGGCCTTCGCCATGGCGTCGATCTCCACGGGGGCGAGGCTGAGCGCGGCGCCGACGTCCCGGACCGCGTGCCGCACCCGGTAGGTCTCGATCATCGCGACGCACGCCACCCGCCTGCCACCGAAGTGCCGCAGGATCTCGTCGTAGATCTCGGTGCGGCGGGCGGACTCGACGTCGAGGTCGATGTCGGGCAGCGCCTGCCGCAGTGGCGAGAGGAACCGTTCGAGGAGCAGCCCGTAGGCGAGCGGGTCGACGCCGGAGACGCCCAGCGCGTAGTTGACGAGGCTGCCGGCGCCAGACCCGCGGGCGGCGCACCGGATGCCCAGCCCGCGGATGAGGCCGACGACGTCCGCGACGGTCAGGAAGTAGGACTCGTAGCCGAGGTGCCCGATGACGGCGAGTTCGTCGTCGAGGCGGTCGAGCACGTCGCGGCCGGGGGCGCCGTAGCGGGAGTTCAGCCCGGCCTCGCAGCGGGCGCGCAGCGCGGCGGGGGCCAGTTCGCCGGTGGTGCCCAGAATCTCGAACTCCGGCAGCCGGATCTCGCCGAGCCCGACGTCGCCGACCGGGTCGAGCGCCGAGCGCTCCGCGAGCTCCACCGTGGCCCGCAGCAGGGACTCCCCGGAGCCGCGACCCGCGAGCCTGGCCGCCTCGTCGGCCGCGACGCGCATGGCCTCGGCGGGCTTGAGCCAGCCCTCGGCGTTGCGGCGGTCGATGTTGCGCACGTCGAGCGGGACGAGCCGACGGGACGCGTCGAGCACGTCGAGGGTGGGTGCCTGGTCCCGGCGCGCCATCCGCACCATGTTGGTGAGGACCGCCCCCGCGCCGGCCCGGTCGGCCAGCGCGACCAGCCCGGCCGCCTGATGAGCCGACGCGCCCCCCCGGCCGCCGGTGTGGTGGTTGGTGGCGGCGAGCACGACCGAGCCGCCCAGTTCGTCGCGCCACCGACGCAGTTCGGCGGCCGCGCCGTCCATCCCGTCGGCGAGCAGCAGCCTGCCCACCTCGGAGTCGGCGCCGAGCAGTACCGTGACGTCGCGGCCTGCGCAGTGCGCGGCCACGGTCTCCAGGGTGACGACGGGCTCGGAGCGCTGCCCCGTCAGCTGCGCCGCGGTGATCAGCTCGCACAGCGTCCCCCACCCGGCCCGTGACGAGGCGAGCACCACGGCGCGGGGCAGCCGCTCGTCGCGGAGCTGCCCGCCGCGGGCCGCCGCCGTCCGCCGCGGCGGGCGCCACCCGGCGGGGCGAACGGCGAGATCGACGCCGACCACCGGCGCGATGCCTTCGCGCAGGCACGCCTTGGCGAACCGGACGGCGCCGTAGAGGCCGCCGCGGTCCGTGAGCCCGAGCGTGCCCATCCCCAACCTGGCCGCCTCGGCGACCAGCTGCGAAGGGTGGGAGGCGCCGTACTGGAACGAGTACCCCGACGCCACCCGCAGGTGTGCGAAGTCCATCAGTCGAACACCGCCTGCAGCACCCAGTCCTCGTCGCCGACGGTGCGGGCGAGCTCGTAGACGCCGCGGTGGCAGCCGTTGCCCGCCTCGACCCGCCAGACCTCCCGCTCCGCCGCCAGTTCCCCGCCGGAGCCGGCGGACTCCTCCCCGCGGGCTGCGCGGACCCGCTCGCTCTCCCACCACGCCGTGGCCCGGCTCCAGCGGGACTCGACCTTCTTGACCAGCAGCAGCCGGTCGCGCCAGATGAACTGCCGCGGCCTCCCGTCGAACAGCACACAGATGGGGTCCTCGTACATGCGCATGGCGGCCTCCTGATCTCCCCTGCCCACATTGATTCGAACAGGTGTTCGGTAGAGGGATCACTATAGATCCCTCCCCCGACAGGACCGCACCAACTCCGTCATTCTCCGCGAAGACCCTTGTCGCGCAGCGTTTCGCAGCCACGGCTATCCTCGGGTGCCATGGTGAGGGTGCGGGGCGCGACGCTGGCGGGGATGGCCGCGTCCGCCCGGCTGGCCCGGCTCGGGCACGAGGTGACCCTGGTGACCGACGGGGCCTCTCCGGCCGCCCTGCGCGACACGCTGCCCGACGTGATCCTCCTGCCCGCGGCCTGGCGGGACCTGTTCAAGAAGAGCGGCGCGCACCTCGTCACCGCCCTCAACGGCGCCGGGCTCGAACTCGTCGAGGCCCCCGCCGAGGTCCACACGCTCGCGGACGGCACCCGCCTGGAGCTGCCCACCGAGCGCGGCGCGCAGTGGCGGGCGCTGAGCGCCCAGTTGGGCGAGGACGAGGCCGCCCGCTGGCGCGACCTCGTCGACGACCTCGACGACGTGCTGGTCGCGTTCCGACGGCACGCGCTCGAGGGGACGCTCCCCGTCACCACCGCGGAGCAGCGCTCGTCGCTGTGGCTCGACAGGTCCCTCGGCGACGTGGCGGGTCGTCTCGGCAGCGGGCTGCGGGACCTGGTGCTGGCCTGCGGACCCGGCCCCGATGCCCCCGCCATCTCGGCCCTGCCGCTCTCGGTGGCGCGGACCTTCGGCCGCTGGCGGCTGATCCCCGGGGGCAACGGAGCCCTGGCGGACCTGCTCATCGCGCGGCTCGCCGAGCGCGGGGTGCGGATCGTCGACGCGGCCGACGGCCCCGTCGACCTCGACTGCACGGGTCACGGCGCCGCCCCGCGGACGGCCGCGGAGTGGCTCGCACGCACCCCCGTCGTCGGGGCCGACGGCAGGCTCCGCGCCTCGGCCGCCTCGCCGGCCGGGCCGGAGCCCTGGGCGCAGCTCGGCAGCGCCGCGCTGGCGGTCCACGAGCTGCACGAGAGGCTGACGGGCGAGGACTCCCGCCCCACCAACGTGGCCTTCCGGATGCCCCGCCCGCGCTAAGGGGTCAGGCCCGCCAGCGCCACAGCGCGACGCCCGAGACGAGCTGCACCCAGCTGGTGGTCACCGGCCCGAGGCGCAGCGGACGTGGCCGCAGCCGCTCGCCGATCCGCCAGCGGTCCCACGCCCACGCGAGCGCCAGCAGCGGCACGACCATCCCCGCGGCGAAACAGGCCAGCAGCGCCGCGCCGTACAGCGCGTTCCCGCTCACGGCGGCGACGGTCAGCACAGCGCCGAGCAGGACCGCGCCGAGCGGACCGCGCGGGTCTCCGCGGCGGGCGACACCCGGGACCGCGAGGGGCACGCCGAGGGCCTGCAGCAGGCCGAAGAGGATCAGGAGAACCCCACCGACCAGCGTCAGCGTGCCGCGGTGCGCGGCCAGCGCCGAGCCGAGCGCCCCGGCGCCCAGCCCCAGCGGGACGAGCGTGAGCAGGGTGCCGACCCAGAACAGGACGGTGCGGCCGACCAGCCGGGACCGGTCCTCTCCGAACGCGTAGGCGAAGAAGGCGGGCAGCAGCAGGGCGGCGCAGGGGCTGAGGATGGCGGCGGCTCCCCCGAGGAAGGCGCCCGCGTAACCGATCAGCATCAGGAGGGCTGCCTGACCTGCTCCTCGATGGTCTGCCGGAAGAAGTCGAGGGTCTGGGCCCCGGTGAAGTAGCTGCCGCCGACCACGAACGACGGGATGGACGTCAGGCCCATGGCCTGCGCCTCCTGCGTGTCGGCCAGCACGGCCTCCTCGAGGGCGGGGTCGGCGAGGTCCGCGGCGAACCTGTCGGCATCGAGACCGAGGTCCGCGGCGATGGAGGTGACGAGCTCCTCGGTGACGTCGGGGTGCCCGTCGTTCGGCAGTGCCGAGAACAGCGCGCTCTGGAACTCGAAGTAGCTGCCCTGCTCGCCGGCGGCGCGGGCTGCGACGGCGGCGTAGACGGAGTCGTCGCCGAACAGCGCCAGGTCGCGGAACTCGATCCGCAGCGTCCCGTCGTCGACGTAGCCCTGCAGCTCGGGGAGGGTCTCCTCGGCGAACACCGAGCAGTAGGGGCAGCGGTAGTCGGCCCACTCGGTCATCACGATGGTCGCGTCGACGCGGCCCCTGGCCAGCGGGTCCCCCTCCTCGCGGCGCGGCAGCTCGGTCAGCAGCCACCGCCGGTACGCCTCCTGCTCGGCGTCGGCCGTGCCGGTCGCCTCGGGGACGGCCCCCTCCGTGGTGGCCGCAGGGGCGGCATCGGCGGTGCCGGTGGCCGCGACCTGGCGCTGCGCGGCGATCGCGAAGACGACGATCAGCACCGCGGCGACGGCGACGACCACCGCCTTGAGGGGACTCATCGCGGCGGGCTTGTCACTCATCGGGTATCACTTCGCTCGGTGTCGGGGAGGTCTGTCGCCCCTCCACTGTGCCCTAGTCGGCCCCGGGAACCCAGGCCGGCCCCGGTCAACCCCCGCCCCCGATCCGGCGGCGCGCGCACGCGCGGCCTGAAGATGGCTAGACTTGACTGTCTTGTCTGAACCCGGGGGATGCCTCACCTTGTCTACTTCACGCGCAGATCTCGCCCGCGAGATCGCAGCGGAACAGGCCCACGTCGACCTGGTCTACGCCAACCTCTCCACCGCAAGTGCCAGCGCCAAGGAGCTCGCCCGGCAGGGCCGCGAGATCTTCATGTCGGACCGCACGAACTTCCTCCGCGAGGAGGACGGCACCGCGCTGTTCGAACGCGACGCCTTCGCCTACCAGGCCGCGAGGCGGATGGCGACGCTGGAGGCCGAGCACGAGGGGCTCGTGTTCGGCCGCATCGACCTGACCGACCTCGAGAAGCGCTACATCGGCCGCATCGGAGTGCGCGACGAGGAGTACGAGCCGCTGGTCATCGACTGGCGCGCGCCCGCCGCGGAGCCGTTCTACCGCGCCACGTCCAACACCCCGATGGACGTCGTCCGCCGCCGCGTGCTGCGCTGCCGCGACGACAAGGTCATCGGGCTGGAGGACGACCTGCTCGACTCGTCGGCCGAGACCGACCTGCCCATCTTCGGCGAGGGCGCGCTGATGGCGGCGCTGAGCCGCGCCCGCGGTCGCACGATGCGCGACATCGTCTCGACGATCCAGGCCGAGCAGGACGAGGCGATCCGCGCCCCCTACCGCGGCGTCACGATCATCTCCGGCGGCCCCGGCACCGGCAAGACGGTCGTTGCGCTGCACCGCGCCGCGTTCCTGCTCTACACGAACCGCGCGCGGCTGGAGAAGGGCGGCGTGCTCGTCGTCGGCCCCTCGGACGTCTTCATCAACTACATCGAGCGGGTCCTGCCCAGCCTCGGCGAGGAGTCGGTGGTACTGAAGGCCATCGGTGGCGTCGGCAGCGACGTGCTCGGCATCACCAGCGAGCGCTACGACGAGGCGGAGGCGGCCACCGTCAAGGGCAGCCTCGCGATGCTGAGGATCCTGCGCCGCCTCGTGCGGCTCCCCCTGCGCGACGACCCCGCGCTGCACCGCGTCCGCGTCACCGTCAAGGGCGAGGTCCTCGGCCTCGACAAGGGCGAGCTGGACCGGATCCGCGACCAGGTGCTGTCCGCGACCAAGCTGAACCGTGGTCGCACCATGGCGACCGACCAGGTGGTCACCGCGCTGATGCGCAAGCTGCCCTCCGAGATCTCGATCGAGAGGGATGAGCTGGAGGAGCAGGTGCGCGACCACCCGAGCCTGCGCTCGTTCCTGCCCGCGTGGTGGCCGACGCTGACCGCGACGCAGGTGCTTGCGCGGCTGGCCGACGCCGACGTCGCGGCGAAGGTCGCCCCCGAGCTCAGCCCCCTGCAGCGGGCGGCGCTCGTCGACTCGTACGCCTGGCTGGGCGACGACGACGCGGACCAGTCACGCGGCTGGTCGATCGCCGACATCGCGCTGCTCGACGAGCTGATCGCCGTCCTCGGGCAGGTCCCCGACGATCCCGAGCCCGACCTCTTCCTCACCGGCAACGTGGCCGAGGTCGTCACCATGGCCGACCGGCTACGCACCGAGAAGGTCGTCGACCCTGACGACGACCCGCAGTCCACCTACGCGCACGTGCTGGTGGACGAGGGCCAGGACGTCACGCCGATGCAGTGGCGGATGCTGCGCCGCCGCGGGCCGCACGCGTCGTGGACCATCGTCGGCGACCCGGCGCAGAGTTCCTACCCCGACCAGGCGGAGACCACCCGGGCGCTCGAGGAACTCATCGGCCACGCCCCGCGCCGCACGTTCACCCTCAGCACCAACTACCGCTCCCCCAGCGAAGTCTTCGACTTCGCCGCCCGCGTCGTCACCAAGGTCTTCCCCGAGGCGGAGCTGCCGCGGGCGGTCCGCTCCACGGGCGTCGAGCCGCTGCTCGCGGCCACGGACTCCGCGGGCCTCCACGACGGGCTACGCGCGCAGCTGCTGGAGCTCGCGGCAAGGGTCCAGGGCACCATCGGCGTCATCTGCCCGCCGTCGCGCCTCAACGAGATACAGCTGTTCGTGATGTCCGACCCGCGACTGCGCGAGTTCGAGGCCCGCATCATCGTCGTGACCGCGCTGCAGGCCAAGGGCCTGGAGTACGACGGCGTGCTGGTCCTGTCCCCCGACGGGATCGTCGCCGAGACGCCCGGCGGGGTGCGGGTGCTGTACGTGGCTCTCACCCGCGCGACGCAGCGGCTCGTGACCCTCGACGTCGACACGCAGGACTGGCGCAGGCTGCTGGCCTGAGGCTGCTACCGGCCCGCCTCGGCGACCGCGGGCACGGCTGCCTTCAGCTCCGCCAGCACCTCGCGGGTGGCCTTCGACCGGTTCTGCGTGAAGAACTGCAGCCCGGGCGCGCCGGCGTCCAGCAGGTCGCGGCAGAAGTCGACGGCGGCGGCGAGCCCGACGCGGCGGACCTCCTCCTTGGAGGGGGCCGCGCGGAGCCGCGCGACGAAGTCCTCGGGCAGCGGCCGACCCGACAGGTCCGCGAAGCGCTCGATCTGCGTGATCACGGTCAGCGGCATGACGCCGGGGATGATCGGCACCCCGCAGCCGAGGCCACGCATCCGGGCGACGAGCTCGGAGTAGCGGCCGGCGTCGAAGAACAGCTGCGTGATGGCGAACTCGGCACCGGAGTCGACCTTTTCCGCCAGAATCCGGGCGTCGAGGTCCGCGTCGTTGCTCGTCTCGTGTGGGTTCGGGAATGCCGCGACACCCACGCAGAAGTCCCCCTGCTCGCGGATGAAGCGCACGAGCTCGGTGGCGTTGGCCAGCCCGTCGGGGTGCCGCGTCCACTCCCCGCCGCCCGGCATGTCGCCGCGGATCGCCAGGATGTTGCGCACACCGACCTCGCGGTAGGCGGCCAGCGCGTCGGCGATGTCGGCCTTCGACTGGTCGACGCACGTCAGGTGCCCGACGGTCAGCGGCCCGCCCGGGGCGGACGCGATGCGCCGGGTGGCGTGGATGGTCCGGTCCCGGCGCGACCCGTTCGCCCCGTAGGTGACCGACACGAACGACGGCTCGAGCGGCGCGAGGGCCTCGACGGCCCGCCAGAGCACCGGCTCCTCCTCCTCGGAACGGGGCGGGAAGAACTCGAACGAGAAGGTCGGCCCGGTCGCGGAGCTGAGCAGCTCAGCCACGGTTCCGGGGCGCGTAGGCGGGTGGGACATGCGCCCCACAATAGGCAGCCGTGGCCGGAAGGGCCGGACTAAACTGTCCACGTGAGACGAAGCTGTGAGCCCACCTCCCCCCTCAGCCCGGACTTCCTGTCCGCCGTCGGCGGGACGCTCACGCGCTTCCTCGACGCCCAGGCTCCGCTGCTGGAGGCGATCGGCTCGGCGGATCTGCTGCCGGTGGCGCACGACGCGCTGGCGGGTGGCAAGAGACTGCGGCCCGCGTACTGCTACTGGGGCCACGTCGCCGTCGCCGGCGTCCCCGCCGACGACGACCCGCTGCTGAAGGTGGCGTCGTCGCTCGATCTGCTGCACGTCAGCGCCCTGGTGCACGACGACCTGATCGACGACGCCGACACCCGGCGCGGGGAGCCGGCCGCGCACCGTCGGTTCGAGGCGCTGCACGGCGCACGCGGCGGCCGCGGGGACGCTGCCGAGTTCGGCCGCTCCAGCGCCATCCTGCTCGGCGACCTCCTGCTCATGTGGAGCATCCAGCTGGCCGACGAGTCGGGAGCCGCGCTGCTCGACGCCGCCCGCCCGCTGCTGACCGTGATGCGCGCCGAGGTCACCGCGGGCCAGTTCCTCGACGTCAGCGCCCAGTACGGCACCACCGGGGCCGCGACCGCCGCGGCGGAGCTCGACGTCGCGTCGCGGGTGCTCGAGTACAAGTCGGCCCGCTACTCCATCCGGCGCCCCACGCAGATCGGCGCCGCGCTGGGCGGCGCGGACGCGGCGCAGCAGGCGGCGCTCGGCGAGTTCGGGTCGCTGATCGGCCGAGCCTTCCAGCTGCGCGACGACGTGATGGGCGTCTTCGGCGACGCGGCCGTGACCGGCAAGCCGTACGGCGGCGACATCCACGAGGGCAAGCGCACCGTGCTGGTGCTCAAAGCGCTGGAGACCTCGCCCGCCGCCGCCGAGCTGGAGTCCATCCTCGGCGCCCCCGGCCTCGGCGATGCGGACGTCGCGCGGGCCGCGGACATCATCGAGGCCAGCGGGGCGCTCGCGCACGTCGAGGACCTCATCGCCCGCGACACGGCCCGGGCGCTGGAGAGACTGGACGGCGCGGACCTGCACGAGGACGGCCGCTCAGCGCTGGCGGTGCTCGCCGACCGGAGCGTCCGCCGTGTCGCCTGACCGGCTCACCGGTCTCACGGCCGCCGAGGTCGCCCGGCGCGTCTCAGCCGGCCAGGTCAACTCCCTGCCGTCGAGATCGGGCCGCACGACGGCGCAGATCGTCCGCGACAACGTGTTCACGCGCGTCAACGCCATCCTGGCCGTCCTCTTCGCGCTCGTGATGGTCACCGGGTACTGGATGCAGGGGGCGTTCGGCCTCCTCATCGTCGCGAACTCGGTGATCGGCATCGTGCAGGAGCTCCGCGCCAAGCGGACACTGGACAACCTGGCGGTCGTCGGCGAGGCGCACCCCGTCGTCATCCGCGACGGCGTCCGTGAGTCGGTCGTGCGCGACGAGGTGGTGCTCGACGACCTCATCGCGGTGGGCCCCGGCGACCAGGTCGTCGTCGACGGCGAGATCGTCGCCGAGGACTATCTCGAGGTCGACGAGTCGATGCTGACCGGCGAGTCCGACCCCGTGGAGAAGAACGTGGGCGACGCCGTCTTCTCCGGCGGCTACGTCGTCGCGGGCTCCGGGGTGTACCGCGCGGTCAAGGTCGGCGCGGACGCCTACGCCGCGCAGCTGACCGCGCAGGCCTCCCGGTTCACGCTGGTCAACTCCGAGCTGCGCCAGGGCATCAACCAGATACTGCGGATCGTCGGGTGGCTGCTGCTGCCCGTCGGCGCGCTGATCGTGTGGGCGCAGTTCAGCCAGCCCGACGTCGACTGGCGCGAGGCCGTGCTGCGCGCCACGGCCGCGCTGGTGCCGATGGTCCCCGAGGGGCTGGTGCTGCTCACTTCCATGGCCTTCGCGCTGGGCGTCATCCGGCTGGGCCGCCGCAACTGCCTGGTGCAGGAACTCCCGGCCATCGAGGGCCTGGCACGGGTCAGCGTCGTCTGCGCCGACAAGACGGGCACCCTGACCAGCAACCAGATGACGCTGCACGAGGTCGTCGGGCTCGACGGCGACCTGGACCGTCCCGCCGAGGTCCTTTCCCAGCTCGTCGGCGCCGACCCGGCGCCGAACGCCTCCATGCAGGCCATCGCATCCGGGCTGCCCGCCGACGACGACTTCGAGCCATGGCCCGTCGCGGCGCGGGCGTCGTTCACATCGGCGAAGAAGTGGGCCGGCGTCTCGTTCGTCGGCCACGGAGACTGGGTGCTCGGCGCCCCCGACGTCCTGACGGGCGGCGACGTCGCCGCCCGCGCCGAGGAGATCGGCGCGGCGGGGCTGCGCGTGCTGCTCCTCGGCAGCGTCGACCGGCGCGTCGACGGGGCCGACGCGCCCGGCCTGGTGACACCCGTCGCGCTGGTCGTCCTCGACCAGCTGCACCGCCCCGACGCCGCCGAGACCCTGGCCTTCTTCCGCGAGCAGAACGTCGAGGTCAAGGTCATCTCCGGCGACAACGCCGCGTCCGTCGGCGCCGTGACACGCTCGCTGGGAGTCGAGGGCGACGTCGTCGATGCCCGCACACTGCCGGGCCCCGACACCGAGGAGTTCGGCGACACCGTGGCCGCCGCGCGCGTCTTCGGCCGCGTGACCCCGGAGCAGAAGCGGCAGATGGTGGCGTCGCTGCAGGCGCGCGACCACAACGTCGCCATGACCGGCGACGGCGTCAACGACGTGCTGGCGCTCAAGGACGCCGACCTGGGCGTCGCGATGGGCTCCGGCTCCGCCGCCACCCGCGGCGTCGCGCAGATCGTGCTGCTCGACGACCGGTTCGCGACGCTGCCGTATGTCGTCGCCGAGGGGCGCCGGGTGATCGGCAACATCGAGCGCGTCGCCAAGCTGTTCCTCACCAAGACCATCTACTCGGTCGCGCTCGCGCTGGTGGTCGGGGTGCTGCAGCTGCCCAACCCGTTCGTGCCGTTGCAGGTGACCGTGGTCGGGTGGTTCACGATCGGCATCCCCGCGTTCCTGATGAGCCTCGCCCCCAACCGGGACCGCGCCCGCCCCGGGTTCGTGAAACGGACCCTGGCCGTCGCGGTCCCCGGCGGCCTCGCCGTCGCCGCCGCGGCGCTCACGACGTACCTGATGACGCGCGGCATCGACGACGCGCACGACACGCTGCAGCTCCAGTCCGCCACCGCCACGCTGATCGCGCTCATCATGACCTCGACGTGGGTGCTGTCCGTCGTCGCGAGGCCCTACGTGTGGTGGCGCATCGCGCTGGTCGCCGTCTCCTACGGCTTCTACTTCCTGATGTTCACGCTCCCCTGGTCGCGTCGGATCCTGAGCCTCGACATCTCCGATCCTGCGGTCATCAACGTCGGAATTATCGCCGGGGCATGCGGCATGGCGGTCGTCGAGGCCACCTGGTGGGCAACTCGCCGCGTCTCGACTGTGACCGAGCGGGTTTCCCGGCCTACAATCTGACCCCAGACGGGCACACGGCCTTCTTCCCCTGACCGTGCATGGAGTGGCATGAACAGCACTTACGACCCGTTGGTCGGCCAGGTGCTCGACGACCGCTACGAGATCGTGGCGAAGGTCGCGCGCGGTGGCATGGCCACGGTCTATCGCGCGCGCGACCTGAGACTCAGTCGCGTCGTTGCGGTGAAGGTCATGCGCAGCGACCTGGGCGAGGACGACGAGTTCGCCGCGAAGTTCGACCGCGAGGCCCGCTCCGCCGCGGTGCTCAGCCACCCCAACGTCGTGTCGATCTTCGACCAGGGCAGCTCGCAGGCCCAGCCCTACATCGTCATGGAGTTCATCGAGGGCGAGACCCTGCGACGGGTGATCAGCCGGGAGGCGCCGCTGCCCCCCGAGCGTGCCCTCGACATCTTCGAGCAGGTGGCGGCCGCGCTGGCCGCAGCGCACGAGGCCGGGGTCGTGCACCGCGACATCAAGCCCGAGAACGTGATGATCACGGACCGGGGGCAGATCAAGGTCGCCGACTTCGGGCTCGCGAGGCAGGTCGGCTCCCCGCAGATGACGGCCACGGGCGTGCTGGTCGGCACGGCCTCCTACCTCCCGCCCGAGCTGGTCACGCATTCGCGGCCCGACGGCCGCAGCGACGTGTACTCGGCAGGGGTGGTGTTGTTCGAGATGCTGACGGGCAAGAAGCCGCACACGGGCGAGAACAACTACCAGATCGCCTACCGGCATGTGAACGTCGACATCGAGAAGCCTTCGGAGCGACTCGCCGAGCTCGGTCTGGCGGCCGACTGGCCGATCCCCGACTACGTCGACGCCCTGGTGCTCGGCTGCGTGGCCCGCGACCCGAGGGCGCGCATCAGCGACGGACGCGAGCTGCTGAACGCCGTGCGCCGGGCCCGCCTGGAGCTGGCCCGTGGCGGCGGCCGGGACAATCCCGGCCTGGCGGCCGCGCTGCTGCCGGACAGCCCCGTCGACGACGACACCGCCCCTGTGTATCCGCGCACCGCAGACCGGCCCCGGCCCGCCGTGTCCGGCCGCACCCCGGAGACGGTCGTCGTGCGACGAGGCGGCGAGTGGCGGGCCTCCTCGACCTCCCCCGCGTCGACGTCGGCCTCCGAGACGCCTGTTCCCCCGCCGGCCGTGCATCCCGTCTCGCCCTCGAGTCCGACCACGCGCCACCCCCGCAGCCACCGCACCCCCGTCTTCCCGCAGCTGCAGATCTCGCATGACCCGGTGCACCGGCGTCGCCGGACCGTGCTGCTGGTCGCCCTGGTCGTGCTGCTCACGGCCGGCCTGGGATTCGGTTCCTGGTGGGTCACGTCGGGCCGCTTCACGACCGTGCCTCCCATGTCGGCCATGAACGAGAACACCGCTCGCGAGGCCGCCGAGGCGAACGCGCTGAAGATCGCGACGACCTCCGCGTACTCGGAGACGGTCGACAAGGGCCAGGTGATCGGCACGGATCCCGACACCGGCGAGCGCGTCCTGCGCGGCTCCACCGTCACCGTGACCATCTCGCTGGGCAAGGAGCGCTACCCCATGCCGGACGTCGTCGGGAAGACGCTCGACGAGGCGAAGACCGCCCTCACGGACGGCCGGATGGCGGTGGGCGAGGTGAAGGAGGCCTACGACGAGGATGAGCCGGTGGGACAGGTCCTGAAGGCGTCCGAGGAGGCGGGCGCCCAGCTGAAGAAGGGCACCGCGATCGACCTCACCGTGTCGAAGGGCCCCGAGCCGATCCGATTCCCCGACCTGGTCGGCGCGAAGACCGAGGACGCGAAGAAGCAGCTGACCGGGCTCGGCTTCGCCGTGAAGGTGACCGAGGAGCACTCCGCCGACGTCGAGAAGGGGCGCGTCATCCGGCAGGACCCGAAGTCCGGCACCGGCAAGCGCGGCGACTCCGTCTCCCTGGTGGGTTCCCTCGGCCCGGAGATGGTAGAGATCCCCGAGGTGCGGATGAAGAGCACCGCGGACGCGAAGAAGGCGCTGGAGGACCTCGACCTCAAGGTCACCGTCGTGCAGGACTCGGATTTCCCGATCCCGCTGGATCTTGCCTCCGGCACCGACCCCGCGGCCGGCACCTCGGTCGCGGTCGGCTCGACCGTGACCCTGTACGTCGTCTGACGGCGGTCCCGGCTCCCTGAGCCCGCCCCGGTTCCCTGAGCGTGCCCCGGTTCCCTGAGCACTTCGACAAGCTCAGCACAAGCCTGTCGAAGGGCCCTGAGCCCACCCCGGTTCCCTGAGCTTGTCGACGGGCCTGAGCTTGCCCCGGTTCCCTGAGCTTGTCGAAGGGCCCTGAGCGAAGCGAAGGGGAGATCCGATCCCCCGAGTCCCACCCCGGCTCCCCCTTTCCGGCACAAAGATGCCTATCCCGGGGCCGCTGCAACATGGGAACCGCAGCACCGATATTCGCATCGCTGTGCACGGGACTCGTGCTGGACACGGGAAGGCCACGGCCGACGACCCTGTCGCGCCGTTCAGGATGAAGCGCCCTGTGGATAATTCAGACGGGCGTGCGAAAAGTGTCGGTGGCGGGTCGTAGCGTAGGTGTCATGGAAACCCGGCGACGCGACGATTCCCGGCAGGCGACCAACCGCCTCCGCGCCGGTGTCGTGCTGCGTCGCCGCGGCGAGGCCGAGGAACTCGAGGCGATCTGCGACCGTGCCCTGGCCTACCGCCTGGATGAGGCGGACCTCCTCGACTACGGCACCGAGATCCACCGCGACCGCGACACCAGACTCCCGGAGAAACTGATCCACCCCGGCGGGGGAGGCACCCCGAGCGTGTCGGAGTTCCTCGCCATGGAGGTCGCCGCGCTGCTGCGGTGTTCCCAGACCTCCGCGATCGAGAGGATCGCCTCCGCCCTGAACCTGAAGTACCGCCACCCGATGCTGTTCGAGGCCGTGATCAACGGGGAGGTCGAATCCTGGCTCGCAGCGAAGGCGGCCTGGTTGTGCCGGGACCTGGACCCGATGCAGCCCGAGACCGTCACGGCCCGTTGGCTGCCGAGGCAGTACGGGCTGGTGCCCAGCGCCGCGCTGGGAGAACTGAAGAAGCTGATCATCCGCGCCGACGCGGCCGCGGCCAGGGCACGGGAGGCGGAGGCCCGCGCGCGGCGCGGGGTGTGGCTGCGTGACGAGGAGCCGGGTGTCACCAGCATCGGTGGCCGGCTTGACGTGTTGGACGGCAGGATCGTCGACGAACGCCTGCACCAGATCTCGGAGCGGTTGAAGGCCAGGTATCCCGGTCTGGGCCACTCCGCGCGGCGTGCGAAGGCCCTGTCCCTGGCCATGAACCCCGACCTCCTTCTCACCATCCTCGAAGCCGACCAGCCCGCCCTCGGCATCGACTGCGACAGCATGGACGGCTGCCTCGACCACCGCGGCATCGACTGCACCGGCCCGGGCGACGGCCTGGCCCTCTTGGACAGCGACTGCACCAGCTCGGTCTTCGAGCCGGTGCCGCCGGAGCGGCCGGACGAGGACGATGAGCCTCCGTTCCCTGATGATGAGCCTCCCGACTGGCAGCCACCCGACGATCCGCGGCTGGATCGCTCGGGTGGGGTGGGACCTTTCGCTTCGCTCAAGGCACCTCGACAGGCATGTGCTGAGCCCCGTCGAAGTGCTCGGCGACCCGACCGGTCACCTGAGCCGACCCGGTTCCCTGAGCCGCCTTTCCGGTTCCCTGAGCTCGTCGAAGGGCGCCGAGCGGAGCGAGGCGAAGACCCACCACCCCACACTGCCCTCCTGGACGGGGCCGGGACAGAGCCCGGTCTGCGTGGCCGGCGACCCGCCACCCCACCGCCGCCCCCGCCCGCGCCGTTGCCGAGGGTGGAGATCGTCGTGCACATCACCGCCGACGCGGACGGAACCCTCGACCCCATCGCGTCGGTCGAACGCGCCGACACGCTCACCACCACCCTGCTCGGAGAACTCCTCGGCGACGGGTACCGCAACGGCGAAATCAGCCTCAAGGTCCAGCCCGTCATCGACCTGAACACCACCCCCGCCGCCGACGGGTACCGGCCGACTCGGCGGATGCGCAAAGCCCTCCGGCTGCTGCGACCCACCGAGGCGTTCCCCTTCTCCACCCGCACCCGCCGGCTCGACATCGACCACAACACCACCTACCAGCCCGGCCGACCCGGCCAGACCCGACTGGACAACCTCGCCCAGCTCTGCCGCCGCGTCCACCGCGGCAAGACCAAAGGCGCCTGGGTACTGAACCAGATCGCACCAGGCCACTTCCGCTGGACCAGCCCCCTGGGCTACGTGTATGAGGTCACCAGCGGCGGCACCTGGCTGGAATGCACCCCCGACCTCGGCCCACACCTCAGCCCCATCGACAAGACCATCCAGGACTGGTGCGACACCATCGCCGACGACGCCACCACCCTCGCCCGTTGCGGCTGACAACACTCCCTGGGGCTCCCGCCGCTCCGTGCGACGGACTCCCTTCGCTTCGCTCAGGGCACCTCGACAGGCTCGGCGAACCGTACCGGGCACCTCGACAGGCTCGGCGAGCCGGATCGGACACCTCGACAGGCTCGGCGACCCGAACCAGGCACCTCGACAGGCTCGGCGACCCGAACCAGGCACCTCGACAGGCTCGGCGACCCGAACCAGGCACCTCGACAGGCTCGGCGACCCGAACCAGGCACCTCGACAGGCTCGGCGACCCGTACCAGGCACCTCGAAAGGCCCGAACTGAGGCCGTCGAAGTGCTCGGCGACCCCAGCGGTTCCCTGAGCTCGTCGAAGGGCCCTGAGCGAAGCGAAGGGAATCAATCTCCCCAGGCTTCTCCCTTCGCTGCGCTCAGGGCGTCTGCGACGGGCTCGAACCGGTCACCTGACCCTGACCCGCCTGCCCTTTCCCGCACAACAATGCCTATACGGGGACCGCTGCAACATAGACACAGCAGCACCGACATACGCATCGTTGTGCACCGGAACCGAGTTAGGACCCTTCGCTGCGCTCAGGGCGTTTCGACAGGCTCAACGACCCGAGAAGGCACCACAATGCGAAGCCCTCCCCTCACCCGAGGGTGAGAGGAGGGCGGGCTCGTCGGTCGGGTCAGCGGATGCCGCGGAACGAGAAGGTGAACACGCGCTCGCGGTCGGCGTCGATGCGGAACTCGGGGTGCTCGCGGGCTCCCCACGAGTCGTCACCGGCGACGCCGCGGCGCACCGCGACGGGACGGATCCACGTGCGGCTGATCGGCGGCAGCTCCGTGTGGTGGGCAGCGTTCTCGATCTCGAACGGGCTCCACGGCAGCGCGGAGAACTCCATGCCGCCCTGGCACTCGAACCTCAGGCCGGCGCCACGGGCGTCGGTCACCTCCGCCCACCGGACACCGGTGTGGCCACCGGCCTCCTGCGGCCGCAGGTAGCGCGTGAGCTGATTCTTCACCTCGGCCTCCCATACGCCCAGCCGGACGCCGCCGCGGCGGTCGATCGAGGACTCCTCCGGACCGTCGCCGTACCAACGGAGCTGTCCGAGGTCGGCGTCGACGCAGAAGAGCATCCCGAACTCGGGCAGCTCCGGCAGCCCCGCCCCGGGGCGCAGGGTCACGGTCGTGGTGACCGTGCCGTCGCCGAAGACGCGGTAGGACACGTCGCAGGAGCTGACGGGCCTGGTGGGCAGCGAGTAGGCGTAGACCACCTCGATGCTGTCGTCGCGCTCGATGACGCCTGCCATCGCGCTCTCGCCGCGCGGGCGGGCGTAGCGGCTGGCGAGCAGCCAGTCGCCGTCGGTGAAGGGCGCCTTCCAGCCGAGCTCGTTGGACGTGGGCGCATGCCAGAAGTTCGGCATGGGGACCTCGCGGAGCAGCTCGTGACCGCCGTCGGGCGTCGAACCGTACCGGTAGGACTGGATGCCGCCGTGCAGCTTCGAGAACAGGACCTCGAAGTGTCGGCCCCGGACGCCGACGTTGTGGATGCCACGGACGATCTCCGGCCGCGCGGGCGCGGCCGGGGCGACGGCGCCCGGCACCTCGATCACCGTCTGCTCGAAGGCGACCTCGTGGCCGGCCGGCGCGTAGCGCGTGGCCGAACGCAGCCGGAACGACACCTCGAGGGTGTACTCCCCCGGCACCTGCGGGATCGCGATCGGCAGCGGGTAACCCGCGGACCCGCCGGGCGCGACATCGGTGTCGATGACGCCCGTCTCCATCACGCGGCCCTGCTCCGCCAGCGTCACGACGCACTCGTAGCGCGACGTGGACGTGAACAGCTCCCGGTTCGTGACCGTGACCTCGTCGGCCCCGACGCTGGCCAGCACCGGCTGGTACAGGTAGGCGAGCTCACGCAGGAACGGCTTGGGCGTGTGGTCGGCGAACAGCAGGCCGTTGCCGCTGAAGTCGCTGTCGTGCGGAGCCTCGCCGCAATCGCCGCCGTAACCGAAGTACGGGTTCCCGTGCCGGTCGGTCAGGGCGATCGCCTGGTCGGCGAAGTCCCACACGAAGAAGCCCTGGAACAGCGGCTCGCGGTAGGCGAGGTCGAGGTAGCGGTCGACGGCCCCGAACGAGTTGCCCATCGCGTGGGCGTACTCGCACAGGATGTACGGCTTGTCGCGGTGGACGCTCAGGTGCTCCTCGACCGCCGCGGCCGACGTGTACATCGTGCTCGTGATGTCGGTGGTCTCCGGGTAGCGCGGATCCCAGGCGACGCCCTCGTAGTGCACCGGGCGGGTGTCGATCTCACGGAAGTGGTCGCCGACCTGCAGCAGGTCCGTGCCGCCGAAGGACTCGTTGCCGAGCGACCAGATCACGATGCTCGGGTGGTTGCGGTCGCGCCGGTACATCGAGTCGGCCCTGTCGAGCAGCGCCGGCAGCCACAGGGGGTCGTCGCCGGGCACGGACTCGGACACGGGCGTGTCGAAGTACCGGATCCGGTCCCACAGGCCGTGCGTCTCGAGGTTCATCTCGTCGATGACGTAGAGGCCGTACTCGTCGCACAGGTCGTACAGGAACGTGTTGTTCGGGTAGTGGCTGGTGCGGACCGCGTTGATGTTGTTGGCCTTCATCAGCTGCAGGTCGGCCTCGGTGCGCTCCCTGGTCATCACGCGGCCGTTGAGGCCGAACTCGTGCCGGTTGACGCCCTTCAGGACGACGCGCTGCCCGTTGATCTTCAGCAGTCCGTCCTCGATGCCGAAGCGGCGGATGCCGACGCGCTCGGGAATCACCTCCGTCAGGGCCCCGCCCGCGTCGCGCACCTCGAGCGTGAGTCCGTAGAGGTGCGGGTCCTCCGCGCTCCACAGGCGCGGGTCGGTCACGGTGATGGAGAAGGCGCCGTCGCCGTCGGCCGTCAGCTGCCCGACGCCCTCGAGGCTCGCGGTCACGGCCCCGTCGCCCACGAGTTCGGTGACGACGCGGACGGTCGCGGTGGCGAGATCGTCGGACAGGTCGACGCGGATGTCGACGTCCTCGACGTGCGCGCGGGGTCGACGGTAGAGGACGACGTCGCGGAACAGGCCGGAGAACCGGTAGAAGTCCTGGTCCTCGAGCCACGAGGCGGCGCTCCACTTGAAGACCTGCGCGGCCAGGCGGTTCTCACCGTCGACCAGCGCGTCGGTCAGGTCGAACTCGCTGGGCGTGAACGTGTCGCAGGCGAACCCGATCCAGGTGCCGTTGAGCCACACCGCGATGGCGCTCTCCGCGCCCTTGAACGAGACGCTCAGCCGCTCACCGGCGGCCAGCGGCGTCTCGGGCGTGAAGAACGTCACGTAGCTGCCGACGGGGTTGAACAGCTGCGGAGCGTCGCCGATCGCGACGTCCTCGCGGCCGTCCCACGGGTACTGCGTGTTGGCGTACTGCGGGCGGTCGTAGCCCTGCAGCTGGATGTGTCCGGGGACGACGATGTCGTCCCAGCCCGTCACGTCGACGTCCGGCGACTCGAAGCCGGGGATCGTCAGGTGCGGGTTGCGGGCGTAGTGGAACTTCCACAGCCCGTTCAGGTTCTGCTCGAACGACGAGCGACCCGACGCCGCCTCCTGCGCATCGCTGAACCAGCGGTGCGAGGAGTGGGCGTCGAGCCGGTTCTCACGGAACAGGCCTGGGTCGGAGATCCTGGTCAGGTCGAAGGTCACTTGATGGCTCCTGTGATGCCTTGGGCGAAGCTGCGCTGCAGCGCGAGGAAGACGACCATCGCGGGAAGCGAGGCCAGCAGCACGGCGAGCATCAGCACGCCGTAGTTGGTCACGTAGCCGGCGCTGAGGTTGGAGATCAGCATCGGCATCGTCTGGACCTTGTTGTCCAGCAGGATGACGCGCGGCCAGAGGAAGTTGTTCCACGCCGTCATGAACGTGATCACGGCCGCCGCGGCGAACGTGGACTTCATGGTCGGGATGTAGATGCGGAAGAAGATCTCCAGCTCGCGCAGCCCGTCGAGGCGGGCGGCCTCGATGATCTCGTGCGGGAAGCTCCTGGACGACTGCCGAAACAGCAGGATCAGGAACGGCGTCGAGATGGCGGGCAGGATGACGGCGAACGCGCTGTTGACCATCCCGAAGTTCGCGAACATGCGGAACAGCGGGATCATCGTCGCGGCGAACGGGATCATCATGGCCAGCAGCAGGACAGCCATCAGCAGGTCCTTGCCCTTGGAGTGGTAGATCTCGAAGCCGTAGCCGGCGATCGAGCAGACCAGCAGCGCCAGCACCGTCGTGGCGACGGCGTACAGCGCCGAGTACCACATGGCCGACGCGACGTCCGCGGCTGCGACGAGATCCTGGAAGTTCTGGATCAGGTTCGCCCCCGGCAGCAGCCGGGAGGCCAGCACGTCGGTGCTGGTGTTGGTCGCGCCCACCACCATGAAGTACAGCGGGAACAGGGAGAAGATCGAGAAGATCGTCAGGAACGCATAGCCAGGGACCTTGCGCCAGGTTGTCCTAGTCACGCTTGTCACCCACCTTCATCTGGATGAGGGCCAGCACGGCCACGAGGATCAGGATCACGTAGGACAGCGCGGAGCCGTACCCGACGTTGGGGTTGCGCTGGAACGAGATCTCGTACAGGTAGTGCGACATCGTCATCGACTGGTACGCGGGCCCGCCACGGGTCAGGTTGAACGACTCATCGAACAGCTGCAGCGTGCCGTTGGTCGACATGATCGCCGTCAGCAGGATCATCGGCTTGAGCTGCGGCACCGTGACGAACCAGAAGGTCTGCCACGAGTTGGCGCCGTCGACCTTGGCCGCCTCGACGCTGGAGGCGTCGATGTTCTGCAGCGCGGCGAGGTAGAACACCATGTTGTAGCCGGTCCAGCGCCAGATGAGGCCGAGGATGATGACGAAGCGCGCGGTGCCCGCCTGGCCGAGCCAGTTGATCGGCGAGTCGATGAGGTGCAGCCACATCAGGGCGTCGTTGACGAAGCCGTCCGTGGCGAACATGGTGCGGAACACCAGCGAGTACGACACGAGCGAGACGGCACAGGGCAGGAAGATGGCGGTGCGCCAGAAGGCCTTCCACCGGAGGTTGGGGTTGTTGAGCAGGTTCGCGAGCACCAGTGCCAGGATCAGCATGATCGGCACCTGGATGATCAGGTAGATGAACGTGTTCGACAGGGTGAGCTTGAAGATCTCGTCCTGGAACAGGCGCTGGTAGTTGTACCAGAGCGGCTCTGCCCAGTCGAGGTTGCTGCCCCGGCCCGTCTGGAGGGACAGGATGAACGCCTGGATCATGGGCCAGAAGCTCATGATGGCGATCAGCGCGGCGGCGGGGATCAGGAAGACCCAGCCGGTGAGGTTTCGACGTTGCGAGGGGCTCATCGAGCCGCGCGGCCGCTTCGTTGCGGTGGGTTCGTCGACGACGGTTGCGGACATGGAATCGGTCTCCTTTCGCGTGCGGATCATGGGACTCAGGGGTGCCGGGGGTGCGGCCGCGGCCACACCCCCCGGCACCCCTGCAGATCTGTCTCAGATCACTGCATCGCGAACTCGACCGTCGACTGCGCCTCGGCGAGGGCGGTGTCGACGTCGGTGCCGCCGATGATCTTGGTGAGAGCGGCGCTCACCGCGTCACGGGCCTCGTAGTAGTAGACGCCCGTGTTGTTGCTCGGCACCTTGGTGCCGAACTCGACGACGTCCTTGTAGATGGCCTGGCCGCCCCAGAACTCCTGCGGCTCGGCGTAGACGTCCGAGTCACCGGCCAGGATCCAGTTGGCGACCGCGCCGGCCTCCGGGAGGATCGTGTCGTAGAGCTCGGTCGAGCCGGCGAAGGTCGACTTCAGGAAGTCCGACGCCAGGTCGAAGTCGCCGGTGGAGCTGATGGCCCACGACGAGCCGCCGTTGGCGGAGTAGTTGGTCGCGCCGGAGACCCCGTCGAGGGCGGGCACATTGGTCAGCCCCCACTTGCCGGACTGGTCCTCCGCGGTCTGGATGGAGCCGACGATCCAGATGCCGTTGACGGTGGAGGCCACCGTCGAGTTGGTCAGCGTGCCGATGTACTCGTCCCACGAGTTGACCTCGACCATGACGCCCGCGTCGACGAGCTCCTTGTACTGCTCGACGGCAGCCTTCAGGGTCGCGTTGTCCGTGATGGTGGGGTTGCCCTCGGCGTCGAACAGGCTGGCGCCGGCGCTCTGGAGCATCATCATGATGGTGTCGGACGAGCCGGCCTGGCCGGACAGCATCGGCTTGCCCGTCTTCTCCAGGACGTCCTTGCCCTTGGTCAGGAAGTCGGACCAGGTGATGTCGGTGAAGTCGTCGACGGTGTAGCCCGCCTCCTCCAGCACGTCGGTGCGCAGCGCGGTGACCGCGGTGCCGGCGTCGAACGGCAGGCCGTACTGGGAGCCGTCGACGTTGGAGTACGCCTTCACGCCGTCGGGGAACTCGCTGAAGTCGATGCCGGAGTCGTCCAGCGACGCGACGAGGTCGGGGTAGTTCTGCACGTTCTTCTGGAACGCGTTGTTCTGCATCAGGAAGATGTCGGGCAGCTCGTCCCACGACTGCGCCTGCGCGATCGTGGTCAGCTTGGTCTGCAGGTCATCCCACGGCACCTCGACGATGTCGAGCTTGAAGTCCGCGTGATCCTGCTGGTAGACCTTCTCGGCCTCCTGCATGGCGAAGATGTTGAAGGCAGGGTCCCAGGTCCACACGGTCAGCGTGTTGTCGCCGCCGCCCTCCGAGCTTGCGCCATCGGAGGAGTTGCCGCCACCGCAGGCGGTCAGGGAGAGGGCCAAGATGCCAGCGCTGACCAGCGCTGTCAGCTTCCTGGTGTTCTTCATGTTTGGACGGTCCTTTCGTTGGTCCTTAGCGGGAGCGTTCGCACCCCGTAAACACACTTCACGGCACGAGAACCCGGCCCCGGTCGGCCGCTTCCACTTCAGGTCCGGCAGCCTCGCCAGCCCCTGCGCCGCAGCCCTCAACCGCGAGGAGCACGACTTGTTTACGTTCCCACAACGTAACACCGGATTCGGGCATGCGCCAGTGCCATGGGGGTTCCATTGAGTCTCAAATTGATAACGATGCGCACAGGCAGGGTCAACCTGGACGAGAATGGTCACGTTCACATGGGATTGTCACCGCGGAGTTGCTAGCATCACCGTCATGGATCACGCGCAGCGCGGCGCCCAGCGTCCCAAGTCCCCCTCGATCGGCGATGTCGCACGCCTCGCCGGCGTCTCGGCCCAGACAGTCTCCCGCGTGTCCACCGGGGCTCAGAACGTCCGGCCGGCCACGAGGATGCGCGTCCAGGAGGCGATGAGCAAGCTGGGCTACGTCCCGAACAGGGCCGCGCGGGCGCTCCGCAGTGGTGCCTTCGGCGCGCTGGGGATCATCACGCAGCGCCTGGAGCGCACGGGCGACGCCCTCACGACTGCCGCGGTGGTCTCCTCCGCGCAGGAACGCGGGTACGCCACCACGCTGCTGGAGGTGCGCAATCCCGATTCAGGGGAACTGCGCGACGCCAGCGACCGGCTCTCGCACCTGGCCGTCGACGGCCTCATCATCATCAGGGCGGGTCACGCCACCCACCGTTCGCTGACCCTGCCGCCGGCACTGCCCGTCGCCGTGTCCGACTCCCGCCTGGTGGGCCACTACTCCTCCGTCGTGGCGAACCAGATCGGCGGCACGCAGGAGGCGGTCAGGCACCTCCTGGGGCTGGGACACAGGACCGTGCACCATATTGCCGGCGCTGCGGACTCCCAGCCGGCCGTCGTCCGTAGCGCCACCTGGCGCCGTTGCCTGAACGAGCATGGGATCGTGCCCCCGGAGCCCCTGCAGGGCGACTGGACCGCCAGGTCCGGCTACCAGGCCGGTCAGCGGTTGGCGGCCGACCCGGACGTGACGGCCGTGTACTGCGCGAACGACGAGATGGCATTCGGCCTGATGCGTGCCCTGCACGAGGCGGGGCGGCGGGTTCCCGACGATGTCTCGGTCATCGGGTTCGACGGGATCGCGCTCAGCGAGTTCTCCTCCCCCCCACTGACCACCATCCGGCAGGACTTCACCCGCATCGGCACCGAGCTCGTGCGCCTGGTCGCCGAGCAGCTCGACGGGGCGGCCACCGGGACCCCGGCGAGGGTCGTGGTACCCACGGAGCTCCTCGTCAGGGGCACGACGGCTCCGCCCGCCCGCTGATCAGTCCCGCCTGCGCACCCCGGGCCCGGCCTGCCACAATGACGAGGTGGACGCGTCGACGATCTTCATCCTGGTGGTGGTCGCCGCCCTCGTCGGCGTCCTGGTGTACCTGATCCGACGGAACCGCTACGTCGCGTCCCTGCGGGCCAGGGGCTGGAACTTCGTCGCCTCGCCCGGCCTGGACGTCACGCTCGGCCTGAACGTCGCCCCCTTCGGGTTGGGTTTCGACCGGCGCGCCAGCGACCTCGTCTGGGGCGCCGCGAGCGACGGGACCGGCTTCCGGGCGTTGCGGTATCGCAGCTCCGCGGCGCGGCCCGACGGCCTCGTCGTCGTGCTGGCACTTCCCAGGTCGCTGCGTCCGGACGCCGCCACGGGGATCACGGTCACCCTTCTCGAGGAGGAGTCGCTGCACGTCGACCACGACCAGCTGGTGCTGGTGGGCGCGCCCACGGACGCCGCGGGGCTCGACGCCGCCGTGGTCCGGCTGGCCGAGGCACGGGGCCGGCTCCTGGCCTCTCCCGCGGCCTCTCTCGACGGCCCTGTTCCGCCGCAGTGGCTGAGCTTCCAGGGCCACGCCGACTGGGTGTACAAGCCCCGGGACGACACGTACCTGCCACTTGTCTCCTGCACGACCGACGGGTTCTCCCACGAGGCGCGCGACATCATCCTGCGCGCGGACGGCCCGCTGCCCTTCGTCCGGCTCACGCACCGCTGGCAGACGAGCCACACGTGGGTCGACTCGGAGGGCAGGTCGCACACCAGGACCGACAACCACTCCGAGGTCGTCGGCGAGTTCATCCCCCAGTTCCCTTTCGCGGACCTGTCGGTCAACTGGGGCCTCTTCGGCCGCAGCCAGGAGTTCGAGTGGGCCGAGTTCAACCGGCGCGCGCGCATCAACGCTCCCAACGAGCGCTTCGCCTCCGACGTGATCCACCAGCGGATGATGGAGTACCTGCTGAGCTGGAACGCGCCGGCGTTCTCGATCGCGGCGGGCAGGATCCGCTTCGGCGGCCCCTGGGCACCCGAGGACATCGCCGCCATGGACCGGTTCCTCACGGGATTCTTCGCCCGCGTTCCGGATCACGTCTACAGGGACCTGGGCGCGGCCCAGCGTCCCTTCCCGAAGGCGACCGACGCCGTCAGCCCCTGAGCGCCGCCCCGACGATCCGGCCCGCCTCGGCGCACTGGTCGAGCGTCACGTCCAGGTGCGTGACCGCGCGCAGCGCCGTCGGCCCCAGCGTCGTCAGCCGCACGCCGGCCTCGACGAGGCGGGCGGAGGTGGCGGGGGCATCCGCCATCGGCACGATGACGATGTTCGTCTCCACGCCCGCCAGGTCGACGGTGCCCGGCGCCTCCGCGTTGACGGCCTCCGCGAAGGCGCGCGCGGCGGCGTGGTCGTCGGCGATCCGGGCCAGGTTGTGGTCCAGCGCATGGGCGGCAGCGGCGGCGAGAACCCCGGCCTGGCGCCACCCGGCACCCAGCCGCTTGCGCTGCACGCGGGCGCGCGCGATGTTGTCGGCGGTACCCACCAGCACCGACCCGACGGGCGCTCCGATCCCCTTCGACAGGCAGAGGCTGACGGTGTCGAACAGCGCCCCGTACTCCGCGAACGAGCGGCCGGTGACCGCCGCGGCGTTGGCGAGCCGCGCCCCGTCCAGGTGCAGCTTCACGCCCGCCGCGCGGAACGCCGCGGACAACTCGACCAGCTGATCGAAGTCCTGCACGGTGCCGCCGCCGAAGTTGTGGGTGTCCTCCACCGCGACGCAGGCGGTCTCGACGAGGAAGGGCCCGCAGCCGGTGGCGATCAGCGCGGTCACGTCGGAGGCCCCCAGCCGCCCCCGGTCGGACGCCCAGGTCCGCATGGTGACGCCGTGCAGCGCGCCGTGCGCGCCCATCTCGGCACGGGCGATGTGCGCCCACTGGTCGCACAGCACCTCCCCGCCGAGCGGGGTGTGCAGCCACACCCCCAGAAGATTGCTCAGCGTGCCGGTGGCACAGAAGAGCCCCGCCTCCTTGCCGAACAGCCCGGCCACGCGCGCCTCGAGGGCGTTGACCGACGGGTCGTCGCCGTAGACGTCGTCGCCCACCGGGGCGGCCGCCATCGCGGCCAGCATCGTGGCGTCAGGGCGCGTGACGGTGTCGCTGCGCAGGTCGATCACGCCGGTCACAGCTCCTTGGCGTCGAACTGCTGCACGGGGTTGACCCTCCTGAGCCGCCCGGAGCGCAGCCGCTTCGCGACCGTGAAGGCCAGCTCGAGCGACTGGTTGCGGTTGAGCCGCGGGTCGCAGACGGTCTCGTAGCGGCTGGCCAGGTCGTCCTCGCTCAGCCGGTTGACGCCGCCGACGCATTCCGTGACGTCGTCGCCGGTCAGCTCGACGTGCAGGCCGCCGGGCCAGGTGCCCAGCTGCTCGTGGACGTCGAAGAAGCCGTTGACCTCGTCGACGACGTCGGCGAAGGAGCGGGTCTTGTAGCCGTTGGCGGCCTCGAACGTGTTGCCGTGCATCGGGTCGCACACCCACGCGACCTTGCGGCCGGTGGCCTCGACGCCCGCGATGACGCCGGGCAGCACGTCGCGGACCTTGCCCGCGCCCATGCGCGCGATGAACGTGATCCGGCCGGGGACCCTGTCGGGATCGAGGCGGTCGGCCAGCGCGATCGCCTGTTCCGGCGTCGTCGTGGGACCGAGCTTGATGCCCAACGGGTTGCGCACCCGGCGCAGCAACTCGACGTGCGCGCCGTCCAGCTGGCGGGTCCGCTCGCCGATCCAGAGCATGTGGCCCGAGCAGCCGTAGAGCTCCTGCGAGCGGGAGTCGACGCGGGTCAGCGCGCGCTCGTACTCGAGCAGCAGCGCCTCGTGCGAGGCGTAGAAGTCGACGGTGTCCAGCGAGTCGTCCTGCACCCCGCAGGCGACCATGAACGCCAGCGCGCGGGAGATCTCGTTGGCGAGGTCCTCGTACTCGGCCTCGACCTCGGAGTCGCGCACGAACGCCGAGTTCCAGCTGTGCACGCCGCGCAGGTCGGCGAAGCCGCCCTTGACGAAGGCCCGCACCAGGTTCAGCGTCGCGGCCGAGGAGGTGTACACGTCGAGGAGCCGCTTCGGGTTGTGCACCCGGGCCTCGGGCGTGAAGTCGAAGCCGTTGATGGCGTCGCCGCGGTAGGCGGGGAGCGTCACGTCGCCGCGGGTCTCGGTGTCCTTGGAACGCGGCTTGGCGTACTGCCCGGCGATGCGGCCGACCTTGACCACGGGCACCTGGGCCGCATAGGTCATGACAACGGCCATCGACAGCTGCACGAGCAGCTTGCGCTTGATGTTCTCCGCCGTCACGGCCTCGAAGGTCTCGGCGCAGTCGCCGCCCTGCAGGAGGAAGGCCTTGCCGTCGGCGACGTCGGCCAGCTTCAGGCGCAGGTCGTCGCACTCCCCCGCGAACACGAGCGGGGGCAGCTTCTCCAGGGAGTCGATGGTGCGGTCGAGAGCCCGCCGGTCCGGGTAGCTCGGCTGCTGGATGAGTGGCAGCGCGCGCAGTTCTTCCCGGGAAATGATGCTCGACATGGCGCCAAGGGTACTAGAGAGGACACGGGCCCCCGCACGACGGCGGCGCGCTGGACTCCCCCTGGAGTGAACGTCGACGGCTCAGGCGTTGGGGTCGTGCAGGCCCTGGTCGATGGCATACAGCGTGAGCTCGACGCGGTTGTGCAGCTGCAGCTTCCGCAGCACGTTCTGCACGTGGTTCTGGACCGTGCGGTGCGACACGAACAGCTCGTCGGCGATCTCCCGGTAGGCCATGCCCTTCGCCACGCGGCGCAGCACCTCGACCTCGCGGCTGGTCAGCACCGGTCCCTCCTCGTTGCGGGAGTGGGCGACGTTGACCATCCGGCGGAACTCGCCGAGCACCAGCCCCGCCAGGCCGGGCGTGAACACGGCATCTCCGACCGCGGTGCGCTGCACACCGTCGATCAGCTCCTCCTTGGAGGCGGACTTCACGAGGTACCCCTTGGCGCCGGCCTTCATGGCGCGCAGCACGTCGTCGCGCTCGCCGGAGGCGGACATGACCAGCACGTGCAGGTCGGGGAACTCCCCCAGCAGGATCTCGATGCAGGTCGCGCCGTCAGGCTCGGGGATCTGCAGGTCCATCACGATGATCTCGGGCCGTGCGGCCCGCGCCCGGTCCAGGCACTCGCGCCCGTTCTTGGCGACCGCGACGATCTCGAAGCCGACCTCTGTGAGGTCCTCGCTCAGCGCGTCGATCCACATGGGGTGGTCATCGACGAGCATCACACGCCTGCGCTCTGGCATCAGGCACCACCTTCCATCTCCGGGCCGTCCAACGGAAAGCGTAGCTCCCACTCGGTACCCGCGCCCGGCGACGACTTCAGGATCGCCGACCCACCCAGCGCCGCCATCCTCCCGACGATGGAGTCCCGGATGCCCAGCCTGCCGTTGTCCGCGGCCTCCTGCGCCTGACCGGCGCTCATGCCGACGCCGTTGTCGCGGACCCAGAGGATCACCTCGTCGTCCAGCTCCTGGTCGAGGAGAATCCACACCTGGGCCCCAGGCCCTGCGTGTCGCTCGACGTTGGTCAGGATCTCGGCAAGGGTCGCCTCGATCTCGTCGACGAGCCGGCGCGGCACCGTGACCAGCGACGCCATGGTGGACACCGTGACCCGGGCTGAGCCGTACTTGTCGAGCGCGGCGGCCAGGTCGACGGTGTCGGCGGCAGCCACCTCGACCTCCCGGTCCTGCAGGTGGCCGCGCAGCTGCGCCTCCGACTCGCGAGCCAGCGCGGCCAGCCGCAGGCCGCGCGGGCCGAGGGAGGCGCCCTCGCGCTCCACCAGCGCCAGCACCTGCAGCGCGCCGTCGTGCACGATGCGCGACAGACGCTCCCTCTCGGCGAGCGACGCGGACCGCATGCGCTCCTGCTCCTGCTGGATGATCGTGGCGCGGAACTGGTTGATCAGCAGCGCGAGCGCGGCGCTGAGCACGACCATCGCGAACGCCAGGCCCACCCGCTCCCCGACGAACCCGCCGGGGTCGACGAGCATGGCCGCCGCCGTGACGAGCGAGAACCCGACCCCCCAGCGGATGCTGCGGAAGACGGCGGCGTAGGCCGCGCAGCCACCCGCCCAGTAGCCGGCCAGGGTCAGCACCGACGCCTCCGGCGCAACCTGGGCCGTCGTCAGGATGATGGCGCACGTCACCCCGAGGTCCGCCAGGTGGGTCGACAACGTCCGCTGCTGGGATCGGCGCATCCGCCACGAGAGGAACAGCTGCCAGTAGAGCAGCGCGATGGTCGCGGCCGCGACCCCGATCACATTGTCGGAGCGCGGCAGCACGATGGCCAGGTTCACCGCGGCCGCCTGCAGCGCGAGCAGCCCCCGGGCGCCCTCACAGACCACCAGCACCCTGCCGAGCAGGTCGTCGCGGTCACGGAACCACAGCGCCTGCGCCCGCACCCAGGTCAGGGGACGGGTCGTGTCGGCCGGCCGCTGATTCACGACTCCGGGCGGGGCTCGATGACGGGGGCGTCTCCGCCACCCGGACGGGGCAGCACGAAGGCGTCGGCGCCGCCGCCGGCGAGGTCCCCATGCTTCACGCGCGACGCGTACACGTCGACGTACTCCTGACCGGTCAGCTGCTGGATGGCGGCCATGGTCTCGTCGGTCACCCAGCGCAGGGCCTTGCTGTTGTTCGGGCTCGCCGCGTAGTCCGGGAAGTACAGGGGCCTGCCAATCACCACGACCGGCCGCTTCGCCCAGGGGATGCCGAAGGGGCCCTTGAAGGACTTGGTGCCGCTGACTCCGACGGGGATGACGGGGACGTCGTGGGTGAGCGCCATGCGCGCCATGCCGGTCTTGCCCTTGTACAGCCGGCCGTCCGGGGAACGCGTGCCCTCGGGGTAGATCGCGACGACCCGCCCCTCCTCCAGCACCGCGGTGATCTCACCCAGCGCGGCGGCGCTGGCCCGGCCGCCGCTGCGATCCATCGACACCATGCCGACGGTCTTGAGGAACCATGCGACGATCTTCTGGCCTGGCCCTCCCTTGCCGGAGAACAACTCCTTCTTCGCGGGGAACGTGATCTCGCGCGGCATCATGGCCGGCACGACGAGCGAGTCGAGCGCGCCGATGTGATTGCTGGCGAGGATGGCGCCGCCCTCCTTCGGGAAATTCTCCGCGCCGATCACGATGGTGGAGTAGCCGTACTTCACCAGGGGACGGAAGATCGCGAGCTTGAAGAAGGTGTAGGCAGCCGTCATGGCCAGCAGTCTAATGGCCGTCGCCGTATCCTTCGGCTATGACTCCGCTGCCACCGCTGCCGCCCCGGAACCCCCACCACCCCGTCCTGCCGGAGGCCCGGCCGCTGAGAATCGGCGAGGGCAGCATCGGGGTGCTCGTGAGCCACGGTTTCACGGGAACGGTCGCCTCCGTGGCGCCGTGGGCCAGGGGAATCGCCGAGAGCGCCGAGGGCTGGCCGGGCGCCCGCGTCATCGCGCCGCGGCTGCCGGGCCACGGCACGCACTGGCACGACCTGGCGAGGACCCGATGGTGGGACTGGTACTGGGAGCTGGAGGATGCCTACCACGAGCTCGCCGCGGCCTGCGATGAGGTCTTCGTGGCCGGGCTGTCGATGGGCGGGGCGCTGGCGCTCCTGATTGCCTCCCGCGAGCCGGTGGCCGGGGTGCTGCTCGTGAATCCCGCCGTCGCCACCCGCGACAGGCGGATCCCCGCAGCGGCGGCGCTGCACAGGGTGCTGCCGTCCCAGCCGGGCATCGCGTCGGACATCGCGCTCGAGGGCGTCGTGGAGCCCGGCTACGACCGGTTCTCGGTGACCACGCTGAAGACCATGACGGACCTGTGGCGCGTGACCCGGGAGGCGCTACCGCGGGTGACCGCCCCCGTGCTTCTGATGCGCTCGGCGGGCGACCACGTCGTCGACGACCTGAGCGGGGAGGTGATCGGCCGCCACGTCGCGACCGTGCGCGAGGTGTCGCTGCCGGACAGCTACCACGTCGCGACGCTCGACCACGACGCGCAGCGCATCATCGACGAGTCGCGGGCCTTCATCGCGGCCCGCGCCTGAGTCAGCCGACGACGCGCACCGCGCCGCTGATCGGCATCGAGCGGAGGCCCGCCACCGTCACGCCGGTGCGGGGGTTGGCTGCGTGCACGATCCTGCCGCCGCCGATGTACATGCCGACGTGGCTGATGGGGCTGTAGTAGAAGACCAGGTCGCCGGGCCTCAGGTCGGAGATCGAGACCCGGGATCCTGCCCCGCTGTACTGCGCGCCGGAGGAGCGGGGCAGGCTGATGCCGGCCTGGCTGTAGGCCCAGTACATGAGGCCGGAGCAGTCGAAGGACGACGGCCCGGTCGAGCCGAAGACATAGCTGCTTCCCACCTTCGACAGCGCGGCGCTGACGGCGCTGGACGCGCGGCCGGAGCCGGCGGCGGTGCTGGTCGAGTCGCTGGAGCTGGACGACGAGGCTGTCTCGCTGCGGTCCTCGCCGCGGCTGGCGCCGGCGGATCGGGCCGCGGAGGCCTCAGCGGCAGCGGTGGCCGCAGCCTCCTCCTCGGCCTGCAGGTCGGCGAGGCGCTGCTGCTCCTCTGCGGAGAGCCTGTCGTAGACGGCCTGCGCCTCGGCCTCCTTCTCGTCATAGTCGGCCTTCAGCGACTCCTTGGCCTTCGCCTGCTTGTCGGCCTCGGCCTTGGTGTCCGCGGCCTCCGTGCGGAGGGTCTCGAGCTTGGCCTGCTCCAGCTGGAGCTGCTGGACGCCGGCCGAGGAACGGTCGACCTCGGCCTGCATGGCGGAGAGCCCGGAGAGGAAGTTGGCGGAGTCGCTCGTGGTGAGAAGCTGCGCTGCGAGCGAGACCGAGTCGTTGCCCATCTGCAGAGCCGCCGCGTCGCCCAGCTCGGTGATGCCGGCGTCGACCTTGGCCTCCTGGGCCTTGAGGTCCGCCTTCAGGGTCTTGAGCTTCGCGGTGGCCTTGTCCGCGGCGTCGAACGCCTCGATGATCTGCTGATCCAGCGCCGAGGACTCCTGCTGGATGCGGGCGAGCTCGGACTTCGCCTCAGCCACCGCATCGGGGTCGGCGTTCGCCGAGAGGGTTCCGGTGACCATGCACGCAGCGGCGACGACGCCCACGAGGGCGGTGCGGATTCGCTTCACAGATACTCCAGACGAGGGGGACCAGTCTGAGAAAACCTTAGAGGCGTCTTAAGGATTTCTCAAGTTGCCCGGCGGGTTGTCCACAGGCGGTCCCTGCCCCTTCCGCGGAAGTGTCGGAGCCCGTCGGTAACGTCTGGCCCATGACGCCCACCGTGCCGATCCAGCCGTCCTTCGACGACCTCGGCGTCCCGCTGTCGGAGGTGACCTTCGTCGTGGTGGACCTCGAGACAACCGGGAGCACGGCCGAGAGCGAGATCACGGAGATCGGCGCCGTGAAGGTCTGCGGAGGCGACGTCATCGGCGAGTTCCAGACGCTCGTGCGCCCCGTCTCCCCCATCCCGCCGATGATCCAGGTCCTCACCGGCATCACCCCCCAACTCGTCGCATCCGCGCCCCCGATCGACGTCGCGCTGCCGTCCTTCGACCAGTTCTCCGCGGGTGCGGTGCTTGTCGCGCACAACGCCCGGTTCGACGTGGGCTTCCTGAGGCGCGGCTACGAGCAGCTCGGTCTGGCGTGGCGCGGGCCGGCCGTGGTCGACACCGTCGCGCTGGCCCGCACCGCACTGCTGCGCGACGAGGTGCCCAACTGCAAGCTGGGCACACTGGCCCGCTACTTCCGTTCGACCACCGAGCCGAACCACCGGGCGCTCAGCGACGCCCGCGCCACGGTCGACGTGCTGCACGGGCTCCTCGAACGGGTCGGGAACCTGGGCGTGGCGACGCTCGAGGACCTCACCGAGTTCGCCGTGAAGGTGTCCCCCGACCGTCGCGCGAAGCGGGTCTGGGCCACCGCTGTCCCGGAGGCGGCGGGCGTCTACTCCTTCTACACGGACTCCACCGACGCCGACGGCCACCGGCGCCGCGAGGTGCTCTATGTCGGCAAGTCGAACAACCTGCGCCGACGGGTGCGCTCCTACTTCACCGCCTCGGAGACGCGCGGTCGCATCCACGAGATGGTCCGGGTCGCGACCGGGGTGGACTTCGTGACCTGCGCGACGGACCTGGAGGCCGAGGTCCGTGAGCTGCGGATGATCGAGTCCCGGGCGCCCCGCTACAACCGGCGGTCGAAGAACCAGCGCAGGCTGGTGTGGCTGAGGCTGACGGACGAGGCCTTCCCCCGCCTGTCGATCGTCACCCGGGTCCCGGACGGGGCGACGGTCTTCGGGCCGTTCCGGAATCGCGAGGGCGCCGAGGAGGCGGCGCTGACGCTGTACGACGCCTTCAAGGTCCGCCGCTGCAGCACGCGCCTGTCGGCCAGGAAGCCGTCGGCGTCCTGCGCGCTCGCCGAGATGGGCCGCTGCGTCGCCCCCTGTGAGCTCGGCGAGGGGGCCGAGCGCTACGGCGAGGTCGCCGACGCCCTGCGCGACAGCTGGACCTCGGACGTGCGCCCCGTGCTGCGGAGCGTCCGGGGCCGCCTGCGCCGCCTCGTGGAGCAGGAACGCTACGAGGAGGCCGGCGTCATCGCGGGCCGGCTGAGCGGCTACTACCGCGCCTCGCTGCGCCACCACCGGCTGCGATCGCTCGCCGCCGTCCCGCAGCTCATCGCGGCCGTGGAGTCCGCGCGCGGCTGGGACATCCACGTCATCCGCTACGGCAGACTCGCGGCGGCCACCGCCGCCCCGTCCGCCCTGGCGCGCAGCGCCGCGGAGGAGGCCGCCGCGTCCGCCGAGACGGTGCTGCGGCCCGCCGGCGGCCTGCCCGCGGGCAGCGTCGAGGAGGCCGAGCGGATCGCGGCCTGGCTCGAACAGCCGGGCGTGAGGCTCATCGAGACCGACGGGGACTGGGCCTGGCCGGTGCACGCCGGCGTCGCGGAGGGAGCGCTCGCTCTGGAGCTGCTGGGGCCGGAACTCGCCCGCGTCCCCCGCGTGCCCGGACACGACGACGCCCGCCCCGCGGAGCGGGACGGGCGGTCGGGGTACGTCAGGCCAGCGTGACGGAGGTGATCACGACGGGCTCGACGGGGCGGTCCATGCGGTCGACCGGCGTCGCGGCGATCGCGTCGACGACCTTCTGCGAGGTCTCGTCCGTGACGGCACCGAAGATGGTGTGGCGACGGTTGAGGTGCGGGGTCGGCGCGACGGTGATGAAGAACTGCGAGCCGTTGGTGCCGGGCCCGGCGTTCGCCATCGCGAGAAGGTACGGCTTGTTGAAGCTCAGCTCGGGGTGGAACTCGTCGGCGAAGGTGTAGCCGGGTCCGCCGCGGCCGTCGCCCCGCGGGTCTCCGCCCTGGATCATGAAGCCGTCGATGATGCGGTGGAACGTCAGGCCGTCGTAGAACCTGCCGGTGGTGGGCTCACCGGTCTGGAAGTCCACGAACTCCTTGGTGCCGTCGGCCAGGCCGACGAAGTTCGCGACGGTCTGGGGGGCGTGGTCGTTGAACAGCTCGATGACGATGTCACCGCGGTTGGTGTGCAGCGTGGCAGTGCTCACTGTGTCTGCGTCCTTTCGAATGGATACGCCCCCAGTCTTGCAGACCGCCCCAACGCGTCGCCCTCTTCCACGTTCCCCCCTTGCCGAGGACTGGGAAGCCGGTAGCGTGGGAGGTGCTCGATCACGAGCCACAACATTTGGGAGGAACTTGTGAACACCTCACAAGAACTGAAGAAGGCCGCCGTGGAGACCGCCTCCGCCGCCGCCGAGTACTCGACCGCCGCATTGAAAGACGGCCTGGACCGCGCCCAGGCACTGCTGAACGAGGCCCAGAAGCAGGCGGGGCCCGTCCTCAAGGACGCGAGGGTCCGCACCGCTGACTTCGCCTCCAAGCGCCTCGAGGACCTCGAGCCGCACCTCAAGGACGCGCTGGACCGCGTGCCGCCGGCCGTCGAGGCGGCCAAGGACAAGGTGACCGACGACCTGCTCCCCAGGCTGCAGGACGTCCTGCACCAGGCGGCCGAGCACCCGGCCGTCGCCGAGGCCACCAGGCGCGGCACCGCCGCCGTCCAGGCGCTGACCGGCGAGCTTGAGCCCGTCAAGAAGAAGAGCAGGGTCCGCTCCGTCGTCAAGTTCCTCGCCATCGGCGCCGCCGTCGCCGGTGCCGTGGCGGCCCTGCGGCACTTCCTCTCCCCCAAGGACGACGGGTGGACGGCCCACGAGCCGAGCAAGGCATACGTCAACAACAACGACACCTTCTCGAACGCGGCCAAGTTCGCCTCCGACATCGAGACGCCCACCGAGGCCGAGCCCGAGGCCGAGCCCGAGGCCGAGGACATCGTCGTGACCGAGGCGGAGGCCGAGGAGCAGAACGACATGACGGCGGAGGGCGCGCCCGCACCCCAGGCCGACTTCGAGGTCGTCGACGGCTACGGCGAGGGCTCCTACGTGGGCGACGAGCCGCCGGCCGAGTTCATCATCAAGGGCAACGAGCGGTCGAAGAAGTACCACCTCCCCGGCACGGGTGGCTACGAGCGCACCATCGCCGAGGTCTGGTTCGCCTCGGAGGAGGCGGCACAGCAGGCCGGCTTCACGAAGGCGCAGCGCTGACGCGCCGCTGAATCAGCGCAGAGCGACCCGCAGGTCGTCGGCCCAGGTCCCTGGGCCGACGACCTGCACGTCTGTCAGCCCCTGCCAGCCGGCGGCCGAGGCGAGCACGGGTGCGAGCCGCCGGGCAAGCTCGAGCCGCCGGCCGTGCGACGCGGGCTCGACGTGGGCGTGCTGCACCAGCAGGACGCCCGCCTTCCGGTCACTCTTGAGGTCGACGCGGCCGACCAGGTCGTCGTCGACCAGGACGGGCAGCACGTAGTAGCCGTGCTCGCGCTGCGGCGCCGGCGTGTAGATGGAGATCCGGTAGTGGAAACCGAACAGCCGCTCGGCGCGCGGCCGGTACCAGACGAGCGGGTCGAAGGGGCTGAGCACGGTGGCGGCCGTCACCGACCGCGGGATCCGGGTGCCGGCGGCCAGCCAGGCCGGCCTCCCCCAGCCCTCGACCTCGACCGGCTCCAGCTCGCCGGAGGCCTCGAGCGCGTCGACGGCTGCGCGCACGGACGGGCCTTTGACGCGCGGGTGGTCGGCCAGGTCGTCCAGCGTCGCGACCCCGTAGCCCAGGGCGGCGCGGCGCACGAGCTCCGTCAGCGCCTCATCCCGCGGCAGGGCGGCGCGGGCGGCCGCGGGCAGCACCTCGTCGGCTAGCGCGAGGACGCGTTCGAATCTGTCCCGGCCGACGGTGATGAGCTCGCCGTGGCGGAACAGCCACTCCGCGGCGATCCGCACCGTGTTGTGGTTCCACCAGCCTCCGCCGAGGCGCACGTTGTCCTCGTGCTCCAACTCGCTGACCTTCAGCGCCCCGCGCTGCCGGAACTCGGCCTGCACCTCGTCGATCAGCGCGGCGTGCTCCGTCGCCCACTTCCGGTAGCCGTCGCGGACGGGCGCGTCGCGGCGCCAGGCCCACAGGGGCCAGTCGGCGACGGGGAGCACCGCGGCCTCGTGCGCGGTGTACTCGGTGAAGGCGCCGAGGCTGCGCCCGTGGTCGTGGTGGAGCAGCCGGTCGAGGGTCCGCCTGTCGTAGGCGCCGAGCCGTGAGAACAGCGGCAGGTAGTGGCTGCGCTCGAACACGTTGACCGAGTCCAGCTGCAGCACCGAGAGGTGTCCGATGGCCCGCGACAGGGTGGCCGGGCCGGGGCGCGAGGGGTGCGGCGCGTCGAGCCGCTGGGCGTGGATGGCGATCCGGCGGGCCTGGGACGCGCTGATCCTGCGTGGCATCGCCCCAGCCTATCGATAGTCTCGCGCGCATGATCGTGGCGACGCAGCTGGTGGTGACGCTCGTCGCCGCGCTCACCTGGTCGCTGCTCGTGCCCCACATCCGCGTCGACGACGACGCCGCCCCCCGCTTCGACGAGCTGGTCACGCCCGGGTCGATCGCCGCCGTGGGGATCGTCGGCGCGGCGCTCTCCCAGATCCTGTGGCTCGTGCCGCCGCCGCACTGGTGGCTGTGGGTGCCGTATCTCGGCCTCGGCCTGCCGCTGGTGGCCGTCGACGCCATGACCACGTGGCTGCCCCGGCGCCTGCACCGGGTCGTGGCCGGGGCCATGGCTCTCGGGCTCGCCGCTCTGGCGGCCGCGTCGTGGCGGGAGGCGCTGGCCGCCCTCGGAGGCGCGGCGGCGGCCTACGCGCTGTTCTGGTCCCTGTGGCGGCTGCTGTCGGGGCTGGGCTTCGGCGACGTCCGGCTCGCCGCGCTGGTCGGGGCGGTCGGCGCGCTCGGCGGGCCGACCGCCTGGGCGACTGCACTGCTGGCAGGCACGATGCTCGGCGCGGCGCACGGCATCGCCCACGCGGCGTGGGCGGCCCGGCGGCCGGGGAGGCCGCGGCACTTCGCCTACGGGCCGGCCCTGTGGCTCGGCCCGCTGGCGGCAGTCCTGCTCAGCGCTGCGTGACCTCGACCCACTTCTCCAGCGTGGCCTGCGCGTGGCCCTCGTCGATCGAGCGCTGCGCGTCGGCCAGCGGCCCCTGCAGCTGGTCGAGCAGCGGCTCGACGGTGGAGATGCCGCGGTAGGCGAGCAGCGCCGCGGCCGCGTTCAGCACGACGATGTCGCGGACCGCCCCGGGCTTCCCGGCGACGAGGTCGCGGGCCACCTGCGCGTTGTGCGCGGCGTCGCCGCCGGTCAGCGCGACAGGGGCGGACGGCGGGAGGCCGAGCTCCATCGGGTCGAGGGTGGTGCGGTGCACGCGCCCTTCGGCGATCATCCACACGTCCGACGGCGAGGTGGTGGTCAGCTCGTCGAGGCCGTCGAAGCCGCGGAACACCATGCCCCGCGTGCCGCGCTCGGCGAGCACGCGCGCCACGACGGGCGCGATGTCGTCGTTCGCGACGCCCAGAGCCATGGCGCGGGGGCGGGCCGGGTTGGCCAGCGGGCCGAGGAAGTTGAACGTGGTCTGGATACCCAGCTGCCTCCGCACCGCGGCGACGTTCTTCATGGCCGGGTGGTACAGCTGCGCGAACAGGAACACGATGCCGGCCTCGTCGAGGACCTCCGGCTGGCGCGCGGGGTCGAGGTCGATCTTCACGCCGAGCGCCTCCAGGGTGTCGGCGGTGCCCGCCATGGAGGAGGCGGCGCGGGCGCCGTGCTTGACGACCTTCGCCCCGGCGCCGGCGGCGACGATCGCGGCCATGGTGGAGATGTTGACGGTGTTGGCCCGGTCGCCGCCCGTGCCGACGATGTCGACGGCGTCGGGGTCCAGCGCGATGGGCGCGGCGTTGGCGAGCATCGCCCCGGCGAGCCCGGCGATCTCGTCCTCGGACTCGCCCTTGGCGCGCAGGGCCGTCAGGAGGGCCGCGACCTGCACCTCGGAGGCGCGGCCCGCGAAGATCTCGTTGAGCGCCCACGTCGCGGCGGAGGCCTCGAGGCCCTCGCGGCGGACCAGCCCGGTGAGGATGTCGGGCCAGGTGTAGCCGGACATCAGGCCTTCGCCTCGGCCCGCCCTGCGCGGATCAGGTTCGCGACCTGTTCGGGAAGCGTGACGGGGTCGACGGGGAACGGAGCGACCGCCTCGGCGCGGGACCAGGACGCCAGCCAGGCGTCGGCCTCGCGCGTCACCAGGAGCAGGATCGGTGCGCTGTCGGCGTACTCCTCCTTGATCTGGTGGGCGATGCCGAAGCCGCCGGAGGGCTGCGCGTTGCCGTCCAGGATGAGGACCGCGTACTCGTTGCCGGCGTCGAGGGTGCGGAGCAGAGCGCCCTGTGTCGCGACCTCGAACACCTCGATCTCCGGCAGGTCGGAGGCGACGCGTCGACCTAGCGTGAGGCGGACCTGTTCGCGGACCGTGCGGTCGTCGGAGAACAGGAGCACCTGCACCGGATCGTTGCTCATGTGGATCATCCTTCGTCTTCGAGAGCCTGCCCCTCATCGTAGCCACGTCGCGGCGGGACGGCGCGGCCGCCTGGCTCCGAAAGCGCGACGCACTGTCCCTACACTGCTGGCCCGCATTATGGCAAACCGCGCGCGGGTGACGCGGCCGGGGTCAGTTAACTTTCGCGTCCACGTGACCACGAGGCCTTTTTCCCGCAATAATGACGTCGTGGCCACCAGACATGAGACTCTCAGCGCACCATCGCCTCTGCCGACAGGGGCGCTCCATCCGATCCCCTCTGCACGCCTGAACAGGCCTGCCGGCCGACCCGATCCGGTCGCCGTCGGGGTCATCGTGTGGCTCGCCAGCGAGCTCATGTTCTTCGCCGCGGTGTTCGCCGCCTACTTCTGGACGCGTGACATCACCACCGCCGCGGCCGTCGAGGCCGGCACCCAGTCGCTGTGGGACGCCAACACCATCCACCTGGACGTCACGTTCGCGAGCATCAACACCGCGATCCTGGTCCTGAGCTCGGTGACGTGCCAGCTGGCCGCCAACGCCGCCGAGCACGGCCGGGTCAGCGGATCCTGGTTCAACCCGCTGCGGTGGGGCATGCGCGAGGGCTTCATCGTGACCGCCATCCTCGGCTCGGTGTTCCTGTCCGGGCAGGTGTGGGAGTACTTCACCCTCTTCAACGAGGGCTTCACCATCCAGACCAACCAGTACTGGTCGCTGTTCTTCCTCGCCACGGGATTCCACGGTCTCCACGTGCTGGGCGGGGTCGTCGCCATGTGGTTCGTGCTGACCCGCTCGTTCATGACGCGCACCCACACCCACGAGCAGACCGTCGGCGCCCACGTCGTGTCCTACTACTGGCACTTCGTCGACGTCATCTGGATCCTGCTGTTCGGCGTCCTCTACTTCCTCCGCTAGACCGAGCAACAGGAGAATCTCGAAGTGAAGTTCCTCACGTCTCTTCGGCGGCGATCCGCCGCCCGACCCGTGCTGCTGCTCCTGACGCTCGTCGTGCTCGCGCTCAGCTACTCGGTGGTGAGCCCCCAGCGTTCCTCCGCCGAGACCGAGACGACCCAACAGGTCGAGCAGGGCAAGGCGATCTTCGACCAGAACTGCTCGTCGTGCCACGGCCTGAACGGCGAGGGCACGACCGCAGGGCCGACGCTGATCGGCGTCGGCGCCGCCTCCGTCGACTTCCAGATGGGCACCGGCCGCATGCCCGCAGCCCGCGGAGAGGCGCAGATCCCGGCCCGCGAGGTGCAGTTCACCCAGGACCAGATCGAGTCGGTGGCCGCCTACGTCGCGTCGCTGGGCGCCGGACCCGCCATCCCGGAGGAGTCGCAGTACACGGCCGACCTCTCCGAGGAGGACATCGCCCGCGGCGGCGCGCTCTTCCGCGCCAACTGCTCGGCCTGCCACGGCATCACCGGCGGCGGCGGCGCCATGCCTGAGGGCAAGTACGCCCCCTCGCTGCGCGACACCAGCGCCGTGCACATCTACGAGGCCATGCGCACCGGACCGCAGATGATGCCGACCTTCTCGAAGGATGTGATGACCGACGAGTCGGTGACCGAGATCATCGCCTACCTCGAAGAGGTCAACTCCCAGCCGAACTACGGCGGCCTCACCATGGGTGACGCCGGCCCCGTATCCGAGGGCTTCTGGATCTTCGTCATCGGCATCGGCGGCCTCGCCGTCGTTGCCACCTGGATCGCCAAGAAGGGGGCCCGCGCCCGATGAGCGACAACCTGCCAGTCAAGGATCCCGATCTCGGTCACGTCGTCCCGGATCCCGGCATCGAGGAGCACGTCGAGCGCTTCGCGGACGTCGACAGGGGTGCGGGCAACCGCGCCTACCGCGCGATCCTGATCATGCTCGGCCTGGTGCCGGTGCTGGCCATCGCGTTCGTGGTCATCTACTTCGTCGTCCCGAAGACCATGTACATCGACTTCGGATGGCTGCACGCGAGCGCCCTGAACGTCGGCCTCGGCACCACCGCCGGCCTCGCGGTCCTGCTGATCGGCATCGCCGTCATCCAGTGGGCCCGCGTCATCATGGGCGACGAGGAGATGGCCGAGGAGCGCCACACCGCGGCGTCCTCCGAGGAGGACCGCGCGGCCACGATCGCCAAGTGGAACGACGGCGTGGAGCAGTCGGGCGTCAAGCGCCGCCCGCTGCTGCTCGGGGCGCTCGGCGGGGCCGTCGGCTTCGCCGTGATCCCCGGCGTCCTGCTGTTCGCCGACATGGGCCCCTGGCCCACCAGGAAGGTCCGCGAAGAGACGCTGGAGAAGACCATCTGGGCCGAGGACATCGTCCTGCTGAACGACGAGAACTGGGTGCCCCTGCGCCCGGAGCACCTCGAGATCGGCCAGCTGGTCAACGCCCAGCCCGCCAACCTGCTCGACCTGCACGGCACCGAGTTGCAGCAGCAGAAGGCCAAGGCCGCGATCATCGTCGTGCGCATGGACCCGGCATCGATCCGGATCCCCGAGTCGCGCAAGGACTGGCAGGTCTCCGGGATCCTCGCCTACTCGAAGATCTGCACACACGTCGGCTGCCCCATCTCGCTGTGGGAGCGGCAGACCCACCACCTGCTCTGCCCCTGCCACCAGTCGACGTTCGACCTCGGCAACAGCGGCACGGTCGTGTTCGGCCCCGCCGCCCGGGCGCTGCCCCAGCTCCCCATCCGCGTCAACGAGGAGGGCTACCTCGTCGCGCAGAGCGACTTCACGGTCCCCGTCGGGCCGAGCTACTTCGAGCGTGACTCCCGCAACGACTTCCAGGATGGAGACGAGTAATGGCAAAGCCAACGAGCGTCGTCGACTCGTCGCCGTCCGTCGAGGCGACCGAGGCGCCCGCCGACCACAAGGGCGGCTTCACCGGCCCGCTGAAGTGGGCCGACGAGCGGATCGGCGTCGCGAAGATCGGCAAGGCCGGGCTGCGCAAGATCTTCCCCGACCACTGGTCCTTCCTGCTGGGCGAGATCGCGCTGTACTCGTTCATCATCCTGCTCATCACGGGCGTGTTCCTGACGATCTGGTTCAAGCCGTCCATGGCGGAGATCGAGTACGACGGGTCCTACCAGCTGCTCAAGGGCATGCCGGTCTCCGAGGCCTTCGCGTCGACGCTGCACATCTCGTTCGATGTGCGCGGCGGCCTGCTGGTGCGCCAGATCCACCACTGGGCGGCGCTGCTGTTCGTGGCAGCTGCCTTCGTGCACATGCTGCGCGTGTTCTTCACGGGCGCCTTCCGCAAGCCCCGCGAGGTGAACTGGCTGATCGGCATCGGCCTGATGTCGATGTCCCTGATCGCGGGCTTCGCCGGCTACTCGCTGCCCGACGACCTGCTGTCCGGCACGGGCCTGAGATTCGTCGACGGCCTCATCCGGTCCATCCCGATCATCGGCACCTGGGCGGAGTTCTTCGTCTTCGGGGGCGAGTACCCCGGCGACCTGGTCATTCCCCGCCTGTACATGGTGCACATCCTGCTGGTTCCCGGCCTGCTGCTGGGCCTCGTGGCGGCGCACCTCGTGCTGGTCGTCTACCACAAGCACTCGCAGTACCCCGGCCCGGGACGCACCGAGAACAACGTGGTCGGCTACCCGCTGTTCCCCGTCTACGCGGCAAAGGCCGGCGGCTTCTTCTTCGTGGTGTTCGGCTTCCTGGTCCTGATGGGCGGACTGTTCCAGATCAACCCCGTGTGGACCTATGGTCCCTACGATCCGGCGAAGGTCACCGCAGGATCGCAGCCCGACTGGTACATGGGATGGGTCGAGGGCGCCATCCGCATCGTGCCGAACATCGAGTCCCACTGGGGGCCCACCACCTGGTCGTGGGCCATCTTCCTGCCCGGCGTCGGCCTCATGGGCCTGCTGTTCGGCGCGCTCGCGGTGTGGCCCTTCATCGAGGCCTGGATCACGGGCGACAAGCGCGAGCACCACATCCTGGACCGGCCCCGCAACGCCCCGACGCGCACCGCGCTGGGCGTCGCCGGCATGACGTGCTATGCGATGTTCTGGCTGTCGGGCGGCAACGACATCCTCGCCACCCGCTTCCATCTCAGCCTGAACGCCATCACGATCTTCATGCGCGTCGCCGTGTTCGTGGCTCCGATCATCGCGTTCATCATCACGCGACGGATCTGCCTGTCCCTGCAGCGCGCCGACCGTGAGCGCACGCTGCACGGCTCGGAGGACGGCGTCATCGTCCGCTCCCCCGCGGGCGGCTACGGCGAGGGCCACGTCCCCGTCCCGGTCGATGAGCAGTTCACCCTGACGCAGCACGTGCAGCACACCCCGCTCGAGTCCGGACCGACGACGGACGGATCCGGGGTCGCGAGGAAGGCCGAGGTCGGCGGGTTCCGCGCCCGCCTGTCGCGTTGGTTCCTCGGCCACGACATCGCCAAACCGACCACGGCGGAACTCGACGCCGCCGCGCACCACGGCGACCACGGCGAACTCGAGGGCGACGACGATGAGGGCCCCAAAGCGCTGCACTGAGAACGTCTCAGGTGTGTCATACTCTTGACTCGTGCGTCTTCTGGATCAGCGACCCTCGTACGACCTCACCTACAGCGACGTCTTCATGGTGCCGAGCCGCTCCGGCGTGACCTCCCGCCTGGACGTCGACCTCACCTCCACGGACGGCCTGGCCACCCCGACGCCGCTCGTCGCGGCGAACATGACCGCCGTGTCCGGCCGCCGGATGGCCGAGACCATGGCGCGCCGCGGCGGGCTGGCGGTCTTCCCGCAGGACATCCCCTCCGACGTGGTGGCCGCCTCCATCCGCAAGGTGAAGGCCGCGCACCCGGTCTTCGACACCGCCGTGACGGTCTCCCTCGACACCACCGTCGGTGAGACCCTGTCCCTGATCCCCAAGCGCGCGCACGGGGTGGCGGTCGTCGTCGACGCCGACCATCGGGTGCTGGGCCTGGTCACCCCGTCGGCCGCGGTCGGGGCGGACCGCTTCGCGCAGGCCCGCGACGTGATGACCACCGACGTGACGCTGGTCTCCCCCGACCTGACGCCGCAGGCGGTGTTCGACCAGCTCAGCGAGCACCATCAGAAGGTCGCCGTCTCGGTCGACGCCGACGGCCGACTCGTCGGCCTGATGACCCCGAAGGGCGCGCTCCGCTCCGCCATCTACTCCCCCGCGCTCGACCACGAGGGGCGCCTGCGCGCCGGCGTCGCCGTCGGCATCAACGGCGACGTGGCCGGCAAGGTCCGCACCGCGCTCGAGGGGCAGGCCGACGTCATCGTGATGGACACGGCCCACGGGCACCAGGCGAAGATGATCGGCGCCCTTGCCACCGCGCGCGACGTCCGCGACGCGTTCGAGGCCGAGACCGGCCGCCGCATCCTGATCGTGGCCGGGAACGTCGTGACCGCCGAGGGCTGCGTCGACCTGATCGCCGCGGGAGCAGACATCCTGAAGGTCGGCGTCGGCCCGGGCGCGATGTGCACCACCCGCATGCAGACCGGCGTCGGCCGTCCGCAGTTCTCCGCCGTGCTGGAGTGTGCGCAGGCCGCGCGCGAGCACGGCAAGTCCGTCTGGGCCGACGGCGGCGTGCGGCACCCCCGCGACGTCGCCCTCGCGCTGGCCGCCGGCGCCGGCTCCGTGATGATCGGCTCCTGGTTCGCGGGCACGCACGAGTCCACCGGCGACCAGCTCGTCGACCACGACGGCCGCGTCTACAAGGAGTCGTTCGGCATGGCCTCGGCCCGCGCGGTGCGCAACCGCACGCGGGACATGTCCGCCTTCCAGCGCGCCCGCTCCGCGCTGTTCGAGGAGGGCATCTCCAGCTCCAGGATGTACCTCGACCCGCGGCGTCCCGGCGTGGAGGACCTGCTCGACTGGATCACGTCCGGCGTCCGGTCCTCGTGCACGTACGCGGGCGCCCGCTCGCTGCCGGAGTTCGAGGAACGAGCCGTGGTCGGGGTGCAGTCCGGCTCCGGCTACGAGGAGGGCCGCCCGCTCGACAGGAGCTGGTGACCTACCCCGACCTGACCAGCCCCTCTGGCACTCTGGGGGGCATGTTGGAGATCTCGCACGTCACAAGGACCTTCGGCACGCTGACGGCCCTGGACGACGTGTCCTTCGCTGTGCCCGACGGCCAGTTCACCGGCTTCGTCGGCGGCAACGGGGCGGGCAAGACGACCACGATGCGCATCATCATGGGCGTCCTGGCCCCCACCTCCGGAGAGGTGCGCTGGAACGGGCACCCGGTCACCCGCGACGAGCGCTCCACGTTCGGCTACATGCCGGAGGAGCGCGGCCTCTACCCGAAGCAGCCCATCCTGGCGCAGCTCACCTACCTCGGCGAGTTGCACGGCATGCGCCGCGGAGACGCCCGGGCCGCAGGGCTGGAGCTGCTGCACCGGTTCGGGCTCGGCGACCGCACCCGGGACAAGCTGGAGAAGCTGTCGCTCGGCAACCAGCAGCGGGTCCAGATCGCCGGGGCGGTGGTCTCCTCCCCCGCGGCACTCGTGCTGGACGAGCCCTTCAGCGGGCTCGACCCCGAGGCCGTCGACGAGATGTTCGCGCTGCTGACGGAGTTCACCTCCCGCGGGGTGCCGGTCCTGTTCAGCTCCCACCAGCTCGACCTCGTCGAGCGCCTGTGCCACAACATCGTCATCCTGAGCAGGGGCCGCGTGATCGCCGCCGGCACCGTCGCGCAGCTGCGGGCCTCGGGCCCCACCTCCCACACGATCGCCGCCGACGGCGACCTCGGCTGGCTGCGCGGGGTGCCGGGCGTCACGGTCGTGGAGCTGCACGGGGACCGGGCAGAGGTCCGGTTCGCCGACGACGCCACGGCCCAGCGGGTGCTCCGCGACGCCCTCGACCGGGGCCCCGTCCACTCATTCGGGCCCGTCGTCCGGCCGCTCAGCGACTACTACCGGGAGGTCACCCGATGAACGCACCCCGCCGCAGGGCCTCGTGGGCGACCGTCGCCCGGCGCGAGATCCTCGCCCAGCTCACCGACAGGGCCTTCTGGATCGGCACGCTCGCAACCCTGGCGCTGGTGGTGCTCGGCCTCGGCTTCGGCGTGGTCTCCGCGACGGGGGGCGGCACGACCCGCGTCGCGGTGTCCACCGACGAGTCCATGGCGGTCGTGCAGCGCGCCGCGGCCTCCGGGGTCGCCGTCGAGGCCGTCGAGGTGGCGCCGGACGAGCTGCGTTCCAGCATCTCCGGATCCGATGCCGACGCCGCGCTCGAGCAGGTCCCCGGCGGCTGGGTGCTGACCGTCAGCGACCTGACCGACACCCCCGACCTGGCCGACGCCATCACGCACGTGCAGATCTCCGCCAATGCGACCGCGCTCGGCGTCGACCCGGCCGATGTGCTGGCCGACACGACGCTCAGCGTCGTTCCGCTGGAGGGCGACGACCTCGCCGCAGTGGCCGTCTTCATCGCCACCGCCGCGTTCTCCGTCCTGTTCATGCTGGCGGCCGTGACCTACGGCATGCAGATCGCACAGTCGGTCGTCACGGAGAAGGAGTCGCGCGTCGTGGAGATCCTCGCCGCGGCGATCCCGGTGCGTCAGCTGCTGATCGGCAAGGTCGTCGGCAACATGGCGATGGCGCTCGGGCAGGTCGTGCTGATCGTGGGCGTGGCTCTGCTCGGGCTGTCATGGACGGACTTCGCTCCGCTGCTCGGCGTCGTGGGCGGGGTCGTCGGCTGGTTCGTGCTGTTCTTCATCGTCGGGTTCGCGTCCCTGGCCTGCCTCTGGGCCGCTGCCGGAGCGATGGCCACGCGCGTGCAGGACCTCAGCCAGACCACCACCCCGCTGACCATGGTGATCATGCTCGTGTACTTCGCCGGTTTCTTCGCACGCGGCACCGCCGCGACCGTGCTCAGCTACGTGCCCATCGCCTCGACCGTCACGATGCCCGGCCGCCTGATGTCGGGGGACGCCGGCTGGCTCGACGCGGTGCTCGCCCTGGTCGTGGCGGCGGCGTTCATGACCGCCACGATCTGGGTCGGCGACCGGATCTACCGGCGCGGGCTGCTGCAGACGGGCACGGTGCTGAAGCTGCGCGATGCCCTGCGCCGGGCGGACTGAGAAAACTCCACCCAGGGCACTACGATGCCGCCGTGACCATGACACGCGCGCAGCGCCTGGACAGACTCCCCTTCACCCGTCGGCACGGCCGGCTGCTCTATGGATCCGGCGTCGGCTGGGCGCTCGACGCGATGGACGTCGGTCTCATCTCCTTCATCATGGCCGCGCTCGCGCGGGAGTGGTCGCTCAGCAACGGGGAGCTGTCGCTGCTGGGGTCGATCGGCTTCGTCGGCATGGCGCTCGGCGCCTCCCTCGGCGGCCTGCTGGCCGACCGCATCGGGCGCCGCCACGTCTTCGCACTGACCCTGCTCGTCTACGGCTTGGCGACGGGGCTGTCCGCGCTGTCGGTGGGGCTGGTGATGCTGCTCGCGCTGCGCTTCGTCGTCGGCGTAGGGCTCGGGGCGGAGCTCCCCGTCGCCTCGACGCTGGTGTCCGAGTTCGCGCCGTCGCGCATCCGCGGCCGCGTCGTGGTGGCCCTCGAGTCGTTCTGGGCCGTCGGCTGGCTCGCGGCAGCCTGCGTCGGGTACTTCCTTGTCCCGGCCTCCGACGCCGGCTGGCGGTGGGCCCTGGCGCTCGGCGCGATCCCGGCCGTCTGGGCCATCGTGGTGCGCTTCCACCTGCCCGAGTCCGTGCGGTTCCTGGAGGCGAAGGGACGCCACGCCGAGGCCGAGGCCGCCGTCGTGGACTTCGAGGCGTCAGCCGGGATCGTGACGCCCGACGACGAGAAGGCCGACGAGGTCCCCGCGGAGCCCGCGAAGGTCGGCTGGGCGGAGCTCTGGCGGCCGCGTTTCCGGCGCACGACCGTCGCGCTGTGGATCACCTGGTTCGCCGTGAACTTCGCCTACTACGGCGCCTTCATCTGGCTGCCGACGCTGCTCAGCCAGAACGGGATGACGCTGGTGAAGTCCTTCGAGTTCACGCTCGTGATGACGCTGGCGCAGCTGCCCGGCTACGCCGTGGCCGCCGTGCTCGTGGAGGTGTGGGGCCGCCGCGCGACCCTGGCCACCTTCCTGGTGGGCTCGGCCGTCGGCGCCATCGCCTTCGCGACGGCCCCGCAGCTCGCGGGCGCGATCGCCCCGGGCAGCGCCTCGGTCGGCTACACCGTCACGCTGGCGGCGGCCTGCGTCCTGTCGTTCTTCAATCTCGGAGCCTGGGGCGCCCTGTACGCCGTCACCCCGGAGGTGTACCCCACCGCCATGCGGGCGACGGGCTCCGGCGCCGCGACCGCCTTCGGCCGCATCGCGGCGATGGGCGCGCCCCTGCTGGTCCCGGTGCTCAACGGCTGGGGCGGCCTGCCCGTACTGTTCGTCGTGTTCGGCGTGGCCTTCACCGTCGCCGCGCTTGCCTCCCTCGCGCTGCCCGAGTACCGCGGGGAGGCGCTCGCCGAGCGGTGAGGTTCCCCCTCAGTGCTTGTAGTCGCCGCGGTAGAACTCCAGCACCCAGCCGGAGCAGGACCAGATGCCGAGAGCGACTCCCAGCAGCGAGATCCACGCCTGGTGCAGCGCCGGGCCGAGGAAGATCACCGAGACGGTGACGGCGGCCCAGAACGGCCAGATGCTCTTCGGCGCGAAGAAGCCGACGTCCCCGGCCGCGTCGACGACCTCCGCGTCGCCCCGGTCCTCGGGACGGGGCTCGAACGTGCGGGCCGTCAGCGTCAGGTAGGCCGCGATCATGCCGCCCAGCAGGCCGGTGAAGCCCAACACGAACGTGCCGGCGATCTCCCGCGACATCAGCCAGTAGACCGGCGTGACGATGCAGATGTAGACGAAGATGAACCAGAAGACGTACTTCTCGGGCTTCACTTGGCCTCTCCTTCAGCCGTGACGGGGGCGCCGTCGGTGGTGACGACCTCCTCGGGGTTCTCGGGCGTCAACCGGTCGAGAAGCTCGCCGGGATCCTCCGCCGCGTTGTGCGCGGCCAGCTCCGGCCTGGCCTCGTCGAGCGCCGGGCTCATGGAGCGGACGCGGGGCAGGCGGTCGAAGTTGTGCCTGGGCGGCGGGCAGGACGTGGCCCACTCGAGCGAGCGGCCCCAGCCCCACGGGTCGTTGACGGTGACCTTCGGCGACGTGCGCGTGATCCAGACGTTCCACATGAACGGCAGCATCGAGACGCCGAGCAGGAACGCGCCGAACGTCGAGATCTGGTTCAGCAGCGTGAAGCCCTCCCAGGCGCCGTAGTCGGCGATGCGGCGCTGCATGCCCTCGACGCCCAGCCAGTGCTGCACGAGGAAGGTCATGTGGAAACCGATGAAGATCGCCCAGAAGTGGACCTTGCCCCACGTCTCGTTGAGCATCCTGCCGGTGAACTTCGGCCACCAGTAGTAGAAGCCGGCGAACATCGCGAACACGACGGTGCCGAACAGCACGTAGTGGAAGTGGGCCACGACGAAGTAGGTGTCCGAGACCGGGAAGTCGAGCGCCGGGGAGGCGAGGATGATGCCGGTCAGGCCCCCGAACAGGAACGTGGTGAGGAACCCGATCGCGAACATCATCGACGTGTTCAGCGTCAACGAGCCACGCCACAGAGTGCCGATCCAGTTGAAGTACTTCACGCCTGTCGGGATCGCGATCAGGAACGTCATGAACGAGAAGAACGGCAGGTTCACCGAGCCGGTCACGAACATGTGGTGCGCCCACACCGACACCGACAGCGCGCCGATGGCCAGCGTCGCGAACACCAGGCCGTAGTAGCCGAACACCGGCTTGCGGCTGAACGCGCTCAGCACCTCGGTGATGATGCCGAAGAACGGCAGGGCGATGATGTAGACCTCGGGGTGCCCGAAGAACCAGAACAGGTGCTGCCACAGGATCGCGCCGCCCGACGACGGGTCGAGCACGTTCGAACCGAGGACGCGGTCCGCCTCGAGGACCAGCAGGCCGGCGGCGAGCACCGGGAACGCGATCAGGACCATCATCGACGTGACGAGGATGTTCCAGCAGAAGATCGGCATGCGGAACATCGTCAGGCCGGGCGCGCGCATCGTGATGATGGTGGTGATGAAGTTCACCGCGCCGAGGATGGAACTCAGGCCGAGCAGGTACAGGCCCATGATCCACAGGTCGTGACCGACGCCGGGCGAGTTGATCGCGTTGCTCAGCGGTGCATAGGCGAACCAGCCGAAGCTGGCGGCGCCGCCGGGGCTGACGAACCCTGCGCAGGCCATGATCGAGCCGAAAAGGTACAGGTAGTACGCGAAGCCGTTCATGCGCGGGAACGCCACATCGGGCGCGCCGAGCTGCAACGGGAGGATCGCGTTGGCGAAGCCCGCGAACATCGGCGTCGCGAACATCAGCAGCATGATCGTGCCGTGCATGGTGAAGAACTGGTTGAACGTCTCGTAGTTCATGTACTGCATGCCGGGGTTGGCCAGCTCGGCACGGATGCCGAGCGCCAGCACGCCGCCGATCGCGAAGAAGATGAACGCCGTGACGAAGTACATGTTGCCGATGACCTTGTGATCGGTCGTCGTGAGGTACTTCATGGCACGCTCTCCGAGCGTGTGGTGGACCGCGGCACCCTCGGCGCCGGCCTCCAGCTGGGTGCGCCCAGCGATCGATGCGCTGCTCACGAGTGCTCCTCGTCGGTCTCGGTGCTCGGCAGGGCGTTCTGGATCGTGTCCTGCACGAGACGCGCCCCCTCGTTGCCGTTCTCGGCGAGGTCACGAACGTACGCCTCGTACTCCTCCTCGGTGACGATGTGCACCTTGAAGAGCATCAGCGCGTGGTACTCGCCGCACAGCTCGGCACACTTCCCGTCGTAGGTGCCGAGCCTGTTCGGCGTCACGTCGAAGGAGTTCTCCTGGCCGGGGATCACGTCCATCTTGAAGTAGAACGACGGGACCCAGAACGAGTGGATGACGTCGGCGGAGTTCAGGTTGAACCGCACCGTCTTGTCGACGGGGAGGTACAGGTCCGGGATCGACTCCAGCGTGCCGACGGTGTGGGCGTCGGCGCCGATGTCGGGGTTGTCCTCCTCCATGTAGCTGAAGGTCCAGGACCACTTCTGGCCGACGACGTTGACGACGACGTCGGGCTCGTCGGTCTGCGAGATCATCGCGTCCTGCGCCTTGACGGTGTAGAAGAACAGCACGCCGACGATGAGGAAGGGCACGAGCGTGTAGAGCAGCTCGAGCGGCAGATGGTAGGTGGTCTGCCGTGGGGCGGGGGCGTCGCCGTCCTTACGGCGGTACCGGATCACCGCCCAGCCGATCAGTCCCCAGACGATGCCGCCGACCACGAAGGACGCGATCCAGGCGCCCACCCAGAGGTTGCCGACGTTCGGGGCCTCCGCGGACGCGGCCTCGGGGAGGCCGAGCCGGGCGCCCTGTCCGGAGCAGGCCGACAGAGCCACCAGGGCGAGCCCGGCAGCCGCCGCGACCCCCGCCCGAATAGTTGTCCGCCGCCTCGATGGCGCAGGATTGACACTCACCAACTTGCCCTTCCGTTCAGCTGTCGAACGCCGCCCGGATGCGGCCGGACTTCGAATGATGGGTTCACCTTAACGTAAAAAGACCACCCCGCCCGCGGTTACGCAGACGGGGTGGATTACTATCGCGCGCGACCGGCGCCGCGGCCCAGCTCAGTGGAAGGAGTCGCCGCAGGCGCACGAGCCCTGCGCGTTGGGGTTGTCGATGGTGAAGCCCTGCTTCTCGATGGTGTCCATGAAGTCGATGGAGGCGCCGCCCAGGTACGGGGCGCTCATCTTGTCGGTCACCACGGTCACGCCGTCGTACTCGGTCGTGACGTCGCCGTCGAGGATGCGGTCATCGAAGTACAGCTGGTAGCGCAGGCCGGAGCAGCCGCCGGGCTGGACGGCGATGCGGAGCGACAGGTCGTCGCGGCCTTCGGACTCCAGCAGGGAACGGACCTTCTGCTGGGCGACGTCGGTGAGGACGACGCCGGGAACGGTCTGGGTGTCAGTCACGAGTGATGGCTCCAATGTGTAAGTGATCGCCGGTTGTCGCATCGAGTGTACGCCGGTGGCTGCCATCTCCCCAGCCTGGCTGTCACCTGTCGGCGAACCGTCACCAGCGCCAGGTGGCGGCCACACCGCGCGCGACGCGGGTGAGTCCTTCGACGGTCGCCGCATCGTCGCCGGTGGCGACGGACACGGGGTAGGCGGACTCGAGGCCGGCCAGCCGGAGCTCTCGCGCGGAGATGTAGTTGCGCCCCACCACCGCGATCGCGGGGCGCAGCGCGCGGCCGGCGAGCCCGACGACGTGCTGCACGACGGCGCCGCCGACGCTGTGGAAGTCCAGGTTCTCGGCTCCCGTCACGACCACATCGGCCGCGGCCGCGGTGCCCTCCAGCTCGTACCGCGCGGTGAGCTCGGTCAGCGGGTCGGTGACGCGGGCGCCGATGGCCTGCAGGATCAGTCCCGCTCCCCCGGCCGCGCCGCTGCCCGGCCCGGGGTCGAGCCCCAGCAACGAGGCCCACCGCTGCGCGTCGGCATCCGCGGCCAGCACGTCGGCCAGCTCCAGCCCTCTGGCCCGCCCGACGGTGGCGGCGAGCCCGCTGAGCCCGGTCAGCGGGAGGTCAGCCTCGCCGTCGGCCACCAGCGCCGTCAGGCGGCGGCCCGCCCAGCGCTCCCGCAGATCGGCCAGCCCGACCGCCGGGTCCTCGCCCAGCAGCCCCCGTCCGAGGTCGTCGACCTCGGCGCGGGTGAGGTCCACCACCACGTCGTCGGAGCCCGCCTCCAGGGCGTCGGCGAGGTCGGCGACGGTGGCCGGCGCCAGCACGGTCACGCCGGGGGCCGCCTCGCGGAGGCTGTCGGCGAGCTCGGGGCCGCCGGCGGCCAGCGGCACGACGGCGACCTGGGCGCCCTCACCCGCGAAGGCGCGTGCGATGACCTCCGAGGTCTCGCGGGCGCTCAGGCCCGCGATGGCGTCGGATGCGACGAGAACCCTCACAGGTCGGGCGTGTCCTCGTCGGCGTCGGGGATCAGCCCGTAGTACTGGGTGGTGGACGCCAGCAGCTCGCGGACGTCGGCCAGGGACACGTCGGTGTCGGGCAGCACGAGGTCGGACTCGACGATCACGTCGTCGGGCACCTCGACGCCGAGTCGGCGCACCCCCGCCGTCAGCGCCTCGAGCGCCTGGACCATGCCGGCCTCGTCACCGGCCTCCACACGATCCTCGAGAGCGCGGTCCAGCTCGTTCAGCTCCAGCAGGTGCTCGGGCTCCATGACCCACTGCCCCTGACCCATGATGCGCACGATCATGACTGCGGCTCCTCCTGCGTGGTCTCGGCCCCGGCCTGCAGCTCGGGGCGCGCGGCGGGGGAACCGCCGGTGAGCTGGGCCTTCATCGCGGCCAGCTCGCTCTCGACCGACGAGTTGGCGGCCAGCGCGTCGAGCTCGCGGGAGATGTCGTCCTTGGCCAGGCCGGTCGGGTCCTCGAGGGCGCCGGAGGCCAGCAGCTCGTCGACGGCGGACGCGCGGGCCTGCAGCTCCTGCGTCTTGTCCTCGGCGCGCTGGATCGCGAGGCCGACGTCGCCCATCTCCTCGGAGATGCCGGTGAACGCCTCGTTGATCCGGGTCTGCGCCTCGGCCGCGGAGTAGGTCGCCTTGATGGTCTCCTTCCGCGTGCGGAAGGCGTCGACCTTCGCCTGCAGGCGCGAGCTGGCCCGCACCAGCTTCTCCTCCTCGGCCTGCAGCGCGGCGTGCTGCGTCTGCAGGTCGTTGAGCTGCTCCTGCAGCCCCGCCTTGCGGGTCAGCGCTTCGCGGGCGAGGTCCTCGCGGTTGGACTCGAGGGCACGCTGGGCGGCGGTGGTCAGGCGCTCGACCTCGGAGTTCATCTTGGAGGCCTGCAGCTCGACGCGCTTGCGGCTGGTGGCGACGTCGGCGACGCCGCGACGCACGTTCTGCAGCAGCTCAAGCTGCTTCTGGTACGAGTAGTCGAGCGTCTCGCGGGGGTCCTCGTACTTGTCGAGGGCCTTGTTGGCCTTCGACTTGAAGACCAGTGCGATACGTTCAAAAATGCTGGCCACTTCGGCGTCCTTCCAGACTGCGTGCGATTTCCCTGACCAATCTAGCGCCCGGATCCAGCGTTCACACTGGGTCATAGCCCTGAGGCGACCCCGATCCGGGTCGCCTCGGCAGGGTAGGATGGGACGCCGTAGTCTCCACCAAGAGGAAGCCGTCGCATCGTGGCCCTGTTCCGCCCCTATGAGCGCAAGGAGTCGTCCGCGGAGGGCGACCAGATCTCCGCCCTGACCCCGAAGGGTCGCCAGGCCGAGGAGAAGGCGCGCAAGACCGCCGCAGCCCCCGCGGCCCCCGCGGCCACGGTCGTCACCGAAGCGGAGGAGCCGGAGAAGATCCGCGTCCCCCGCAAGAAGGACGCCCCCACGCCCACCCGCAAGCAGGCCCAGGCCGCCCGGATGGACCGGCTGCACCCCCAGCTGACGCCCAAGGAACAGAAGAAGGCCGACCGGATCGCGCGCCAGCAGGCCCAGGCCGACAACTGGGAGAAGATCGAGACCTCCCCCGAGCGCGTGCTGCTGCGCAACTTCGTCGACTCCCGATGGACCGCTGCCGAGTTCATGATGCCCGCGATGATCCTGGTGATGGCCGCGGTCATGGCGACGATGAGCAACGCGGTGCTGTCCAGCTGGATCGCACTCACGCTGTGGGTGCTGCTGCTGATCACGATCATCAACGTCGGTTTCATGTGGCGGGGCTTCAAGAAGCTGCTCGCCGAGCGCATCCCCGGCGCCTCCACCAAGGGGCTGCTGGTCTACATGTTCAACCGTTCGCTGATGCTGCGCCGCTTCCGCCAGCCGTCGCCGGTCATCAAGCGCGGCGAGGCCTTCTGATGGCCTACCACTGGGTGCCGGTCTCCGGGGCCTTCTCGCGGGAGGCGCTCGACGGGGCCGACCTGCTGCGGGACTTCGACGACAAGGGCGCCGCCGAGGAGTGGATGACCCTGTTCTACGAGGAGCTGCTCCACGAGGGGGTCGCCGAGGTCAGCCTGTACGAGGAGGACCGGCTCGTCTACGGGCCGATGTCGCTGGAGCCCTGAGCCGACACCGTGTCGATGCGCAGCAGCACCGCCCCGAACACCACCATGCAGACGCCCGCGGCGACGCCGTAGGGCGTCTGCTGGCGCGCGGCAGCGATCCGCTGCTCGTAGGTCTGGACCTTCCCGTCGTCCTGCCCGGTCAGGCTCAGGTGGCTGCAGGTGTCCCCAGGGCCCATCGCCTCGCCCCGGCACGTCGCCTGCGGGGACGCCCAGCTGACGGCCGCCCAGGCGGCCACCGCGATGCCGGCGACGATGAAGGCCCACAGCGAGACGCGCTTGATCATGCCCGCCAAGGTATCGTGCGCGGCCACCTGACCCAAGCCGCCGCGGGTCGGTTGGCTAGGCTGGCCCGGTGACTCGAATCAACCCGACCCTGACTCTCAGCAAGTCTCTTCCGAAGTCCGCCGGCGTGGTCGTCGTCGGCCTGGCGAGCGTCAACACGGCAGACACGGCCGCCGTCGGCGTGACCGCGGACCTCGACAAGGCATACCAGAAGGCCTTCGGCCACACGGTCCACGAGATGGCCCTCGCCCTGGGCGCGAAGTCCGAGGCCGACGCCGTCACCCGACTGCCGGCCCGCGACGGGCTACGGGTCCTGGTGGTCGGGCTCGGCGACGCGGACGTGACCCCCGACCGGCTCCGCAGCGCCACCGGCGTCGCGCTGCGCACGGCCGCCGGCCTGGCCGACGCGGCCGACCTGCAGGTCGCGGTGTCGCTGGAGGTCTCCGATCCCGAGCTGATCCAGGCCGCGGCGGAGGGCTCGCTGCTCGGCGCCTACCGGTTCGCCCGCCTCACCGCAGACGCCCCCGCCACCGCGGTCGCCTCCGTCGTGCTGGTCACCCCCGTTGTCGACGCCGTCCAGAAGGCCGCCGCCGAGGAGGCCCGCGTGATCGCCGAAGCCGTCTGCCAGGCGCGCGACTGGCAGAACACCCCGGCGAACCTGCTCTACCCCGAGTCTTTCGCCGACGCCGCCAGGGCCTACGTCAAGGATGCGAAGATCGCCGTCGAGATCCTGGATGAGAAGGCCCTGGACAAGTACGGCTACGGCGGCATCCTCGCGGTCGGCGGCGGCTCGGCCCGCGCGCCGCGGCTCGCCCGCTTCTCGTACGCTCCCCGCGGCGCCACGGCGCACCTCGCGCTGGTGGGCAAGGGCATCACGTTCGACTCGGGTGGCCTCGACATCAAGCCCGCGGGCGGCATGGCCGGCATGAAGTTCGACATGTCGGGGGCGGCCTCGGTCGTCGCGGCCATCCGCGCTATCGCCGACCTCGGCCTCAAGGTCCAGGTCACCGCCTACGCTGCGCTGGCAGAGAACATGCCGTCGGGCAGCGCGTACCGTTCGAGCGACGTGCTCACCATGTTCGACGGCCAGACGGTCGAGAACTACAACACCGACGCCGAGGGCCGCCTCGTGATGGCCGACGCCATCGGCCGGGCCGCGCAGGACAAGCCGGAGCTGATCGTCGACATCGCGACCCTGACGGGGGCCTGCATGGTCGGGCTCGGGTTGCGCACGGCCGGCCTGATCACCAACGGCGAGGAGACCTCCGACGTGCTGCTGGACGCCGCGGAGACCGCGGGCGAGGACTTCTGGGAGCTCCCGCTGAACGACTACGTCCGCGGTCAGCTCACCTCCACCGTCGCCGACATGCGCTCGGGCGCAAGCCAGCGCTGGGGCGGCGCGCTGGTGGCCGGTGCCTTCCTCGAGAGGTTCGTCCCCGAGGGCACCGCATGGGCCCACCTCGACATCGCGGGCCCGGCCGAGAACCCCGACGAGGCGTTCGGCTACACGCCGAAGGGCGGCACAGGGATGGGTGTTCGCACGCTCATCTCGCTGGCCTCCAGGCTGGCCGATCAGCGCGGCTGACGCACAGGTCAGGACGCCAATGCGGTGGGCGGTCGCCGATTCCGGCGGTCGCCCACCGTGCATGTGCGAGACCGAAAAGGCGGCTACTGTGGACCCAAACCCGTGGGTCACACATTAGGAGCCATACGCACATGTCAACCGAAGTCACTCTTCCGGCGCTCGGCGAGTCCGTCACGGAAGGCACCATCTCCCGCTGGCTCAAGGCCGTCGGCGACACCGTCGAGGCGGACGAGCCGCTGCTCGAGGTGTCGACGGACAAGGTCGACACCGAGATCCCCTCCCCCGTCGCAGGCACCCTGCTCGAGATCCGCTTCGAGGAGGACGATGTCGCCGAGGTTGGCGCCGTCCTCGCCGTGATCGGTGACGCGGGTGCTGCCGCTTCGACCGCCGAGGCCCCCGAGCCCGAGTCGGCTCCGGAGCCGGCCCAGGAGCCGGCCGCCGAGCCGGCGGCCGAGGAGCCCGTCCAGATCGCCACGCAGGCGGCCGCCCCGGCAGCCTCCGGCCCCGCCGAGGGCACCGAGGTGACCCTGCCCGCGCTCGGCGAGTCCGTCACGGAAGGCACCATCTCCCGCTGGCTCAAGGCCGTCGGTGACACCGTCGAGGCGGACGAGCCGCTGCTCGAGGTGTCGACGGACAAGGTCGACACCGAGATCCCCTCCCCCGTCGCAGGCACCCTGCTCGAGATCCGCTTCGAGGAGGACGATGTCGCCGAGGTCGGCGCCGTCCTCGCCGTGATCGGTGACGCCGCGGCTGCCGCACCGGCCCCCGAGGCCCCCGCGGCCCCGGCTCCTGCCGCGGCCCCGGCCCCGTCGGAGCCCTCTCCCGAATCGGCCCCGTCGGCTGAGTCTGCCCCCTCCGCCCCGTCCGCCCCGACCCCCGCGGCCGCCCCCGCCAAGGAGCACTCGCCCGCGGTCCAGGAGGCCGCGGCCCGCCGCGCCTCCGAGTCGGACGGCACCTACGTCACCCCGCTCGTGCGCAAGCTCGCCAAGGAGCACGGCGTCGACCTGGCCGACGTGAAGGGCACGGGAGTCGGCGGCCGCATCCGCAAGCAGGACGTCCTCGAGGCCGCCGAGGCCGCCAAGCAGCCCGCGCCGACCGCCCCCGCAGCGGCGGCGGCTCCGGCTCCCGCCGCGCCGGCCGCGAAGGCCGCCCCGGCCCCGTCGCCGGTGCGCGGCACCACGGAGAAGCTCAGCCGCATGCGCAAGGTCATCGCCTCGCGCATGGTCGAGTCGCTGCAGGTCGCGGCGCAGCTGACCGCCACGGTCGAGGTGGACGTCACGGCGATCAGCCACATCCGCGGCCAGGTGAAGGACGACTTCAAGAAGCGCGAGGGCGTCAGCCTCTCGTACCTGCCGTTCATCACCATGGCGGCCGTCGAGGCGCTGAAGCAGTTCCCGGTGATCAACGCGCAGATCGACACCGAGGCCGGCACCGTCACCTACCCCGACGGCGAGCACATCAGCATCGCCGTCGACACGGACAAGGGCCTGATGGTCCCGGTCATCGCGAACGCGGGCGAGCTGAACCTCACCGGCCTGGCGAAGAAGATCGCCGACGTCGCCGCCCGCACGCGGGCGAGCAAGGTCGAGCCGCACGAGCTGTCGGGTGGCACGTTCACCATCACGAACTACGGCTCCGCCGGCACGCTGTTCGACACGCCGATCATCAACCAGCCTCAGTCGGCGATCCTCGGCACCGGCGCGCTCGTGAAGCGCCCGGTCGTCGTCGAGGACCGCTTCGGCAACGAGTCGATCGCGGTGCGCCACATGATGTACCTGTCGCTGAGCTACGACCACCGCCTCATCGACGGCGCGGTCGCCGCCCGCTTCCTGAGCGCCGTCAAGGCGCGCCTCGAGGAGGGCGACTTCGGCGGTGAGCTCGGCCTCTGAGCAGGCTGGCCTGATTCTCGAATGCTGACCTTCGAACATCGAGGGCTCGACGTCCCACGCCTCCTGAGCGACTATCAGGAGGCGTGGGACTATCAGCGTCTCGTGCATGCAGGGGTGGCCGACGGCTCACGGCCCGGCCACGTCGTCCTGCTGGAGCACAGCCCCGTCTACACCGCCGGGCGCCGCACGAAGCCGAGCGACTACCCCGTCGACGGGACGCCTGTCGTCGCGGTGGACCGCGGCGGCGAGATCACCTACCACGGCCCCGGACAGCTGGTCGGCTACCCGATCGTGCACCTCGCAGACGGGCTGGGCGTCGTCGACTACGTCCGCACGCTCGAGTCGGCCATCATCGCCCTGCTCGCCGGCTACGGGCTGGCCACCGGCCGCGTCGCGGGCCGCACGGGGGTCTGGCTGCCGGCCACCGACGAGCGGCCCGAGCGCAAGATCTGCGCCATCGGGGTCCGCGTCGCCCGCCGCACCACCATGCACGGCTTCGCGCTGAACGTGCAGTCCTCGGCCGAACGCTTCGGCAACATCGTCCCCTGCGGCATCTCCGACGCCGGAGTCACGTCCATCGTCGAGGAGTTGCCCGGCGAGTGGGACGTGGCGCGCGTCGCCCACGACCTCGAGCCCATCCTGCTCGAAGAGCTCTCCCGCATCACGGCCTGATCAGGCGACCGGTGAGGCCGGCGCGAGCCGCCACCGGTAGCGGGCGGTGCTGCGCAGCGCGGCCACCACGTCGTCACGGCGCGGGTCCTCCGCGTCGGAGGTCACGGCGGTGATCAGGCGGTTCGCCGCCGGATGGTCGATGGGCAGCTCGACGGCGTCGTCGTCCTCCGGCGCCGCCGTCGACGGGAGGATCGCGATGCCGGCGCCGGCCGCGACCAGACCGCGGAGCACCCGGTAGTCGTCGGCCTCGAACGGCTGCTCCGTGGCCACCTCGCCGAGGATGCGGCGGATCGACCCGTACAGCCCGAACGCGCTGCCGAGGAACAGGAGCTCGTCGCGGGGCACGTCCTCGGGGCGCACCGCGCGCCCGATGCGGGTGAGCGGGTGGGCCCGCGAGACGACCAGGTAGAGGGGTTCGCGGTAGAGCGCCGTCACGTGGCGGCCGGGGCCCGGCCGCGTGTCCGCCACCAGCGCCACATCGGCGTCACCGCCGTCGACCAGCGCGAGGCAGCCGGCCCGGTCCGTGTGCACGAGCCGGAAGGTCACCGCAGAATGCCGGGCGCGGTACCTCGTCAGAGCCAGCGGGAGGAAGCTCTCGCCCAGAGCCGCCTGGTAGGCGATCGTCAGCTGCGCGGATCCGTCGACGGCCTCGCGCCGCAGCGAGGCGAGGGCATCGGCCACCGAGCCCAGCGCCCCCGAGCCGACCCGCGCGAGCTCCCGCCCGGCCTCGGTCAGCACCACCCCGCGGCCGCTCCGGGCCACGAGCTCCACACCGACCCGGTCGGCCAGCCGGGCCAGCGTCCTGCTCGCGGTGGGCTGCGGCATCCCCAGCGCCTCCGCCGCACCGGACACGCTGCCGGCCCGGCCGAGCTCGACGAGCACGGGAAGGTCCGCGAGGATCGGGCCGAGGCCTTCACTATTCATGCTCAGAACGTATCAGTCCGGCGCCCAAGGCATTAGTGCATGCGCTGTGGGGAATCTATTCTCGGCGTCGTGGTCAAGGTCGAAGGTGCGCAGGCGCGACAGTCGAGGCGGGGCTCCCACCTGATGGTAGGGCTCCTCGCCGCGGCGGTTGCGACGTTCGGTGAGCTCTACGCCGTGCAGGGCGTGCTGACCGGGCTGGCCCGCGACTTCCGGCTCTCGTCGGCCGACTCCGCGCTGGCCGTCTCCGCGGGGACCACCGGGCTGGCCTGCGGGGTCTTCGGCTGGACGCTCGTCGCCGAGCGGATCGGGCGGCTGCAGGCGATGCGCGTCTCGGTCTTCGGGGCCGCGCTGCTCGGGATCCTCTCGTGCCTCGCGCCGTCGTTCGCCCTGCTCGTGGGCCTCCGCTTCACGACCGGCGCCCTCCTCGGCGGGGTGCCCGTGCTCGCCGTGGCCTACGTGTACGAGATCCTCGACGGCGCCCGCGCCGCGGCCGCTGCCACCGCCTACATCTCCGGCACGACGCTGGGCGGGGCCTCGGGCAGGCTCATCGCGGGACCGCTCGCCGGGCCGCTCGGCTGGCGCGGGGCGCTGCTGGTCGTCAGCGCGCTCTGTCTGCTCGCCGCCGTGGCGTTCGTCGCGCTGACCCCGCGGCCCGACGGCCGCCCCGCCCCCGCCGGCCGACAGTGGCCACGCATCGGGGACTGCCTGCGCTCCCGGGCGCTGCGACCGCTCTACCTCCAGGCACTCGTCCTGACCGGCTGCTTCGTCGCCGTCTACAACTTCCTCGCCTTCCGCCTCGAGGCGCCGCCGTACGGGCTCCCGTCCGCTCTGACCTCGCTCATCTTCGTTACCTACCTCTCCGGCACGGCCTCGTCGCGCCTGGCCGGCAGCTGGCTGACGCGCCATGGCGCGCGCCGCACGATGGTCGTCGGGCTGCTGACCATGGTGGTGGGCGTCGCGCTGCTGGCCGCAACTCCCCTGCCCGTGCTGATCGCCGGCCTCATCATCTTCACGGCCGGTTTCTTCCTCGCCCACGCGGCGGCCGTCGCCACCACGGGTGCCGTCTCGGACCCGATGCACCGTGGCCAGGCCAGCGCGCTGTACAACGTGCACTTCTACGTGGGCTCCGGCGTCGGCGGCTGGCTGCTCGGCTACGCCTTCGTCCTCGGGGGCTGGGGCACCATGTCCGCGGCGATCGTCGTCGCGCTCCTGGCGTTGGCGGCGGGCCACATGATGAGCGGTCGGGACCGACCAGTTGGGTAGAGTACGGCCCGTGACCGCAGTGCAGCCCGACGGACGACGACTGTTGAGGGTCGAGGCGAGGAACGCCGAGACGCCCATCGAACGCAAGCCCGGATGGATCAAGACGACCGCCAAGATGGGCCCGAACTACCGGGACCTGCAGCAGATCGTGACGACCGGCGACCTCCACACCGTGTGTCAGGAGGCCGGCTGCCCCAACATCTACGAGTGCTGGGAGGACCGCGAGTCCACCTTCCTCATCGGCGGCGACAAGTGCACCCGCCGCTGCGACTTCTGCCAGATCGAGTCCGCGAAGCCCGACGGCTATGATCCGGCCGAGCCGCTGCGGGTCGCCGCCTCCGTGAAGAAGATGGGGCTGCGCTACGCCACCGTCACCGGGGTCTGCCGCGACGACCTGCCCGACGAGGGCGCCTGGCTGTACGCCGAGACCATCCGGCAGATCCATGCCGTCAACCCCGGCGTGGGCGTCGAGATGCTCGCCCCGGACTTCACGGGCAGGCCCGAACTCCTCGACCAGCTGTTCGACGCGCGCCCCGAGGTGTTCGCGCACAACGTCGAGACGGTGCCGCGGATCTTCAAGAGGATCCGCCCCGGATTCCGCTACGAGCGATCGCTCGAGGTGCTGCGCATGTCGCGCGACGCCGGCCTCGTCACGAAGTCCAACCTCATCCTGGGCATGGGCGAGACCATGGACGAGGTCTCCGAGGCGCTGCGCGACCTGTTCGACGCGGGCACGGAGCTCATCACCATCACGCAGTACCTGCGCCCGAACGCCACCCTGCACCCCATCGACAGGTGGGTCACCCCCGACGAGTTCGAGGCCCTTGCGGAGGAGGCGCGCGGCATCGGATATTCTGGCGTGCTGTCCGGGCCGCTCGTCAGGTCGTCCTACCGTGCCGGCCGGCTGTACCGCACAGCCATGGACGCCCGCAGGAAGACCACGATGGAGACAGTGAATGGCTAAGAGCGAACGCGCCAAGGCTCTGGAGGCGAAGCAGAAGGCCGAGGCCAAGGCCGAGAAGCTGCGCAAGAAGAACTCCACGAACCCCGACGACTGGGGCCGGGTGCGCCAGATCGTCGAGACGTACAAGATGACGGCGCAGTACGACAAGCAGCTGCACTTCTGGACCATCGCCGGCCTGCTGATCCCGTTCATCGCGCTGCTCGCGCTGGGCTTCGTGCTCGGCTCCCCCATCATGTGGGGCATCACCGGCCTGCTGCTCGGTTTCCTCGCCGCCATGCTGCTCTTCTCGTGGCGCGCGCGCCGCGGCGTCTACGCGCGCTTCGAGGGTCAGCCCGGCTCTGCCCAGGTCGCGCTGCAGATGCTGCCGAAGAAGTGGCTCACCAAGCCCGCGATCGCCGCGTCCGGCACGCAGGAGCGCCCCCAGCTCGTGCACCGCGCGCTCGGCCCCGGCGGCCTGATCCTCGTCGGCGAGGGCGACGCCGGCAAGCTGAAGCCGCTGCTCGAGAAGGAGCGGAAGAAGCACGAGCAGGTCGCCTACGGCGTGGACGTCACGGTCCTCACGATGGGCAACGGCGCCGGCCAGGTGCCGCTCGACCAGCTCTCCAAGTACATCAAGAAGCTCCCGAAGCAGCTGACCGATGCGAAGATCCAGGAGGTCAACCAGCGCCTCAAGGCCCTGGATGCCCGCCCCAACATCCCCATCCCCAAGGGCTACATCAACCCGAAGGGCGCGCGCTCCGCGATGCGCGGCCGCTGACCGGTGGCCAACCTCGTCAACCTCGAATCCGTCACGCACGGATTCGGGACCCGCATCCTGCTCGATGACGTGTCGCTCGGCCTCGGTGCCGGCGACGTCATCGGCGTGGTCGGCCGCAACGGAGACGGTAAGACCACGCTGCTCAGGATCCTCACCGGCGACCTCGTCCCCGACGACGGCCGCGTCACCGTCGCCACCAACGCCTCCATCGGCGTCCTGACGCAGGCCACCACCGGTGACGACGCGCACACCGTGCGCGACTGGATCGTCGGCGGTGAGCCCGACCATGTGTGGGCGGCCCAGGCCGACAAGCGCGGCGTCGTCGAGGCGCTGTTGACCGACATCGACCTCGACCGCGAGCTGGGAACGTTGTCGGGCGGGGAACGGCGTCGGGTCGGCCTGGTCGCCGTGCTGCTCGGACACCACGACCTCGTCGTGCTCGACGAGCCCACGAACCACCTCGACGTCGAGGCCATCTCCTTCCTCGCCGGCTACCTCAGGGAGCGCACCCGGGCCGGGCTCGCGATGCTGGTCGTGAGCCACGACCGCTGGTTCCTCGACGAGGTGTGCACGCGCATCTGGGAGGTACATGACGGCGCCGTCGACTCCTACGACGGCGGCTACGCGGCCTTCGTGCTCGCGCGCGTCGAGCGGCACCGCATCGCCGCCACCACCGAGGCCCGCCGGAGGAACCTGGCCCGCAAGGAGCTGGCCTGGCTGCGCCGCGGCGCCCCGGCCCGCACGTCGAAGCCGAAGTTCCGCATCGACGCCGCGAACGAACTCATCGCCGACGAGCCGGACCCCCGCGACAAGCTGGAGCTGCAGCAGTTCTCCGTCACCCGGCTCGGCAAGGACGTCTTCGACCTGATCAACGTCGACTACGCCGTCGGCGGCCGGACGCTGCTGGAGCACCTGACGTGGTCCATCGGCCCCGGCGACCGCATCGGGCTGGTCGGCATCAACGGCGCGGGCAAGACCACATTGCTCGATCTGCTCGCCGACCGGCGCGAGCCGGGCAGCGGGAAGATCAAGCGCGGCCAGACGCTGCGGCTGGGCTACCTCTCCCAGACCGTCGGCGAGCTGGACGACTCCGACCGCGTGCTGCAGTCCGTGACACGCCTGAAGGAGCAGACGAAGCTCGCGACGGGGCGCGAGGCGAGCGCCTCCAACCTGCTCGAGGAGTTCGGCTTCACCGGCGACAAGCTCGTGGCCCGCATCGGCGACCTGTCGGGCGGCGAGCGCCGCAGGCTGCAGTTCCTCCGGCTCCTGCTCAGCGAGCCGAACGTGCTGATCCTCGACGAGCCGACCAACGACCTCGACATCGACACCCTGACCGTGATCGAGGACTACCTCGATTGCTGGCCCGGCACGCTGATCGTCGTCAGCCACGACCGCTACTTCCTGGAGCGCATCACGGACGTGACCTACGCGCTGATGGGCGACGGGTCGTGCGTCATGCTGCCGGGCGGGGTCGAGGAGTACCTCGACCGCCGGCACCGCGCCCAGGCCCTCGCCTCGGCCCCCACCTCCGCGGCCCCCGAGGCGCCGACCAGGTCGGACGCCGCGAAGGAACGCCAGCGGAAGAAGGACCTCACACGCATCGAGGGCCAGCTGGACAAGGTGGCCCGGGAGATCGAGAAGCTGCACGCCTCGATGGCGGACGCGGCGAGCGACTTCGAGAAGCTGGCTTCCCTGGACGAGAAGCTGCGCGCCGCGCAGGCACGCCAGGGCGAGCTGGAGGAGGCCTGGCTCGAGGCCGCCGAGTAGCCCCTCATCCGGCCGGTTCGGAACTTCGAGTTACGATATATCGGAAGTTGTCGTTCGACCTCGAGGAGCCTGCCATGGGCACGTCGTTTTCTTCAGAGCAGTGGGCCGCGGGCCTGCGGGAGGCGTTCACCGGAGCCTTCCAGCGACCGCACGCGCACGACGCGATGCCGCGGCGCCGCAGCCGGGGCGACGTGCGCACGGCCATCCTCGCGTTGCTCGCGGAGCAGCCGATGCACGGCTACCAGCTGATCCGCGAGATCGACCGCCGCACCGACGGGGCATGGCGGCCGAGCCCCGGGTCGGTCTACCCCACCCTGCAGCTGCTCACGGACGAGGGGCTCGTCAAGGTGACGGAGGACGGGGAGCGCAAGAGCTACTCGCTGACCGACGCCGGCCGCGAGGCCGCCCCCGGCGACGACACCCCGCTGCCCTGGGACGCCGCGCCCGCCGACGGGGACGCCTCCTCCGCGGCCACGACGCAGCTGCCGCAGGCCTGCGTCCAGCTCGCCCGGGCGTTCGCGCAGGTCGCGCACGACGGGTCAAACGACCAGGTCGCCCGCGCCGTCGAGATAGCCGAGGACGCCCGCCGCAGGCTCTACGCCATCCTGGCAGAGGGCTGAGCATGGCAGAGACCCCCACCGGCGTGCTCACGCCGAGGCTGGCCCGCGCCCGCTACCGCAGGATCGTGATCTTCGCGCTCCGCTTCATGGTCGTCGAGTGGTGGTACGGCATGGTCCTGCCGCGGCTCGGCCTGATCCGCGTGTCCCGGCGCGGCCGCACCGAGCGGTTCCGCCGCTTCGCGGCCCGCTTCCACGACCTCGCAATCGAGCTCGGCGGGCTGATGATCAAGGTCGGCCAGTTCATGAGCTCCCGCCTCGACATCCTGCCGCCCGAGGTCACCGACGAGCTGGCCGGCCTGCAGGACGAGGTGCCCGCCCTCGCCTTCCCCGCGATCCGCGAGATGGCCGAGGCCGAGCTGGGCATGCCGCTGGAGATGGCGTTCGCGTCCTTCGATGCTGAGCCGATCGCGGCTGCCTCCCTCGGCCAGGCCCACCGAGCCCGGCTGACCGGAGTGGTCGCCGCGGACGCCGGCTTCGCCGACGTCGTCGTGAAGGTGCAGCGCCCCGGCATCCGCGACATCGTCGAGGTCGACCTCGCCGCGCTGCGGAAGATCGCCGGCTGGGTCGCGCGGGTCAAGTCGATCGCCGCCAGGGTCGACGTGCCCGGCCTGGTCGAGGAGTTCGCCACCACGAGCCTGCAGGAGATCGACTACCTGCACGAGGCCGCCTCCGCGGAGCGGTTCGCCGAGGACTTCGAGGAGAACCCGCGCATCGGCGTGCCGCGCGTCGCCTGGGAGCGCACGACCAGGCAGGTGCTGGTCCTCGAGGACGTCACGGCCATCAAGGTCGGCGACCTCGACGCGATCCGGGCGGCGGGCATCGACCCGGCCGCCGTCGCCGACGAGCTGGCCAGCTCGACGTTCGCCCAGTTCTTCGAGCACGGCTTCTTCCACGCCGACCCGCACCCCGGCAACCTGTTCGTCACCCCCTCCACCGGCGACGACGACTGGCGCCTGACCTACGTCGACTTCGGCATGATGGGCGAGATCCCCGACACCCTGCGCGAGGGGCTGCGCGACCTGATCGTGGCCGTGGTCGCGCGCGACCCGAAGGGCTTCGTCGACGGCATCTCCGCCATCGGCGTGCTGCTCCCCTCGGCGGACACCGCGACGCTGGAGCGGGCGATGCGCGAGCTGTTCGACCGCTTCGGCGGCATGGCCGTCGGCGACCTCGGCAGCGTCGACCACTCCGAGATGGTGGACTTCGCCGACCGCTTCGGCGACACCCTGCGGGACCTGCCCGTGCAGCTCCCGGAGGACTTCCTGTTGATCGTGCGCGGCGTCTCGCTCGTCTCGGGCGTGTGCTCGGCGCTCAACCCCGAGTTCAACATGTGGGAGGCTGTCGAGCCGTTCGCCGCGACCCTGATGCGCGAGGAGGGCACCCGGACGCTGCAGGATCTGGGCGGGAAGCTGCTTGCCTCCGCCGGCACCATCGTCCGGCTGCCGCAGCGCATCGACGACGTGACCAGCCAGCTGGAGCAGGGCCGGCTCACGGTGAAGACGCCGGCGATCGACCGCCAGCTGAGGGCCCTGCAGCGCACGGCCACCAGGGTCGTCTCCGCCGTGATCTTCGCGGGCCTGCTGATCGGCGGCGCCGTGCTGCACGCCACGGAGCCGACCGTCGGAGTCGCTCTGATGGGCGGCTCCGCGCTGCCCCTGCTGCACGCCCTGCTGGCCGGGCGCCGGCCTCGTCGGCACGGCGCCCGGTAGCTCAGGGGGCCGCGGTCGCCCCCGTCAGAGGGGGCGAGTCGGCCAGCAGCCGGTTCTCGTCGTCGGTGAAGGCCCTGGCGCGTGACAGGAACCTCACCCCCTCGGGGGCCTCGAGGCTGAACCCCGCCCCTCGGCCCTTGACGACGTCGAGAATCAGCTGGGTGTGCTTCCAGAGCTCGAACTGGTCGCCGTTGATCCACACGCGCACCGAGGGGTGGGGCGCCGGCAGGTCGATCTCCCCGACGAGAACGTCGCGCTGCCCGATGCGGAACTCCCCCACCGGGTAGCACATCGGCGCCGACCCGTCACAGCACCCACCCGACTGATGGATCATGAGCCCACCGTTGGTGGCCGTCAGCCTGGCGAGGAGGTCGACGGCCGCCTCGGTGGCGACCACGCGGTCCGGAAGCGCGGTCATCTCAGAAGAAGCCCTTGGCGCTCTGCGCGTAGCCGACCAGCAGGTTCTTGGTCTGCTGGTAGTGCTCGAGCATCATGAGGTGCGTCTCGCGCCCGATGCCGGACTGCTTGTAGCCGCCGAAGGCCGCGTGGGCCGGGTAGTCGTGGTACGTGTTGGTCCACACGCGCCCCGCCTGGATCTCGCGCCCCGCCCGGTAGGCCGTGGCGCCGTCGCGGCTCCAGACGCCCGCCCCGAGACCGTAGAGGGTGTCGTTGGCGATCGAGATGGCGTCCGCGTAGTCCGAGAAGGTCGTCACCGCCAGCACCGGCCCGAAGATCTCCTCCTGGAAGATGCGCATCCGGTTGCGGCCCTCGAAGACGGTGGGCTGGATGTAGAAGCCGGTCGACAGGTCGCCGCCGAGGTCGGCCGGCTCGCCGCCGATCAGCACCTTGGCGCCCTCCTCCTTACCGATCCTCAGGTAGGAGGTGATCTTCTCGAACTGGTCGTTGGATGCCTGGGCTCCCATCTGCGTGTCGGTGTCGAGCGGGTTGCCCTGCCGGATGCGGCTGACGCGGTCGATGGCCTTGGCCATGAAGTCGTCGTAGATGTTCTCCTGGATCAGCGCGCGGCTGGGGCAGGTGCAGACCTCGCCCTGGTTGAAGGCGAACATCGTGAACCCCTCGAGCGCGCGGTCGAGGAACCCGTCGTCGGCGGCGAGCACGTCGGAGAAGAAGATGTTGGGCGACTTGCCGCCCAGCTCGAGGGTGACGGGGATCAGGTTCTCCGAGGCGTACTGCATGATGAGGCGGCCGGTGGTGGTCTCGCCCGTGAACGCGATCTTGCGGACCCGGTTGCTGGAGGCCAGCGGCTTGCCCGCCTCCACGCCGAACCCGTTGACGATGTTGACGACGCCGGGTGGCAGCAGGTCGGAGATCAGCGACATCAGGTAGAGGATCGACGCCGGGGTCTGCTCGGCGGGCTTCAGCACGACGGCGTTGCCGGCGGCCAGCGCCGGGGCGAGCTTCCACACCGCCATCAGGATGGGGAAGTTCCACGGGATGATCTGGCCGACGACGCCCAGCGGCTCGTGGAAGTGGTAGGCGACGGTGTCTTCGTCGACCTCGGAGATGGCACCCTCCTGCGCGCGCAGGGCCCCGGCGAAGTAGCGGAAGTGGTCGATCGCGAGCGGGATGTCGGCGGCCAGCGTCTCGCGGACGGCCTTGCCGTTGTCCCAGGTCTCGGCGACGGCGATCTTCTCGAGGTGCTCCTCCATGCGGTCCGCGATCCGCAGCAGCGCCAGGGCACGGTCGGCGGGCGGGGTCTTCCCCCAGGCGGGGGCCGCAGCGTGCGCGGCGTCGAGCGCGAGCTCGATGTCCTCGGCGGTGGAGCGCGCCACCTCGCAGAACGTCTTCCCGTCGACCGGAGACGGGTTCTCGAAGTACTGCCCCCTGACCGGCGGCACCCACTCACCCCCGATCCAGTTCTCGTAGCGGGACTCGTAGGCCATGACGGACCCGTCGGTGCCGGGCTTCGCGTAGACGGTCATAGGGGTTCCCCTTCAGCTGTCAGCCTCGTCGTTGAGGCGGTTGACACGGCGGCCACGTCGGTGTGGGCCATGTGATCGGCAAGCATAGGAGCCGACGGGGCCGCTGACCCGGACCTGTTGACGGGGCGTCAGGTTAGGTAAGCCTCAGCGAAGCCGGGGAGTCTAGCACCCGTCGTTCCCGATATATCGCGGGGGGTCGCGACAGGGTGTCGACAACCTGCGTGTAGCGTTCCGGACGCCGGATATCCCCGCTCCGACAGGAGGCCACATGAGCCGCGACACGGCACCGAAGAAGGCGAAAGCCCCCCTGCATCCGCAGGTGAAGGCCGCCACCCCGTCCTGGATGGGACGCGTCAGCGTCGGCCTCGCCTGGGGCGGCGCCGCGGCCACCTCCGTCCTGTTCATCCGCGCCGGGATCATCCTCGACCGGGGCGTCGTGGCACCGGACGTCACGCTGCTCGTCGTCTGCGCCGTGGTCGCGGCCGCCTGCTCCGCCGGCTCGTCGTGGTTCGCGCAGTGGGCCGGGGCCACCGCCGAGCGCACGCTGCGGCAGCGACTCGTCGCGGCCGCCTTCGGCTCGGGTGTCGCCGGCACCGCCGGCCGGTCAGGCAGGCTGCTGTCGTCGGCCACCGGCGGCGTCGAGCGGACCGCGCACTACCGAGCGGGCTTCCTCGGCCCCATCACGGGCGCGCTGACCACCCCGTTCCTGGTGCTCGCCGTCATGGCAGTGGGCGTCAGCCCCGCCGTCGCGGGCTGGCTCGCCCTGCTCGTCCTTCTTGTTCCTGTGCTGATCGGCGCGTTCCAGCGCTTCGTCCGCCCGCTGGGCGCCGAGTACGGCCGCTCGCTCGGCGCGCTGACAGCGTCCTTCCTCGAGGCCATCCAGGCCCTCGAGACGCTCGTGCTGGCCCGCGCTGCCGGCCGCGTCGCCGACGACCTCGCGGAGCGCGGGGAGCAGCACCGCACCAGGATCATGAAGCTCCTGGCCGGCAACCAGCTGATCATCCTGATCGTCGACGGCGCATTCTCCCTGACGGTGATCGTCGCCGCGGCCGGAATGTCGATCGCCCGGATCCAGGACGGCGCCATGACGTTCGGCCAGGGTGTTGCCATCGTGCTCATGTCGCTGCTGGTCACAGGCCCCGTCGACATGGTCGGCCAGTTCCTCTACATCGGCATCGGCGGCCGCGCGGCCCAGAGCCAGCTCAGCGCCCAGCTCGCCGCGCACGAGGCGGCCGCCCCCGCGGCCGGCACTGTCCGCGCCGCCGACGCCCTCCCCGGCTCGCTGGTGCTCGACGGCCTGACGTGCGGCTGGCCCGGCGGCCCCGACGTGCTGACCGACCTCAGCTTCACCGTCGCCCCGGGTGAGCGCGTGGCGCTGGTCGGCCCCAGCGGCGTCGGCAAGTCCACCGCGGGCGCCGCCATCCAGGCCCACCTCCTGCCCACCTCCGGCCGCGTGATCGTCGACGGATACGACACCGCGACGACCGACGCGGCCACCGTCCGCGCCTCGCTGGCCGTGGTCGAGCAGCGCACGTTCCTGTTCCTCGGGTCCATCGCGGACAACCTCCGCCTCGCGAAGCCGGGCGCGACCGACGACGACCTGTGGCGCGTCCTCGAGCTGGCCGGGCTGGGCGACGAGGTCGCTGCCATGGAGCGCGGCCTCGACACCCCCGTCGGCGAGCACGGCATGCTGCTGTCCGGCGGTCAGGCGCAGCGCCTGTCGATCGCGCGTGCCTGGCTGCGCGACGCGCCGATCCTGCTGCTCGACGAACCGACCTCCCAGGTGGACCTGGCGGGCGAGGCCGCGATCCTCGAGGCCCTCGACCGGCTGGCCGAGGGCCGCACGGTCCTCATGATCGCGCACCGCCCCGGGGCCATCCTGGCCGCCGACCGCACCGTCAGCCTCCGCCCCGCCGTCAGCTCCCAGAAGGGCATGCGGTGAACCGCCTCGACCTGACCCGTTGGCTCGTGCACCACACGCGCCAGTTCCTCCCCACCCTGACCCTCGCGGTGCTGGCCCGCCTCGCCGGGCAGCTGCTCGGCGTCGCGCTGCTGGTGGTGGCCGTGGACCGCCTCGGCCGCGCCGCCGCCGGCGAGGACGTCTCCGTCTGGGGCTCCGTCGGTGTGCTCGCCGCCATCGCGATCCTCAAGGCCGTCCTGCGCTACGCCGAGCACTACGCCGGCCACTGGGTGGCCTTCACCGCGCTGCAGCACCTGCGCAACCTGTTCTTCCACCGCCTCGTGCCGCAGGCCCCCGCCGCCACCCGCGGCCGCGCCGGCGCCGAGCTGACCGAGCGCGCCACCCGGGACATCGATCGCATCGAGGTCTTCTTCGCGCACACGCTGCCCCCGGCGATCTCGTCGGTCCTGGTGCCGGCCACGGCGCTGATCTGGCTCGGCGCGGCCGTCGACTCGCGGCTGGCGCTGATCGTGGCCCCGCTGGTGGTGCTCGGCGTCGTCGTCGCACCCTGGCTGGCCGGGAGGTCGACCTGGCGGGCGGCCGGTCGCGTCGCGAAGGGTCGAGGCGACATCGCCGCCCACCTCGGCGACGACTTCCAGGGCCTGCGCGAGATCCTCGCGTTCGGCCAGGCGGGGCAGCGCCTCGCCGGCCTCGATGCCGCCGACGCGGAGCTCACGAAGGCCCGCAGCGGCTCCGGCCGCGTGCAGGGCGCCCGCGCCGCCGTCGGCACCGTGCTGCAGCTCGGCGCGATCGTCATGCCGCTGATCGTCGGCAGCGCCATCGGCGCCACCGCCATCGACATCGCCGTGACCCTGGCGGTGGCCGTGGCGCTGTGGAAGCCCGCGCAGGGCATCGACGACTTCGTCACGGGCCTCGACGCCTCGTTCGCGGCCGCCGAGCGAGTCCGCCGCATCGTCGACGGCGTCCCGACCGTGCAGGAGCCGACGGCGCCCGGCGCCCTCCCCGCCGACGCGTCCGTCACCCTCGAGGATGTCACGATGCGCTATCCCGGAGCCGAGCGCCCAGCACTCGATGCGGTGAGCGTGTCGTTCCCCGCCCGACGCTGGTCGCGCCTGGTCGGCATCTCCGGCAGCGGCAAGTCGACGCTGGCCAGCCTGATCCCCCGCGGCTTCGATCCCGCCTCCGGCACCGTGCGGATCGGCGGGGTGGACGTCCGCGGGCTGCCGCTCGACGAGCTGCGCCGACGCGTGGCGCTCGTGTCTCAGCGGCCCACGATGCTGAAGGGCACCCTGGGCGACAACCTGCGCCTCGGCCGCCCCGACGCCACCGACCTCGAGCTGGTGGAGGCGATGCGCACGGTCGCCCTCGACGGCTGGCTCGCCGGGCTGCCCCAGGGCCTCGACACCCCGATCGGCGAGCGTGGCACCACCGTCTCCGGCGGCCAGCTGCAGCGAGTCGCCCTCGCCCGCGCACTGGTGTCCCGCCCGGACGCCCTGATCCTGGACGAGGCACTCAGCCAGCTCGACGCCGACACTGCGCGCGAGGTGTGCGCCCGGCTCGCGGCGTTCGACGACGAGCTCACTGTGATCGAGATCACGCACCGCGCCGACCTCGTGCCGGACGACGGGTTCGTCACCGTCCTGGATGAGGGGCGCGTCGTCGAGGCGGGTACCGCGGGTGAGCTGCGCGCCGGCCGTGGCGCGTTCGCCCGCCTGGAGGCGCGCGTCGCCTGAGCCGCTACTGGCGGTCGTCGGGGTGCGTGCCCGTGCGCTGCCCCGTCTCGAGCCGGGCGATGGTGGACATGTCCTCCTCGCTCAGCTCGAAGCCGTCCACGTCGTTGTTCTGGCGAAGCCTCTCGGGGTGCGTCGACTTGGGGATGAGCGCGCTGCCGAGTTGCAGGTGCCAGCGGATGATGACCTGCGCGACGGTGACGTCGAGCCGCTCCGCGATGGCCGCCAGCGTCGGGTCCTGCAGCACCCGGCCCCGGCCGAGCGGGCTCCAGGCCTGGGTGACGATGCCGTGGGCGGCGTGGAAGGCGCGTAGGTCGTGCTGGGGCAGCCACGGGTGCGACTCCACCTGGTTGACGGCCGGGGTGACGCCCGTCTCGTCGATCAGGCGCTGCACATGGGCCTCCGTGAAGTTGGAGACGCCGATGGTGGTGACGCGGCCCGCGTCGCGCAGCTCGATGAGCGTGCGCCAGACGTCGACGTACTGGTTCCGGGCCGGGCGAGGCCAGTGGATCATGTAGATGTCGATGTGGGTGTCGAGGGCCTTCTCGGACGCGTCGAAGGAGCGCAACACGGCGTCGCGCGACTGGCTCTCCTCCCCCCAGAACTTGCTGGTGACGCGTAGCGCGTCGCGGTCGACGTGCTTCAGCGCGCGGCCGACCTCCTCCTCGTTGCCGTAGAACTCGGCCCCGTCGACCAGCCGGTAGCCGGCGGCCACACCGTCGGCGATGACCTGTTCCGTGAGCTCCGCAGGCACCTTGTACAGGCCGAAGCCCAGCGCGGGGAGTGTCGTCGCATCGTTGAGCGTGAAGTCAGCTGGCATGTGGCCATCCTGCCACCCGCCTGGCGTCCGCCGACTGTCGGTCCCCGGCCGTAGGGTCGTCGGCATGTACCGCACCCTCGCCGTCTCCGGCTACCGCTCGCTCCGCGACGTCTCCGTGAAGCTGGGGCGCGTCACCGTGGTGACCGGGCCGAACGGGGCGGGCAAGTCGAGCCTGTACCGGGCGCTGCGCCTGCTCGCCGGGTGCGCGCTGGGCGACGCGATCGGGTCGCTGGCCCGCGAGGGCGGGCTCTGCTCCGTCCTGTGGGCGGGGCCGGAGTCGCTCGCCGGGGCCAGGCGCACGGGAGTGACGCAGGGCACGACGCGGTCCGGACCCGTCTCGCTCCGGCTCGGGATCGGCGCCGACGGTTACTCGTATCTGATCGACCTCGGGCTCCCCCAGCCGCTGACCTCCGCGTTCGAGCGCGACCCGGAGATCAAGCGCGAGGCCGCCTGGGCCGGGCCCGTGATGCGGGCCTCCACGATGCTTGCCCGGCGGAAGGGGCCCCGGATCGAGGTCCGCGACGAGGGGCCGTGGGAGGAGCTGGGGCTGCGGCTTCCGTCACACGCGTCGATGCTGGCCGACGTGCCCGAGCTGCGCGCCCTGCGCGACGACCTGGCCGCGTGGCGCTTCTACGACGCGCTGCGCATCGACGCGGCCGCGCCGGCGCGGCAGCCGCAGGTCGGCACCCGCACGTGGGCGCTGGCCCCCGACGGCGCCGACGTCGCGGCCGCCCTGCAGACCATCCGCGAGCGCGGGAAGGCCCCGCTCGCGGAGGCCGTCGCCGATGCCTTCCCCGGGTCGACGCTCAGCATCCACGTCTCCGACGGGGTTTTCGACCTCGCGATGCAGCAGCCCGGGATGCTCCGCCCGCTGCGCGCCGCCGAGCTGTCCGACGGGACCCTGCGCTACCTCATGCACCTGGCCGCGCTCTACTCCCCCGCGCCGCCGCCGCTCATGGCGCTCAACGAGCCGGAGACGAGCCTTCACCCGTCGCTGATCGCGCCGCTGGCGAGGCTCATCGCCGCGGCGCCGACGCAGGTCGTGGTGGTGACGCACTCGGCCGAGCTGCTCGAGCGGCTCACCGACGAGGTGCCGGAGGGCGACCTGGAGCTCGTCGAGCTCGGTAAGGACCTCGGCGAGACCGTCGTCGGCGGCCAGGGGCTGCTCAGCCGACCCGCGTGGGAGTGGGGCCGCCGGTGATCGTCAGCGGCGGTTGACGACGACGGTGCCGAGCACCAGGTCGGTGATCGCGCGGCGCTCCGCCCCGACCACGAGCGCCGGGATGACGAGGCACTTCAGCGCGGTGCGGACGATGGGGCGCCACCAGCCGAGCGGCGAGCCGTCGACGCGGACGATGCCGATGCGCGCGATCAGCTGCCCGAAGGACCCGCCGGCGAAGATCGTGAGCAGGCTTGCCTGGACGAAGTAGACGGCCAGGATCATGAACGACTTCCAGCCCGAGCCGGTCATCACGTCCATGCCGAACAGCGCGATCGCGACGACCATGCTGGCGGCCCAGTCGCCGATCATCGCGCCGACGCGGGCGAGCCAGGATGCGAGCGACCCGCGGCCGGCCTGCGGGAGTCCGAGCGACTCGCCGGGGTAGAGGTCGTGGTCCTCGTGCGTCTGGGTCACGCGGCGAGCCTACCAGCGGCCCGATTTCATCGATGCCGCCTGGATGGTGCATGATGCCAGGGTGATTCTCCTTCTCGTCGGAAGGCCGTGGGTCGATCTTCGTCGCCAGGCCAGCGCCACCTGTTGTCGCTGAGCCGTTTCCTCGACCCCTCACACTTTTTCCTTTTCGACGCCTTAGGACATCCATGTCTTCAACCACCCTCGGCGCTTCCGCCGCGCTCTCATCCGAGCAGTCGCCGCGAAAGAAGCCCTTCTACACCGGCCTCGCGTTCCAGATCGTCGCCGGCCTGGTCGTCGGCCTGATCCTCGGCCTCATCGCCGTGGCGATCGGCCCCGTCTCCGAGGACCAGCCCAACTGGCTGACCGGCCTTCTGACCCAGGTCGGCAGCGCCTACGTCAAGCTCCTGACCGTCCTTGTCATCCCGCTGGTGGTCACCGCCGTCATCTCGTCGGTCGCCCGGCTGCGCGAGGTCACCAACGCGGCCCGCCTCGCCGTGCAGACCCTGATCTGGTTCGCCATCACCGCGCTGGCCTCCGTCATCGTCGGCATCGTCGTCGGGCTGGTGTCCAGCCCGTGGCTCACCGCCGGCGTCTCCGGCGACGCGGCCGCCGAGCCCAGTCGCGTCGGCGACTGGACCGCGTTCCTCACCGGGCTCGTGCCGTCGAACATCTTCGGCCTGTCCGTGAACGTCACCGACACCGGCGACGCCGTCACCGCCTCCCCCAGCTTCTCGATCCTGCAGATCCTGCTGATCTCTATCGCGCTCGGCATCGCGGCGCTGAAGGTCGGCGCCAGGGCCGACGCGTTCGTCTCCTTCGCCGAGTCCGCGCTCGCCGTCGTGCAGAAGGTGCTGTGGTGGATCATCCGGCTGGCCCCCATCGGCACCGCCGCCCTGATCGGCAAGGCCGTCGTCACGTACGGCTGGAGCTCGCTCGCCTCGCTGGGCGTGTTCGTCGTCGCCCTCTACATCGGCCTGCTGATCGTCCTGCTGGTGGTCTACCCGATCGTCCTGCGGAGCAACGGGCTCGGCATCGGGCAGTTCTTCCGCAACGTCTGGCCCGTCACGTCTCTCGGCTTCATCACCCGCTCGTCCATGGGCGTGATGCCCGTCACGCAGCAGGTGACGGAGCGCAACCTCGGCGTGCCGCGTGAGTACTCGTCGTTCGCCGTGCCGCTGGGCGCGACCACGAAGATGGACGGCTGCGCCGCGGTCTACCCCGCGCTGGCCGCGATCTTCATCGCACAGTTCTACGGCGTGCACCTGAACCTGACGCACTACCTGCTGATCGCGTTCGTCGCCGTCATCGGGTCCGCCGCCACCGCGGGCACCACCGGCGCGACGGTGATGCTGACGCTGACGCTGTCCACGCTCGGCCTGCCGCTGGCGGGCGTCGGCCTGCTGCTGGCCGTCGAGCCGATCGTCGACATGGGCCGCACCGCGCTGAACGTGACCGGCCAGGCGCTCGTTCCGACGATCGTCGCCAAGCGGGAAGGCATCCTGAACGAGACGGTCTACGACGCCGACCCGTCGTTCAACGGGGTCTCCGTCTGACGCGCATCCACCGTCACCCGCGCCGTCGGCCCGATCTGGGCCGGCGGCGCGGCCGCGTTCGGGGCACAGCCTGACACAGGGATGCGTAACGCCGCTGTAATGGACATGACACTGCAAGGCAACCGATCGGGTCTAGCGTCGGAGCCACGTTCACAACACATCCGGAGGATGACCAATGTTCCAAGGCGCAGACGACCTCCTGGCCTACATCAAGGAAGAGGGCATCGAGACCATCGACGTCCGCTTCTGTGACCTGCCCGGCGTCATGCAGCACTTCACCGTGCCCGCAGGTTCCTTCGGCCCGGAGGTCTTCGAGGACGGCCTGAACTTCGACGGTTCGTCGATCACGGGCTTCCAGAAGATCCACGAGTCGGACATGTCCCTGTTCCCAGACCCGACCACCGCCTACGTCGACCCCTTCCGGAAGTCGAAGACCCTCAACGTCAACTTCTTCGTGCACGACCCGCTGACGAAGGAGCCCTACTCGCGCGATCCCCGCAACATCGCCAAGAAGGCCATGGCGTACCTCGCCTCCACCGGCATCGGTGACACCGCCTTCTTCGCCCCCGAGGCCGAGTTCTACGTCTTCGACGACATCCGCTTCGACACCTCGTCGAACTCCTCCTACTACCACATCGACTCCGAGGCCGGCGCCTGGAACACCGGCCGCGTCGAGGACGGTGGCAACCGCGGTTACAAGGTCAAGTACAAGGGTGGCTACTTCCCCGTGGCCCCCGTCGACCACTTCGGCGACCTGCGCGACGACATCGTCCGCCACATGGAGGCCGCAGGCCTCGAGGTCGAGCGTGCGCACCACGAGGTCGGCACCGCCGGCCAGGCCGAGATCAACTGGCGCTTCGACGTGCTGCTCAAGGCCGCCGACGACGTCATGAAGTTCAAGTACCTCGTCAAGAACACCGCCTGGGCCGCCGGCAAGACCGCGACCTTCATGCCGAAGCCGATCTTCGGTGACAACGGCTCGGGCATGCACTGCCACCAGTCGATCTGGGACAGCGGCAAGCCGCTGTTCTACGACGAGAACGGCTACGCCGGGCTCTCCGACATGGCCCGCTACTACATCGGTGGCCTGCTGAAGCACGCCCCGTCGCTCCTGGCGTTCACCAACCCGTCGGTCAACTCGTACCACCGCCTGGTCCCCGGCTTCGAGGCCCCGGTCAACCTGGTCTACTCGCAGCGCAACCGCTCGGCCTGCATCCGCATCCCGATCACCGGGTCGAACCCGAAGGCCAAGCGCATCGAGTTCCGCTGCCCCGATCCCTCCAGCAACCCGTACCTGGCCTTCGCGGCCATGCTGCTGGCCGGCATCGACGGCATCCAGAACCGCATCGAGCCCATGGCCCCGATCGACAAGGACCTCTACGAGCTGCCCGCCGAGGAGCACGCGCAGGTCCCGACCGTCCCCGGCAGCCTCGGCGCCGTCCTCGACTCCCTCGAGGCCGACCACGAGTTCCTGCTCGCCGGCGACGTGTTCACGCCCGACCTCATCGAGACGTGGATCGAGCTGAAGCGCGCCGAGATCCAGGCCATCGCGATGCGCCCGCACCCGCACGAGTTCGAGCTCTACTACGCGATCTGACAGACGCCGAAACTCCGAAGGGCCCCTGACCTGCATGTTTGCAGTGTCAGGGGCCCTTTCGCGTCGCCCGATGAGCGGGCGGCAGAAGGCCGACCGAGTCCCAGCCTCCGGCCCAATCCCCAAGGCCCGGCTCTACTAGAGTTGCGCCCGTGATCACTGGTGATACTCCCACCGGACCCGACTTTGGTTTCCACGACGCCGACGTAGCGGTCATCATCGACACCCTCGAGCACATCAACAAGGCGGCAATGCCGAGCGTCGTAGCCTGACCCATGTGGATCGGTGACATCGATGTGCCGCAGGCCGTGCTCGACGCTGCAGAGGCTGGCGAGCTTGTCTTCTTCGTGGGAGCCGGCGCGTCACGCGCGCATCCGGCCGACCTGCCGGACTTCGTGCAACTGGTGCGCAGTATTGGCGCCCTCGTCGGGCGCGAGCCGACGGACGATGAGCTCCGCCACCCCGATGTGTTTCTTGGCCGACTTCACGACGACGGCAACGACGTACATCTGCTGGTGGCTAATGCGATTGATCGGCCCGGGTCACAGCCGAATGCCCTTCACCATGCGATCACGGGGCTCGCCGTTTCCTATCCGAGCCCACGAATAGTCACCACCAACTACGACCGGCATCTCACCTCGTCGGCAATCCCGAGTTCCGTAGCACTGGACGTCTACGAGGCTCCTGCCCTTCCGCTAGGCGATGACTTCGAGGGAGTTGTTCACCTCCACGGGTCGTTGTCGCAGCCCAGCCGCAGACTCGTCGTTACGGACACTGACTTCGGACACGCCTACCTCAGGGAGGCATGGGTAGCCAGGTTCCTCGAGAGGATGTTCTCGAAGTACACGATCGTCTTCATCGGCTACAGCCACGGCGACGTCGTGATGCAGTACTTGGCTCGTTCCCTCGGACCGGATCAGAGCCGATACGTGCTCACCGACGATGCACAGAACGCAGAGTGGCGCCGTCTAGGTCTGACACCGATCACGTATCCGAACGATTCCGGGGACCATTTAGCCCTGCCCGAGTCACTCGAGCGATGGCGGACCTTGGCGACGATGGGGCAAGTCGAGCATCGCGCACGACTTGCTGAGATCCTCTCCGCGGAACCGCCCACCATCCCGGAAGAAGTCTCGTATGTCGAGGCTGCACTCGCTCACCCGGAGCGGGTGAGGTACTTCGCCGAGAAGGCGAGGTTCGATGACGCAGACCGTAGCCGGCGGTGGTTCGCCTGGTTGGAGGCCCGCCCGGCCTTCCTCGCCCTGTTCTCGCAGGCCGCAGCCAGCGAACCGACGGCCCGCGCGCTCATGGGATGGATCGCCGACCAGTACATCCTCTCGGAGGGAGTCTCCGGGTCGGCACTGCGGGCGTTCCGCGATCGGCCTTGGCCGTCAGATACGTGGTGCGCCATCGCGCAGGCGCTGTGCTTCTTGACCGGCACCTTCCCGAAGTGGCTCAATCCGTGGCTCTTGCTTGTCCTTCAGAACGCCCCGACCCATCAGCATGACCTGCTCGACATGCTGCTTGTTGACAAGGACTGGTCCACCAACTTCGAGCTCGCCCTCATGGTCTTCGAGGATCGAACCCGCCCACTCCTGAGGCGAGCGTTCGACCTCGGCCGACCCGCGGACGAACCTCGGTTCGAGGTGACCCTTCGCGGCGATGAGCACTGGCTCACGGACAACTGGACGAAGGTATTCGTACCAGTGCTCGACGAACACTTCGCAGAGGTCCTCAGCCTGACAACGCAGCAGATCTCGAGTGTCTATGGAAGCCTTCGTAGCGCGAATCCTGACAGAACCTTCGATCCTGTCTCCTTCTCGCGATCAGCCATCGAACGCCACGAGCAGGACAGCCATCGTGACCCCGTAGATGCCCTCATCGACGCGGCGCGTGACTCGATAGAGGCTGCCCTCATCCAGTCCATTCCGCTCGGAGAGTCCTACCTGGCGGTCTGGGCATCCTCACCCAATGCGATCCTTCAACGCCTCGCCGTGCACGGGTGGCGCGTGCGCACCGACATTGGGCCCGATGCGAAGCTGAGCTGGATGCTCAGCCAAGACCTTCTGTGGGACGTCCTGCCACAACACGAAGTGTTCCAGCTGATCCGAGACACACTCCCGGCCTCTGGCAGCGAAGTGGCCCAGAGGCTTGTCGACGACGCTATCGCTGGCCCTCCTGGCGACGCTGACGATGAGTACGCGCAGTACCGGAGCTACAACCTCCTTGGTTGGCTCGCAGACTCCGCGCCCGATCTTCAGATCGCAACGACTGCCTTTGCGGTAGCGCAGGCGGCGAACCCCCAGTACGCCCGAAGGGAGCACCCCGATCTCAACAGCTTCGGATCATTCGGAGTCGTCGAGGATGCGTTTCCGTTCACCGAGGCGGAACTCCACGATCTGATTGACCAAGATCCAGCTGCAGCCCTCGCTCACGTCAGAGGGTTCCAGACGGAGAGACACAACCATAGAGGGCCTTCCTGGACCGGCGCGCTTCGCGCCGTTCGAGCCTGTGTCACGGCGTACCCCGCTGATGGCACGGAACTCGCTCGAGTCTTGGAGGCTGAGGACAGCGACATCCGCGAGTCAATGATCTACGGCTGGGGCGCCGCGACTCTCGATGCGGAGCTGATCGAGAGTGTATTGGCGACCATCGCCAGCTGGGATCACCACGAGATTCGGCGGCCAGCATGCGCAATGCTGTCGAACGGCGGCGACCCCGAACACCCGACACCGTGGCACCAGCTCGAACACGCTCAGCGCCTCGCCGCTGACCTTTGGCCATCGTCTGACGTCGATGGCGCAGTCATCGGCGGAGCCGACATCCTCACTGAAGCACTCGATCACCCGGCAGGCGATCTTGCCGAGTTCTGGACGAAGGTCGTTCAGTGGGAGTGGTCTCAGGAGGGGACGTCCTGGGTGGGCCTCCCTGAGCGGCTTGCTGCACAGCTAGACGTCATGGTGTCGGCCGCCGATCGCAACGGTCTCCTCGCGCGAACCCTCCTCGCTTCACGGTTGCACTTCTTCTTCGCGGCCGACCGTGAGTGGTGTGAGGAACGACTACTCCCCCTGTTTGGTTGGGAGGATGAAGCCGAGGCCTCGGCCGCCTGGCAGGGCTTCCTCGCATGGGGGCGGTGGAACGACGGTCTGCTCCAGTCCGGATTGCTCGACGCCTATGTGGCGACCTCGGCGCACGTCGAGGAGTTGCCCAATGCCCTCCGCCGTCAGCTCGCCACGCATCTGACTTCAATCGCGATGTTCGCCCCTGTTGACCAAGCGACCTGGTTGACGCGCTTCGTTCGCTCAGCGTCAGAGGATCTCAGAGTCTCTTGGGCCCGAGAGGTCGGGCGTGCCTTGGCGGAGCTCGACCCCAGGGACGCACCCGGCCAGTGGGACCGATGGATCTATGCGTACTGGTCCGGCCGCAATCAGTCTGTGCCGCTGCCCTTCACAGCCGCCGAGGCATCTTCGACGGCCGATTGGGTCGTCGGGCTTCCCGGCGTGCGGAGCCAGGCGATCGATCTTGTGCTGCGTTCCGCGGCAGGGCTCGACCAACGCGGCAGGCACCTCGACCTCCTCACGGACATCGATGTGACAGCTGAGGCAAGCGAATGGGCTCGACTGCTGACACACCTCCTCAAGAACACGAGCAGCCCGCCGTGGGGTATCGGCTATCGGCTCCACGAGATTGTGTCTCGACTTCGCGAAGGCGATCCTCAACCCGATCTCAAAGAGCTGGTCAACGAGGCGATGCGGCTTGGCGCAACCGATGCCGCCGACTGGTAGTCCGCCCCTCCCCCGACACCCCCTTTCCTCCACCGCTCGCCCCGTAGCCACCCGCGTCCCAGGCGCTACCCCCGACGTCCGACGCGCTCCGCGAAGGCGTCCAACGCCTCGATGACATCCGGCGCGATCCAGACTCGGTTGCGCCGGTTCTCGTTCGTGCGTGTGACGATCCCGGCCGCCTCCAGCTGCTCGATCGCCCGCTGCGCGGCCGAGAGCGCGACGCCGGTGACCGCCTCCACATGGGCCACAGTGACCGCGGGCTGACTCAGCAGATGCGGCAGCAGGCGTCTCGCAGCCGATCCCCTACGCGACGTGAGCTGCTCGCTCCACGCGCCGTAGACCCTTTCGAGATCGTCGACGAGCTCCCGCCCATTGCTGATCGCGCGGAAGGAGGCGTTGACGAACTGCCGGATGATCGTCTCGATGTATCCCTCGCGGTAGTCGGTCAGCGCCCGGAAGTAGCCGGTGGTGTCGGTCAGCAGGCCCGCTGAAACGGGAACCGTGAGCGTGCGTGTGACGCCTGAGTGGCGCAGCATCGCGTGGACAAGGGTGCGCCCTGTGCGACCGTTGCCGTCGTTGAACGGATGGATCGTCTCGAACTGTGCATGAGCCAGCGCGACCTGCACCAGCACGGGCAGATCGACGCGCTGAACGAACACCATGAGGTCGTCGAGAGCCGCTGCGACCCGTGACGGGTGGGGCGGGACGAACGAAGCCGTGTGCGGACTCAGCGCGTTGCTGCCGATCCACACCTGCAGATCCCGCAGCTGGCCCGGCGCGGCGTAAGCCTGACTGCCGTGAAGAGCACGGTGCGCTGCAAGGATGGCCTCGACGCTGATGTCGTCAGCCAGCTCAACGGCTCGCTGCATGGCGGCGACGTTCGCGGTCACCAGCTGTGCGTTCGGCCCTGCCTTGGCGTCGATTGCTGCCAGAGCCAGGGCCCGAGCGCCAGCGGTGACGCCTTCGATCTCCGATGACGACGCCGACTCGGTGCGCAGGAGGACGGAGGCCAGCGGCGCGAGCTCCGACGTGTTGTCGTCGCCGTCCGTCGCGGCTCTCCGTTCTGCGAAGGCCGTGATCTCGGCGTCGAAGCGGGTGATCTCCTGGACGGCGTCCTCCGCCTCGGCCAGCAGGCCATTGGGGACCACGACCCCGGCGCCGGCAATAGCGGCCGGCACGGCCGCTTCATACGGTCCCCGAGCCGCGAGTTGTTGGCGACGCGAGGCGCCATGATCCGACTCGCGATGCCATGGATGGGCTTCCCAGCCGACCACGAACGCAGAGTGCAGATCACCTCGCTCCCGGTCCATATTCCCACAGTACACCACTTTATAACTCTAAAGTGGTACAAGAACACAGGGATCTCCACCATCTGACAGGCGGAGAGTTCCACTCACCCGGTCTTTGGCGTTGGTCGGAAGTTGATGGAGGTTGTCTCCATGATCCAGCCACGGACCGGCTGCTTGTCGGGCGGCGGGTGGCCGGGTGGGGGGATCTCGTCGGGGATGTCACGCTCGATGGGCAGCCCGTGGCGGTTCGTGAAACGCAGCCCGGCCGGGGAGCCGGGGTTGCCGGTGATGGTGAACTCGCCCTGATGGTGTTCCCGGTGATGCCTGGGACACAACGAGATCAGCGTGTCCATGTCCGTGGGACCACCCGCTGACCAGTGATACAGGTGATGATTCTCCAGGAACCCGCTCACATTGCAGCCGGGGAACCGACATCCCCCGTCACGATCCTCGATCAACCGCCTCGTCCGCTCCGGCACGATCCGCATACTCCGACCCACCGAGACCGGCTTCGCATCCTGGGTCCACACCGGCTTCAACGCGCCGTCACAGGTCAGCTTCTTCATCAGCCGCGACGGCAACGAGCCACGCTTGTTCAACCACCCGTTACCGTCGGCATCCAGATGCACCAGCACCCGGTAATGCTCCCTGCGAGACGCCGGCGAAGCCTGATGCAGGCTCCGGGACGCGGTCTCGACGAGGCCGTCGGCCAGCGTCGCCTCCGTGTCGCCGGCCGTGAACAGCGCATCCTTCGCCTCCCGGATGGCCTGCTCCACCAGCGCCCCATCCAGCGGGTTCGCGTCGAACCGCAACACGAACCGCCCATCGCGCACTCCCATCTGCAGCTTCGGCGCGTCATCGACCGGCCGTTCGGGTCCGGGAGGATCCTCCACCGGCCCCGGCGTGCCGGGCTCGAACAGGTACTTCGGCAACACCCGCCGCAACTGCGACACCGTCGCGGCCTCCACGAACTCCGTCACCGACTCCGCATACTCCGTGGGCACATGACGCGCCACCACGACCAGCTGATCAAGACTCACCGTCCCCCGCGCCAGGCGCGCCTCCAACTCGGGAAAGTCGCCCTTCCTCCGGGCCACCGCCACAATGTCCGCGGCATGGGAAGGCGAGACCGCCGTCATCAACTGCAGCCAATGCTCAGGAGACTTGATCCCACCACCGGACCAGCAGTTGGTCTCCAACACCTCGACCATCAGATCCACCAGATCCGCGTTCAGCTGGGCCGCCTGCCCCGCGATCACGCCCGCGCGACGGGAGGCAACCTCCCACGCGTCCGCCCCGGCGTCCCCCAACGAATCCATACCTAATCGTACACCCGCACGAATCCAGGGACAAGGGTTCCCACCTCCGAAAAGCGTTCAAAGTCCGGCCTATCTCCCACAGGCGACTCTGTAGGGCACAGAGATCTGACCCCTTATGCAGAATGGCGACTCGGCCCTCTGGAAACGGTCGATTCGCGCCAGCATTGCGCCACTGACTTGGCCCAATGCCCCACAGGTTCCGGATAACCGGCAGGATGGCTCCGTGCACAGAATGTGGGTCGGCAGAGGCGGATGGAAACTCTGGCACGACATCGACAGGTTGTCGTTGGCCGTCGGCGACACCTTCTCCCAGTTCATCGGCCTCGAGGCGACCCGGCTCACCTTACGTCGCGGCTTCATCCGGACGGCACTCGTCGTGGACGGCCGCACGCGACTGAGGGGACTCCCCCGCGCCGCCGCGCCCGCGGTCCAGGCCGCCATCGACGAGGTGACCCGCCGCGGCAGGCTCGGAGACCAGCTTCCGCTCGCAGTCTCGCGCCGGGCGGCCTTCCTCCAGTTGATCGACGACCACGTGCGCGCGCAGCGCTGGATCCCCCACGACGCCGCCGCGGCCGCCCTCTCCGGTCTCCCGACCCGCTACGTCCTCCTGGCTCCTCTACACCCAGCCGATCAACAGGCCCTGCTGCCACGCCTCTCACTCCAGGAGCATGAGACCCTCGCGTTCCTCGACGAGGATCACTGGGCGCGAGTCGCGGCGGCCAACGACGAGATCCTCCGTCGAGAGCTGCGAGAGAGGAAGCCGTTCTTCGACACGATCGAGAAGTCCCCGCTGACCGCAGAGCAGGCCTCAGCGGTGGTCTCGTTCGACAACCGGGTACGGGTCATCGCCGCCGCCGGCTCCGGGAAGACCTCGGTCATGGTCGCCCGGGCGGCCTACGCCGTCACGCGGGGCATCGTGCCGGCGCAGCGCATTCTGATGCTCGCGTTCAACGCTGACGCCGCCGAGGAACTTCGGGAGCGGGTCACCACGCGCCTCGATGCCCTCGGGATCTCCTCCGACGGGGTGCTCGCCAGCACCTTCCACTCCTTCGGACTGTCGATCATCGGCGAGGCGACCGGACGCAAGCCCCGCATCGCCCCGTGGGTGGAGAACGGTAAGGATGTCGCGAAGATCTCCGAGATCGTCGACGCCCTGCGGGACTCCTCCCCCGGCTTCCGCTACAAGTGGGACACCTTCCGGCTCCTCTACCCCCACATGGCCGACGAGCCGGACGGCGGCGAGCCCGACAGCTACGACCGCGCCACGAGGCTCACGGGTTTCGAGACCTACCGCGGCGAGACCGTCCGCAGCGAGGGCGAACGGCTCATCGCGAACTGGCTGTTCCTCAACGGCGTCGAGTACGAGTACGAGCACCGCTACGCCCACGACGTCACGGACGCGGAGCACTCCCAGTACCGGCCGGACTTCTTCTATCCCACCGTCCAGGTGTGGCACGAGCACTGGGCCCTGCGGGCCGACGGCACGCCCCCGGAGAGCTTCACCGGCTACGCGGAGTCGATGCGGTGGAAGAAACGGATCCACGAGCGGTACGGCACGACGTTGGTGGAGACGACGTGGCATGAGATCGCGGACCTCAGCGGGTTCGAGTCCCTGGAACGGGATCTCACGAGGCACGGGCTGGAACTCGACTGGAACCCCGACCGACCCATTCCCGGCGCCCCGCCGATGGAGCACGAGCGGCTGTCGCGCCTCGTGCGTACCTTCATGTCCCACGTGAAGTCAGGCTCGTGGACCCGATCGGACCTGGAGGATCGAATCCGCGACCTCCCGAAGCGTCGCCAGGCGCGCGCCAGGCTCTTCCTCGACCTGTACTGGCAGGTCCACGACCGGTGGCAGGCCGAGTTGCGAGCCATCGAGGCTGTCGACTTCGACGACATGCTCCTGCGGGCCGCGGAACTCGTCGAACAGAACCCTCACCTGAGGCGCTGGGATCTCGTCATGGTCGACGAGTTCCAGGACACCAGCCGGGCGCGGGCCCGCCTGACGAAGGCCCTCATCACGGGCCCCGACAAGCACCTCCTCGCTGTCGGCGACGACTGGCAGGCCATCAACCGCTTCGCCGGGGCGGATCTCGCCGTGATGACCGGCTTCGACGCCTTCTTCGGGCCGGCCGTGACGTGTCGGCTGGAGACGACGTTCCGCTGCACCCAGACGATCGCCGACGTGGCCAGCCGGTTCGTAGCGCGCAACCCGAGTCAGTTGCGCAAGTCGGTCCGCGCCTCGCGCGGGCCCGGCGGACCGCCCGTGACCGTGGTGCGCCTTCCGAACAGGGAGGCCATCCCCGCCGCCATCGCCGAGCATCTCACCGAGCTCTCCGAGTCCGCGCCTGGCAGCAGCGTCGACGTGCTCGGCCGCTACCGATTCGAACGCGACCTCCTCCGCCGCGGCAGCTACCCGGACCTGCGCCTCACCTTCCGTACGATCCACGCGTCGAAGGGGCTGGAGGCCGACTTCGTCGTCCTGCCGAACCTCACCACCGGGACATTCGGCTTCCCCAGCGGGATCGCCGACGACCCGATCCTCACGCTCGCGATGTCCGGCGACGATGGCTTCCCCCACTCGGAGGAGAGGCGCCTCTTCTACGTGGCACTGACGCGGGCCCGGCGGGGCGTCACCATCTTCTCGGTGGCAGGTCTTGAGTCGCCGTTCGTGGTGGAACTCCTCCAGGACCCGGGCGTCGTCGTGAAGAGCCCCGCCGCCGACGTGCATGCGGTCCGGGTCTGTCCGACCTGCGGCGAAGGAACCATGGTCCAGCGGAAGAGCCGGCATGGCCTGTTCCTCGGCTGCAGCAGGTTCCCGAAGTGCAGGGCCACGGCCAGGCTCTAGCTGCCTCGACCACCGGAGAGCGCACCCAGCGGGCCGGATAATGCGACAAACGCCTGACCCAGGAGCCACCATGACCGTCTTCCGCACCGTCCTCGCCGCCACGGGCGGCAACAACGTCGGCATCGAGGTGCCCGAGGACATCCTCCTGGCCTTCGGGCGCGGAAAGCGCGTGCCCGTCATCGTGACGATCGACGGCGACTACACCTACACGACGACCACCGGCGTGATGGGCGGCCGTTACCTCGTCTCGTTCAACGCGGAGACCAGGAAGAAGACCGGTCGCGGCGCGGGCGACGAGGTCGAGGTGGAACTGGTGGTCGACCCCGACCGCTGAGCGACACGCGTACGCGGTCCGCGGAAGAACAGGCGCCATGGTGGGCCAAGGTGGTTCAATCCCCTTGTGAACACCACCACCCGACGCCTGCGCATCGCGATCCCCGCCATCCTCGTGCTCCTCTGGTTCGTGGCCGCTGGCATCGGCGGACCGTACTTCGGCAAGGTCGACGAGGTCGCACAGAACGACCAGAGCACGTTCCTGCCGTCGTCGGCCGAGTCGACGGTCGTCGGCGAGCGGTACCTGGACTTCGTCGGCTCGGAGTCGATCCCGGCCATCGTGATCGTCACCGGCGAGGAGAAGCTCACCGAAGAGCAGCTGGCCTCCCTCAACACGCTCGCCGAGGACCTGGGCGACGAGCCCAACGTGGTGTCGTCCTCCCCCGCCGTCGCGTCGGAGGACGGGCTCGCCGCCGAGCTGTTCGTCGGCCTCGACACCGACGCGGACATCTCCGAGGCAGTCGACGAACTCCGGGCCACCATCACCGACGAGCTCCCCGACGGCCTCACCTTCAACATCACCGGACCCGCCGGGTTCACCGCCGACCTCGTCACGGCCTTCGGCGGCATCGACGGCATCCTGCTGATCACGGCGCTGGGCCTGGTGCTGGTGATCCTGCTCGTCGTCTACCGCTCGATCGTGCTGCCGTTCGCAGTGCTCGCCACCAGCATGTTCGCGCTGTGCGTCGCGCTGCTCGTGAACTGGTGGCTGGCCAAGTGGGACATCCTGACGCTGACCGGCCAGACGCAGGGCATCCTGTTCATCCTCGTGATCGGCGCCGCCACCGACTACTCGCTGCTCTACACGGCCCGCTACGCGGAGGCACTGCGCCGCCACCGGCACCGCGGCGACGCCACGCGCTCCGCGCTGAAGGGCGTCCTCGAGCCGATCCTCGCCTCGGGCGGCACCGTCATCGCGGGCCTGCTCTGCCTGCTGCTGAGCGACCTCGGGTCCAACCGGTCGCTCGGCCCCGTCGCCGCCATCGGCATCGTGTTCGCCATGCTGTCCGCTCTGACGCTGCTGCCCAGCATCCTGTACCTGCTCGGCCGCTCGGCCTACTGGCCCCGGCGTCCGAAGTACGACCCCGACCGCAGCGACGACCAGCAGGTCCACACCGGCATCTACGCCAAGGCGGGCGAGTTCGTCTCCCGCCGACCGCGCACGGTGTGGATCGTCTGCGCCCTGCTGCTGGCCGCCGGCGCCGCGTTCGTTCCGACGCTGAAGGCCGACGGTGTGCCGACCAGCGAGTACGTGCTCGGCTTCTCCGATGCCCGCGAGGGCCAGGACCGCCTGAGCGAGCACTTCCCCGGCGGCTCCGGCGCCCCGGCCTATGTCCTGACCGACGAGGGCAACCTGCAGGACGTCACCGACAAGCTGCTGGCCGCCGACGGCGTCGACTCCGTCGCCGTCGTGGCGAAGGACTCCCCCTCCGGGCAGGCCGAGGTGACCTCCGACGGGGTCCAGTCGCTGATCCCGGGCCAGCCCGCGCCCGCGCCGACCGTCTCCGAGGGTCAGGTGATGCTGCTCGCGACCCTGGCCGACGCGCCCGACTCCGACGAGGCCGTCGAGACCATCCGCGAGCTCCGCACGGAGCTGGCCGGCACGGCCCAGCTCGGCGGCGACACCGCCACGGACGTCGACACCCGCGACACCAACGAGCACGACCGGGCGCTGATCATCCCGATCGTGCTGGCCGTGATCCTGGTGATCCTGATCGCGCTGCTGCGCAGCGTCGTCGCCCCGCTGCTACTCATCGCGACCACGGCCCTGAGCTTCGGCACCGCGATGGGCACCGCGGCCCTGGTGTTCAACCACGTGTTCAAGTTCCCGGGCGCCGACCCGTCCGTACCGCTGTACGGGTTCGTGTTCCTCGTCGCGCTCGGCATCGACTACAACATCTTCCTGATGACCCGCGTGCGCGAGGAGTCCCGGCGCCACGGCACCCGCGAGGGCATCCTGCGCGGGCTCGCCGTCACGGGCGGCGTCATCACGTCGGCCGGCCTCGTGCTCGCCGCGACCTTCGCCGCGCTGGCCGTCATCCCGATCCTCTTCCTGGCGCAGCTCGCGTTCATCGTCGCGTTCGGCGTGCTGCTCGACACGTTCGTCGTGCGGACGCTGCTGGTGCCGGCGCTGGTCTACGACATCGGGCCGGCCGTGTGGTGGCCGTCGAAGCTGGCCCGCGACGAGGCCGCTGCTAAGGGGCGACACGCCGCCTGACCGGGGCCGCCCCCGGCACTAAGGTGGGGCCCATGATCAAGGCTGTTGTGGTGCGTGAATCCGGCGTCGCTCTCGAGGAGGTCGACGAGGAGTTCCTCGGCGACGGCGGCATCGTCGTCGACGTCGCCTACAGCGACCTCAACTACAAGGACGGCCTCGCCGTGACGGGACGCCCGGGCGTCGTGCGCACCATGCCCCTGATCGCGGGCATCGACGTCGTCGGCAAGGTCGCGGAGTCGAACGACCCGCGCTGGAGCCCCGGCGACTGGCTCGTCCTCAACGGCGCCGGCCAGTCCGAGACCCGGCACGGTGGCTTCGCCCAGCGGGCGCACGTCGAGCCGACGTACGCCGTCGCGCTGCCCGACGGCATCTCGCCCGAGCGCGCCGCAGCCCTCGGCACCGCCGGCTACACCGCGGCGCTCGCCGTGCTGCGCATCGTCAGCGAGGGCGCCAAGCCCGAGGACGGCCCCGTACTGGTGACCGGCGCGACGGGCGGCGTCGGGTCGATCGCGACCATGCTGCTCGCCTCCGCGGGCTTCGAGGTCGCCGCCGTGACGGGACGCGTCGAGAGCCACGAGGACTACCTCCACACGTTGGGCGCGACGCAGATAGTGCCCCGCAGCGAGTTCGAGGAGAAGGGCCGCCCGCTGCAGAAGGCGACCTACGCGGGCGTCGTCGACTCGGTCGGCGGGCAGGTGCTGGCCAACGCGATCGCCCGCACGCAGCCCGGCGGCACGGTCTCCGCCTGCGGCCTCGCCGGCTCGGCCGCCCTGCCGGCCACCGTCATGCCCTTCATCCTGCGCGGCGTCACCCTGGCCGGCATCGACTCCGTGTGGGCCTCGCTCGAGGACCGCGCCGACGCCTGGCGCATCCTGGCCCGCGGCGTCGACCCGGAGCTGCTCGACGACATCACCACGACCATCACGCTGGACCAGGTCATCGACGCGGGCGCGCAGCTGCTGGACGGCAAGCTGCACGGGCGGACGCTGGTGCGCATCGCCGACTGATGCTTCAGATCCCGAATAGCTAAGAAAAACTTCTTGGTCCTTTTTTGGAACCAATCCAGATTAACCGCTAGTCTGGGGTCATGACCGATTGGCCGACCCTTCTGCGTGACGCGGGACTCCGCGTCACCGCCGGCAGGCTCGCCGTGCTCACCGAGCTCGAGTCCGGAGACCATCTGGGCGTCGGTGAGATCACGGACGCCGTCCGCTCCCGCATCGGCAGCGCCTCCACGCAGGCCGTCTACGACGTGCTCGCCGCGCTGCACGACGCCCACCTCATCCGGCGCGTAGAGCCCGCGGGCCACAGCCCCCGCTACGAGCTCGAGACGAGCGACAACCACCACCACCTGATGTGCCGCCGCTGCGGCGCCATGCGCAACGTCGCGTGCGTGACCGGTCATGCCCCCTGCCTGTCCCCCAGCGAGACGGGAGGCTTCGTCGTCGACGAGGCCGAGCTCGTCTTCTGGGGACTGTGTCCGAGCTGCCAGGAAGACACTGAGGAGAAACGATGACCTGCCCCTACCGCGACGGCATGCACGATCCCGCCACCCCCTCGACCCGCCTGAACGGAGCGCCCGCCGACTCCGACCAGCACTCCCTGACCGTCGGCAACGACGGCCCAATCGTTCTGCACGACGTCCACCTGGTCGAGCAGCTGGCCCACTTCAACCGCGAGCGCGTCGCCGAGCGCAGCCCGCACGCGAAGGGCTCCGGCGCCTTCGGCACCTTCACCGTGACGCAGGACGTGACCGCCTACACCAAGGCGGCGGCCTTCCAGCCGGGCGCGAAGTCCCAGATGCTGGCCCGCTTCTCGACCGTGGCCGGCGAGCAGGGCTCCCCCGACACCTGGCGCGACGTGCGCGGCTTCTCCGTGCGCTTCTACTCCAGCGAGGGCAACCTCGACATCGTCGGGAACAACACTCCGGTGTTCTTCCTGCGCGACCCGCTGAAGTTCCCGCACTTCATCCGCTCGCAGAAGCGCCTCCCCTCCTCGGGCCTGCGCGACGCCACCATGCAGTGGGACTTCTGGACCGCCTCCCCCGAGTCGGCGCACCAGGTCACCTACCTGATGGGCGACCGCGGCCTGCCGGCCACCTGGCGCCACATGCACGGCTTCTCGTCCCACACCTACATGTGGGTCAACGCCGAGGGCGAGAGGTTCTGGGTCAAGTACCACTGGCGCTCCAACCAGGGCGAGGTCAACCTCACGAACGAGGAGGCCGAGAAGCTGGCCGGCGCCGACGCCGACGCGCACCGCCGCGACCTCTACGACGCGATCGAGCGCGGCGAGTTCCCGAGCTGGACGCTGCACATGCAGGTCATGCCCTACGCCGAGGCGAATCACTACCGCTTCAACCCGTTCGACCTCACCAAGACCTGGTCCCAGAAGGACTACCCGCTGGTCGAGGTGGGCGTCATGGAACTCAACGAGAACCCGACGAACTTCTACGCGCAGATCGAGCAGGCGGCCTTCTCCCCGTCGAACATGATCCCCGGCACGGGCATCTCGCCTGACAAGATGCTGATGGCCCGCGTGTTCTCCTACCCGGACGCCCAGCGCGCCCGCATCGGAGCCAACTTCCACCAGCTGCCGGTCAACCAGCCGATCACCGCGGTCAACAACTACGCGGACCAGGGCCACATGCAGTACCAGCACACCGGTGGCGCGCCCGTCTACCAGCCCAACAGCTTCGGCCGGATGTTCTCCGACGCGCAGGGCCGGGCGGAGGAGGGCTGGGAGGCCGACGGCCCGCTCGTCCGCGCCGCCGCCACCCTGCACGCCGAGGACGACGACTGGGGTCAGGCGCGCACGCTGCTGACCGAGGTCTTCGACGACGAGCAGCGTGACCGCTTCGTCGACACGGTCTCCAGTGCCCTCAGCGGTATCACGGACGCCGAGGTCATGGCGCGCGCGCTGCAGTACTGGAGGAACGTCGACGAGACCGTCGGAGGCCGGATCGAGGCGAAGCTCAGCGGCGGAGGCGCCTGACCGGGGTCAGACGATCCGGTACGGCTCGGCGGGTGCCTGATCGATGATCCCGGCCTGCGTCAGGAACTCGCCCATGGCTGCGAAGGCATCGGTGTCGACGGTGACGTCGACCGTGCCGTCCTTCAGCCACAGCTCCGTGGTGGCGGCCAGCACCTTCTCCGCCACGGCCCGCTGCTCGGCCTCCGCGAGCGCGGGCACCTGCTCGGCCGTGGCGTCCAGGGCGGCCTCGGGATCGTCGATCACGGCCTGCTCCGCCTGCTTCATGCCCTCGGCCAGGGCGGCCAGGGTCTCGTCGGAGAGGGAGTCGCCGCTGGAGACGAGGCTCGGGCCGACCAGCGTCGGGGAGTCGGGGTCGGAGACGGGGATGGACGTCACGTCGCCGCCGGTGGCCTGCAGCTGCACGAGCTCGTTGTTGTGGAAGCCGACGATGAAGTCCACCTGGTCCGCGGCCAGCGCGGAGAGCTGCGTGTAGCCGATGTCCTGCAGCGTGACGTCGTCCTCGGTGAGCCCGGCCTGATGGATCGCGGCGAGTGCCGCGTAGTAGCTGGAGCCGTAGTGACCCGGGATGCCGAGCGTGTGTCCCTTGAGGTCGGCCAGGGTCGCGCCCTCGATGGCGCGGTCGGTCATCACCTCCGCGGGGAACCGCTGGTAGCTGGTGGCGAACGTCTGCAGGTCCTGCCCGGCCGCCGCGGCGACCATCGCCTCGTCGGCCGACGCGAACACGACGTCCTCCTGGCCGCCGAGGAGGGCGCCGAACACGTCCTCCTGCTCGCCGTGGTGGCGCAGCGTCACGTCCAGCCCGAGGTCCTCGAAGATGCCCTGTTCGACGCCGACGTAGAAGGCGCTGAACTGGACGTTCGGGATGTAGCTCAGGCCGACGGTGACGGGCGTCAGGTCGACGGCCGATGCGGAGGCCTCCGGCTCGGGGCCGGCGGAGCAGGCGGTCAGCGGCGCGACGGCGAGCGCGGCGGCTACGGCGAGGGCGGGAAGGCGGCGGTTGATCATGTGGTGACTCCTTGTAGTCGTCTGACAGCTGCGCGTTCCGCGATCGAGACGATCCCGTAGAGAGCCATCGCCACGAGGGCGATCCAGGCGACCACGGCGAACACCGATGCGGTGTCCGCCGTCTGCCGGGAGATGGTGAGGAGTGTGCCCATGCCGGATCCGCCCATGACCATCTCGCCGACGACCGCGCCGGTCATCGCGAGCGCCATCCCGCCGCGGACCCCTGCCAGCACCGCGGGGGCCACCATGGGGCCCTCGATGTGCCACAGCCGCTGCGGGAAGCTGGCGCCGTCGAGCAGCGCCGTCTCCACCACTCGCATGTCGAGGGACCGGAGCCCGACGACGGTGGTGGTGATCATCGGGAAGAAGGCCACGATCGCGCACAGGACGGCGATCGGGACGGTGCCGTAGCCGAGCCACAGGACCAGCAGCGGCGCGATGGCCACCAGCGGGACGGTCTGCGACAGGGCGACGAACGGCTCGAGCACCGCGGCCAGCGGCCGCGAGTGCGCGATGAGGATGCCGACCGGGATGGCCACGGCCACCGCGATGAGGGCACCCAGCAGGGCTGCGGAGATCGTCGGCGTGAGGTACCTCCACGCCACTCCGCTGGACAGCTGCGAGACCATGCGGGCAGCCACGTCCTCCGGACCCGGCAGGTAGAGCGGAGCCACGAGGCCCCCGGCCGTGACCGCCCACCAGATGGCGAGCAGCAGGGCGGCGGCGACGGTGGCGGGGACCCAACGACCGGTGCCCGGTCGGGTCCTCGCGGGGTAGGCGGACCACAGGCCGGCGCCTACGCGTCGCCTCATCGTGGTGGTCATCTACCCCGTCCTTCCTCCAGGTCCGGGGTGCGCGCGAACGGCAGGCGCGCAGACACAGCTGTGCCCACGCTGCCGCGCGGCGCGTTCCTCCCATCCAGACTTTCACTGTCGGTCTCGGAATTCCACCGAGTCAACCTGGCCTGGCCGAAGCCTGACAAGGGTCGCGGACTGTCACCGCCGGTTCGGACTTACACCGACCCCGGAACACGTGCCTGACAGGTTACCAGCCCTCGCCGCCGAGCCGCCGTCAGGCCCAGAACAGCTGGTTCGTCACGTCGAGCGCGTGGCGCATCAGCCTGCGGGTGTCGTCGACCATGCCCGACGCTGCGCCCGACTCGTACCCGAGCAGCACCGAGATCTGCGCCAGGTCGCGCGTGTCCGACGGCAGCGCGTCGCTCGCCCGGCCACGTACCAGCATGATCGCGTTGCGCAGCCGGCTGGCGCGCCGCCAGGCCTCGGAGAGCCGCTCCGCCTGTGTGCCGTCGACCAGCCCGAGGCGGTCAAGGCAGGCCAGGGCCCGCATGGTCGACGGCGTGCGCAGCTCGGGATGTGCGTGGGCATGGCACAGCTGGAGGAGCTGGACGGTCCATTCGACGTCCGACAGGCCTCCGGGTCCCAGTTTCAGGTGCCGTTCCCGCGGCACCCCCTTCGGGATCCGTTCGTGCTCCATCCGCGACTTGAGCCTGCGGATCTCGGTCACCTGGGCGTCGGTCAGGCCGCCCTCGGGCCACCGGAAGCCGTCGACCCCCTCGAGCAGCGCATCGGCCAGTGCCAGGTCCCCGGCCCCCGCCCGGGCGCGGACGAGCATCTGCCTCTCCCAGGTGGAGGCCCACCTGTCGTAGTACGCGAGGTACGAGGAGACGGTGCGGACCTGCGGCCCGCCCTTGCCCTCGGGCCTCAACTCCGTGTCTACCACCAGCGCGGGGTCGGGTCCGGGCCGCCCGACGATGTCGCAGGCCAGGCGCACCAGCTCGGTGGCCCGCGCCTGCCCCTCCCCGTCCGTGCCGTCGGGGACGATGAAGACGCAGTCGGCGTCGGAGGCGTAGCTCAGCTCGCGCCCACCCCAGCGGCCGAGGGCGACGACCCCGATGTCGGGCGCGACGACGCTGCGGCGCGCGAGGTCGAGGCCCGCGTCGAGGGTCGCGGCGGCGAGGTCGCTGAGCGCCTCGCCCACCACCTCGACGTCGGCGAGCCCCAGGACGTCCGCCAGCGCGACGCGGCACAGCTCCGAGCGGCGTAGCGCCCGGACCGAGGCCGCGGCGGCCTCGGCGTCGTCGTTGCGGGCCGAAGCGGCGCGCATGGCGGCCGTGAGCTCCTCGGCCGACCTGGGCCGCAGCTCCTCGTTGCTCGCAAGCATGCGGATCATGTCTGGCGCGCGGCGGAGCAGGTCGACGACGAAGCGGCTCGACGACGCGATGCGGGCCAGCCGGTGGGCCATGTTCGCGTCGTCGCGCAGCGCACGCAGGTACCAGGTGTTGTCGCGCAGCGCCTCGGACAGCTGCCGGAAGGCGAGCAGCCCGAAGTCTGGGTTCGGCCCCTCCGCGAACCATTCCAGCATGGCGGGCAGCAGCTGCCGCTGAATCTCGGCTGACCGGCTCGTGCCGCGCGTCAGGGCCTCGAGATGGCCGAGCGCCGTGCGCGGGTCGAGGAAACCGAGCGCCCGCAGCCGCGCCGCCGCCGCCTCCGACGTGAGACGCAGGCCCTCTGTCGAGACCTTCGAGACGGCGTCCAGCAGGGGCGAGAAGAAGATCCGCTGCTGCAGGGCACGCACCTGCCTGGTCGACGCACGCCACGTGTCGATCAGCTGTTCCGCGCGCAGCCCCATCGAGCGGGCGATCTGCTCGCGGGCCAGCGGCTCGTCCGGCACCAGATGGGTGCGGCGCAGCCGCCTGAGCTGCACGCGGTGTTCGAGCAGCCGCTGGAAACGGTAGGCGGTCTCCATCTCGGCGCCGTCGGCGCGCCCGATGTACCCGTCATCCACGAGCTCCTGCAGCGCCCGGAAGGTGCCGCGGGAGCGCAGCCGGTCGTCGGCGCGGCCGTGCACGAGCTGCAGCAGCTGCACCGAGAACTCGGTGTCGCGCAGGCCTCCCTCCCCCAGCTTGATCTCGGCATCTGCCTGCCTGGCGGGCAGCAGCGAGATCACGCGGGCCCGCATCGCGCGGACCTCGCTGAGGAACCCGGGGCGCTCCCCCGCCCGCCACACCAGCGGCGAGACGAGCTCGACGAAGTCCTCGCCCAGCCGCAGGTCGCCGGCCGCGGGCCGGGCCTTGAGCATGGCCTGGAACTCCCAGTTCTTCGCCCACTTCTCGTAGTAGACACGGCAGCTGTCGAGCGTCCGCACCAGCGGCCCGGCCTTGCCCTCGGGGCGCAGCGCGGCGTCGACCTGCCAGATGGTCCCCTCCGCGGTGTGGGCCGAACAGATCCGGGCCTGCGCGGCGGCGATCCGTGACCCGATGGCGACGGCCTCGTCCGCGCCGACCCCGTCGGCGGGTTCCGCAACGTAGACGACATCCACGTCGGAGATGTAGTTGAGCTCCTGCGCGCCGGTCTTGCCCATGGCGAGGACGGCGAGCCGGGTCTTCTCCCAGCCGGGGACCTCGGCGCGGGCGTAGGCCAGCGACATCTCCAGCACGGCGTCGGCGACGTGGCTCAGCTCGGCCGCGATGTCATCTACGAGGTCGACGGGGTTCTCGGCGGCCAGGTCCCGGCAGGCGATCTCGAGGAGCGCGACCCGGTTGGCCAGCCGCAGCGCGTCGCCATTGCCCTCGGCGACGGCGCCCACGGGAGCGACGCGGTCCTCGAAGAACGCCTGCCAGCCGTCGGCCCCCCGAGCCTCGGGGGCATGCTCCAGCCGCAGCGCCTCCTCGGGGTGCCGGGTCAGCGTCTGCGCCAGCGCGGTGGACCCGCCGAGCACAAGGAGCACGCGCAGCAGCCACGCCTCGTCGGAGACGATGCGCCCGAAGAGCTGCGGGTCGGCGTGCCACAGGCGCTCGAGGGCCTCGAGGGCCTGGTCGCGGTCGGCGATGCGCTCGAAGAGCCTCAGGTCGATCGGCAGGTCGCGCCCGTAGTCGGACTCCCAGCGTTCCCACACCCTGGCCGCGGACGCCGCGGAGTCGAAGCCGCGGCGGGCGAACTCTGCGGATGGCGACTCGTACCTGCTCACGCGCCAACCCTATCCGCGGTCACGGGTAGTGTGGCGGATCATGTTCAAGCCCACCCCTCCCGTCGTCGCCGCGCTGCGCGCGCGGCTCGGCGACGCGGCCGTCGACCCGGTCCTCGCGCTGCGGAAGCCGGACCTCACGCCGCTGCTGCTGGCCGCCGCGGGGACCCCGGAGCCGCTGGGCAGGGTGCTGACAGCCGCGGCGTGCAGGGCGGCCTGCGCGCGTCTCGGCGAGCGGTACCCGGGCGCGACGATCGAGGTGCGCGTGCCGCCCTTCGCGGCCGTGCAGATCGGCTTCGAGGCCGGCTCGCGCCATACGCGCGGCACCCCCCCGAACGTGGTGGAACTGACCCCGGAGACGTTCCTGGCGCTGGCGACCGGACGTCAGCGCTGGGAGGACGCGGCCATGCAACGCAGCGGGGTGCACGCGGCCGAGACCGCGCGCGCCTTTCCCCTTGTCACATCACCTTGATGTGCCGCTCCAGCTCCCACGGGGTGACCTGCTTGCGGTAGGCGTCGAACTCCTCACGCTTATTGCGCAGGAAGTACTCGTAGACGTGCTCGCCGAGCGTGTCGGCGACGAGCTCGCTCTCCTCCATCAGGCGGATCGCGTTGTCCAGGTTGCGCGGCAGCTCACGGATGCCGATGGTCTGGCGCTCGCGGTCGCTGAGGCGCCACACCTCGTCCTCGGTCTCCTCGGGCAGCGGGTACTCGCCCTCGACGCCCTTGAGGCCGGCGTTGAGCAGCAGCGCGAACGCGAGGTACGGGTTGACCGCGGAGTCGACGGCCCGGTACTCGATGCGGGCCGACGAGGTCTTGCCTGGCGTGAACTGCGGCACGCGGATGAGCGCGGAGCGGTTGGCGCGGCCCCAGCAGGCGAACGAGGGGGCCTCGCCGCCGCCGACGAGCCGCTTGTAGGAGTTGACCCACTGGTTCGTGACCGCGGTGATCTCCGGCGCGTGGCGCAGCAGGCCGGCGATGAAGTGCTTGGCCGTCTTCGACAGGTTGTACTCGTCGCTGGCGTCGTAGAAGGCGTTGGTGTCGCCCTCGAACAGCGACATGTGCGTGTGCATGCCTGAGCCGGGGTGCTGCGAGAAGGGCTTCGGCATGAACGTCGCGTGCACGCCCTGGCTGACGGCCACCTCGCGGACGACGACGCGGAAGGTCATGATGTTGTCGGCCATGGTCAGCGCGTCCGCGTACCGCAGGTCGATCTCATGCTGGCCGGGCGCCGCCTCGTGGTGGCTGAACTCGACCGAGATGCCCATCTGCTCCAGCATGGTGATGACGTCGCGGCGGAAGTCGGTCCCGTCGCCGAGCGTGGTGTGGTCGAAGTAGCCGCCGTCGTCGAGCGGCACCGGGGGCTGCAGGGAGCGCAGCAGGAAGAACTCGATCTCCGGGTGGATGTAGAACGTGAAGCCCATGTCGGCCGCGCGGCGCATGGCGCGCTTCAGCACGTACCGGGGGTCGGCGTAGCTCGGCGAGCCGTCCGGCAGCTTGATGTCACACAGCATGCGCGCGGTGGAGCGGCCGGCCTGGCGCCACGGAAGCACCTGATACGTCGACGGGTCCGGATGGGCGACCATGTCCGACTCGAAAACCCGGGCGAAGCCCTCGATGGCGGATCCGTCGAAGCCGACACCTTCACCGATGGCGCCTTCGACCTCCGCGGGGGCGATGGCCACGGACTTCAGCGATCCCAGCACGTCCGTGAACCACAGCCTGACGAACCGGATGCCCCGCTCCTCCATTGAGCGCAGCACGAACTCAGTCTGCCTATCCATGCCAGCCAGTCTGCCCATCGCGTGTTACAGGCATGTGACGGGCGCGCCATGTTCCGGCAACATCACCCCACGGCGCGGCCCAGTACACTGGCGCCATGGCACAGCCCGGATGGTACGCGGACCCCTCCGCGCCCGACGGTCGGCGCTACTGGGACGGTGAGCGCTGGATCGAGGAGACCCCACAGCGCAGAGGGCCGAGGGCGTGGCTGTGGCTCATGATCGCCCTGGTGGTGGTCGCCGCGGTCGTCGTCGCGCTGGTGGTGCTGCCCGGATCGTCGAACCCCTTCGCGGCCGTCCCCGAGGACACCAGGAGCGCCCGCCCCACCGGGACGCAGTGGAACGAACTCGAACCCACCGAGACCCCGTCGCCGACGGCGGTGGAGACGGGTTTCGGCGAGCCCATCGACTGCCCGGTGGCCGAGGACTGGCCACGCAGCGAGGTCGTCGACGGCAGGCTGCACGGCGGCGGGCTGTCGATCGATGTGCCCACCGGATCCCAGTGGGAGGCTGACCCCGCCTACATCGACTGGCTGTGGGACAACAACTCGATGATCCGCCCGATCGCGACGGGGTGGATCAGCAACGTCGGCGTCGGGTACATCAAGGTCAGCGACGGGTTCTCCGACGACCTTTCGACCGCCGCCGAGCAGTTCGTCACGTGCATGTCGTCGTCCGGCATGTTCACCGGCTTCACCAAGCGGGAGATCCTCCGCGACGAGGAGTACAAGGTCTCCACCCGCATCGGGTGGCGGCTGACGAACAATGTCTACGTGGGCAACCAGCTCTACCAGGGCATCCAGGGCGACGTCGTCGACATCATCCTCGTGCCCACGGACGACAAGGACCGGATCGCGGTCTACGTGTCGTGCGTGACGATCGACCATGCGGAGAACGCGGCAGAGGTGCAGCACTCGCTGGACTCGCTCCGCTGGGACGGGTGACGGCCGCGGGTAGACTCATCGGTCGTGAACCCTGTCACCCCCTACGACGTCACCCCCATGCGTGAGGTGCCCCACGCGATCGCGCGCCCCGAGTATGTGGGGCGTCGGGCCCCGAAGCCCTACACGGGCTCGGACGTGCAGAGCGAGGACGTGATCGCGCGGATGCGGGTCGCGGGGAGGATCGCCTCCAACGCGATGCACGAGGCCGCAAAGGCCATCGCGCCCGGGGTCACCACCGACGCCCTCGACGCCATCGCCCACGAGTACATGTGCGACCACGGCGCGTACCCGTCGACGCTGGGCTACCGCGGCTACCCGAAGTCGATCTGCACGTCGGTCAACGAGGTCGTGTGCCACGGCATCCCCGACCTCCGCCCGCTCGAGGACGGCGACCTAGTCAAGATCGACTGCACCGCCTTCAAGGACGGCGTGCACGGGGACAACTGCGCGACCTTCTTCTGCGGCGACGTGGACGAGGAGTCGCGCCTGCTGACCGAGCGGACTCTCGAGTCCCTCAACCGGGCCATCAAGGCGGTGCGCCCCGGCCGCCCGCTGTCCGTGATCGGGCGGGTCATCGAGTCCTACGCGAAGCGCTTCGGCTACGGCGTGATCCGCGACTACACCGGCCACGGTGTCCACACCACCTTCCATTCGGGCCTGGTGATCCTGCACTACGACGAGCCGCGCCTCGACACCGTCATGCGCCCCGGCATGACCTTCACCATCGAGCCGATGCTGACTCTCGGGGGTGCGGAGACGAAGGAGTGGGACGACGACTGGACCGTCCTGACCCGCGACAAGTCCCGCGTCGCGCAGTTCGAGCACACGCTCGTGGTGACGAAGGACGGCGCCGAGGTCCTGACACTGCCCTGAGCCGGTCGCCCCACGGTGCGGCGACGTCGCGGCTCGGCTACCCTGTCCCGGTGATCCCGCCCGCGCGCCATGTCTCCAGCCATCTGCAGGTGCAGGTGAGGTCCACCGCCGACCTGGTCTTCTCCGTGGCGGTGAGCGGCGACCATCCCGGCCTCAGCGAGGGCCTCGTCTTCCGGCTCGACGGCGAGGAGATCGAGGCGGAGGAACAGCTCGACTCGTCCCGCAGCCGCCTGCACCGCCTGCGGGAGACGCCTCCAGGGACCCTCACCGTCGACTACGAGGCGGACGTGCCGCAGCCCGCGCCGGCCGCGCAACTGCAGGGTATCGACGAGATCCTCTACACCCGGCCGTCGCGCTACTGCGACTCCGATCGGCTCGCCAACCTCGGCGCGACGCACTTCGCGGGCCTGACCGGCTACGAGCTGATGAGCGCCGTGACGCAGTGGGTCCGCACCAAGGTCAGCTACCAGCCCGGCTCGAGCCGCGTCGTCGACGGCGCGCTCGAGACGTACCTCAGCCGGGTGGGCGTGTGCCGCGACTCGGCGCACCTGGTGATCGCATTCCTGCGCGGGCTGAACATGCCCGCCCGGCTCGTCTCCGTGTACGCGCCCGGCCTGGTTCCGATGGACTTCCACGCCGTCGTCGAGGCGTGGCACGACGGCGCCTGGCACCTGCTCGACGCCACGGGGCTGGCCCCGCGCGACTCCATGGTGCGCATCTGCACCGGCCGCGACGCCGCCGACACGGCCTTCATGACGACGCTGGCCGGCAGCACCCGGCTGCGTCGGATCAAGGTGGACGCGCGCGTCGACGGCGAGCTCCCCTACGACGACAAGTTCAGCTTCAGAACGCTCAGCTGAGGGATGTCGTCGCCCGTCATGGGGACGACGTCGACGCCGACGCTCAGCTTCGACGTCTCGGCGTCGGTCACCACGATGCCGCGCAGCGGCGACACATCCGCGAAGTCCCGTCCCCACGCCGTCACGAGGTAGCGCGAGTCGGCGTACTGGGCGTTGGTGGGGTCGATGTCGACCCAGGTGCCGTTCGGCGCCAGGACGGAGACCCAGGCGTGAGTGGCGTCGGAACCCTCCAGTTTGGCCTTGCCGGGCGGCGGCTGCGTCTCCAGGTAGCCGGACACGTAGCGCGCCGGGACCCCGAGGCGCCGCAGGATGGCGATGGCGAGATGCGCGAAGTCCTGGCACACCCCGGCACGCAGGTCGAGGAGCTCGTCGACGGTGGTGCGCACGGAGGTGGCGCCCGGCCGGTAGGCGAAGTCGCGGTGGATGCCGCGGGTCAGCTCAGCCAGCGCCTGCCCGAAGCCCAGGTCGGGCGCGAGGATCGTCTCCATGTAGCTCACGAGCCGCGGCGGGATCGAGACGTGCCTGCTCGGCAGCCCGAACATGGCGCGGTCGAGCGCCAGCGCCGGGTTCTCCGCGATGGCCCGCTGGGCCGAGGCGAGCGTCCAGCGGTTGAGGAGCTCCACGTCGACCTCCGGCCATGTGACGTCGACCACGGCCTCCTTCACTACCTCGAGGTGGAGCGTCGGCTCGTGGATCTCGAAGTAGTGGCTCACGTTGCCGAACCGGTCGATGTGCTCGGTGTGCAGCAGCGGGTCGGGGCTGACGCGTACACCGTCGACGAGCACGCGCTGACTCGGCGCCTCGCGGGGCGTCAGGAAGCCGCGCTCGTGGCACGCCGTGACCGGCTCCGGCCAGACATAGGAGGTGCGGTGCTTGACGAAGTACCGCCTGAGGGTGAGATTCTCCGACCGCTGCCTCATCGGTGGCCCTCCGCCGCGCCCGACCAGTCCGTGAGCGTCGGCCTGCGGGGCGCGGACCTGGTGAGGTGAACGCGGCCGAGCTCGTCGGCGATCTCACGCAGCTCAGTGCGTTGGTCGGCGAAGCAGCCCGCCAGCGCGGTCCGGTCCGGCGTGGAGAAGAACAATGCGAAGTCGGTGTCGACGATGGCGCCGCACTGCGCGGCGACCCGGTCGGCGAGCCGCTGGTCGCCGATGAGGCGCAGATCGTCGACGAGCCTGTCGAGCTGGAACGCGACGCTGCGGGGGTTGATGCGGTCGGCGACGAGCAGCTGCGTTGCGCCGAGGCCGGGCTGCCGCGGCCCCTCGCCGGCGGCCGAGCGACGCCGGTGCGTGATGAGCGACTCACCCATCTCGAGGATCGCCTCGGCCAACTGGTTCTCCACGACCGCCGCCCTCTCCCGGCCGAGCGCGAAGCCGACGAGGCTCAGCATGCGCTGGGCCCGCTCCAGCCTCACGCCCGCGTCGACGAAGGCCCAGGTCACGTCGCGGGTCAGCGACTCGTTGTTGATGCCGGCGAGGGCCAGGGTCGAGCTCACCAGAGCGTCGAGCACACCGGTCAGATCGCGGCGCCGGGCGGCGTCGCCGACGAGCTGCTCGAGCTGGCTGAGTACCTGCCACAGGTCGCCGGACATGAGGTCGGGGACCTCGTGGGCGGCTGCTGTCAGGCGTCGGACGGCGTGCGCGACGGATCCCTTGAGGTCGCGGTCGCTGATGGCCAGCCGGATGAACCTGTGGGCGTCGGCGATGCTGTCGCTGCCCAGCGGGAGGCCGGTGATCCGCTCGCCGGTGGCCAGCACCGCCTCAAGCACCTGGGCGCCGAGCGACTCGGGCCGACGGCCATGGTCGAGGGCCAGGTCCAGCGCGAGGCGGAGGAGGCGTGCGTTCGCGTCGGCGCGCTCGCTGTAGCGGCCGAGCCAGAGCAGGTTGTCGGCGATGCGGGGCGCCAGCGCCGCGGCGCGACGCAGGACGACGGGGCCGCCCTCGAACGTCGGGGTCCAGGTCTCGACGATGTCCTCGGCGTCGAGGACCCACACGTCCTTGGCCAGCCGCGGCCCGTCGAAGGCGAGCATGGCCGCGTCGTGGGGGGTCATCAGGGCCAGCCCCCCCGGAAGGAACTGGTGGGCGTGGTTGACCTGGGCCCCGAAGGCTCGCAGCACCAGCCGGTTGGGGATGAGACCCTCATCGGCCACGACGGGGGCGGTCGAGAGTTCGAAGGGCTGCTGGCCGACCCAGGCCCACGGCTCGGCAGCGATACGGGCGGCCAGCTCCGATCGCTCGGCCGCCGAGAGCGTCCAGCCCTGGTGGCTCTCCCCGTGGATCGAGACGATCCGGAGCTTGGCGAGCTTCTTCGTCACGTGCGACAGCGAGCCGGCGTCGCCGCACCACCAGCTGGGCAGCGAGGGCAGGCTGAGTTCCTCCCCGAGAAGCTGCGGCGCCAGCGACTCCAGGTACGGCTGCAGAGCCGGGCTCTCCGTCACGCCACTGCCCAGCGGGTTGGCCGCGACGACGTTGCCCAGCCGCGTGGATTCCAACAGCCCGGCGATGCCCAGCTGGGAATCGCTGCGGAACTCGAGCGGGTCCACCATGTCGGAGACGACGCGGCGGAGGATCACGTCGACGAGGGTGCGACCCTCGGGCGTGTTGATCCAGACCTGTCCGTCGCGCAGCACCAGATCCTCGGCCTCGACGAGCGCGTAGCCGAGCAGCGTCGCGATGAAGCCCTGCTCGTAGGCCGTCGCGTCGTCGACCCCCGACCAGAGCAGCACGCCCTTGGGCGTGTGTCCCGCGCGGGGCGCGAGCTGCTGAAGGCCCGCGCGCATCGCGGAGAAGAAGGAGCGGTAGCGCGCGGGGCGGGCGTCATGGTGCAGGTCGCCCATCACGCGGGAGGTCAGCCTCCGGTTGGTCATGGCGTACCCGATGCCCGCCGGGGTGGCGGTGCGGTCGGCCAGCACGGTCCAGGCGCCATCCGGGCCGCGCCCGAGGTCGGCGCTCACGATCGGCAGCCACACGCCGCCGGGGACGCTGACGCCACATGCCTGCGGCAGGAAACCGGAGTGCCCCCACACGATCTCGGCAGGCAACGCACCGGAGGACAGGAGCCGCTGTTCGCCGTAGAAGTCGTCCAGCAGGAGCCCGAGCAGCCGGGAACGCTGTTCCAGTCCCTTCTCGACACGGCGCCATTCCTCGGCTCCCAGGACGATCGGGAGCGGGTCGATGGCCCAGCTTCTGGCGTCGCCGCCGCCGTAGAGGATGCCCTCATCGCGCACCAGCGAACTCATCTCCGAGCGCGCGGCCAGCATCCCGCGGAGCCCGAGCTCCTCGACGGCCTCGGAGAGAAGGCGCTGGTCAGCACGCACTCCGGACGCAGCGAGCAGCTCGTCCCAGCCGCCGGTCAGGCGGGAGCGGTAGCCGACGAGTTCGCTCGTCACGGTCGCGTCAGCTGTCACCGGTTCACCCTACCCCGCCCCCGGAAGCCGCTCAACGAGGTATCCGGCGCTAGACTTGCCCGCGGACGAGACGGCCAGATGATCGCGGCTGGAGACAGCTGAGGAAAGTCCGGACTCCACAGAGCAGGGTGGTGGGTAACGCCCACCCGGGGTGACCCGCGGGACAGTGCCACAGAAAACAGACCGCCTGGCGACAGGTAAGGGTGAAACGGTGGTGTAAGAGACCACCAGCATCCCAGGTGACTGGGATGGCTCGGTAAACCCCACTCGGAGCAAGACCAAGAAGGTCGACCCCAGGGTCGGCTGCGGACGCCGCCTGAGCGCTGCTCGCGCGAGGCGCCCGGGTAGGTTGCTTGAGCCCCATGGCGACACGGGGCCTCAGATAGATGATCATCCGTCGACAGAATCCGGCTTACCGGCCGTCTCGTCCCTCACACACGGCAATGCGCCCGCCCCACACCGGGGACGGGCGCATCTGGTTCCCCACCTGTCGTCCCGTCAGCGGGACGCGCCGACCGCGACCGGCTCGGCCTCGGGGGCCGCGATCTCCTCCTGCCTCATGCCGCCGGCTGCCCACAGGGCGATGTTGGCGATCAGCGACGCCGCAATCATCACGACGGCGAGCGGGACCGCGGTGGTCTCGCCGCCGATGCTGACCAGCGGGGAGACTGCGCCCGCGAGGCCGAACTGGGCGACGCCGAGGACTGCAGAGCCCATGCCGATGCCGCCGGGGAGGCTGTCGAGCGCGAGCGCCGTCGTGGTGCCGAAGACCATGCCGAGGGAGCCGACGGCGACCATGATGGCCAGGCAGACGGCGACGGTCGGGGTGCCCATCAGCACGAGGACCCCGATGACGGCGACGGCCGCCAGGTTCACACCGAGCCCGATGCGCGCGACGGGGACGGCGGAGGTCGTACGGGTGATCCTGGCCGCAACGGCGCTGACGATGCAGAGCACGACTGCGTTGGCCGCGAACATCACCCCGTACTGCACCTCGCTCATGCCCATCAGCACCTGATACAGGAAGGGGGACGCGGAGATGTACGCCATCATCACGGCGAATCCGAAGGCGTACGCGACCGCATTGCCGAGGAACCGGCGGCTCATGAGGGCACGCCCCTGGCCTGCCGAGGCGGCGTCCTTGACCCTGGCCTCTGCGGGATGCGTCTCGCGCACGACGAGCAGCGTCGCCACCAGGCCGACGACCGCCACTCCCGCGATGATCCACAGCAGGCCACGCCAGCCGAGCGGCGCCAGGAGCAGCGACCCGGCGAGCGGCGCGATCACGGGGGCGACGCCGCCGACGAGCATCAGCAGCGAGAAGGCGCGGGCGGCCTCCCTGCCCTTCGCGAGGTCGGACACAATGGCCCGGCCGATCACCATGCCGGCGGCACCGCTGACACCCTGCACGAAGCGGCAGGCGATCAGGACGGCGAGCGTCGGCGCAAGTGCCGCGGCCACGCTGGCGATCACGTAGATGACAGCGCCGACCACCAGGGGTCGCATGCGGCCGAGCCGGTCGGACAGCGGGCCGAACAGCAGTTGGCCGAGTGCGGCGCCCAGCAGGAAGGCGGTCAGCGTGAACTGGATGCCCGTCGCGCTCGACTGCAGGTCCGTCGCCATGCCGGGGAAGGCCGACAGGTAGAGATCCGTCGCGATGGGCGCGACGGATGCAAGGAGCGCGAGCGTGACGAGCAGGCTCACGCGGATGGCGGGGCGGTCGGCGACCGCGTTATCAGAGGATTTCACGTACTTCTTACCTCGTAGCTATGTTTACATAGCTATAGTAGCATTGATACATGGATGCCCCCCGAGACGAGCTCGCCGACCTGGTGGAGCTGATCATGACGCTCTCCCGCAAGATCAGCGTCCGCTCCACCACAGGGGCCGGCATCGACCTCGGCACCGTGGAGGCGCTCGCCATGGGCCTGATCACCGCGACACCGGGCCTCACGTCGGGGCAGATCGCGGCCGAGCTGAACCTCAAGTCGAGCAATGCGAGCACGACCCTGCGCAGCCTGGAGCAGCGTGGCTTCCTCGAACGCCACCACGATCCGGCGGACGGCCGTGTGATCCGTGTCTACCCGACGGCGAAGGCACGCCAGAACCTGGCCCTGAAACGAGAAGCCTGGGCCGCCACGCTCCTCGCCGCCCATCCCGACCCCGCGCAGCTCACCGCCCTCCTCCCCGCGCTGAAGGCCCTCGACGACGCCCTCACCACCCCAGACCTCCGACCACCACCTGAGCCGCGATGAGCACGACACACTTGTCGTCGTCGAAATCGAGCGGTGTTGACGTTGACATGCCCGACGGGCAGGAGGATCTGCTCAGGTTGATCTGGGCGTTCCTAGCAGCCCACCTCCCTCGCTCGGGGACATGCGGCCCTCCACCCACGCCACCCACCATGCGAAGCGACGCCCGAAAAGCGTGCAGTGCCCGATTCTCCCCGGTCAGCCGACGAGAAACGCTCACTGCCTCCCCTCCCCGACGGCACCCGTCGCAGTGCCTCTCTTCACGGCGCACTGAGTCCGCCCCCGGATCGGCGGAGAATGCATGAACGGACGACGGACGGGCGACGCTGAATGCCGGTCCGCTTGAGCTGGGAGTTCGGCTCCGTGAGACTTGCCACTTCTCGGGCTAGGCCCCGGAAGGGGAGTCTCACGGTTCGTGGAGGCCGAAGTCTCACAGTCTCGTCGACGGATAGTCCTGGATCCCCGTGAGGAGTTGCTGCGCTTCCCCCTGCGCGCCCAACTCCCGCGACCCCGCCAGCCGCAAACGGGAGGGTGCGATGAGCACGACACACTTGTCATGGAGGGATTCAGGTGATGCTGACGTTGACATGCTCGGTGGGCAGGACGATCTGCTCACCTATCGCCCGATGGTCCAGTGATGGGCGACGGGCCCAGCGTCCTCATTGCGGAGGGACGCCCCGCCACCTCCGCGCGTACCACTTTCCCCAGCTGTCAGGAGGCTCGGCGCACGCACGCGGCCGGAGGTGCGTGACGGCGGCCGAGGAGGCGGGGGTGGTGTGCGGTTTTCGTGCCGGGACCGGCCAGAAGCGGGCACTGCCCACTTTTCCGCGTTCGTTCCCGGGGGGTGTTGTGCGTCGGGGGATGAAAAAAGAGAGAGCACCCGACCCCTGGTGGGGGTGGGTGCTCTCTCTTGTAAGTGTTGGTCCGGCGGCGTCCTAGTCTCCCACAGCGTCCCCGCTGCAGTACCATCGGCGCTGAGAAGCTTAACTTCCGGGTTCGGGATGGGACCGGGTGTTTCCTTCTCGCTATGACCACCGAAACATTTATTGAACTGTATCACGAACAACCCTGCCGGCCACAAACCCGAGGGTTGTGGTGCGGGGGTTGTCTCGATCGTTGTTCGAGACATTACACAGTGGACGCGTAGCATCTTTGTAGAAGACAAGCCCTCGGCCTATTAGTATCGGTCAGCTCCACACATTACTGTGCTTCCACGTCCGACCTATCAACCCTGTGGTCTACAGGGGGCCTTACCAGATTATTCTGTGGGAGCCCTCATCTTGAAGCGTGCTTCCCGCTTAGATGCTTTCAGCGGTTATCACTTCCCAACGTAGCCAACCAGCCGTGCTCCTGGTGGAACAACTGGCACACCAGAGGTTAGTCCGTCCCGGTCCTCTCGTACTAAGGACAGCTCTTCTCAAGACTCCTACGCGCGCAGCGGATAGGGACCGAACTGTCTCACGACGTTCTAAACCCAGCTCGCGTGCCGCTTTAATGGGCGAACAGCCCAACCCTTGGGACCGACTCCAGCCCCAGGATGCGACGAGCCGACATCGAGGTGCCAAACCATGCCGTCGCTATGGACGCTCGGGCAAGATCAGCCTGTTATCCCCGGGGTACCTTTTATCCGTTGAGTCCTGGCGCTTCCATGTGCCACCAGAAGATCACTAGTCCCGACTTTCGTCCCTGCTCGAGATGTCTCTCTCGCAGTCAAGCTCCCTTGTGCACTTACACTCGAAACCTGATTGCCAACCAGGCTGAGGGAACCTTTGGGCGCCTCCGTTACCTTTTAGGAGGCGACCGCCCCAGTCAAACTACCCATCAGGCACTGTCCCTGATCCAGATAATGGACCTAGGTTAGATAACCAGAGTGACCAGAGTGGTATTTCAACGATGACTCCACCCGAACTGGCGTCCGGGCTTCACAGTCTCCCACCTATCCTACACAAGTCACACCGATCACCAATACCAAACTATAGTAAAGGTCCCGGGGTCTTTCCGTCCTGCTGCGCGTAACGAGCATCTTTACTCGTAATGCAATTTCGCCGAGTTCGTGGTGGAGACAGCGCCCAAATCGTTACTCCATTCGTGCAGGTCGGAACTTACCCGACAAGGAATTTCGCTACCTTAGGATGGTTATAGTTACCACCGCCGTTTACTGGGGCTTAAGTTCAAGGCTTCACACCGAAGTGTTGACCCTTCCCCTTAACCTTCCAGCACCGGGCAGGAGTCAGTCCGTATACATCGTCTTTCGACTTGGCACGGACCTGTGTTTTTAGTAAACAGTCGCTTGGGCCTGGTCTCTGCGACCCTCAACGCTTTCGAAGCAAGTTCTACTACGTATCAGGTCCCCCTTATCCCGAAGTTACGGGGGTATTTTGCCGAGTTCCTTCACCACGATTATCTCGATCGCCTTGGTATTCTCTACCTATCCACCTGTGTCGGTTTAGGGTACGGGCGGCTCATATCTCGCTCACGAAGCTTTTCTAGGCAGCATAGGATCACTCCAACCACACCACAAGGTGTGGACACATCATGTCTCAGGCTCAATGAGACGCGGATTTGCCTACGTCTCACCCTACACACTTGACCCGGTATAGCCATACCCGGGAGGAGCTACCTTCCTGCGTCCCTCCGCAGCTTGCCTACTATGAGATCGGATCACAGACTCAACACAACCCCGACAACCCGAAGGCCATCAGGAGAAGTGTCTTGCATGCTTAGCATCACTCACCTCGGCAGGGGCGATATTTCGCCGGTCACGGGAATATCAACCCGTTGTCCATCGACTACGCCTGTCGGCCTCGCCTTAGGTCCCGACTAACCCAGGGCAGATTAGCTTGACCCTGGAACCCTTGGATATTCGGCGGACGGGTTTCTCACCCGTCATTCGCTACTCATGCCTGCATTCTCACTCGTGTGCTCTCCACGACTGGGTCACCCCGCCGCTTCAACGCGCACACGACGCTCCCCTACCCATCCAAACAACCTTACGGCCTATACGTTTGAATGCCATAGCTTCGGCGGATAACTTGAGCCCCGCTAAATTGTCGGCGCAGAATCACTTGACCAGTGAGCTATTACGCACTCTTTCAAGGGTGGCTGCTTCCAAGCCAACCTCCTGGTTGTCTCCGCAACTCCACATCCTTTTCCACTTAGTTACCGCTTAGGGGCCTTAGCTGATGATCTGGGCTGTTTCCCTCTCGACAATGAAGCTTATCCCCCACTGTCTCACTGCCGCACTCTCACTTACCGGCATTCGGAGTTTGACTGATTTCGGTAAGCTGTTGGGCCCCCTAGACCATTCAGTGCTCTACCTCCGGTAAGAAACATGCGACGCTGCACCTAAATGCATTTCGGGGAGAACCAGCTATCACGGAGTTTGATTGGCCTTTCACCCCTATCCACAGCTCATCTCCTCGGTTTTCAACCCAAGTGAGTTCGGTCCTCCACGACGTCTTACCGTCGCTTCAACCTGGCCATGGATAGATCACTCCGCTTCGGGTCTAGAGCACGCGACTCAAACGCCCTATTAGGACTCGCTTTCGCTACGGCTACCCCACACGGGTTAACCTCGCCACGTACCACTAACTCGCAGGCTCATTCTTCAAAAGGCACGCCGTCACCCCGAAGGGCTCCGACGGATTGTATGCGATCGGTTTCAGGTACTATTTCACTCCCCTCCCGGGGTACTTTTCACCTTTCCCTCACGGTACTTGTCCGCTATCGGTCACCAAGGAGTATTTAGGCTTAGCAGATGGTCCTGCCAGATTCAAGCGGAATTTCAGGGGTTCCGCCCTACTTGGGGACACTCTCAAGAGTGGAAAGCTTACGTCTACAGGAGTATTACCTTCTCTGCTGTGGCCTTCGCAGCACACTTCAACTTCACTAACCATTTCTAACTCTTCGACCGTTCAACAGCACGGTCCGAGAGACCCCACAACCCCCCAGCTGCAACGCCTGTCAGCTATCACACAACTGAGGTTTGGCCTCTTCCGCTTTCGCTCGCCACTACTCACGGAATCACTATTGTTTTCTCTTCCTGAGGGTACTGAGATGTTTCACTTCCCCCCGTTCCCTCCAACTGCCCTATACATTCAGGCAGAGGTCGCCGGACATGACTCCGGTATTTCAAGGTTTCCCTATTCGGACATCCTCGGATCAAAGCTTGTTTACCAACTCCCCGAGGCTTATCGCAGGTTACAACGTCCTTCATCGGCTCTTGGTGCCAAGGCATCCACCGATCGCACTTAGTAGCTTGTCAATAATCTACAAAGATGCTCGCGTCCACTGTGAAATTCTCAAAAAACGAGCGAGCCCACCACCAACCAGCCACCAACAGATGACCAGGCCGGCAAGCGGTCCGCAAGAAGGCGCCACCAACAGGCAACCGACCCTTCAGGACCCAACAACGTGCAAACAAGCCACCCCACCACTTCCCACTCCCGGCCGAAACCGGGTTGTACTCGCGGGGGACGACTCTCAGTCAATGTTCCACCAACCAGAACCCTCCAGCCGGGAACACACGCCCCGGAACTGAAGTGAATTGAACAAACCAACCACACGGGCCGGCCTGCCAAAAGCTCCTTAGAAAGGAGGTGATCCAGCCGCACCTTCCGGTACGGCTACCTTGTTACGACTTAGTCCTAATTACCGGTCCCACCTTCGACAGCTCCCTCCCAAAAAAGGGTTAGGCCACCGGCTTCGGGTGTTACCGACTTTCATGACTTGACGGGCGGTGTGTACAAGCCCCGGGAACGTATTCACCGCAGCGTTGCTGATCTGCGATTACTAGCGACTCCGACTTCATGGGGTCGAGTTGCAGACCCCAATCCGAACTGAGACCGGCTTTTTGAGATTCGCTCACCCTCACAGGCTCGCAGCTCTTTGTACCGGCCATTGTAGCATGCGTGAAGCCCTGGACATAAGGGGCATGATGACTTGACGTCATCCCCACCTTCCTCCGAGTTGACCCCGGCGGTCTCCTATGAGTCCCCGGCATGACCCGCTGGCAACATAGGACGAGGGTTGCGCTCGTTGCGGGACTTAACCCAACATCTCACGACACGAGCTGACGACAGCCATGCACCACCTGTATACCGACCAAAAAGGGGCACCTATCTCTAGATGTTTCCGGCATATGTCAAACCCAGGTAAGGTTCTTCGCGTTGCATCGAATTAATCCGCATGCTCCGCCGCTTGTGCGGGGCCCCGTCAATTCCTTTGAGTTTTAGCCTTGCGGCCGTACTCCCCAGGCGGGGTACTTAATGCGTTAGCTGCGGCACGGAGAACGTGGAATGTCCCCCACACCTAGTACCCACCGTTTACGGCGTGGACTACCAGGGTATCTAAGCCTGTTTGCTCCCCACGCTTTCGCTTCTCAGCGTCAGGAAAGGTCCAGAGAACCGCCTTCGCCACTGGTGTTCCTCCTGATATCTACGCATTCCACCGCTTCACCAGGAATTCCATTCTCCCCTACCTTCCTCAAGTCTGCCCGTATCGAAAGCAGGCTCAGGGTTAAGCCCTGAGTTTTCACTCCCGACGCAACAAACCGCCTACAAGCTCTTTACGCCCAATAAATCCGGACAACGCTCGCACCCTACGTATCACCGCGGCTGCTGGCACGTAGTTAGCCGGTGCTTCTTCTCCCACTACCGTCACTCTCGCTTCGTCATGGATGAAAGCGGTTTACAACCCGAAGGCCGTCATCCCGCACGCGGCGTTGCTGCATCAGACTTGCGTCCATTGTGCAATATTCCCCACTGCTGCCTCCCGTAGGAGTTTGGGCCGTATCTCAGTCCCAATGTGGCCGGTCAACCTCTCAGTCCGGCTACCCGTCGAAGCCTTGGTGAGCCACTACCTCACCAACAAGCTGATAGGCCGCGAGTCCATCCCTGACCGCCGGAGCTTTCCAACAACACCCATGCAGGCATCGCAGAATATCCAGTATTAGCACCTGTTTCCAGATGTTATCCCAGAGTCAAGGGCAGGTTACTCACGTGTTACTCACCCGTTCGCCACTCGTGTACCCCCGAAAGGGCCTTACCGTTCGACTTGCATGTGTTAAGCACGCCGCCAGCGTTCGTCCTGAGCCAGGATCAAACTCTCCGTTGAAAACATTTCAGCACCCACCAACCACCACAGCGGCCAGCAGGAAAACACTGTCAACAAAAAGAAGACACTGACAAACAGAAACAACCAAAACTGGCTGAATCAATCAATCAATCTCAAAGAAAAAACCGCGACACAACCACAAAGGGCCATGCCGACGGGGTAAAAACGCGACAAACAACACAACCCCCAAAGAGGCCACATTGCTTGGTGCATCAATAAAATTGGCATTGACTTAAAGCACGCTGTTGAGTTCTCAAGTTTCGGGTACACACCGCGCCAACCCAGACAAAAACCTTGTCCGAATCAACCCCGGGGCAACTCGATCAACCTTACTCGGTCATTTTCTCCCGGTCAAATCCGGGGCTCAGTGCCGAGCTTGGGTTGTCTTCGCCGTCGCTGTGACGGCTTGGAGAACATTACCCCGCCGGACCCCAGACGCCAAATCGCAGGTCCGTCATTGCGCAGCCCCGGCCCGAAAGCCCTTGTCAGACGGTCATGACGGGCAGTTGCTGCACTCCCGCGGCCGGGCGTGTCGCCCTGGCCATCCTCATGCGTCGATGCTGATATCGACCTTGCCCTCATGAAGATTCACCTCGACGATGTGTACGACGACCTCGCTGCCCGGCTTCGTCTCCTCCGCCTGAACCCTCAACTCCACAGCGGGATTGGCCACCTGGACTGTGGCCTGACCGGTCTTGGGATTCACGTCGGTGACGACCGCCCGGAACCGCTCCCCCACCCGGCCACGCAGCACGAGCGCCTCCGCCAGGTCCATGACTCCCCGCTCGTACGCTGCGGCGGTCCGGTCCGAGGCGGCCATCTCTCCGGGGAGCTCAGCCAGCGCCGCTCTCGCCCAGTCGGGGACGGGCGTCCCGCCCAGCTCTGCGAGGCAGATCTCCAGCACGTACCTGTCGATCAGTCGCCTCAGCGGTGCCGTGGTGTGGGCGTAGGGCGCGGCGAGCGCCGAGTGGAGATGGTTCCCATCCGGGAGCGCCCCGTCAAAGGCAACGTAGCCCGCGCCACGGAACAGGCTGGTGCAGCGGGTCAACGCAGCAAGCTCCCGTGGCCGGTGGGGAGAGAGTGAACGCACGAAGTCCGGGTACGTCACCGAGCGCGGCCACTCGATTCCCAGCGCGTTGACGCGACGGCGCAGCGAGTCGACCTCATCGTCGCCCGCCGGGGGCAGCGTGCGGAGGATCCCGACCTTGGCGTCGAGCATGACCCTGGCGGCCGCCATCCCGGTCAGCAGCGAGATCTGCGCGTTGCACTCCTCCACGTCGACGACGTCGCGGAACTCCAGCCCCCACCGTCCGTCCGGCTCCTCGACGATCTCCTGCTCCGGCAGGTTCAGGGAGACGCCGCCCCGTTGGATCTCACGCTCCCTGCGGAGCCGGCCCACCTCCGGGAGCAGCGCAATGCTGGGGTGCGGGATACCCGCGTCCAGGTCCGCCTGCACCGACTCGTAGCTGAGCTTGGCGCGGCTGAGCACCAGCGCCCTCGAGAGTGCGACATCGGTGAGCTCGCCCGTCGCGTCGAGACGGAGTTCCCAGAGCATCGACGGGCGGGGGCGGCCGTCGGCCAGCAGCGACGCTGCCCCTTCGCTCAGGACCGGGGGATGGAGCGGGATGCGGGCCCCGGGCGCGAACATGGTCTGGCCGCGCCGGTGGGTCTCCGCGTCGAGGGCCGAGCCCGGCTGCACGAAGTGCCCGACATCGGAAATGGCGTACCTCACGAGGAAGCCCGTGCCCGCCCGTTCGATCTGCACCGCCTGGTCGAGGTCCATGGAGCTGGCCGGGTCGATCGTCACGAACTCGATCCCGGTCCTGTCGGCGTGCGTCTCCGAGGGCGGCAGGGACGCGGCACGCTCGGCGTCCACCACGACCTCGGCGGGGAACTCAGCAGTGAGCCCCAGACGCGCCTGGAGGGCCGCCAGAGCCTCCCGCACGTCAGCTGGCGGCCCAGGGATGCTGACGTGCGGGGAGGGCATCAGAGGCCCGACTCGGCGGTGCGGATCAGGATCCGCTCACACTCCACGCACCGGATCACCTCGTCGGCGGGAGCCCGCCGGTACATCTCCAGGTCGGCCACCGTGGCCTGCAGCTGACATCCCCCGCAGCGACCGCGGGTGAACGCCGCCGCGCCGAGGCCCGACGCGCTGCGCAGCTTCTCGTAGAGCTTCAGCAGGTCGGACGGGATCTGGGCGGCGATGGGGCCGCGGGTCGCGGTCAGGTCCTGGGACTCGCTCCGCAGCTTCGCGACGGCCTCGTCGCGGATTGCGACGCCGTCGCGCAGCATCGCCTCGATCTCGGCCTTGCGCGCGGCGATCCTGTCGCGGTGCGTGGTCGCGTCCTCGAGGCGTCCCATCAGCTCGAGCTCGTTGTCCTCGAGGTCGGAGATTCTGCGCAACAGGTGCTCGACCTCGTCTGTCAGCGACCGCAGGATCTTGCTGTCGCTCACGGACCCGTCGTGGATGCGCTTCTCCTCGCGCTCGAGGCGCGCCTTCACCGGGGCGAGGTCGGACTCGGCCTTCTCGACGGCGACGCTGAGGTCCTCCACGTCGACGCCGGAGGCGACCAGCTCGTCGGTGACGGCCTGTCGCGCCGCCATCAGCTCCGCGATCTCCTTGTGCTGGGGCAGCGTCCGCGCCGCGTGCGCGACCCGACCGATCTCCTTGTCCAGATCGGCGAGGGTCAACAGCTTGAGTTGCGCGGCGGGATCAGCGTGCATCGGGGGTCCTTATCCAGTTGGTTGGCGCCCACCTTACCGACAACACATCGGCAGCCCCTCGCCTAGAGGGACAGGCGCTCCCGGACCTTCGCCGCGAGGTTCTCCGCGTGCTCCCGCGCGATCTGCTCCGTGGGGGCCTCGACCATCACGCGGACCAGCGGCTCCGTGCCCGACGGGCGGAGCAGCACCCTGCCGTCGTCGCCGAGCGCCCGGGCGGCGGCGCTGACCGCGGACTGGACCTCGGTGTCGATGCCGGCGCGCAGCTTGTCGACGCCGCGCACGTTGATCATCACCTGCGGCAGCACCGTCATCACGGAGGCGAGGTCCGCCAGCGTGCGTCCGGTGGCCAGCATGCGCGCCGCGAGGTGGAGACCGGTCAGCGTGCCGTCTCCGGTGTTGGCGTACTCGGAGATGATCACGTGCCCCGATTGCTCGCCACCGAGCGCGAAGCCGTTGGCGTTCATCGACTCGAGCACGTAGCGGTCGCCGACCTTCGTCTGGTCGACGCGGATGCCGTTGTCGCGCATCGCGTTGATGAGGCCGAGGTTGCTCATCACCGTCGCGACCAGGGTGTCTGAGTGCAGACGGTGCTCCTCCTTCATCGCGATCGCGAGGATCGCCATGATCTGGTCGCCGTTGACGAGGTTGCCTTCGTGGTCGACGGCCAGGCACCGGTCGGCGTCACCGTCGAGGGCGATCCCGAGGTCCGCCCCCTCGGCGACGACGCGCTCGAACAGGTCCCCCATGTGCGTGGAGCCGCAGTTCTCGTTGATGTTCAGCCCGTCGGGGTCCGCGTGGATGGCGACGATGTCGGCCCCCTGCGCCGCGAAGGCCTCCGGCGCGGTGACGGAGGCCGCGCCGTTGGCGCAGTCGATGACGATCTTCAGGCCCTGCAGGGAACCCTCGGTCCCCAGCGACGACACCAGGTGGGCGACATACGTCTCGATGGCCCCGAGGTCGTCGGTGATGCGGCCGACGGAGGCGCCGGTCGGCCGGACCCACTCCTCCCCGAGGCGAGCCTCGATGGCGTCCTCCAGGTAGTCGTCCAGCTTGACGCCGCCGCGCGAGAAGAACTTGATCCCGTTGTCGGGCATCGGGTTGTGCGATGCCGACAGCATGACGCCGAGATCGGCGCCGAGGTGGTTGACGAGGAACGCGGTTGCGGGGGTGGGCAGCACGCCGAGGCGCACCACGTCGACGCCGGCCGATGCCAGCCCGGCGACGACGGCGGCCTCCAGGAACTCTCCGCTCGCCCGGGGGTCGCGTCCCACCACCGCGAGGGGACGCCGGTCGGCGAAAGCTCCCGCCTCCCCCAGGATGTGCGCCGCCGCGACCGAGAGGTCGAGGGCCAGCTCGGCGGTCAGGTCCTTGTTCGCGACGCCGCGGACGCCGTCGGTTCCGAAAAGTCTTGCCACCCGTCCCACCTTACCGTCGAGCGCTGAGGGGTTCTTCGGGGCAATGCAGAACGCCCGCCCCCTGAGGGGACGGGCGTCGCTGCAGAGCTGGATCAGCGCTTGCTGTACTGCGGGGCCTTGCGGGCCTTCTTGAGACCGGCCTTCTTGCGCTCGATGACGCGGGCGTCGCGGGTCAGCATGCCGGCCTTCTTCAGCGCGGGGCGTGAGGCCTCGGCGTCGACGAAGTTCAGCGCACGGGCCACGCCGAGGCGCAGCGCGCCGGCCTGACCGGAGGTGCCGCCGCCGTCGATGCGGGCGATGACGTCGTAGGAACCGACGACACCGGCGACCACGAAGGGCTCGTTGACGTGCTGCTGGTCGATCTTGTTGGGGAAGTAGTCCTCAAGCGTGCGACCGTTGACGGTCCACTGGCCGGAGCCGGGGACGATGCGGACGCGGGCGACAGCCTCCTTGCGGCGGCCGGTGGCGGCACCGGGGGCCACGACGGCGGGGCGAACGTCGGCGCCAGCGGCGGCCGCCGGGTTCGAGTCCGAGCGGTAGGCGATCTCGCGGTTCTGATCGTCGACGAAGGGGGTGATCTCCTCGACGGCGGCTTCGTTAGCGGTGTCAGTCATCTGCTTCTCACTCACTGGGCGATCTGGGTGATCTCGTAGGGCTGCGGCTGCTGCGCGGTGTGGGGGTGCTCCGGGCCGGCGTAGACCTTGAGCTTGCCCATCAGCTGACGGCTCAGCTTGTTCTTCGGCAGCATGCCCCACACGGCCTTCTCGACGGCCTTGCGGGGATCCTTCTCGAGCAGCTCGCCGATCGAGACGGTCTTCAGACCACCCGGGCGACCGGAGTGCGAGTAGCGCATCGAGTTGGCGCGCTTGTTGCCGGTCAGGGCGATCTTGGAGGCGTTGACGATGACGACGAAGTCGCCACCGTCGACGTGGGGGGCGTAGGTGGCCTTGTGCTTGCCCCGGAGCAGGGTCGCAGCGGCCACGGCGAGACGACCGAGGACAATGTCCTCGGCGTCAATCACATGCCAGTTCCGGGCGATTTCGCCTGGCTTCGGAGTGTACGTAGACACGGAGGCAGACCAACTTCCATTCATTGCGTTCTAAAAATCTCGTAGGCACTGGCGGCAATCGACTCTAAAAGGTCGCCAAGCCACACGGCGCGCAACAGCTACCTAGCTTAGGCCGTCGATCCCCTTGACAGCAAATCGGGCCGTCGCATGCGTCTGACCAGCAGGCTACCGGGCCGGGGGCCGCAACGCCCGCACGACCGCGTCCAGAAGCCCATCCGCAGCCTCCCTCTTGGATCCGGTCACGTCACCGACGATCGCACCGTCGGATCCGAGGATCACCAGGTGGTTGTCGGAGGTCTCGAAGCCCGCGGTCCAGCCCACCTCGTTCACCGCAAACAGGTCGGCCCCCTTTCGGACACGCTTCCGCCTGCCACGCTCCAGCAGTTCCTCTCCGGCGGCAGTCTCCGCCGCGAATCCGACGATCAGCTGTCCCTCACTGCGGGAACGGACGAGCCCGGCGAGGATGTCGGGGTTCTCGGTGAGCTGCAGAGTCGGGATCCCGCCGTCCTCCTTCGTGAGCTTGCCGTCGGAGACCGAGGCGACGCGGAAGTCGGCGACCGCAGCGGCCATGACGATGACATCGGCCCTTGCGGCGAAGCCCTGCATGGCCTCCGCCAGCTCGGCGGTGGACCCGACCTCGACGATCTCGACCCCTGGGACGCGCGCCGCGTCGAGCACCGTCTGCTCCACATTGGCCGCGGCCAGCAGCACCGTCGCCCCACGGTCGACGGCGGCCCTCGCCACTGCGACTCCCTGCTTTCCGCTCGACCGGTTCCCGAGGTAGCGCACCGGGTCGATGGGCTCACGGGTGCCACCCGCCGACACCGAAACCGTGACGCCGGTCAGGTCCCGCCTGACGTTCAGCAGCGCCAAGGCGGCCGCGTGGATGTCCTCCGGCTCGCTCATCCGGCCCGGCCCGGAGTCGCCGCCGGTCAGCGGTCCGTCGGCCGGCCCGACCACGCGCACGCCGCGGGCACGCAGCGTGGCCAGGTTCGCCTGCGTCGCGGGATGGCGCCACATCTCGGTGTGCATGGCGGGGGCGATGAGCACGGGGGCGGTGGTGGCGAGCAGCGTCGTGCCGAGCAGGTCCGGGGCCAGCCCCGCCGCCATCGAGGCCATGGTATTGGCCGTGGCGGGCGCGATGACGACCAGGTCAGCTGCCTGGCCGAGCGCGACGTGGCGCACGCGCGGCACGTCGTCATGCACCGAGGTCGTGACTTGGTTACGGCTGATCGCCTCCCAGGTGGGGAGCCCGACGAACCGCAGCGCGTCGTCGGTGGGCACCACATGGACGTCGTGCCCATCCGCGATGAACAGGCGGACGAGGTGGACGGCCTTGTAGGCGGCGATGCCACCCGTGACTCCGACGACGATGTTCATGGGACCCGATTGTTCCATCCCCGCTACGATGCCGCGTCATGTGCACCGTGGTGATTCGCGTGCCGGAGCCGGGCTCCGGCGATGAGGTCCGCATCCTCGCCGTCCGCGACGAGGACCCGGCTCGCCCCTGGCGACCCCTCGGCCGGTGGTGGCCAGAGCACCCCGATGTCGTCGGCATCCAGGACGTCCTCGCCGGCGGGGCCTGGCTGGCCGCGACCGATGAACGGGTCGCGGTGCTGCTGAACCGCGCGGGCGGCGCCACCGGCGACCGGATCGAGTCGCGCGGCACGCTCGTCATGGGCTCCGTGGCGGGGAACGCGGTGCCCGATCCCCTGCGCACCCTCGGCTTCAACCTCGTCGAGGTGACCCGCGACGGGGCGCGAGTCACTGCCTGGGAGGGCGGCGTACCGCGCGTCGTCGACCTGCCGCCGGGCACGCACATGCTGGCCCACGACGACGTCGACGACCCGACGACCGCCCGCGTGCTGGCCTGGCGCGACGAGTTCGCCGCCACGCCCACCGACGGCGATCGGTGGTGGCGCGGCTGGCTGGACCTGCTGGCCCGCACCGCGGCACTCGACCCCACCGACGACCGTGCCATCATCCGCGACAACCGGCCGCACGGCTACCCCACGCTGACCCTGCTCGTGTGCGCCGCGTCCCTGGGGACAGACGGCGTCACCACCGCGATGGCCACGCTGCAGGAGCCGGGCCGCTGGAACGACCTGGACCTGCGGCCCCCGCGCTGACCCGTCAGAAGGGGTGCGCGCTGTCGACGATCCGCTTGCCGAACGGGAAGCACGTCACGGGGATCATCTTCAGGGAGACCCAGGCGTTGGCGAGGCCGATGATGGTGATGGCCTGCCCGAGCGCGGTCACGACGTGACCGACGGCGAGCCACCAGCCGGCGATGATGAACCAGATGACGTTCATGACCGCGGAGCCGGCGCCGGCGCGCGGGTTCGGGACGACGGTCTTGCCGAAGGGCCAGAACACGTAGCGCGCCATGCGGAACGACGCGACCCCTGCCGGGATCGTGATGATGAAGATGCAGGCGATGATGCCCGCCACGAAGTAGCCCAGAGCGAGCCAGAACCCGCCGAGTACCACCCAGATCACATTGAGCACGGTGCGCATGACTCCCCTTAGAAACGTGTGACGACACGTCCATTCTACGGAGGACAAGGGGGTTAGGTGGTGCGGGTTTGCCCTGATTCTGCCCGGGTGCCGGTGCCTCGATATTGTGGGCAGGTGGATCCGCTACCCCCTCGCCTGCACCGCGACGTCGTCAGCTTCGTGCGTCGCAGCACCCGCATGAACGAGTCCCAGATGAAGGCGTGGGAGCGCTACGAGAAGGCCTTCGTCGTCGACGTGCCCCGCGGTGACATGTCGACCTCGATCGCCGACGACGCCCTGGTCGACTGGAGCGCCGCGTTCGGCCGCGAGGCCCCGCTGATCGTCGAGATCGGGTCGGGCGCCGGAGACTCACTCGCGCCGATGGCCGAGGGCCGCCCCGACGCCAACGTCGTCGCCTTCGAGGTCTTCGAGCCCGCCGTGGCCTCGACGCTCGGCAGGCTGGGGCGCCACGGGATCGACAACGTGCGCGTCGTCGTCGCCGACGGCGCCCAGGGGCTCGCGAGGCTGTTCGACGACGGCTCGGTCTCCGAACTGTGGACGTTCTTCGCCGACCCGTGGCACAAGAAACGCCACCACAAGCGCCGCCTCGTCGGGACGGACTTCGCCGACGTGGTCGTCGCCAAGCTGGCGCCGGGAGGCCTGTGGCGGCTCGCGACCGACTGGGAGGACTACGCGCTGTGGATGCGGGAGCACCTGGACGGCTTCCCGGGTCTCGAGAACGTCCACGGGGGCTGGGCTCCGCGGCTGGCCGAGCGTCCCGTCACCAAGTACGAGCGCAAGGGCCTCGAGGCAGGGCGGACCGTCTACGACCTGACGTACCGGAGGGTCGATGCGCCTCAGGATTGACCTCGCCTACGACGGGGCCGCGTTCCACGGCTGGGCCACGCAGCCCGGCCTGCGGACGGTGCAGGGGGTGCTCGAGGAGTGGATCCCCCGGGTGCTGCGCATCGCCCCCACTCCGCTGGTCGTGGCAGGCCGCACCGACGCCGGCGTCCATGCACGGGGGCAGGTCTGCCACGTCGACCTGCCCGACGAGCTGACCCTCGACCAGGATCCGTGCGCCGTGCTGCTGAGGCGGCTGGGCCGCGTGCTGCCGCACGACATCGTGATCCGGGACGTGCGCAGGGCCCCCGAGGGCTTCGACGCCCGCTTCTCCGCCACCTGGCGCCGCTACATCTACCGCATCGTCGACGAGGGGCAGATCCCCGACCCGCTCCTGCGCGGCCACGTCGCCCGGGTGCCACACCCCGTCGACGTGGGCGCGCTCAACGCCGGCGCCGGCACGCTGCTCGGGCTGCGTGACTTCGCGCCGTTCTGCAAGCCGCGCGAAGGGGCGACCACGATCCGGGAGCTCCGCCGCTGCAGCGCGAGGCGCCTGGGCGACGGCGTGATCGAGATCGAGCTGGTCGCCGACGCCTTCTGCCACTCGATGGTCCGCTCACTGGTCGGCGCGCTGACCGCCGTCGGCGGGTCGAGGCGCACGCTGGCCTGGCTGGAGGACGTGGCGGCGCATCCCGTCCGTCACAACGAGGTCCTCGTGATGCCGGCGCACGGGCTTGTTCTCGAGGAGGTCGGCTATCCGGCCGACGATCAGCTCGCCGAGCGGGCACGCCAGGCCCGCGCCGTCCGCACGATGGAGGAACCGTCATGAGCCACTACTTCGAGACCCCCGACCAGGCGGGGCCGACCCACGAGTTCACCGCGACGGTCTTCGGGCGCGAGCTCACCTTCACCGCCGCCCCCGGCGTGTTCTCGGGGCACCGGCTCGACCTCGGCACCTCGGTGCTGCTGCGGGAGGTCGAGCCGCCCGCCGAGGGCCGCGTGCTCGATCTCGGCTGCGGCGTCGGCACGATCGCCGTCGCACTGGCCGTGGCCTCGCCCCGGCTGCGGGTGACTGCCGTCGACGTGAACGACCTGGCGATCGAGCTGACGGCCGCGAACGCGGCCCGGCACGGCGTCGCCGACCGCCTCGACGCCTGTCGACCGGAGGCCGTCCCCGCGGACGCGACCTTCGACGAGATCTGGTCCAACCCGCCGATCCGCATCGGAAAGGCCGCGCTCCACGAGCTGCTCCTGACGTGGCTGCCCCGCCTCTCCCCCGACGGGGTCGCCTGGCTGGTCGTCGGGAAGAACCTCGGCGGCGACTCGCTGCAGCGCTGGCTGACCGACCAGGGCTACCCGACCGGGCGCGTCGCCTCCGCGAAGGGCTTCAGGGTCCTCAAGGTCGCCCGCGGCTAGGGCCGCGACCGGCCGGGGCTTTTCCCCGACAGCGCAACGCGATGGCTCCAAACCCGGCCTGTGTACCGAACCGGGCCCCTACTATGGGTGGGTCAGAGCGTTCTGCTATGGACGCGAGCCCAACGGATGGAGTCACACATGACCTACACCCTTCCCGACCTCGACTACGACTACGGAGCACTGGCGCCGCACATCGCTCCGGAGATCATGGAGCTGCACCACTCCAAGCACCACGCCACCTACGTCAAGGGTGCCAACGACGCGCTCGAGCAGCTGGCGGCGGCCCGCGACAAGGGTGAGTTCGGGGCCATCCCGAAGCTGGAGAAGGACCTCGCCTTCCACCTGGGGGGCCACATCAACCACTCCGTGTTCTGGAAGAACCTCTCCCCGAACGGCGGCGGAGAGCCGACCGGCGACGTGGCTGAGGCCATCGGCGAGTTCTTCGGCTCGTTCGACGGCTTCAAGGGCCAGTTCGCGGCGGCCGCGAACTCCATCCAGGGTTCCGGCTGGGCCATGCTCGTGTGGGACACCCTCGGCAAGCGCCTGAACATCAACCAGCTGTACGACCAGCAGGGCAACCTCCCCGTCGGTCAGCTGCCGATCCTGCAGCTCGACATGTGGGAGCACGCGTTCTACCTGCAGTACAAGAACGTGAAGGGCGACTACGTCAACGCCTGGTGGAATGTCGTCAACTGGGACGACGTCGCGCAGCGTCTGGCCGCCGCCAAGGCCGCCCAGATCAGCTACTGATCCGCAGCAGTCCCCACCTGAGCCCCGCGGGCCCGGCCGACCGGCCGGGCCCGCGTCGCGTCCGCCGTCAGTTGGCCGGGCGGTCGCCGTAGACCCAGTCGGCCACGTCGCGGCCGGTCAGCCAGGCGCGCCACACGGCCCCGATCACGAACGGCACGAGCGCCAGTCCCACCGCCCACCGGGTGGCCTTCCGCAGCGGCAGCACCGGGGTCAGCGGCACGAAGGGCGGGTGGCCCGCCCGGCTCGCGGGCTGCGAGGCGCACGCGTCGAGCCAGCGGCCCCCCGTCCTGACCTGGGCCCAGCTGTGGCCCGCGAGGAACCAGGGAAGGCCGAAGCCGCGGACGCGCGCAGCGTGCACGAGGCGCACGTCGAAACCCAGCTCCCGCAATACCAGCAGCAGCACGGTGTTGTACTGGTGCGACCAGCCGCGGTGGGCAGCCAGCGAGCGACGCGGCGTCTCCCACAGATGCCACAGCGAGTGCACGGGGTAGGCGCGAGCGACCTGGGCGATCGCGACGTCCACCAGGTCCCGCCCCTTCGCGCCGGTGCCCCGGCAGGCGCGCACCAGGTCTTCCACCGTGTCCGGCAGGTCCGTGCGCCCGGGTGGGGGCGCGAAGGCCCACACGGGGATCAGGCCGATGCCGAGCGCCCCGAGCGCTATCCACCTGAGCCTCATCGCATCTCCCCTCGTCGATGGCCGAACCCTCGCACTGACGCGTCGGGGATCTCGTCGGCCAGGCGGCTGTGCAGGTCGAGCATCTGCCGGACCGTCCTGGACCAGCTGTACTGCTCCGCGCGAGCGCGGGCGGCCTCCCGCAGCTCGGGCCCGAGACGCGGCACCAGGGACTCGACGGCGTCGGCGAGCAGCTCGGGGTCCGGGTCCGCGGACGCGCCGGACGACGCGTCGACGAGTTCGTGCGCACCGCCCCGGTTGGACGTCACCACCGGCGTCCCGCAGGCCAGTGCCTCCAGCACTGCGAGCCCGAAGGTCTCCGCCGGGCAGACGGACAGGGACACGTCGGCCGCCGCGATGCGCCGGGCGACCTCCTCGCGGCCTGCGACGAAGCCGTGGAAGTGGACGGGGGCGTCACCCGCGAGAGCCTCCAGCTCGGCCAGGTCGGGGCCGGTCCCGTAGAGGTCGAGCCGGACGGGGCGCCCTCTACGGTGCAGCTCCACGACGGTGGCCACGGCCAGCTGCGGGCTCTTCTCATGCGACAGGCGCCCCACGTAGCACAGCTTCAGGAGCCCGTCGTCGGCCGGCGCCCCCTTCGCAGGGTGGAAGATGTCGAGATCCACGCCCAACGGGACGAGCTCCAGCTGTGCGCCGGTGGACTCGAACTCGTCGGCCGCGTACCGGCTCGTCACCACGACGCGGTCGAACTCCTTCGCGAGGCGCCGGTTGAGGGCGCCGACCGCGGTCTCCACTCCGAAGGAGCGGCGGGCCCACATGGACAGCATGTCGCTCAGCTGCTCGTGGCTGAACAGCACCGACCCGACGTTGTTGCGGCTCGCCCAGCGGCCCGCCGGGGACAGTGTCCACTTGTCGGAGACCTCGATGGAGGTGGGCCGGAACCGGCCGAGCACGTCGAGGGCGCGCCAGGGGCGAAAGATCATGCGGTACTGCTGGGAGACCTTCGGCGCCCGGACGGTGACGAGGATGCCGGCCTCGGTCTCGGTCACCTCGTCACGCTCCCCCGGCGCCACGAAGATCCGGGTGTGCCCGGCCGCCACGTACCCCTTGCCCAGCTCCTCGATGACCACCTTCATGCCCCCGGAGGTGGGGCCGACGAAGTTGGCGAGCTGGGCTATCCGCATCCCCCCAATATAGGGGGATGCGTCACTGGTTCCTGCGCGCGAGCACCGCCCGTTGCAGGAGCACGAACACCAGAAGGATGCCGCCGGTGATGATGGTCGTCGCCTCCGGGGGCACCGTGCCGTCGCGGGTGATCAGGACGTTCATCAGCCCCAGCACCAGAGCGCCGACGACCGAGCCGAGCACGAACCCGGCGCCGCCGGTCAGCAGGGTTCCACCGATCACGGTGGCAGCGATCGCGTCCAGCTCCCAGCCGATGCCCGTGATGTTCTGCGCGATACCGAGCCGCGCGGTGTAGATGACCGCGGCGACGCCGGCGAGCAGCCCGCTGATGACGTAGACCCACATCTTGGTCCGGTGCACGGGCAGCCCCATGAGCTGCGCGGACTGCTCGGACCCACCGATGGCGTACACCGTGCGTCCCGTCCGGGTCCGGTGCAGGGTGAAGAACGCGACCACCACGACGACCAGCGCCACGAGGACACCGGGCGTGATCACGAGGTCGTTGACCTTCGGGCCGTCGATGATCTTCCACTGCTCGGCGAGCACCCTGAAGGCGGACTCGTCCGGCAGCCGCCCCGGCTTGGTGCTCAGCATCGAGGCCAGCCCCCTCGCGAGGAACATCATGGCCAACGTCGCGATGAACGGCTGCACGTTGAAGTACTGGATCAGGACCCCCGAAGCCAGCCCGAACGCCGCGCCGATCAGGATCATCAGGATCATCACGAGCCAGGGGTTCCAGCCGGAGTTGATCAGCATGACTCCGGAGACCGAACTGAAGGCGATCACGGCGCCGACCGACAGATCGATGCCCCCCGTCAGGATGACGAACGTCAGTCCGACGGCCAGGACGATCAGGTGTGCGTTGTTGATGAGCAGATTCGAGATCGTGCTCATCTGGACGATGCGCCCGTAGGCCACCTCGCCGTAGATCACCATGCCCACGAAGATGACGAGCGCGGCGAGGGTGGGCAGCAGGTCAAGGCGGAGTCGGGGCCGGGTCCTGGCGCCGGTCGGGGCCTCGGGCCGGGTCACGGTTGCGGAGCTCATGCCGCCACCTCCTTCACCAGGGGCGCAGGCCGCGACATGGTCCTGCGCCGGACGAACAGCTGACGGACCCGCTGCGACTGGAGCAGACACAGCACGACGATCACGATGGCCTTGAAGGCCGGGGTCGCCGACGAGGAGATCCCGAGGAACACCACCGTCTTGTCCAGCGTGGCGATGAGGAGTGCGCCGATGGTCGCCCCCGTCAGGTTGAACTTGCCACCGGCGAGCGAGGTGCCCCCGATGACGACGGCGAGGATCGCGTCCATCTCCATCTGATCGCCCGTCCTGGAGATGTCGACCGTCATGACCGAAGCCGTGGCGAACACCCCGGCGACGCCGGCGGTCAGTCCCGAGATGGCGTAGACGGCCAGCAGCATGCCGCGACGGTTGACGCCGGCGAGGCGGGCGGCAGCGGGGTCCATGCCGATGGCCTCGATCATCAGCCCCAACGCGCTCCGCCGCACCAGGAGGCCGAGCAGCACGACGATGAGCACGGCGAAGACGAACACGACGGGCAGGCCGAGCACGTAGCCGTTGGCGATCCACCGGAACGTGTCGTTCGTCGCGGCCGTGTTCTGCCCGGAGGTGATGACCTTCGCCACGCCGCGGCCGGCCAGCATCATCACCAGGGTGCTGATGAACGGCTGCAGCCCCACCACGGACACCAGCACGCCGTTGACCAGGCCGAGCACGACGCTGATGCCGAGCGCCAGAGCGAGGGCCGTCAGGGCCGCGCCCGGCGTGTTCCCTGCGCCGGCGAGCAGCTCCATGGAGGCGGCCCCGGCCACGACCATCACGGAGCCGACCGAGAGGTCGATCCCGCTCGTCGCGACGACCAGACACATGCCCAGCGCGATCATCATCACCGGGGCGGCCGCCCGCAGGATGTCGATCACGTTGCCCACCAGCGCGCCGTTGCTCGCGTTGTAGCCGATGCTGAGATAGCTCGGGTCCTTGGCCACGTTGACCGCCAGCAGCAGGATGATCGCGACGATCCCCCACACGTACTGGCGTTTCAACACGCCCTTGATCCCGTCACTCTGCCCGGTCATGGGCGACCTCCTCCACACTCACCACGGCCTCCTCGGATGCCGCCGCCCTGGTGGCGGCCGCGATGCCGTCACTGGCGATGATATTGACGATGTCGTCGGCGCTCAGGCCTTCCCTGTTGGCGAGCTCCGCGATCTTGCGGTGGTCCTTCAGCACGACGATGCGGTCGCTCAGGCGGACCACCTCCTCCAGCTCGGAGGAGATGAACACGACGGTCACGCCGTCACGCGCCAGCTGCACCACCCGCTCCTGGATCTCGGCCTTGGCGCCGACGTCGATGCCGCGGGTGGGCTCGTCGAGGATCAGCAGCTCCGGCTGCGTGGCAAGCCAGCGCCCGAGCAGCACCTTCTGCTGGTTGCCTCCGGACAACGTCCGGATGGGACGGTCCGGATCGGCGGGGCGGACGTTGAGCTCCGTCATGTAGCGATCAACCATGGCGTCTGCCTCCCGACGGGGCAGCGGCCGGGCCCAGCCCCGCTTCGCCTGCACGCCGAGCACGATGTTCTCGCGCACGCTCAGGTCGCGGATGATCCCTTCGTCGCGGCGGTTCTCGCTGGAGAACGCGATGCGGTGCCGGAGCGCGGCGGCCGGGCTGCGGACCTCCGCGGCGGCCCCCCCGACCTCGACGGCCCCGCCCTCGAGGCGGTCCGCCCCGAACATGAGACGCGCAAGCTCGGTGCGCCCCGACCCCAGCAGGCCGGCGAAGCCGACGATCTCGCCCCTGTGGAGCTCGAGGTCCGTCGGCTCGATGGCGCCCTTCCGCGCGATCCCCGTAGCCCGGTACACGACCTCGGTGTCGGCGAGGTCCCGCGCACCGCCCCCCTCGAGACTCCTGAGGGCGGCGATGTCCTTGCCGATCATGGCGGCGATCAGGCTCGCCCGGTCCAGGTCCTTCGTGAGGTACTCCCCCACGAAGCTGCCGTTGCGCAGCACGGTCAGCCGGTCGCTGATCGCGTAGACCTGGTCGAGGAAGTGGGAGACGAAGAGGATCGCCACGCCCTCGTCCCGCAGGCGCCTGATCACCGAGAAGAGCTGCTCCACCTCCCGCGCGTCGAGGCTGGAGGTGGGCTCGTCGAGGATCAGCACCTTCGCGTTGGTGACCACGGACCGGCTGATGGCGACGAGCTGCTGCATCGCCAGCGACAGCGAGCTGAGCGGCGCCCTCGGGTTCAGGTGACCGAGGCCGAGCTTCCCGAGCGCCTCGCGCGCCCGCGCATGGGTCGCCTTCCATCGGATACCGAACGGGCCGTGCACCTCGTGCCCGAGCATGACGTTCTCGCCGATCGTCAGGTTGGCGCAGAGGTTCACCTCCTGATAGACGGTCGAGATGCCGGCCGCCTGCGCGTCGGCCGTCCCGCCGAGCTTCAGGTCCCTGCCGTCGATGAGGATCTGGCCATCATCGATGTGATAGACGCCCGTCAGCGCCTTGATGAGGGTGGACTTTCCCGCGCCGTTCTCGCCCATCAGCGTGTGCACTTCTCCCGGCAGCAGCCGGAAGTCCACGTCGTCGAGGGCCTTGACGCCGGGGAAGGATATCGAGATGGACTTCATCTCGACGATGGGGCTGGTCATGGCCATCTCCCTAGGTCTGGTTGTTCGGCGGCCACGCGTGCCGCCGGGAGGCGGGCGGGGCGCTCGGCGCCCCGCCCGCTGCTGCCGACTGGCACGTGGGTCAGAACTTGCGGTCCGGAAGGGCCTCGGAGGCGGCCTCGGGCGAATCGAACGTCTCGCTCGGGACGATGATGTAGGGATCGACCTCCTCACCGGCCAGGGTCTTCTTCACGACGTCGAGGGCCGTCTCCCCGAACAGCGGGTTGTACTCCGCGACGAAGGACAGCTTCCCGTCTGCAAGGGCCTGGAGGGCGTTCTTCGTGCCGTCGATCGTCGCGATCTTGACGTCGACGCCCGGGGTCAGCCCTGCCTCCTCGACGGCCTGCACCGCGCCGAGGCCCATCTCGTCGTTCTGCGCGAACACCAGCTGGACGTCGTTGTTGTTCGACTTCAGCACGGTCTCGAAGACGCTCTTCGCCTCCTCGGTCGACCAGTTGGCCGTCTGCGCGCCGAGCTTGGTGAACTTGTCATTGCTGCCGATGACCTCGTCCCAGCCGACGTTGCGCTCGTTGACGACCGACACGCCGGCCGGGCCCTCGAGGGTGAAGTACTTCGCCCCGTCCGGGAAGGCCGAGACCGCCCAGTTCGCCACGGAGGCCGACACCTCCTTGTTGTCCGGCGCGATGCGGGTCACGTACAGGCTGGTGTCATCCGGCTCGATGCCGCGGTCGATGAGGATGACGGGGATCTCCGCCTCCTGGGCGCGCTTCAGCGAGTCCTCCCAGCCGGACCCTTCCGTGGCGGACAGCAGGATCACGTCCACACCCTCGTCCACGAACGAGGTGAAGGCGTCGATCTGCGACTTCTGATCGAGCTTGGCCGCAGGGGCGTACTTGAGGTCGAAGCCGGCGTCCTGGGTGAACGTGTCCTGCACGTTCTGCTCGTTGGCCTTGCGCCAGGCCCCCTCGGGGCCGACGGCGACGAAGCCGATGGTGGTGAGATCATCTCCCGAACCGCCGGTTCCGGCGGTGTCCTCACTGCCGGCGTTGCCGCCCCCGCAGGCGGTGAGCCCCAGCGCGAGGGCTCCCGTGGTCAGGAGGCCGATGGCCGTCCTCACGATGCGACGAGTCATGTTCGTTGTTCTCCTCTTTGAGAGGACCCTGGGCCGGGTCCGTTGGTGGCGCTCCACTGCGCCCCGCGTGTTACCGGGAACATTACCGGTAACACGCGGCCGGGGGGCAAGGGGTTTCAGATAACGTTTAGGTCACGGTCCCGATGGGACGGCGTCAGTCGTCCTCGGCGGCCGAGGCGATCATCTCGACCACGGTCTGGACGGTGACGCCCGGGCCGTTGGAGATCTCCCCCACCTTGTCGCGATCCTTGAGGACGATGATTCGGTCGGCGAGGCGGAGCACCTCGCTGAACTCGGAGGAGATGAACACCACGGCCATGCCCTGATCGACCATCGCCGCCACCCGCCGTTGGATGGCGACCTTCGACCCGATGTCCACACCGCGGGTGGGCTCATCGAGGATGAGGACCCGCGGCCGGGTCGCGAGAAGTCGAGCGAGGAGGATCTTCTGCTGCTGGCCTCCCGACAACAGCCCGGCCGGGGTCTCGGGCGAGAGCTGCTCGAGGCCGAACAGCTCCCTCGCCCAGGTCACGATCTCCGCCCGCTCGCGACGCGACACGCGCGACCGCCAGCCGCGCATGGCCTGCAGGCTGAGCACCACGTTGTCCGCCACCGTCATCTCGGCGATGATGCCGTCGACCGTCCGGTCCTGCGCCGAGAGCACGACCCGGTGCCGCAGCCCGCTGGCGGGCGAGTCGACCCGCACCCTGCGGCCGTCGATGGTCAGGGTCCCCTGCGACGTCGGCGTGACGCCCGCCAGCAGCCTGGCCAACTCCGTACGCCCGGATCCCCGCAGCCCGATGAACCCGACGATCTCGCCGCGGTAGAGCGCGAGATCCGTCCGGGCGAACACGCCGGAACGCCCGAAGCCCTCCGCCAGGAGGACGGGATCGCCCTCCGGATCCTGCCGGTGCGCGCGCCGTTCTGATCCGATCTCCCTGAGGGCGTCGACGCTCCTCCCGAGCATCAGCGAGATCAGCTCGACGCGATCGATGGTGTCGGCCTCCCGTTCCGCGACCACCCGGCCGTCCCGGAGCACCGTCACCCGGTCGCTGATCGCGAACACCTGCTCCAGGAAGTGCGACACGAACACGATCGCCATCCCGTCGTCGCGGAGACGCCGGAGCACCTTGAACAGCAGCGCGACGTCGGCAGGCGCCAGGCTGGAGGTCGGCTCGTCGAGCAGCAGCACGCGCGGTCTGCCCACCATCGCACGCGCGACGGCCACGAGCTGCTGTGTCGAGGGCGACAGGGCGTTGAGCCTCGTGCGCAGGTCGAGGTCCTCGAGCCCGAGGCGGGACAGCACCTCCGCGGCCGCCGCCCGTGTCGCGCCCCAGTCGATGCCGAACCGGCCGCGAGGCTCGTGCCCGAGCATCACGTTCTCTGCGACGGTCAGGTTCCCGCTCAGGTGGATGTCCTGGAAGACCGTTGCGATCCCCGCCGCCCGGCTGGCCGCCGGGTTGGCGAGCGCGACGGGCTCGCCGTCGAGGAGGATCTCCCCCGAGGCGATGGGTCGGACACCGTTGAGGACGTTGATGACGGTGGACTTACCCGCCCCGTTCTCGCCGAGCAGCGCATGCACCTCACCGGGGAACAGCGCGATGTCCACCCCGTCGAGGGCCAGCATCCCCGGGTACTCCACGGTGACGCCCACGAGTTCGAGGACAGGCTGCGTCATCCCAGCCCCCCTCTCGGCGCGGCGACCGACAGGCGGCGGACGAGCTCGATCGGCAGCCGGGTCCGCTGCGGGACATCGCGCCCCTTCGCTGCCGCGATGACGATCTCCAGTGCCTTGGCGCCGATGGCGTGGAAGTCCTGCCGGACGGTCGTCAGGGGCGGCAGGAAGTGCGCGGTCATGGGGAGATCGTCGAAGCCGACGATGCTCATCTCGTCTGGCACCGAGATGCCGCGCTCCGAGAAGCCGTGGATCAGCCCGAGCGCAGACTCGTCATTGGCGGCGAAGATCGCCGTGTAGTCGGGGCGTCGCTTGAGCCCGAGCGCGTACTCGTAGGCGAAGTCGGCGCTCCAGTCCCCCACCACGATCGGCCGCTCGACGAGCTTCCACGCCTTGGCCCGCTCGTGGAAGGCACGCTCCCTCGCGCGGGCGTCGAGCCAGTCGAGCGGTCCGGCCAGGTGCAGGATGTCGCGGTGCCCCAGCTCGGCCAGATGATCGACCAGCAGGTTGGTGCCCATCCTCTGGTCCGCGGAGACCGTGACGAAGGTCGGGTCCCTGTCCGACTTCACCACGACCACGGGGACCCTGAACTCGATCTGCCGCAGCGCCGAGAGCGAGGTGGAGCGCGGGGCGATGACGCAGATGCCGTCGACGCCCTGGGCCGACAGCTGCTCGATGCCCTCCCGCGGGCCCGCGGGATCCTCCGCCCGCAGGGTGACAGACGTCACGGAGTAGTCGGCCTCGCCCGCCGCCAGCTCGATGCCGCGCAGGGTGTGCGTGGGCCCGTAGGCGAAGTGGCTCTCCATCAGCACCCCGATGCGCTGGTGCCGCTGCGTAGCCAGGGCGCGCGCAGCATTGCTGGGGCGGTAGTTGAGCTCTGCGATGGCAGCGAGCACCCTGTCGCGGGTATCGGGTCGGATGTTCGGGGCGTCGTTCAGCACGCGCGACACCGTCATGTGGGACACGCCGGCCCGCGCCGCCACCTGTCGGATGTTGGGGCGCTCGTGAGCGGGGTCAGTTGCCACTACACCTCCCGCCGGACACCACTGGGTCAGAGCTTAGCGGGCCGACCTCGGCCGCGGCCGCTCTCAGTCGAGCAGCGTACGGTCGGACAGGCTGGCGCCCTTGATCTTCGAGAACTCCTCGAGGAGGTGTTCCGCGGTGATCGACTTCTTGGCCTGCTCGTCCACCTCCAGCACGACGCGGCCCTCATGCATCATGATCAGCCGGTTGCCGAGCTCGATCGCCTGGTTCATGTTGTGCGTGACCATCAGCGCGGTCAGGTTGTTGCGCGCGACCGCCTCCCCCGTGAGCCGCGTGATGAGCTCGGCCCGGGACGGGTCGAGGGCAGCGGTGTGCTCATCGAGCAGCAGGATGGCCGGCTTCGCGTAGGTGGCCATCAGAAGACTGAGCGCCTGGCGCTGGCCGCCCGAGAGCATGCCGACGCGCATCTCGAGGCGGTCCTCGAGACCCAGCTCGAGGGTGATGAGGGCCTCGCGGAAGACCTCGCGCTTGGCCCGCGTGACCGCCATCCGCAGCCCTCGGCCCTTGCCCCGTTCGAAGGCGATGGCCAGGTTCTCCTCGATCGTCAGGTGCGGCGCGGTGCCGGCCATCGGGTCCTGGAAGACGCGGGCGACGGCGCTGGCGCGGCGGTGCTCAGGCGCCTTCGTGACGTCGTGGCCGTCGATGATGACCCTGCCGCCGTCGGCGGGGTACCGGCCGGAGATGACGTTGAGCATGGTCGACTTGCCGGCGCCGTTGGAGCCGATGACGGTGACGAAGTCCCCCTCGGACAGCTTCAGGGAGAGGTCGTCGAGCGCGACCCGCTCGTTGACCGTGCCGGGGAAGAACCGCTTGGTGACGTTGACGAGCTCGAGCATCACTTGGCTCCTTCCGCGACCGCCGCGGCGGTCCTCCTGCGGATCCGCAGCTTCTTCAGCGGCGCCCACTGGGGCAGCACGAGCGCCAGCACCACGAGCACCGCGGACACCAGCTTCATGTCGTTGGGGTTGAAGCCGTTGTTCAGCGCGATCTGGATCACGCCGCGGTAGATGACGGAGCCGAGGGCAGCGGCCAGCACGGCCTGCCAGACGGCCGTCATGCCGAAGATGGCCTGGCCGACGATCACCGATGCCAGGCCGGCCACGATCAGGCCGATGCCCATCGAGATGTCGGCGAAGCCCTGGTACTGCGCCACGATCGTGCCGCAGAGCGCCACCAGGCCGTTCGACAGGGCGAGCCCGATGACCTTCGTGACGCCCGTGTTGATGCCCTGCGAGGAGGCCATCAACTCGTTGTCGCCCGTCGCACGGATCGCCACCCCGAAGCTCGTGCCCAGGAACCAGTAGACGATGACCCCGACGATGGCGACCACCACGGCGAAGATCGCGACCGACGCCCACGTGCGCAGGAGACCCGCCTCCTGCAGCGGCGTGAACAGCGTCGTCTGGCGCAGCAGCGGCACGTTGGCCTTGTTGCCCATGATGCGGAGGTTGATCGAGTAGAGGGCGATCTGGGTCAGGATGCCCGCCAGCAGCGGGTTGATGTGCCCCCAGACGTGCAGCAGGCCCGTGACCGCGCCGGCAGCCATGCCGGCCAGCGTGCCGGCGACCATCGCAACCGGGACCGGGAGCCCGCCCACGATCAGCATGGCACAGGTGGCGGCGCCCGTCGTGAAGGACCCGTCGACCGTCAGGTCGGGGAAGTCCAGCACTCGGTAGGTGAGGTAGACCCCCAACGCCATGATGGCGTAGAGAAGGCCGATCTCCAGTGCGATGATCATCGGTTCACACGTACTCTCAGTACTTGGTGGTGGCGCGCTCGACGATGGCGTCGGGCAGCGTCAGGCCCTGCGTGGTGGCCGCAGCCTCGTTCACGAAGAGGTCGAACTCCTTCTGCGTGGCCACGGGGATCTCGCTGGCCGGAGTGCCGTCGAGAAGCTTCAGCATGACGGCCGCGGCGTCCCTGCCCTGCTGGGTGTAGTTCACGGACAGGCCGGCGGCGGCGCCGCGCTCGATCGTGGACTCGTCGGAGGCAAACACCGGCGCCTGCTTCTGCTCGCCGACCTGGATGACAGACTCGGCAGCGGACACGACCGTGTTGTCGGTCGGGATCAGGAAGGCGTCGACGTCGAGAGACTCGGCAGCCTGCTGCACCTCCGAGCTGTTGGTGACGGTGGCGGTCCTGATCTCCAGGCCCAGCGTCGCGGCTGCGTCGGTGGCCTCCTGGACCTGGACCTCGGAGTTGACCTCACCGGACGCGTAGACGATGCCGACGGTCTTCACCCCAGGCATGGCCTCCTGGATGAGCTCGAGCTGGTCGGCCATCGGGTTGAGGTCGGAGACCCCTGTGATGTTGGCGTCCGGCGCGTCCCAGGAGCCGACGAGCCCGGCGGACTCCGGGTCTGTGACGGCGGCGAAGACGACCGGGCGGTCCGTGATCACGTTGGCCAGCGCCTGGGCCGTCGGGGTGGCGATCGCGAGGAAGGCGTCGTAGTCCGAGGAGGCGAAGGTGTTGGCGATGTTCGTCAGCGTCGTCTGGTCACCCTGCGCGTTCTGCTCATCGAAGGTGACCTCGACGCCGGCCTCCTCGAAGGCGGCCTTGAAGCCCTCGGTCACGGCGTCCAGCGCCGGGTGGGACTGGATCGTGGCGATCCCGATCGAGTACGACGCCGCGCCGCTCTCGGATCCGGGTGTGGGCTCCCCCGTCGAACCTCCGCAGGCGGACAGGGACAGGGCGGCTGCGACGCCGAAGGCGAGTGCCGTGATCTTCATCGTTCTCCTCGTGGAGCTGGGGGGTGACCGAGACAGCCTAACCGTCCCCTGTGGGCCGGCAGGGGGGCCGTCCGGGATCAGACGGTCTTGTCCGCCTTCTTGACGACCGCGTCGGGAATCGCCACGCCCATGGCCTCGGCCGCGCCCGGGTTGATGACCAGCTCCAGGCTCTCCTGGAGCTCGACCGGCATGTCAGCCGGGTCGGCACCCTCGATGATGCGCACGAGCATCTCCCCCGTCTGGCGCCCCTGTGCCTCGTAGTCGGTGGCCAGCGCTGCGGCGGCGCCGCGCTCCACCGAGTCGGCGTCGGATGCCACCAGCAGTCGGTGGTGCTGCTCGGCCACCTGCACCATGGACTCCATGGCGGACACGACGGTGTTGTCCACGAGCACGAAGTAGGCGTCGACGTCGAGCGACTCCGCGGCCTGCTGAACCTCGGAGCTGTTGGTGACGGTGGCGGTCAGCACCTCGATGCCCAGCTGCCTGCCGGCCTCGACCGCGGCCTCGGCCTGCACCTGGGCGTTGACCTCCGCTGAGGAGTAGACGATGCCGACGGTCTTGACGCTCGGGTCGATCTCGGTGAGCACCTGCAGCTGCTGATCCGTCGGCAGCTGGTCGCTGGTGCCCGTGACGTTGCCGCCCGGCGCGTCCATGGAGTCGACGAGTCCTGCGGCAGCGGGGTCGGTGACGGACGCGAACACGATGGGCCGGTCCGTGATGACCTGGGCCAGCGCCTGCGCCGGCGGGGTCGCGATGGCGACGAAATAGTCCTTGTCGGAGGCCGCGAAGGTGTTGGCGATGCTCGCCAGCGTCGCCTGGTCCCCCTGCGGGTTCTCCAGGGACATCTGCAGGTTCTCCCCCTCGACGTATCCCGCGTCTGCCAGGGCCTCGGTGATGCCCTCGTACAGCAGGTCCAGGGACGGGTGCGACACGATGGTGACCGCACCCACGCTCACGCTGCGCTTCTCCCCGGATGGACTCGTCGTCGCTGTCGAGCCCCCCTGCGCGCAACCGGCAAGCAGCAGCGCGCCGAGTGTCATCCCGGCAAGCCCACGTCGCAGCATCTTGTTCCTCTCGGTGATCTCCGGCCTGACAGCTTACGCCGCATCCTCCGTGCAATGGAAAAGAGGGGCCCCGAAGGGCCCCTCCTGACTCAGCGTGCGTCAGCTCACTTGGCTTCGGCGGTCTCCTCGACCTCGACGGTCTCGTCGACCTCGGGGGTCTCCTCGGCCACGGGGGCCACGTCGACGACCGGCTTGGCGGCGGCGGGCGCGGCCTTCGGCGCGACGGCCTCGGTGATGACCTCGATCATCGCCATGGGGGCGTTGTCGCCCTTGCGGGGGCCGAGCTTCGTGATGCGGGTGTAGCCGCCCTCACGCTCGGCGACGGCCGGGGCGATCTCGTCGAACAGCACGCGGACGACGGCGGGATCGGTCACCGACTGCAGCACCAGACGACGCGAGTGCAGGTCGCCGCGCTTCGCCTTGGTGATGAGCTTCTCGGCCAGGGGCTGCACGCGGCGGGCCTTGGTCTCGGTGGTCGTGATGCGGCCGTGCTCGAAGAGCTGGGTCGCCAGGTTACGCAGGATGATCCGCTCGTGGGTCGGGCTGCCGCCCAGACGGGGACCCTTGGTTGGCTTGGGCATTGGTGTTTAACTCCAGGTGTAGATGCGTTGGGCGGTCAGTACTGCTCGGTCTCGGCGAAGTCCGAGTCCTCGTCGTAGCGCTCGATGGCCTGCATCGGGTCGAAGCCCGGGTGCGAGTCACGCAGCGCGAGTCCGAGGCCGGCGAGGGTCTCCTTGACCTCGTCGATGGACTTCGAACCGAAGTTGCGGATGTCGAGCAGGTCCTCTTCGCTGCGCGCGACGAGCTCACCCACGGTGTGGATGCCCTCGCGCTTGAGGCAGTTGTAGGAACGCACCGACAGCTCCAGGTCCTCGACCGGGAGGTTCAGGGACTCCGTGATCTGCTCGTCGACGGGCGACGGGCCGATCTCGATGCCCTCGGCCTCGACGTTCAGCTCACGCGCCAGGCCGAAGAGCTCGACCAGGGTGCGACCGGCCGAGGCGACGGCGTCGCGGGGCAGGATCGAGTTCTTGGTCTCGACGTCGACGATCAGGCGGTCGAAGTCCGTGCGCTGGGCGACACGGGTGGCCTCGACCTTGTAGGTGACCTTGAGCACCGGCGAGTAGATCGAGTCGACCGGGATGCGGCCGATCTCGGACTCGGGGTCCTTGTTCTGCGCAGCGGACACGTAGCCGCGTCCACGCTCGACGACGAGCTCCATCTCGAGCTTGCCGTTGTCGTTGAGGGTGGCGATGTGCAGATCCGGGTTGTGGATCTCGACACCGGCCGGGGGCTGGATGTCCCCGGCGGTGACCGCACCGGCACCGGCCTTGCGCAGGTACATGACGACGGGCTCGTCCTCCTCGGACGACAGCACGAGGCCCTTGAGGTTGAGGATGATCTCGGTGACATCCTCGACGATGCCCTCCAGGGTGGAGAACTCGTGCTGGTTGCCCTCGATCTTGATGCTGGTCACCGAGGCGCCCGGGATGGACGACAGGAGGGTGCGACGCAGCGAGTTGCCGAGGGTGTAGCCGAAGCCGGGCTCCAGCGGCTCGATGACGAACCGGGAACGGAACTCGGAGACGACCTCTTCGGAGAGGGTCGGGCGCTGAGCGATGAGCATTGACTGTCCTTCCCGCGCCAACCGCTATCTGATGGCGCGAATGGTGTTGTCTGGTTGAGGCCCGTGGGCCTCGAAAGACCGCCGGCCGGAACGCGTCCGGCCGACGGCCCTGGGATCACTTCGAGTAGAGCTCGACGATCATCTGCTCGGCCACGTCGATCACGATCTGCTCGCGGACGGGGAGCTGGTGAACGAGGATGCGCATCCGGTTCGGACGGGCCTCGAGCCACGCGGGGACGGTGCGGTCGCCGTGGGTCTCCCGGGCGATCACGAAAGGCGTCAGGTTCAGCGACTTCTCGGCGACGTCGATGATGTCCTTGGCGCGGACGCGGTACGAGGGGATGTTCACGCGCTGGCCGTTCACGAGGAAGTGGCCGTGAACGACGAGCTGGCGGGCCTGACGACGCGTAGCGGCGAACCCTGCGCGGTACACGACGTTGTCGAGACGCGACTCCAGGATCTGCAGCAGACGGTCACCGGTCTTGCCGGCGGAGCGGTCAGCCTCTTCGTAGTAGCGACGGAACTGCTTCTCGAGCACGCCGTACGCGTAACGAGCCTTCTGCTTCTCCTTGAGCTGCAGCGAGTACTCGGAGTCCTTCGTGCGGCCGCGGCCGTGCACACCCGGGGGGTACGGGCGACGCTCGAAGGCCTTGTCGTTGCCGACAAGGTCAGTCCCGAGACGACGGGACTTCTTGGTCATAGGGCCGGTGTAACGAGCCATGTTCTTAGTCCTTTACTCTCTCGGTCGATCAGACGCGACGACGCTTGGGCGGACGGCAGCCGTTGTGCGGCACCGGGGTCACGTCGGAGATCGCGCCGACCTCGAGGCCGACGGCGCCGAGCGAGCGGATCGCGGTCTCACGGCCGGAGCCGGGGCCCTTGACGAACACGTCGACGCGCTTCATGCCGTGCTCCATGGCGCGGCGGCCAGCGGCCTCGGCGGCCATCTGGGCGGCGAACGGGGTCGACTTACGCGAGCCCTTGAAGCCGACGGTGCCGGCAGAGGCCCACGCGATCACGGCACCGGTGGGATCGGTGATCGAGATGATGGTGTTGTTGAACGTGCTCTTGATGTGCGCCTGGCCGGCGAGCACATTCTTCTTCTCCTTGCGGCGCACCTTGGTCTTGGCGCCCGCCTTACGGCTTGCAGTAGCCATAAAAGTCTTTCTCCTTGAGTCCTGAGAAGCCCTGACCTAAGGTCAGCGGGCCTTCTTCTTGCCAGCGACGGCCTTCTTCTTGCCCTTGCGGGTGCGCGCGTTGGTCCGCGTACGCTGACCACGAACCGGGAGGCCGGCGCGGTGGCGGCGGCCCTGGTAGTTGCCGATCTCGACCTTGCGACGGATGTCGGCGGCGACGCTACGACGCAGGTCACCCTCGGTCTCGTAGTTGGCTTCGATGTGGTCACGCAGCGCGACGAGCTGATCGTCGGTGAGCTGGTGGACTCGCAGATCGCCGCTCACTCCAGTGGCGGCGAGGGTCTCGGCGGCGCGGGTCTTCCCGATGCCGAAGATGTAGGTCAGTGCGACCTCGAGGCGCTTCTCGCGCGGGAGGTCGACACCAATGAGGCGTGCCATCAGGCGGTACCTTTCTGAAAACTCGGTCCTGGCTCCATGGGAGCCCGGTCATGGACCGCGAAGGTGTGTGGCGTGACGCGTCCCCGCCGCCTGTGGTGCCTCGGTGGCACCGACGGGGCCTTGGCCTTCGTCCAAGGGTGGGAACCCCGGTCAAGGGGGTCCTTGCAATCACGTTGCTATCTAGTTGTCGGCGGTGTGGGGACCAGACCCTTACCGCGGTGCTCTGCTCATCTGAGGCCTCGCGGCCCCGGAATCAGCCCTGACGCTGCTTGTGGCGGGGGTTTTCGCAGATCACCATCACACGACCGTGCCGGCGGATGACCTTGCACTTGTCGCAGATCTTCTTGACGCTCGGCTGAACCTTCATTCGAGCAACCTTTTCAATCAGCGACTGGGCGCTTGGCAGCACCCAATCTTGTGGTGGATTTCCGGTGGCCGTCACCCGGGCACGCTCGCACGCGTCCGGGCGGGGACGACCGACGCACCAGCTTACGCCACGCGGGCGCGCGGCCCAAATCGCCCCCGAAACACAGCAACGCGCCGCACCCCTGACGGGGCGGGCGCGTCGAGCGGCCTGGGAGGCTCACTTGTGACGGTAGACGATGCGTCCTCGGGTGAGGTCGTAGGGAGACAGCTCCACGACGACGCGGTCGGCCGGCAGGATGCGGATGTAGTGCTGGCGCATCTTGCCGCTGATGGTCGTCAGGACCTTGTGCCCGTTGGCGAGCTCCACGCGGAACATCGCGTTCGGCAGTGCCTCGACCACGGTGCCCTCGAGCTCGAGGGCTCCTTCTTTCTTCGCCATGAACTCTCATTCTGTCGCGCCGGCGGGCCTGTGCGCCGCCGGAGTGTACTTCAGACAGGCATTTTACGCCGAAGCTGGAGGTCTTTCCAAATACGGGGCTCGGCAACTCACTAGCCTGTGGACCCATGAAGTACTTCGCAGTCCAGTACACCTATTCGTCCGACGCCGATGCCCTGGCGGCGATCCGGCCGAAGCACCGCGAGTTCCTCGCGTCCCTGGCGGGCGGGTCGCTGATCGCCAGCGGCCCGTACGTGGACGTCGAGGTGGCCAGCGCGCTGCTGCTGTTCCGGGGCGAGACTGCGGCGGAGATCGCCGCGCTGCTGGACGAGGACCCGTTCTGGCACGCCTCGCTGATCGTGGGCCGCTCGATCACGGAGTGGAACCCCGTGATCGGCGTCTTCGCCGGCTGAGTCACTCGACGTCCGCCGACGGCACGACCCAGGTGTTGCACTCCCCCAGGGCGTCGGCGTAGAGACCGCGCAGCCCCCAGTTGGCGACCGAGTCGGGAGAGCCGTGCACGCCGTCGTCGATGGTGGCGCGCAGGTACGGCTCGATGGTGTCGAAGACCTCCCGGGTCAGGTCGACGGAACCGTCGCGGGCGATCTGCGCGTAGGCGAAGCAGGTGGCCTGGAGCTCGAGTCGCCTGACCGGCTCGTTCCCGGACAGGCCCGCCGAGGCCTCCATCATGCCGGCCAGCGCCTGGAGATGGTGGCCGTACTCGTGGCCGGCGACCTCCTTGACACCCAGGTCGTACCAGCTGGTGCCGTTCAGGGCGGTCACGCCGAAGTAGATGGCGCCGCCCTGCGCGGAGCAGTACAGCGCCGGCGCCTCCACCCAGCCACAGGGGGTGTCGACGCCCTCCGCGTCGTAGAAGTAGTACGGGATCCCGGTGGCATCGAAGCCGAGGGCCGCGAGCACCGGGGCCCACGCCTCCTGGAGGCAGTCGAGCTGGCCGCCCGCCAGGTCCTCCAGCTCCTCCATGGATCCGGCGGACGCCGGAGCGGGACAGCCCACCTGTCCTGGCGCGGCGACCTCGTAGAGGGCGCTGCTCTGCAGCGTCCGCCCGGCCGCGTCCGTCGCGCTGGGCGCGGGGAGGGCGGGCCAGGTCCGCTCGGGCAGTCCGGGCTCCGGGGCGGCGCTCGGGGTCGCGACCGGTGCCGACGCGGTGACGGAGGGCCGGGGCGTCGCCACGTCGGGATCAGCGGGCTGCGGCTGGAGCCGCGCGACCATGGACCCGACGAGCGACGCGGCGAGCAGGGCCACGAGCAGCGCGGCCGCCAGCGCGCCGACGACCAGCCCGACGCCCGAGGCGCCGCCGCGTCTCCGGCCGCCGGTTCGTGGCGCACGGCGCCAGCCGGCCATCAGCCCACCGCCGACGGCGCTGCCACCCAGGTGTTGCAGGCCTGGTAGGTCGTGGCGTACAGGCCTCGCGCCCCCCAGTCGAGCAGCGAGTCCTGGCTGCCGTGGATATCGTCCGAGAGCATCGTCCCGAGCCGCTGCATCCAGCCCTCGTACTCCTCGACGCCGAAGTCGACGGCCTCATTGTTGATGGTGAGGGCGGCAGACAGGCACGTCGCCTGCAGTTCGGCCCGCCTGTCGAGCTCGGCTCCCCCGGACGCCGCGACCTTCACCGCCGTGATGCCGAACAGCGACTGGAGGTGGTGCGCGTACTCGTGGTTGACCATCTCGTTGACCGACAGGTCCCAGTACTTCGCCATCTGGAAGTGGCCGGTGCCGAAGTGCGCGGACCCGTCGCCCGCCGAGCAGTAGAAGGCGGGCGCGTCGATCCAGCCGCAGGCGCTGTCGGCCCCGTTACCGTCGTAGAAGCTGACGGCAGGCTCAGTCACGCCCAGCCCGTAGCCGGCCAGCACGGGCGCCCACGCCTCCTGCAGGCAGTGCCACTGCGCGCGAACGGCCCTCTTCCAGGCCGCACGGGATGAGACCCTGGCCGGGGCCGGGCAGCCGGTCAGTGAGATGACGGGGAGCGCGTTGAGCGCCGCGGTCTGGGCCGGGTACAGCTCCGAGTCCGGGTCCGGGTCCGGCAGATCGGGAAGCGTGCGGGTCGGCAGCTGCCACGCGCCGGCGCCGACATCGACGCCGAGCGGCAGGTCGATGCCGGCCGTGACGCTCATGGTCGGGGCCGTGACCGTCGCCACCCTGGAACCGCCGCCGCCCAGCAGCGAGGAAGCCGCCGCCAGGGCCGCCAGCACGAGCACGGCAGCAACCGCCGTGCCTGCCGCCCGGACGCGTCGGGCACCCTCGTCCGCGGGCGCGGCACGCCGCGGCTGCGGAGGCGGTTCTCGGTTCGACACGCTGGCAGGCTAGTGCGAGAGTCGCTCAGAACAGCAGGATGCCGACGAGCACGGCGATCACCACGACCAGCGAGAGGCCGACCGCGCCCACCAGGATGGTCAGGGGCATCAGGTTGCGCGCGGTCGAGACCTCGCCGGCCGGGGTGCTGCCCTGCGCGACGATCGCCGGCACCCCGGCCGACGCCGCGGGCAGCTGTTCGATGACGGGCACGAGCTCGCCGAGCGCGCGGGCCCCGTAGACGACGTCCATGGCCGCGGCGTACTCGTCGTGCGTCACCCGGCCCTCGGCGAAGGCGGAGTTGAGCCGTGCGGTCAGCGACTCCCGCTCGACATCGTCGACCGGATCCGCGGCGCGTTGGAGGTACTTCGAGCTGGGAGGCAGGGCCATGGGCCCATGATAGGCGTCAGTCGGCGAGCGGGGCGTAGAGGTCGCCCAGCCGGGACTCGCCGCCGTCGGCCTCCGTCAGCACCCAGACGCCGCCGGGCGTGATCGCGACCGTGTTCTCCCAGTGGGCGCCGCGCGAGCCGTCGCGGCTCACGACGCTCCACTCGTCGTCGAGCTCGAGGGTGTGGTGCGTGCCGCGGGTGAGCATCGGTTCGATCGCCAGGACCATGCCGGTGCGCAGCCGGGCCGTGGGGCGCGGGCGGTACCAGTTCGGCACGTCCGGCTCCATGTGCATCTGGGTGCCGATGCCGTGGCCGGTGTACTCGCGCAGCGACCCGTAGCGCACGGGCAGCGACTTGACGTAGCCCTCGATGGCCCTGGAAACGTCGCCGACGCGGCCGCCGTCGCGCATCTGACGCGCGCCGGCCCACATGGCCTCACAGGTTGCGTCGACGAGCGCGACGTCCGCAGGGTCTGCCGAGCCGACGATGACGGTCCGGGCAGCGTCCCCGTGCCAGCCTCCCACGATGGCGCCGAAGTCGATGGAGACGACGTCGCCGTCCTCGAGCGGACGGTCGTCGGGGATGCCGTGCACCAGCGTGTCGTTGACGGAGATGCAGGCGACGGCGGGGAACGGCGCACCGTACTCGGCGCCGTAGCCGAGGAAGGAGCTCAACGCGCCGTTGCGGGTGAGGACCTCGCGGCCGATGGAGTCGAGCTCACGGGTGGTGACCCCGATGGCGGCGGCCCCGCACATGGCGGCAAGGCCATCGCTCACCACGAGACCGGCCCGCCGCATCAGCTTCAGCTGAACTGCGTCCTTGATCTCGATCTGGCTCATCTGGCGGTGTGTGCGTCCACGAGGCCGAACATCCGCTGGCGGACCTCCTCGACCGATCCGGTTCCGTCGACCTCGACGAGGAGGCCCTTGGACTCGTAGTGGAACAGGAGCGGGGCGGTCTGGCCCGCGTAGACCTCCATCCGGCGGCGGATGGTGTCCTCGTTGTCGTCGGCGCGTCCCTCGAGCTCGGCGCGCTGCAGGAGGCGCTGCACGAGCGCCTCTGGCTGCACCATCAGCGACACGACCGCGTCGAGCGCCTGGCCGTGCTCCGTGAGGTGGCGGTCGAGGAAATGCACCTGATGCATGGTGCGGGGGAAGCCGTCGAGCAGGAACCCCTGCGCGCAGTCGGGCTCCGCCAGCCGCGCGGCGACGATCTCCTCGGTCACGTCGTCGGGCACGTACTCGCCGGCGTCGATCAGTTCCTTGACCTTGATGCCGAGCGGCGTGGCGTTCCTGATGTTGTGCCTGAAGATGTCTCCGGTTGAGATCGCGGGAACCCCGTACCTGGCGGCCAGTTCGGTCGCCTGGGTGCCCTTGCCGGCGCCGGGGGCGCCCATGATCAACAACCTCATCGCAGGAATCCTTCGTAGTTACGCTGCTGCAGCTGGCTCTCGATCTTCTTGACGGTGTCGAGGCCGACGCCGACGATGATGAGGATCGACGTGCCGCCGAACGGGAAGTTCTGCTGAGCACCGACCGCGATGAACGCGAGCGTCGGGATCAGGGCGATCGTCGCCAGGTACAGCGAGCCAGGCGCGGTCAGCCGTGACAGCACGTAGGCGAGGTAGCGCTCGGTCGGCTTCCCGGCACGGATGCCGGGGATGAAGCCGCCGTACTTCTTCATGTTGTCGGAGACCTCTTCGGGGTTGAAGGTGATCGACACGTAGAAGTAGCAGAAGGCGATGATGAGGACGAACTGGACGACCGTGTACACCCACGAGTAGACGCCGCTGCCGGTGAAGTTGGCGATGATCCACTCGGACACCGCGCCCTCGGGGCGGAAGGTGGCGTACAGGACCGGCAGGTACATGATCGACGAGGCGAAGATGACGGGGATGACGCCGGACTGGTTGACCTTCAGCGGGATGTAGGTGGTGGAGCCGCCGACGAGGCGACGCCCGACCATGCGCTTGGCGTACTGGACCGGGATGCGGCGCTGCCCCTGTTCGATCCAGATGATCGCGAGCATGACGAGCAGCCCGATGCCGATGACGGCGAAGAAGAGGAACCATCCGACGGCGCCGGGGTGGCCCTGCTTGATCGACCACAGGCCGGTCGGGAAGCTGGCCGCGATCTGGGTGAAGATCATGATCGACATGCCGTTGCCGATGCCGCGCTCGGTGATCAACTCGCCCATCCACATGATGACGCCGGTGCCGGCGGTCATGATCAGGACCATCGTGATCAGGGGGAACAGCTCCTCGGAGTAGATGATGCCCGTGCAGCCCTGGAACAGCTGGCCGGTGCGCGCCATCGTGACGTACGCGGTGGCGTTCAGCACGGCGAGCACCAGCGTCAGATACCGGGTGTACTCGGTGATCTTCGCCGTGCCGGAGGCACCCTCCTTCTTGAGGGCCTCGAGCTTGGGGATCACGACCGTGAGGAGCTGCAGGATGATCGACGCGGTGATGTAGGGCATGATGCCGAGCGCGAAGATCGTCAGGTGCAGCAGCGCACCACCGGAGAACAGGTTCACGATCGAGTACAGCCCGGCCTGGTCGCCACTGGAGGCGAGGTCGACGCACTCGTTGATGCGCGACATGTTGACGTTCGGGGTGGGGATCGATGAGCCGAGTCGGAACACGGTGATGATGCCCAGCGTGAAGAGGATCTTCTTGCGAAGGTCCGGGGTCTTCAACGCGTTAGCGAGAGCGGAGAGCATCCGGTTACTACTTTCGACTGATGACACGTGGGTCGCGCGCACATGGCACGGCAACCATGGCAGCCTACCAAGCCCCGCCGCTGGCAGACAAAACACCCTGCACAAATGAACCGACGGGGTGGGTCCGCCAGAAGCGGACCCACCCCGTCGATGGTGATGCGCGGTTGCGCCTCAGAGCTCGTTCGCGGAGCCGCCGGCGGCAGCCAGCTTCTCCTTGGCGGAGCCGGAGAACGCGTGAGCGGTCACGTCGAGCTTGACGGCCACGTCACCGGTGCCGAGCACCTTGACGAGCTTGCCGTCGCGCACCGCACCGGCGGCGATGAGCTCGGCGACGCCGACCTTGCCACCCTGCGGGAACAGCTCGGCGATCCGGCCGACGTTGACGACCTGGAACTCCACGCGGAACGGGTTCTTGAAGCCCTTGAGCTTCGGGAGCCGCATGTGCAGCGGCATCTGGCCACCCTCGAAGTTCTCCGGAACGTTCTTGCGAGCGCCGGTACCCTTCGTGCCGCGACCAGCGGTCTTACCCTTGGATCCCTCACCGCGGCCAACACGGGTCTTCGCCGTCTTGGCGCCCGGGGCGGGACGCAGGTGATGAAGCTTCAGCGACATGGTCACTTCACCTCTTCCACGGTAACGAGGTGGGCGACGGTGCGGATCATGCCGAGGACCTCGGGGCGGTCCTCGCGGACGACCTGGTCACCGATGCGCTTGAGGCCGAGCGTACGCAGCGTGTCACGCTGGTACTGCTTGCCACCCACCCCAGACTTTGCCTGGGTGATCTTGAGACGAGCCATTACTTGGCCACCTCTTCCTTGGCTGCGCGGAGCAGAGCCGCCGGGGCGACGTCCTCCACGGCCATGCCGCGGCGACGTGCCACGGCCTCGGGCTCCTCGAGCTGCTTCAGCGCGTCGACGGTGGCGTGCACCACGTTGATCGCGTTGGAGGAGCCGAGCGACTTGGCGAGGACGTCGTGGACGCCCGCGCACTCGAGGACCGCACGCACCGAGCCACCGGCGATGACGCCGGTACCGGGGCTGGCCGGACGGAGCATGACGACACCGGCCGCCTTCTCGCCCTGCACCGGGTGCGGGATCGTGCGCTGGATCAGCGGAACGCGGAAGAAGTGCTTCTTGGCCTCTTCAACGCCCTTGGCGATCGCGGCCGGCACCTCCTTCGCCTTGCCGTAACCGACGCCGACGTTACCCTCGCCGTCGCCGACGACGACCAGTGCGGTGAAGCTGAAGCGACGACCACCCTGGACGACCTTGGCGACGCGGTTGATGGTCACCACGCGCTCGAGGTACTTGTTCTCTTCCTTGGGAGCCTGGCCACGACGATCGTCACGGCCACGACGGTCCCCGCCGCCGGAACGGCGCTGCTGGGTCTCACTCATCGTGAATACCTATCCTTTCGTCGTATCAGAAGCCGAGGCCGGCCTCGCGGGCGGCGTCGGCCAGAGCCGCGATCCGCCCGTGGTACTTGTTACCGGCCCGGTCGAAGACGACCTGCTCGACACCCGCAGCCTTGGCGCGGGCGGCGATCAGCTCGCCGACCTTCTTGGCCTTGGCCGACTTGTCGGCCTCGGTGGCCCGCAGGTCCGCCTCCATCGTCGACGCGGAGGCCAGCGTGGTGCCGGCGACGTCGTCGATGACCTGGACGAACAGGTGACGCGAAGAGCGGGTCACAACCAGGCGGGGACGCTCGGGAGTGCCGTTGATCTTCTTGCGGGCACGCAGCTGACGGCGCGTACGGGACGCGACCTTCGGAGCAAGCGACTTGTTGTGCTTGATCGAGATGGCCATTACTTACCAGCCTTTCCAGCCTTGCGGCGGACGTGCTCGCCCGCGTAGCGGACACCCTTGCCCTTGTAGGGCTCCGGCTTGCGGATCTTGCGGATGTTGGCCGCGGTCTCGCCGACGAGCTGCTTGTCGATGCCCTTGACCGAGAACTTGGTCGCGGACTCGACGGTGAACTCGATGCCCTCGGGGGCGTCGACGATCACGGGGTGCGAGAACCCGAGCGCGAACTCGAGCTGCTTGGGGCCCTTGGAGATCACGCGGTAACCGACGCCGACGATCTCGAGCTTCTTCTCGTAGCCCTCGGTCACACCGGTGATCATGTTGTTCACCAGCGTGCGGGTCAGGCCGTGCAGAGAACGGTTCTGGCGCTCGTCGTTCGGACGCGCGACCTCCAGCAGACCGGCCTCGTTGCGGCCGATCGTGATGGGCTCAGCGATCGTCAGCGCCAGGGAACCCTTGGGACCCTTGACGTCGACCTGCTGGCCGTCGAGCTTCACGTCGACACCTGACGGGATGGCGATGGGGAGCCTGCCAATTCGTGACATGTTGTTTCCTCCTTACCTATCGCCGCGTCACCAGACGTAGGCGAGAACTTCGCCGCCCACGGACTTGGCCTTGGCGTCGCGGTCGGTCAGCAGACCCTGCGACGTCGAGATGATGGCGATGCCCAGGCCGCCGAGCACCTTCGGCAGCTCGGTGGACTTCGCGTAGACGCGGAGACCGGGCTTGCTGATGCGCTTGATGCCGGAGATCGAACGCTCGCGGGACTCGCCGTACTTCAGCGAGACCTTGAGCGTCTTGCCGACCTGGCCCTCGACCTCGGTCAGCTCGTAGCCGGCGATGTAGCCGTTGGCCTTGAGGATCTCGGCGATACCCACCTTGATCTTCGACGACGGCATGGACGTGGAATCCTGGAACGCCTGGTTGGCGTTGCGGACACGCGTGAGCATGTCTGCGATCGGATCAGTCATCGTCATGACTTATTTCCTCATTTCTCACACCGGTTTCCGGGAACGCTCCCGGACCTGGTGTTAGTTGATGTGTTCAGTGGGTCGATTCACCAGGACGACTTGGTCACGCCCGGCAGCTCGCCGGCGTGGGCCATTTCGCGGAGGCAGACACGGCAGAGCCCGAACTTGCGGTAGACCGAGTGGGGTCGGCCGCACTTCTGGCAGCGGGTGTAGGCGCGCACGCCGAACTTCGGCTTGCGGGACTGCTTGACCTTGAGTGCTGTCTTAGCCATTGCTCAGCTCACTTCTTCTTCTTGGCGTAGTACGCGGGACCGCGCTTGGCCGACTGCTTCTTCGGGTCGTCGACGGCCTTGAACGGGAAGCCGAGGTGCTTGAGCAGCGCGCGACCCTCCACGTCGTTGGTCGCGGACGTCACGAAGGTGATGTCCATGCCGCGCACGCGGTCGATCTTGTCCTGATCGATCTCGAGGAACATGACCTGCTCGGACAGACCGAAGGTGTAGTTGCCGTTGCCGTCGAACTGGCGGCCGTTGAGGCCACGGAAGTCGCGGATACGGGGCAGCGCGAGCGTCAGGAGACGGTCCGCGAACTCCCACATGCGGTCGCCACGCAGCGTGACGTGGCACCCGATGGGCTGGCCCTCACGGAGCTTGAACTGCGCGATGGACTTGCGGGCCTTGGTGACGGCCGGCTTCTGACCGGTGATCGCGGTGAGGTCGCGGATGGCGCCCTCGATGATCTTCGAGTCGCGTGCGGCCTCGCCGACACCCATGTTCACGACGATCTTCACCAGACCGGGGATCTGCATGACGTTGGAGTACTGGAACTCCTCCTGCAGGGCCGGGACGATGGTCTCGCGGTACTGGGCCTTCAGACGGGGCATCGCGGTAGCGGTGGCGGTCATCAGATCTCCTCCCCGGTCTTGCGGGCGATGCGCACGGAGCGCTGCGCCTGGTACTCGGTGCCGTCGGCGTGCTTCTTGGTGACGTCGACGCGCTTGTAACCGACGCGCGTGACGACCTCCTTGCCGTCGACCTTCACAACGAGCTGGACGTTGCTGACGTGGATGGGGGCCTCGACCGTGATGATGCCGCCCTCGATCTTCTTGCCCGCGGCGGTCTGCGACTCGCGACGGTGCTTCTTGACGAGGTTGACGCCCTGCACGGTGACGCGCTCGGCCTTGGGATCGACGGCGATGACCTCGGCCACTACGCCCTTGTCCTTGCCCGAGATGACCTTGACGCGGTCACCCTTCTTGATGTGGAGCGATGCCATGATCAGATCACCTCCGGGGCGAGCGAGACGATGCGCATGAACTTCTTCTCACGCAGCTCACGGGCGACGGGGCCGAAGATGCGGGTGCCACGGGGCTCCCCGTCGTTCTTCAGGATGACGGCCGCGTTCTCATCGAACTTGATGTAGGAACCGTCGGCGCGGCGACGCTCCTTGACGGTGCGGACGACGACGGCCTTGACCACGTCGCCCTTCTTGACGTTGCCGCCAGGGATGGCATCCTTGACGGTGGCGACGATGGTGTCGCCCAGGTAGGCATAGCGGCGCTTGGTGCCACCGAGCACACGGATGCAGAGGATCTCCTTTGCACCAGTGTTGTCGGCGACCTTCAGTCGCGACTCCTGCTGGATCATTACTTCTCCTTGCTCCACCGGTTCCCATGCATAAGGCCTTGTGAAACTAGAAACGAACCCCCTGGATTCTGCCAGGAGGCAACCCCCAGCTCGAGGGAGAGGGGGCCTTAGCCATTGCCCGGGAAGGGTCCCCCCGAAGGGGCACAGACCCAAGGCAACTGGGTAAGTCTATCCCAGGGGCGCCATGCCACGAAATCGTGCCTGGCGCAACCCGGGCTCACTCGGAGCGGAGCGCCTCGACGGGGTCCTTGCGCGACGCGGTGCTGGCCGGCATCAGGCCCGCGACCGACGTCAGGCCCATGCTGATCAGCACCAGGATGATCGCCGCCTGCCACGGCAGCACCGCCACATTCTCGACGCCGAAGTTCGCCGCGACGATCGCGTTGGCCGGGATCGTCATGAGCGCGGTGATGGCCACGCCGAGCGCGCCGGCGACGAAGCCGACGATGAGGGTCTCGGCGTTGAACACCGTGCGGATGTCGCGCTTGCGGGCGCCGACGGAGCGCAGGATGCCGATCTCCTTCTTCCGCTCGAGCACCGAGATGTAGGTGATGACGCCGATCATGATCGACGAGACGACCAGCGAGATGGCGACGAAGGCGATCAGCACGTAGCTGATGGTGTTGATGATGTCAGTGACCGACGTCATCAGCGCACCCACGATGTCGGTGTAGGTGACCACCCTGTCGTCGTCGCCCGCATCGCGGGCGTCGTCGTTGTAGGTGTCGAGGATGTTGATGACCTCGGCCTTCGACTCGAAGTCGATCGGGTAGATGTCGATGTTCGACGGGTTGTCGAGGTCGGCGTACCCGAGAGTGCGCAGGTTCCCCTCCAGCGACGCTGCCTCGGTGTTGGCCATCGACATCAGCAGGCGGGTCAGCTCGTCGGTGCTGCGGTTGAGCTGGAAGGCGTCGAGGAACGCGTCCTCGTTGATGCCCATGGCACTCGACATGTTGTCGGCCAGCGACGCCATCGAGGACTCGAGCGCCGAGCCGATCTGCGACGAGAGTGCCGCGCCGAGCTGAGAGGAGAGGTCGGCGGAATAGGCCGCCACGACCTGGTCGACGTAGTCGCCGAGGATCGGCTGCAGCTGCGCGCTGAGCGCGTCGGTGTCCACATAGGTCCCGGCCTCTGCAAGCAGCGCCGCCCCCTCGTCCGTGGCGAGGAACGCCGGGAGGTTGGTCCCGATGTCCGCCGGGTCCAGGTTGTTGGCCTGGGCGTACGCGAGGTAGCCCTGGACGAGGCGTCCGGCGAGCGAGTCGTCGGCCGCCTGGGCGGCGTCGTCGGCATCGGGCGTGTCGGGGGTCAGCGACGCCAGCAGCGCCTGGCCCTCCGGGGAGGCGAGGAAGGCCGGCATCGTGGTGGCCACGTCGCTCGGGTCCGCCCCGGTGGTCACGGCAAAGGCGAGGTAGGCCTCGAGGAGCTGCTGGGCCGCCTCGGCGTCGAGGGCCTCTCCCCCGGCTGCCAGGGCCGCCTGGCCCTCCGCGGAGGCGAGGAAGGCCGTCAGCGTCGCCGGGTCGGTCGGGTCGAGGCCGGCTGCGGTCGCCCATTGCGTGTAGGCCTCGACGAAGGCTGTCACCGCGGCGGTGAGCACCTCGGTGTCGACCTGCGGCGCGGACGGCGTGGCTTCGCCGTCGTCCTCGGCCTCTGGGAGCTTGATCACGCTGCTGAGGTCAAGCTGCGAGAGAATGTCGGCCACGTCGAGGGCCGGCAGCTTGGACGCGTCGAGTTGCACATCGTCCAGGCCCAGGTCGAGGTTGGACAGCTCCGACTCCAGGGCCGACGTGTCGAGCTGCAGCTTCGACTGGTCGAACGTGAAGGCGCCGGCCAGCGCGTCCTCGTCGATGGTGAACAGGGAACTGAGGTCGGCCTCCTCTCCGTCGTCCTCGGCGCCGAACTCCTTGCCGGTGAACACGTCGACGTCCGGGTCGGCGAGCTGGCTCTGCACGATGGCGGAGTCGGTCGCGTCGGCGATCATGTGCTCGGTCAGGTCGCGGGTGTAGTAGATGCCCGGCTGCAGGGTCGACGAGTCGCCGCTCGGCTGGACGACCCCGACGACCCGCAGTTCGTCGCCGTCGTCGACGAGATCTGTGACGTAGTCGGTGTCGTCGGAGCGGTCGGTCCACACGTCGAACTCGTCGTCGTAGGAGTAGAGGTCCGCGGAGTCGACGGCCTTGAAGGTCACCCCCATCAGTTCCTGGTAGCTGTAGGTGCCGGGGTCGTCGGGGACGGTCACGTCCCCCTCGATCGCGACCTGCTTGACCATGTCGTCGAGCTCCTGCGGGTCGCGCAGCCCCATCGCGTACAGGGTGAGGTCGCTCACCCCCCCGCTGCCCGTCAGCACCAGGGCGACCTCGTCGTAGGCGGTCGGCCAGCGGCCGGCCACCACCTCGGCGTTGTTCTCGACCAGCGACAGGTCGTCTACCAGCTCGGAGAAGACGCTGGTGCTCGACGAGCTGGACAGCAGGCTGCTGGCGGATGTGCTCGACCCGAAGCCCAGCGACGAGAAGGTGGTGTCCGGGTTGACCTGGCGGACACCGTCGGACGTGTCCGAGGCGTAGATCAGCGGCGAGACGTCGTAGGAGTACTGGATGGAGTTGACGTAGTCGTCGATGCCTCCGCCGTTCGCGTCGAGGAAGCTCTTCAGCGAGCGGAGGTCGTTCGTGCCGACGCTGCCGAACATCGACGCCATGAGCTGCACCTCGTGCACGTCGCCGTCATCCGTGTCACCGGAGCCGGAGGCCTCCTGCGCGATGCCGCTGGAGGCGGTCAGCAGGCTGGTCAGGTCCACGCCCTGCCGCTGGATCGACAGCGGATAGAGCGAGAGCGTGTCCTCCTCGACCCCCTTGATGTAGGCGTTGACGCCGTTGGCCAGGGCGAGGATCGAGGCGATGCCGATGATGCCGATGCTGCCCGCGAAGGACGTCATCAGCGTGCGGCCCTTCTTCGTCATGAGGTTGTTGAAGGACAGCGCGATGGCGGTGGGGAAGCTCATCGCGGTGCGGCGGGCCTTCCTGCCCTCCCGCTCGACGGCCTGCGGCACGAAGGGGTCGGTGTCGGACGCGATCACGCCGTCCTTCAGCGACACGATGCGGGTGGCGTACTCCTCGGCGAGCTCGGGGTTGTGGGTCACCATGACGACCAGCCGGTCTCTGGCGATGCTCGTGAGCAGGCCCATGATCTGCACGCTGGTGGTCGAGTCGAGCGCGCCGGTGGGCTCGTCGGCCAGCAGGATCTCGGGGTCGTTGACCAGCGCGCGGGCGATGGCGACGCGCTGCATCTGCCCGCCGGAGAGCTGGCTGGGACGCTTGTGGATGTGGTCGCCGAGGCCCACGTCCTGCAGCGCGGCGGTGGCGCGACGTCGTCGCTCGGCCCGGGAGACGCCCGCCAGGGTCAGCGCGAGTTCGACGTTGGCCAGCACACTCTGGTGCGGGATCAGGTTGTAGCTCTGGAAGACGAATCCGATGCGGTTGTTGCGGTAGGCGTCCCAGTCCCGGTCGCGGTAGCTGGACGTCTCGATGCCGTCGATGATCAGGTTGCCCGAATCGTAGTGATCCAGCCCTCCCACGATGTTCAGCATGGTCGTCTTGCCCGAGCCGGACGGGCCGAGCACCGCCACGAACTCGGAGTCGCGGAAGGCGATGGAGACGTCGTTCAGCGCGACCTGGGTGAAGTCACCTGTCGTGTAGGTCTTGCGGACGTCCCTGAGCTCGAGCATGCGGGTCTTTCCTGGAGGGCCAATCGGGCGTACACAGCTTACGTGGAGATAGAAAACACTCCTGTATCGGGGCGTTGCAGCACCCCTGGCATGCTTGAGGCATGGAGTTCATCACGCGTCTGGTCGTCACGGCCGCTGCCACCGCCGTCGCCGTCTGGCTGGTGCCGGGCGTCGAGCTTACCGCCGTCGACACCGCCGACAAGGTCATCACGCTGCTGGTCGTGGCCCTGATCTTCGGCCTGGTCAACGCGTTCATCAGGCCGGTCGTGACCTTCTTCAGCGGCTGCCTCGTGCTCATCACGTTCGGCCTGTTCCTGCTGGTCATCAACGCCCTGATGCTTGAGCTCACAAGCTGGGCTGCGGGCACCCTCGGCCTCGGCTTCCACGTGGAGGGATTCTGGCCCGCCTTCTGGGGCTCGGTGATCATCTCGATCGTGGGCGCTGCCCTCGGCGCGCTCCTCGACCCCGACCGTGCCTGACCGGCGACGCGCCCCTTCAGCCGTCCTTTCGGACGGCTGAAGGTCAAGATCCTGCCTGTCGGCGAATCCAGGGGCCGTGGCCCCCTGCGCTGTCTCCGCGTTCCCCCCAACTGACCGGTTGCCCTTCGGCCTCCGTCATACGCGGTTGTTGCCGAAAGCGTACGACGTGCCTTATGCCACTGTCCATGGTTTTTCGTCAAATGCGAGGCGGCCCGTCCCACAAGGGGACGGGCCGCCTGGCTGAATCGCCTTACTTGGCGCGCTCAACGATCTCCACGAGACGCCAGCGCTTCTGCGCGGACAGCGGGCGGGTCTCCATGACCCGCACGCGGTCGCCGATGCCGGCGTCGTTGTTCTCGTCGTGCGCCTTGACGCGCGAGGACTTGGTCATGACCTTGCCGTAGAGCGGGTGCTTGACGCGCTCCTCGACCATCACGACGATCGTCTTGTCCATCTTGTCGGAGACGACAACGCCCTGGAGGACCTTGCGGCTGTTGCGCTCTGCGGTGGGGGTGGTTTCACTCATGTTCACTTCTCCTCGGCCTCGGGCTCGTCTTCGATGCCGAGGTTGCGCTCCTGCAGCACCGTGTAGATGCGGGCGATGTCCTTGCGGACGGAACGCAGCCGGGCGCTCGACTCCAGCTGCCCGGTCGCCGCCTGGAAGCGGAGCCCGAACAGCTCCTCCTTCAGCTCGACCACCTTGGCGTTGAGCTGCTCGCGCGAGAGACCACGCAGGTCGTTTGCGGTAAGAGCCTTACTCATCAGATGTCACCTGCTTCGCGCTTGATGAAGCGTGCCTTGAACGGCAGCTTGTGGATGGCCAGACGCATGGCCTCACGGGCCACCTCCTCCGGAACACCGGAGAGCTCGAACAGCACGCGGCCGGGCTTGATGTTGGCGACCCACCATTCGGGCGAGCCCTTGCCGGAACCCATGCGGGTCTCGGCGGGCTTCTTGGTCAGCGGGCGGTCGGGGTAGACGTTGATCCACACCTTGCCGCCACGCTTGATGTGACGGGTCATGGCGATACGAGCTGCCTCGATCTGACGGTTGGTCAGGTAGGAGGACTCGAGCGCCTGGATGCCGTAGTCACCGAAGGCGAGCTTGGTGCCGCCCTTGGCCGCACCGTCACGCTTCGGGTGGTGCTGCTTACGGAACTTCACTCGACGAGGAATCAGCATGTTCAGGCTCCTGCGTTCTCAGTAGCGGGCGCAGCCGGGGCCTCAGCCTGAGCTGCGTCGGCGCGACGGCGACCACCGCGCTCGGGACGGTCCCCACGGCCCTCGCCGCGGCCGGGGCGACGGCCCGGACGCTGACGGCCACCGGGGGCGGAGTTGCGGGCCTCACGCTGGGCCTGACGCTCGGCCTTGGTGCCGGCGACGTCGCCCTTGTAGATCCAGACCTTGACGCCGATGCGACCGAAGGTCGTACGGGCCTCGAAGAAGCCGTAGTCGATGTCCGCGCGCAGGGTGTGCAGCGGCACCTGGCCGTCGCGGTAACCCTCGGAGCGGGACATCTCGGCGCCGCCGAGACGGCCGGAGCACTTGATGCGGATGCCCTTGGCGCCGGCGCGCATGGCCGTCTGCTGGGCCTTGCGCATGGCGCGACGGAAGGCGACGCGGGCGCCGAGCTGCTCGGCGATGCCCTGGGCGACCAGCTGAGCGTCGGTCTCGGGGTTCTTGACCTCGAGGATGTTCAGCTGGACCTGCTTGCCGGTGAGCTTCTCCAGCTCGCCACGCACGCGCTCCGCCTCGGCGCCGTTACGGCCGATGACGATGCCCGGGCGAGCGGCGCGCAGGAAGATGGTGACGCGCTCGGAGCGACGCTCGATCTCGATGGACGAGATGCCGGCGCGCTCGAGGTTCTTGGTCAGGTACTCACGGATCTTGACGTCCTCGCCGACCAGCTGCGCGTACTGCTTGTCGCTGAACCAGCGCGTCTTGTGATCGGTGGTGATGCCGAGACGGAAGCCGTTCGGGTTGATCTTCTGGCCCATTGTCAGGCTCCCTTCGTCTCGCGGGGCTCCACGACCACGGTGATGTGCGACCCACGCTTCAGGATGCGGGAGGCCGAACCCTTGGCGCGCGGGCGGATGCGACGGAGGGTGACACCCTCGTCGACAAACGCCTTGGAGATGTAGAGGTCGTCGGCGCGCAGAGCCTCAGCGGACTCTGCGTTGGCCACGGCGGAAGCCACGACCTTGTAGACCGGCTCGGAGGCGGCCTGGGGCGCGAACTTCAGCGCGGTCAGGGCGTCGTTGACGTCCATCCCGCGGACCAGGTCGACGACGCGGCGGACCTTGGTGGAGCTCATCCGGACGTGGCGCGCAATGGCGTACGAGCCAGGACGATCCCCGAGCAGGGTTTCCCGTCGACGGCTGTTGCCGTTTTCGTTGCTCATAGTTGAATCAGTTCCTTATCTCGCGCCTCAGCGGCGACGGGCCTTCTTGTCGTCCTTCACGTGCCCCTTGAAGGTGCGCGTGGGGGCGAACTCGCCCAGCTTGTGGCCAATCATCGACTCGGTGACGAACACCGGGACGTGCTTGCGGCCGTCGTGCACGGCGATCGTGTGCCCGAGCATGTCGGGGATGATCATCGAGCGTCGCGACCAGGTCTTGATGACGTTCTTGGTGCCCTTTTCGTTCTGAGCGTCCACCTTCTTGATCAGGTGGTCGTCAACGAAGGGGCCCTTCTTCAGGCTGCGTGGCATTTCTTTCAGGCTCCCTTATCAGCGCTTCTTGCCGGTCTTGCGACGACGGACGATCAGGCGGTTGCTCGCCTTGTTCTTGTCGCGGGTGCGGCCCTCGGGCTTGCCCCACGGAGACACCGGGTGACGACCACCGGAGGTGCGACCCTCGCCACCACCGTGCGGGTGGTCGACGGGGTTCATCACGACGCCACGGACGGTCGGGCGGATGCCCTTCCAGCGGTTACGTCCGGCCTTGCCCCAGTTGATGTTCGACTGCTCGGCGTTGCCGACCGTGCCGATCGTGGCGCGGCAGCGCACGTCGACCATGCGCATCTCGCCCGAGGGCATGCGCAGGGTGGCGTACTTGCCCTCGCGGGCGACGAGCTGGATCGCGGCGCCGGCGGAGCGGCCGAGCTTGGCGCCACCGCCGGGGCGGAGCTCCACGGCGTGCACCGTGGTGCCGACCGGGATGTTGCGCAGCTCGAGGTTGTTGCCCGGCTTGATGTCCGAGCCCTCACCTGCGGAGACCACGGTGCCCTGCGTCAGGCCGTTCGGCGCGATGATGTAGCGCTTCTCGCCGTCGGCGTAGTGCAGCAGGGCGATGCGGGCGGTGCGGTTGGGGTCGTACTCGATGTGAGCGACCTTGGCCGGGACGCCGTCCTTGTCGTACCGCTTGAAGTCGATGATGCGGTACGCCTGCTTGTGGCCACCGCCGATGTGGCGGGTGGTGATGCGGCCGGTGTTGTTGCGACCACCGGTCTTGGTCTTCGGGGCGAGCAGCGACTTCTCCGGCGTGGAGCGAGTCAGCTCGACGAAATCGGACACGCTGGAGCCACGACGGCCCGGCGTAGTCGGCTTGTACTTACGGATACCCATGTCAGTTCCCTTGTCTCAGCAGCCGCCGGGTCAGGCGCCCGCGCCGCCGAAGATGTCGATGCTCTGGCCCTCGGCAAGGGTGACGATCGCACGCTTGGTGGCGACGGTCTTGCCGTAGCCGTACTTGGTGCGACGACGCTTCCCCTGGCGGTTGAGGGTGTTCACGGAGGTGACCTTGACGTTGAAGATGGCCTCGATGGCGATCTTGATCTCGGTCTTGTTGGCGTCGGGGGAGACGACGAAGGTGTACTTGCCGTCGTCGAGAAGGTTGTAGCTCTTCTCGCTCACCACGGGACGCAGGATGACGTCGCGGTGATCGCGGATCTTCAGCGCAGTCGTCACTTGTCCTTCTCCTCAGAGTTGTTGGTCACACCGGCGATGAAGCCCGCGGCCTCGGCGGCCTCGGCGCTGTTGAACCAGACCTCGGCCTTGGTGCGGCCGTAGTACGGGGACTCGGGGGTGTGGTACTTGCCGGACTGGTTGCCCTTGATGTCGTAGCCGGCCGGCGGGTTGTCGCCGCGGTACGAACCGTCGGCGACCTCGGCCTCGGCGACAGCCTCGGACTCGGTGGCGACGGCCTTGAAGGACTTGCCCGACGCGGGGCCGGCCACGAAGGCGGCGAGAGCGGCGGACGTGAACACGATCTTGTCGTTGGCCAGCACGTCGTACGTGTTGAGCTGGTCGACGGCCAGGGCGTGCACCGTGGGGACGTTGCGGAGGCTCAGCCAGGCGACATCCTCGAAGCGGTCGAGGACGACGAGCACCTTGCTGATGTCCGTCGCGACGTTCGTCAGCGCGGCGATCGCGGCCTTGGTCGAGGGCTTCTCGCCGGAGACGAGCTCCGAGACGACGAAGATCTGACCGTCGCGGGCCCGGTCGGACAGCGCGCCACGCAGAGCGGCGGCGACCATCTTCTTGGGGGTGCGCTGCGAGTAGTCACGCGGCGTCGGGCCGTGGACGATGCCACCGCCGGTCCAGATGGGGGAACGACGCGAGCCGTGACGGGCGCGGCCGGTGCCCTTCTGGCGCCAGGGCTTGATGCCACCGCCGCGGACCTCGCCGCGGGTCTTGGTGTCGTGGGTGCCCTGGCGGGCAGCCGCCAGCTGGGCCACGACGACCTGGTGGATCAGCGGGATGTTGGTCTGCGCGTCGAACAGAGCCGCGGGCAGGTCGGCCGAGCCGGCCTTCTTGCCCGAGGCGTCGATCACGTCAACAGTGAGATCGCTCATGCTGCGTCACCCTTCTTAGCTGCGCTGCGGACGACGACGAGGGAGCCGTTGTTGCCGGGGATTGCGCCACGGACGAGCAGCAGGCCGCGCTCGGCGTCGACAGCGTGAATCTTCAGGTTCTGGATGGTGACCTTGTCATTGCCCATGCGACCCGCCATGCGAAGGCCCTTGAAGACCCTGCCGGGGGTGGCGCAGCCACCGATGGAGCCGGGCGAGCGGTGCTTGCGGTGCACACCGTGCGAAGAGCTGAGGCCCTTGAAGCCGTGGCGCTTCATGACACCGGCGGTGCCCTTGCCCTTGGTCGTACCGGTCACGTCGACGGTCTCGCCGTCGGCGAAGACCTCTGCGGTCAGTTCCTGGCCGAGCGTGAACTCGGAGGCGTCAGCCGTGCGCAGCTCGACGAGGTGCTTGCGCGGGGTGACGTCGGCCTTGGCGAAGTGGCCGGCGGCCGGCTTCGTGACGGCCTTGGCCTTGATCGCGCCGAAGCCGAGCTGGACAGCGTTGTAGCCGTCGGTCTCGGGGGTGCGGACCTGCGTGACGACACACGGGCCGGCCTGGATCACGGTAACGGGTACGACCTTGTTGTTGTCGTCCCACAGCTGGGTCATGCCGAGCTTGGTGCCCAGGATGCCCTTCACGATTCGTTCACTCATTTCAACAGACCTCACGGAAGCTTGATCTCGATGTCGACGCCCGCAGGCAGGTCAAGACGCATCAGCGAATCGACCGTCTTGGGGGTCGGATCGAGGATGTCGATCAGACGCTTGTGCGTGCGCATCTCGAAGTGCTCACGGCTGTCCTTGTACTTGTGAGGCGAACGGATGACGCAGAACACGTTCTTCTCCGTCGGCAGCGGCACCGGGCCGGCCACCTTGGCGCCCGTGCGGGTCACGGTGTCGACGATCTTGCGCGCCGAGCTGTCGATGACCTCGTGGTCATACGCCCGCAGCCTGATGCGGATCTTTTGTCCAGCCACAGTCGTTCCTTCTTCTCGTCCCTTTGGAAATTTCAAGTTCCTTCGGGGTAAAACCCCTTGTCACCCCCACCCCCGAACTCGGGAGTGTCGCAGCCTGGCCACTCACAGCGCCGGGGCGCCGAAAGACCTGGCTCGCGGGGTCCGACGCGTTTCCACATCGCGGTCCCTCGCGGAGCAACTTGTACATTCTGTCATGATCGGGCGCCGTCGCCAAATCGGGGTGCCCACAGGGGGCTTCGACACGCGCGGCGGCGTGTGCGGGGGTGCCGGGCTCAGTAGACGGTCAGCCCGCGGGAGCGGAAGGTGGCGCGCGCGGCCTCGACGGACTCCGCGGTCGGCGGCTGCGTGTCGGCGAGCCGGTACTCCATGCCGAGCGAGGCCCACTTGTCGCGGCCCATCTGGTGGAAGGGCAGGATCTCGACGCGCGTCACCTGGCTCATCGAGGCGGCGTGGTCGGCGACCCGCGCGATGTTGGCCGGGTCGTCGGTGAGCCCGGGGACCAGCACGAAGCGCACCCAGGTCTCGATGCCGAGGCGCTCCAGGCGGCGGCCGAATTCCAGGGTCGGGGCCAGCTGGCGGCCCGTGACGCGCTCATAGGTCTCCTCGTCGCCCGACTTGAGATCGAGCAGGACGAGGTCGACGTCGGCGAGCAGCTCGTCGCCGGCCGCGGCGCCGAGGAAGCCGGACGTGTCGATCGCCGTGTGGATGGCGAGGTCCTTCGCGCCGCGCAGGATGCGCGCGGCGAAGGCGGGCTGCTGCAGGATCTCCCCGCCCGAGAGCGTGATGCCTCCGCCTGTCGCGCGGAACACGCCGCGGTAGCGCCGGATCCGGGCGAGCAGGTCGTCGGCGCGGACGGGGAGGCCCCGGGCGCCGGACATGGTGTCGGGGTTGTGGCAGTACAGGCAGCGCAGCGGGCAGCCGGCCACGAACGTGGTCATGCGGGTACCGGGGCCGTCGACGGCCGTCACCAACTCCCAGGAGTGGACCGAACCGATCTCGCCGGCGCGCATCGCGGCGAACAGGTCACCCCGCCCGAGGTCCGTCACGACCGGGACCCCGCCCAGCGACGTGACGGACGGCGCGGACGCCACCGGGTCGAGCCCGATGGCGTCCACCAGGAGGTCCGTCACTCAGATCGCCTCGTGGAAGGTCCGCGAGAGGACGTCGAGCTGCTGCTCGCGGGTGAGCTTGACGAAGTTCACGGCGTAGCCGGAGACGCGGATCGTCAGCTGCGGGTAGTTCTCCGGGTTCTCCATGGCGTCGAGCAGCGTCTCGCGGTTGAGGACGTTGATGTTGGCGTGGTAGAGCCCCTCCCCCATGCCCGCGTCGAGGATGCCGACGAGGTTGGTGACCCGCTCCTCGTGCGTGCGGCCCAGTGCCGGCGGCGTGATGGTGTTGGTCAGCGAGATACCGTCGAGCGCGTCCTCGTAGGACAGCTTGCCGACGCTCATCATGGAGGCGACCATGCCGTGTGTGTCGGCGCCGTTCTCCGGGTTGGCGCCCGGCGCGAAGGGCGTGCCGGCCTCGTGGCCGCAGGGGAACGCGCCGGTGGCCTTGCCGTAGACCACGTTCGACGTGATCGTCAGCACGGACTGCGTCGGGACGGCATTGCGGTACATCTTGATGGCGCGGATCTTGTCCATCACGGTCTTGACGACCAGCTGGGCGATCTCGTCGGCGCGGTCGTCGTCGTTGCCGTACTTCGGGAACTCGCCCTCGGTGATGTAGTCGATGACCAGGCCGGAGTCGTCCCGCACGGGCGTGACGGTCGCGTAGCGGATCGCGGCGAGCGAGTCGGCCACGATCGACAGGCCGGCGATGCCGCAGCCCATCGTGCGGACGATCTCGTCGTCGTGCAGCGCCATCTCCATCGCCTCGTAGGCGTACTTGTCGTGGCTGTAGTGGATGATGTTCAGGGCCTCGACGTAGGTGCGCACGACCCAGTCGAGCATCTTGTCGTACTTGGCCCAGACGGTGTCGAAGTCGAGGGGGGCGTCTCCGTCGACGGGCGCGAAGCCCTCGACGATCTGCTTGCCGCTGACCTCGTCGCGGCCGCCGTTGATGGCGTACAGGAGGGTCTTGGCCGCGTTGACGCGGGCGCCGAAGAACTGCATCTGCTTGCCGATCGCCATCGGGGAGACGCAGCAGGCGATGGCGGTGTCGTCGCCCCAGTGGGAGCGGATCGACGAGTCGGACTCGTACTGGATCGCGGAGGTCTCGATCGAGATCTCGGCACAGAAGTCCTTGTACCCGGCAGGCAGCGCGTCATCCCAGTAGATGGTGATGTTCGGCTCGGGCGCGGGGCCGAGGTTCCGCAGCGTCTGCAGCAGCCGGAACGACGACTTGGTCACCAGCGTGCGGCCGTCGTTGGCGAACCCGCCGTCGGACCAGGTCGCCCAGTACGGGTCACCAGAGAAGATGTTGTCGTAGTCGATCGTGCGGAGGAAGCGGACGATGCGCAGCTTGGTCACCAGCGCATCCATGGCCTCCTGGACCTCGGACTCGGTGATCAGGCCGGCGGCCAGGTCACGCTCGGCGTAGACGTCGAAGAAGCCCGAAAGGCGGCCGATGCTCATGGCGGCGCCGTCCTGGCTCTTCACGGACGCCAGGTACGCGAAGTACGTCCACTGGACGGCCTCGATGTAGTTGGCGGCCGGGCGCGACAGGTCGAAGCCGTAGCTGGCGCCGAGGTTCTTCAGCTTCTCGAGGGCCTTGATCTGCTCGGAGTGCTCCTCGCGGTAGCGCGCCCAATCCTCGGTGAAGTCCACCTGGTCGGTCACGCGACGCTTGTCGTTGCGCTTGGCCAGGATCAGCGCGTCGACGCCGTAGAGGGCGACGCGGCGGTAGTCGCCGATGATGCGGCCGCGACCGTAGGCGTCGGGAAGGCCGGTGATGATGTGGGAGCTGCGCGCGGCGCGGATCCGCGGCGTGTAGATGTCGAAGACGGCCTCGTTGTGCGTCTTGCGGTAGCGGGTGAAGATCTCCTTGATCCGCTCGTCGGGCTCCAGGCCCGCCTCGCGGATGGCGGTCTCGACCATGCGCCAGCCGCCGGCGGGCATCATCGGCCGCTTCAGCGGGACGTCGGTCTGCAGGCCGACGATGACGTCGTCGTCCGTGCTGATGTAGCCGGCGGGGAACGCGTCGACGTCCGCCGGGATGTGGGTCTCGACGTCGTAGACGCGCTTGGCGCGCTCGACGCTCAGGTAGTCACGCTGGAGGGTGTCCCACACCTGGAGCGTCTTGCGGGTGGGGCCGGCCAGGAAGCTGGAGTCGCCGACGTACGGCGTGTAGTTCGTCAGGATGAAGTCGCGCACGTCGATGGCGGTGCGCCAGTTGCCGTCGGTGAAACCCTCCCACGGGTCTTCGCGATGTAGGTCCTTGCTAGCGGTGGCCGTGGCCGACATTTTGCTCCTGGTGTGACAGACGAAACTCGCCGCCTACTGTGGCGAGCAGTGCGTGTCAATACTACGCCCGATAGTAATTTTCCCAGAATCGAAGGAGGGTCCCGGTCACTGCGTTCACCGACAGCGTCAGCCCGGGGCGGCGCAGGCACTCTCGCGCGTGCGCGCCCGCGCGGGCGCGCACGCCGGTAATGTCGCGCCCATGAGTGAGCTGGCGGAGGTGACTGCGTTCCTCGGCGGGCGCGAGCCGTGGTCCGCGCTCCCCCGGGGTCAGTTGGCCGCGCTCGCCCGGCGCGCCGAAGCCGTCTACTTCCCCCGAGGAAGCACCGTGCTCTCCGCCGGCGATCACCCGTCGAGCATGTTCGTGATCCGCTCCGGGGCGGTCGAGGTGCGCGACGTGAGCGACCAGCTCGCCACGATCGAGGAGGAGGGGGGGTGCTTCGGGCAGTCGTCCATCGTCGAGCGACGCCCGTCGCGGTTCAGCTTCAGGACCGTCGAGGACACGCTGCTGTGGCGCTTCGATGCCGGCGTCGTCGATGAGCTCGTCGCGCTGCCGAAGGTCAGCCGCTACTTCACCGCCTCGAGACTTGGCGACGCGACGCAGCAGGGAGCGCCGGAGGGCGGCCCGGTGCTGCAGGTACGGGTCGAGGACATGCTCACCCGCGGCGCGGTGTCGATCCGCTCCGATGCCACCGTGCGCGACGCCGCCCGGCTGATGGATGAGCAACGCATCTCCTCGATCGTCGTGACCCGCGACGACCGCCTGGTCGGCATCCTCACCGACCGCGACCTGCGCCGCGTCGTCGCCAGGCAGATTCCCGGGGAGACCCCGTTGCGGGAGGTGATGACGCTCTCCCCCGTCACGGTCAGCCCGGACGCGCTCGCCCTCGACGTGCTCCTCACGCTCGTCGAGAACCGCATCCACCACCTGCCCGTGGTGCGCGGCGATCAGCTCCTCGGCATGGTCACCTCCGGCGACCTGATGCGGTTGGAGCGCTCCAGCCCCTTGTACCTCGTGGGTGACCTCGCCCGCCAGGGCGACGTCGAGGGGCTGGCGGCTGTGATGCGCCGCGTGCCCGGCCTGGTCACGCGCCTGCTGCGCCAGGACGCGACCGCGGAGGACATCGGCCGCATCGTGAGCCGGACGACCGAGGCACTGTGGCAGCGCCTGGGGGCGCTGGCCGAGGAGCGCTTCGGGCCACCCCCCGTCGCGTACTGCTGGGTCGCGCTGGGCTCCCTGGCCCGTCAGGAGCAGGCCCTCGGCTCCGACCAGGACCACGCGTTCATCCTCAGCGACGAGGCGCTCCCCGAGCACGACGACTACTTCGCATCCGTGGCCGGGTTCCTGACCGACGCCCTGGTTGAGTGCGGCTTCCCCCGCTGCCAGGGTGACGTGATGGCCACGAACCCACGCTGGCGGCAGCCCGTCTCGGGCTGGTGGCACACCTTCTCGGCCTGGCTGGCCTCCCCCACCGCCGACGCAGTGCTCGGGTCATCGATCTTCTTCGACATGCGACCGGTCTTCGGCGACGGCAACCTGGCGGCCGGTCTGCAGCGCCGGATCCTGGCCGCCGCCCCCGGCGCCTCCCGCTTCCTCGGGCACCTCGCCTCGCACGCGAACGACATCGAGGTGCCGCTCGGATTCCTGCGCGGCCTTGTCGTCGAGCGGCAGGGCAGCCATCGGGACCAGCTCGACATCAAGAAGGGCGGGCTGACGCCGATCGTCGACGTCGCCCGGCTGTACGCCCTGCGCTGGGGCCTGCCGCAGGTCGGCACCCGCCCGCGGCTCGCGGCCGCCGCGCTGCACGGCGTCCACGTCGACAACCTGCTCGACGCGCATGAGTACCTGGGCTACACGCGCCTCCAGCATCAGGGGCGGCAGGTGGGCCGCGACGAGGAGCCCGACAATCACCTCGCGCCGTCGGAGCTCACCGAGTTCGAGCGCCGCTCGCTACGCGACGCCTTCTGGTACGTCTCGCAGGCGCAGAAGGCCCTGACCGTGACGTTCCAGACCCAGTTCATCGGCTGACGCATGGCCTGGTTCCGACGTGGCAATGCCGTCCTGGCCCCTCGCGTTCCTTACGGGCCGCTGCGGCGGTTCCTGCTCTCGACCCCGCCCGGGCGCGACACCCCGCTGGAGGAGTTGCGTCTGCTGGCGATCGACCTCGAGACCACCGGGCTGTCGCCGGCCAGCGACCACATCCTCTCGGTCGGCATGGTGGACGTCGACGGGCTGTGCATCCCGCTCGGCACCGCCACCAACGTCCTGGTCAACCCGGGCACCGGCGTCGGCCAGTCCGCCGTGATCCACGGCCTGACCGACGACGAGCTGCTCGCCGACGGGATCCCTCCCGCGGCGGCACTCGACCTCGTCTTCGAGCGCCTCGTCGGTCGGGTGCTGCTGGCCCACCACGCCGGCGTGGAGGTCGGCTTCCTGACCGCCGCGGTGCGCTCCCTCCACGGGATCACGATCGGCATTCCCGCGGTCGACACGATGGTGCTGGGGCACCGGGCGCTCGGCATCGGCGAGGACCACCCGGCCGACGCGCTGCGCCTGTGGCGGCTGCGGCGTCGCAGCGGCCTGCCGACCTACAAGGGGCACGACGCGGTCGTGGACGCCCTGGCGTGCGCGGAGTTGTACCTCGCCCTGGCCCAGGAGCTGGGGCTGCGCCGGTTCGCTCAGGTCCGCGCCTGAGGCCCCAGGTCGCCGAGCAGCATGACGGTCTCGTCCCAGCCGGGCGCGAGCCACTCCAGCAGCTGCGGCAGCTCCACGGGGAACACCTCGACGTCGATCGCCGCGAACTCGTCGGCCGTGAACCAGTGCAGGGAGTCGACGAAGTGGCGCTCGACCTCGGTCCACCCGTCGGTTGCCAGAGCCTCGTCGGACAGGTCGCCGTCGAGTCGCCCGACGAAGAACTCCTCGGCCTGGCGGACCGGACGGGCGAAGAAGTCGAAGACAGAGCTGCGGGCCGCAACCGGGCCCGTCAGAGCGCCTGGGTCGAGCACCAGCCCCGTCTCCTCGAGCACCTCCCGCACGGCCGCCTCCCGTGCCGTCTCGCCCGGGTCGATGCCTCCGCCGACCGTGAACCACCAGGTGCGCTCCGGCTGCTGGGCGTCGTGGGCCTGCACCAGCAGGAGGCGACCGGCGCCGTCGAAGAGCAGCACCCGGGCGGCGCGGCGGAACGGGAGCCCGTCGTCGCCGATCCTCCAGCCCTCCCCCGGCAGCGGTCCGTCGTCAGTCACGGGCCCCACCCTACGGCCAGGGTCGCCCCGGGTCGCGGAGTTGAGGCACTGGACCTAGACTCGGCGGTGACAACCGACGGAGGGCAACGATGGCCGACGACAACCTCACCCGCATCATCCAGGAGACGGTCCCGGGCCGTCAGATCACGCTGGCGCACATCATCGCGCGGCCGCGGCCGATCATCTACAAGAAGCTCGGCCTGAACCCGGGGATCGACTACTCGCAGTCCGCGATCGGCGTGCTGACGATGACGCCGGCCGAGATGGCGATCATCGGCTCGGACCTGGCGACCAAGGCCTCCGACATCGAACTCGGGTTCCTCGACCGCTTCTCGGGCACCCTGATCTTCACCGGGACGCTGTCGAATGTGGAGCAGGCGATCAGGGAGATCCTCAACTACGCCGAGCACACGCTGCGTTTCACGGTGTGCCCCGTCTCGCGCTCCTGATGCGCAAGATCATGCTGGTCGGCCGCGTCGGGAGCGGCAAGACCACGCTGACGCAGGTGCTGAGGGGCGAACAGATCAGCTACCACAAGACGCAGTACATCAACCACCACGACGTGGTGATCGACACGCCCGGCGAGTACGCGGAGACCAAGGAACTGGCCCGCGGGCTGGCGCTGTACAGCTATGAGGCCGACGTCATCGGTCTCCTGCTCAGCGCGACGGAGCCCTTCTCGCTGTACCCGCCGAACCTGACCGGGTCGGTGAACCGGGAGGTCATCGGCATCGTGACCCGCATCGACGACCCCGAGGGTGACGCGGACCAGGCCGAGCGGTGGCTCGAGCTGACCGGCGTCGAGCACATCTTCCGGGTCTCCGCCGTCACCGGCGAGGGCGTCGAGGAGCTGCTCGCGCACCTCGCCTGAGGCCGGGCGCGACGGCCCGGACGCCGAACCACACCGTTGGGATTTGCCCGCGACGGCGACTAGAGTGGCCGACCGTGTCGTCGTCGGCCCTCGAGCATCTCTCCCCCGCCTTCCCCCAGCGAGCCGCCTGGGGTACGGCGTCGTCGCTGCGCGCCTGGCAGCAGGAGGCCCTCGACATCTACGAGCGCGACGACCCCCGCGACTTCCTGTGCGTCGCGACCCCGGGCGCAGGCAAGACGACGTTCGCGCTGCGCATCGCGCTGAACCTGCTGCGCTCCCGCACGGTGCGTCGGATCGTCGTCGTCGCCCCGACGGAGCACCTGAAGGTGCAGTGGGCCGACGCCGCCGCCCGCGTCGGCATCCAGCTGGACCCCGGCACCGGCGGCTCCTCGCGCCGCGGACGCTCGAAGGAGTACGACGGCTCCGTCGTCACGTACGCGGGCGTCGCGGCCCGCAGCTACGTCTACGAGGCGCTGTGCCACTCCAAGGAACTCCTGGTCATCTTCGACGAGATCCACCACGCGGGTGACTCGAAGAGCTGGGGCGAGGCGATCAGCTACGCCTTCACGCACGCGACCCGGCGCCTGTCGCTGACCGGCACCCCGTTCCGCTCCGACGACAATCCCATCCCGTTCGTCGCGTACGACGAGCTGGCCCCGGGGGTGAAGCAGTCGCGCGCCGACTACACCTATGGCTACTCTGAGGCGCTGGCCGACAGCGTCGTGCGCCCCGTGCTGTTCATGAACTACGGCGGCCCGATGCGCTGGCGCACCAAGTCCGGCGACGAGCTGGCCGCCGAACTCGGCGTGCCGATGACCAAGGACCTCACGGCCGCGGCCTGGCGCACCGCGCTGTCGCCGACGGGAGAGTGGGTCAACGCGGTGCTGCGGGCCGCGGACACGCGGCTGACGGAGGTCCGCCGCCACGTACCCGATGCTGGCGGGCTCGTCATTGCCACCAACCAGACGACCGCGCGGGCCTATGCCCGGCTGCTGGCCGACCTCACGGGCGTCAAGCCGTGCGTGGTGCTCTCGGACGATGCGTTGGCCAGCTCCCGCATCGACGCGTTCTCCGGGTCCGACGAGCGCTGGATGGTCGCCGTCCGCATGGTCTCGGAGGGCGTCGACGTGCCCCGGCTCGCCGTCGGCGTCTACGCGACCGCCACGTCGACCCCGCTGTTCTTCGCGCAGGCCGTCGGCCGCTTCGTGCGCTCGCGCCGCAAGGGGGAGGTCGCCACCGTCTTCCTCCCGACCGTGCCGGTGCTGCTGGCGCACGCCTCGACCATCGAGAAGCAGCGCGACCATGTACTGGGGCGGCCGAAGAACGACGAGGACGGGTTGTGGGCCGAGTCCGAGGCCCTGATGGAGGCGGCCAACTCCTCGGAGTCCGCCTCCGACGACCTGCTCGGCGAGTTCGAGGCCCTCGAGTCGCATGCGACTTTCGACCACGTGCTGTTCGACGCGCAGGCCTTCGGGATGCACGCCGAGCCGACCAGCCAGGACGAGGCCGACTACCTCGGCCTCCCCGGGCTGCTGGACGCCGGCCAGGTCCGCACGCTGCTCGCGGACCGGCAGCGCCGCCAGGTGAAGCGGCACGAGCACGCGGACCGGAAGGTCGAGCCGGAGGTCGCGCTGCACCGGGCGATCGCGACGAAGCGCAAGGAGCTCAACTCGCTGGTCAGCCAGTACGCCAATCTGAAGGGCGTCCCGCACAGCCACGTGCACGCGGACCTGAGGCGCGAGTGCGGCGGCCCGAAGCTGGCGCAGGCCTCGTCGGCGGAGGTCGACGAGCGGATCACGGCGATCCGAGGCTGGCTGCGGGGCTGATCCCCCGGCTCGCCCGGCCGGTAGGGTCGAGGTCATGAGCGATCAGCAGGAGCACAGCACCGGCGGCGTCTACACGGTCAAGGGCCGGGAGTTCAGCCGCGACTCCCGCTACATCACCACCCGCATCGTCGCGGAGCCGCGCCCCGGCACTGACGACTACCCCGTCGAGCCCGGCCGCTACCGCCTCATCGCCGCCTTCGCGTGCCCCTGGGCCAACCGCGCCATCATCGTGCGTGACCTCCTCGGCCTGCAGGACGTCATCTCGATGGGCAACCCCGGCCCCACGCACGACGCGGATTCCTGGACCTTCGACCTCGACCCCGGCGGCGTCGACCCGGTGCTCGGCATCCACCGGCTCAAGGACGCCTATGAGAGGCGCTTCCCCGGCTACCCCCGCGGCATCACGGTCCCCGCGATCGTGGACGAGCGCACCGGAGAGGTGGTCACCAACAACTTCCCGCAGATCACCGAGGACCTGTTCTTCGAGTGGAAGCCGTTCCACCGGGCCGACGCCCCGGACCTGTGGCCGGCGGACGTCCGCGACGAGATGGAGGAGGTGATGCACCGCGTCTACACCGAGGTCAACAACGGCGTCTACCGGTGCGGCTTCGCCGGCTCGCAGGAGGCCTACGACGCGGCCTACGACCGCCTGTTCGCGGCGTTGGACTGGCTGGAGGACCGGCTCGCGACCCGCCGGTTCCTGATGGGTGACGCGATCACGGAGGCCGACGTCCGCCTCTTCACCACGTTGGTCCGCTTCGATCCCGTCTACCACGACCACTTCAAGTGCAACCGCCAGAAGCTGAGCGAGATGCCGAACCTGTGGGGCTATGCGAGGGACCTGTTCCAGATGCCCGGCTTCGGCGAGAACGTCCGCTTCGACCAGATCAAGCAGCACTACTACATCGTGCACCGCGACATCAATCCTCTGGGCATAGTGCCGAAGGGCCCGGATCTGGCCACCTGGCTAAGCGACCCGGGACGCGTCTGACAGGCACCAGTTCCTGTGGCCCGCCGGTTCCCGACGGCGTGTCGCACTACAGTTGCTGCCATGCCACGCCGCCAGTACGAAGTCCTGCCCGGCAGCCATGGATCCCGCGTGCGTGTCCAGGCCCGGGGCCAGGACGTCCTCCACGATCCCCGCATCAACCGGGGCACCGCCTTCACGCACGAGGAGCGGTCCGCCCTCGGCCTCGAGGGCATGCTGCCCGTCAGCATCACCCCCCTGGAGGCCCAGGAGGCGCGGGCGCTGAGCCGGGTCAGGGGCGCCCGGACGATGCTCGACAAGTTCGCCTACCTCCAGGCGCTGCGGGAACGCAACACCGTGCTGTTCTACCGGCTGCTCACCGACCACATCGAGGAGATCATGCCGATCGTCTACACGCCGACGATCGGCGAGGCGATCAAGGAGTTCAGCCTCTGGTATCAGCACATGGCAGGCGTGTTCCTGTCGATCGACCAGGTGGACCGCGTCGAGGAGTGCCTGCGCAACACGGGGCTGACCGACGGCGATGTCGACATCCTGATCGTGACGGACTCCGAGGGCATCCTCGGCATCGGCGACCAGGGCGTCGGCGGCATCCAGATCTGCAACGGCAAGAAGTCGCTGTACACCGCCGCGGGGGGTGTGGACCCCGACCGCATGCTGGCCGTCGTGCTCGACGTCGGCACGGACAACCTCGCGCTGCTCAACGACGACCTCTACATGGGGCTGAAGAAGGCCCGCGTGCGCGACGAGCGCTACGACGAGTTCGTCGCGGCCTTCGTCGCCGCCGCCGGCCGCGTGTTCCCCGGAGCCATGATCCACTGGGAGGACTTCGGCGCCAACAACGCGCACCGCCTCCTGCACACCTACCGCGACGAGATCTGCTCCTTCAACGACGACATCCAGGGCACCGCGGCCGTCGTCGCCAGCGCCGTGCTGGCCGGCGTGAAGGCCAAGCATGAGCGGCTGTCCGAGCAGCGCTTCGTGATCCACGGCGCCGGCACCGCGGGCATCGGCATCGCCGACCTGCTCGTCGACCTGATGGTCAAGGAGGGCGTGACCCGTGAGGAGGCCCGCACGCGCTTCTGGATGACGAGCAGCCGCGGGCTGGTCACCGACGACGCGACGCTCAGGTTCCGCGACTTCCAGCGGCCGTGGGCCCGCGGCGTCGGCGAGCTGCGCGACTGGGAGCTCGACCAGGTAGGCCGCTACATGCTGGCCGACATCGTCCGCAACACGCACCCGACCGTCCTGATCGGCACCTCCGGGCAGCCGGGCTCGTTCTCGGAGGCGATCGTCCGGGACATGGCCGGGTACGTCGAGCGGCCGATCATCATGCCCCTGTCGAACCCGACGGCGCTCGCGGAGGCCACCCCCGCGGAGCTGCTGGGCTGGACCGATGGTCGGGCGATGATCGCGACCGGTTCGCCGTTCCCCGCGGTGACGCTGGGTGACGTGACGTATTCGATCGCGCAGGCCAACAACGCCCTGGTGTTTCCCGGCATCGGGCTCGGCGTCGCCGTCTGCAAGGCGACGAGGGTCACCGACGCGATGATCGCCGCCTCGGCCGAGGCCGTGGCCTCGTTGGCCCAGGTGCGCTCCCCCTCCGACCCGCTGCTGCCCAGAATCAACGACCTGCGGCACGTGTCCGCGGCCGTCGCGATCGCCGTCGCGCGGGTCGCGGCCGACGAATCCATCGCGTCCGCGCCGCTCACCGAGCCCGTGCAACAGGTCTTCGACGAGATGTGGCAGCCCGTCTACCCGGAGCTGATCCTCAGCTGAGGCTGGAGCGCAGCGCCCGCAGCCGGGCCAGCGAGGACTCCCTGCCCAGGATCTCCATGGATTCGAAAAGCGGCGGGGAGACCTTGCGGCCGGAGATGGCCACGCGGATCGGCGCGAACGCGAACTTCGGCTTGATCCCCATGCCGTCGACGATGCGCTCGCGCAGCCCGGCCTGGATGGCGGCGGCGTCGAACGGCACGTGATCGGCGACGCTGATGGCGGCCTCCAGCACGTCTGCGGCGCTCTCGTTCAGGCCGGCCACCGCGTCCTCCTCGACGACCAGCTCGGCGTCGGCCGCGAAGAGGAAGTCGAGCTGGGGCAGCGCGTCCTTCAGCAGGACGAGGCGCTCCTGGATGATCGGGACGGCCGCGCGGAGGATCTCGAGCTGGCGGTGGGTCGGCTCGCTCCACTGACCGGTCTCGGAGGCGAAGGCGGCGATGGTGTCGGCGAGCTCGTCGGCGCTCAGCTGGCGCAGGTAGTGGCCGTTGAGCCAGTCGAGCTTCTTCAGGTCGAAGATCGGGCCCGTGGTGTTGACCTTGTCCCAGGAGAAGCGCTCCACGAACTCCTCGAACGTCGAGACCTCGTGCTCCTCGTCGCCGGCGTAGCCGAGCAGCTGCAGGAAGTTGCGCACGGCCTCGGGCAGGTAGCCCGCCTCCTTGAACCACATGAGCCGCGCGGCGGGGTTCTTGCGCTTGGAGATCTTGGACTTGTCGGTGTTGCGCAGCAGCGGCATGTGTGCGAAGGCCGGCTGCTCCCAGCCGAGCCACCGGTAGAGGAGGACGTGTTTGGGCGTGGAGGAGATCCACTCCTCTCCCCGCACGACGGTGTTGATGCCCATCAGGTGGTCGTCGACGACGACCGCCAGGTGGTAGGTCGGGAAGCCGTCGGCCTTGAGGATGACCTGGTCGTCGGGTCGCGGCGCCTTCACCGAGCCGCGGATGACGTCGGTGAACTCGAGCTCGACGTCGTCGGGGATGAGCATGCGCACGACGGGGGTCTCGCTGAAGCCGGGCAGCTGAGCGCGCTCCTCGCGGGTCTTCCCGTAGCAGAGGCGGTCGTAGCCGGTGGTCGACAGCTTGTTCCGCTCCTGCTCGGCGCGCAGCTCCTTGAGCCGCTCGGCGCTGCACCAGCAGTGGTAGGCGTGGCCGTCGGCGATCAGCTGGTCGACGAAGGGCCGGTAGGTGTCCAGCCGCTCTGACTGGCGGTAGGGGGCGTAGGGGCCGCCGACGTGCGGGCCTTCATCCGGGCTGAGGCCGAGCCACTCGAGGGAGTCGTAGATCTGCTGCTCGGAGCCCTCGACGAGGCGGTTCTGATCGGTGTCCTCGATCCGGAGCACGAACTGGCCGCCGGTCCTACGGGCCCAGGCAAGGTCGAACAGCGCCATGAAGGCGGTGCCGACGTGCGGGTCTCCGGTGGGCGAGGGGGCTACTCGGGTGCGCGCGGGAACATCTGCAGTCATAGTGCCCCTGAGTCTAGTGCCGACGGCCCCCTGCCCCGGCTGCGGGACGTCCCTGGGCCTCCCCCGGTCCCCGGCGACAGCGGCTGGGGTGGGCCCGTCGGGAGGGCAGACTGGTCGGGTGACCAGTCGAGAGATCCATGCCGCGCAGCAGGAGGTGGAGCGGGAGCTCCGCGGGCCGCAGCCCGCCCGCCTGACGACGGCGCTCACGCACGTGCTGGAGGACCTCGTGCCGGTGCCGGGCACGAAGCTGCGCGTGGGGATCGACCCGGTGCTCACGCTGGTCCCCTGGGCAGGCACCGCCATCGGCTCGGTCTTCGGGTCCGCCCTCCTGGTCGACGCCGTGCGGCTGCGGATGCCGCTGCCGGTGCTGCTGCGGATGTTCGCCAACTGGCTGATCGACTGGCTGGTCGGCCTGCTGCCCTACGCGGGCCCGCTGCTGGACGCCGCCTGGCGGTCGAACAACCGGAATCTGCGGCTGCTGCGCCGGACGATCGACGACCGCGAACAGGTGCGCCACGCCTCCGTCCTGTACTGGATCAGCGCGGTGGCCATCCTCGTGGGGATGATGCTGCTGATCCTGCTGGTGCCCGTGCTGCTGATCGCGTGGCTGACGAGCCTCGGGTGAGCCAGACGCGGGGCGTCGCTTCCCGGCCGGACCCGATAGCATGACGCCATGACTGCCGCGGACCTGCCTTCGAACTTCATCTACGACGCCGTGTCGGCGGACGTGGAGCAGGGTCAGCGGGGCGGCAGGGTGCAGACGAGGTTCCCACCCGAGCCCAACGGCTTCCTGCACATCGGCCACGCGAAGGCCATCGTCGTCGACTTCGGCGTGGCCGACGACTTCGGGGGGCGCTGCGTCCTGCGCCTCGACGACACCAACCCGGAGACCGAGGAGACGGACTTCGTCGACGGGATCATCAACGACATCGCCTGGCTGGGGTACGAACCCGCCGAGGTGCGCCACGCCTCCGACTACTTCGCGCAGCTGTACCTGTGGGCCGAGGAGCTGATCGGCCGCGGGCTCGCCTACGTCGACGACCAGACCCCGGAGGAGATCTCCCAGGGGCGCGGGGGGTTCGGACGGCCCGGCGTCGAGTCCCCGTTCCGCGACCGCACCCCCGCCGACAACCTCGACCTGTTCCGCCGCATGCGGGCGGGCGAGTTCCCCGACGGGTCGCGGGTGCTGCGCGCGAAGATCGACATGGCGTCGGAGAACATGCAGCTGCGTGACCCGATCATGTACCGCATCCGCCACGCCCACCACCACCGCACGGGCGACGAGTGGCCCATCTACCCCACCTACGACTGGGCGCACGGCCAGTCCGACGCGTTGGAGGGCGTGACGCACTCCATCTGCACGCTGGAGTTCGAGTCACACCGGCCGCTCTACGACTGGTTCCTGCGCCAGCTCGAGGTGCCCGACGCGCCCCGCCAGTACGAGTTCGCCCGCCTGGAGTTCACGCACACCGTCACGTCGAAGCGCCGGCTTGCCAAGCTGGTCGCCGACGGCATCGTCGACGGCTGGGACGACGCCCGGATGCCCACGATCGGCGGTCTGCGCCGCCGTGGCTACCCGGCCTCGGCGATCCGCTCCTTCTGCCGTGAGGTCGGCACCACGCGCACCAACTCGCGCCAGTCCATGGAGGCGCTCGAGTCCTACGTGCGTCGCGAACTCAACGAGACCGCGCAGCGCCGGATGGCTGTGCTGCGGCCCCTGAAGCTGACGATCACCAACTGGCCCGTCGACGAGGCCGGACTGCCCGTCGTCGAGCACTTCGAGGTGACCAACAACCCGGAGCGGCCCGAGGACGGCACCCGGCAGGTGCCCTTCACCGGGCAGCTGTGGATCGAGCAGGACGACTTCCGCGAGGTTCCCCCGCCGAAGTACTTCCGGCTGTCCATCGGCCGCGAGGTGCGGCTGCGCGGCGCGTTCTTCGTGACGGCCACCGACGTCGTGAAGGACACCGAGGGCAACGTCGTGGAGGTGCTCGCCACCTACGACCCGGCCACCCGCGGCGGCGACGCCCCCGACGGCAGGCGCGTGAAGTCGACCATGCACTGGGTCTCGCTCCCCCACGCCGTCGACGCGACGGCCGCGCTGTACGAGCGGCTGTTCAGCGCCGAGGTGCCGGGCGACGCCACCGGGGAGCCCCTCGACGACCTGAACCCGAACTCCCGCGAGCTGCTGACGGGATGCAAGGTCGAGCCGGCCCTGGAGGAGGCCGCGGGCGGCGAGGTCGTGCAGTTCGAGCGGCTCGGCTACTTCGCCGTCGACCCCGACGAGGAGATGTACTTCCACCGCACCGTCGGGCTGCGCGACGAGTGGGCGGCCATCCAGAAGCGCAAGGGCTGACCCCGCCCCGCCGCAGACACACGAGGCGCCCTCCCGGATCACGGGAGGGCGCCTCCATCTGTGCCGCGATGAGCACGACACACTTGTCGTCGCCGAAAAGGCAGTCTTTCGGGCCAAATCGGCCCATGAGCAGGAGGATGTGCTCATCGTCGCCCGGGCATAGAGAAAGGGCCGCGCAGCCGGAGCTGCGCGACCCTCTGCTCTAGATCAGCGAATCAGTTCACTTGATGATCTTGGTGACGTTGCCGGCACCGACGGTGCGGCCGCCCTCACGGATAGCAAACTTGAGCTGCTCCTCCATGGCGATCGGCTTGTTCAGGTGAACGGTCATCTCGGTGTTGTCGCCGGGCATGACCATCTCGGTGCCAGCGGGGAGCTGGACGACGCCGGTCACGTCAGTCGTACGGAAGTAGAACTGGGGCGAGTAGTTGGAGAAGAACGGCTTGTGACGGCCACCCTCCTCCTTGGTGAGCACGTAGACCGAGGCCTCGAAGTCGGTGTGGGGCGTGGTCGAGCCGGGCTTGATGACGACCATGCCGCGCTCCACGTCCTCCTTCTTGGTGCCACGGAGCAGCAGGCCGACGTTCTCGCCAGCGCGACCCTCGTCGAGGATCTTGCGGAACATCTCGACACCGGTGACGGTGGTGGTCTGCTTGTCCTCGCGGATGCCGACGATGTCGACGGTCTCGCCGGTCTTGACGATGCCGCGCTCGATACGACCCGTGATGACGGTGCCACGACCGGTGATCGTGAAGACGTCCTCGACGGGCATCAGGAAGGGCTTCTCGGTGTCACGCGCGGGCTGCGGGATGTACTCGTCGACAGCGTCCATGAGCTCCATGATCGAGTCGGCCCACTTCTCGTCGCCGTTCAGCGCCGGGAAGGCGGCGACGCGGACGATCGGGAGGTTGTCGCCGTCGAACTCCTGAGCGGAGAGGATCTCGCGGAGCTCCATCTCGACCAGGTCGATGAGGTCGGCGTCGGCCTCGTCGATCATGTCGCACTTGTTGAGGGCGACGACGATGGCGGGAACGCCGACCTGGCGGGCCAGGAGGATGTGCTCGTGGGTCTGAGCCATCGGGCCGTCGGTGGCGGCGACCACGAGGATCGCGCCGTCCATCTGAGCGGCACCGGTGATCATGTTCTTGACGTAGTCGGCGTGGCCGGGGCAGTCAACGTGAGCGTAGTGGCGCTTCTCGGTCTGGTACTCGACGTGCGCGATCGAGATGGTGATACCGCGCTGACGCTCTTCGGGCGCCTTGTCGATCTGGTCGAACGCGGAGACGGCGTTCCACTGCGGGTAGCGATCGTGAAGCACCTTCGTGATCGCCGCGGTCAGAGTGGTCTTGCCGTGGTCGACGTGTCCGATGGTGCCGATGTTGCAGTGCGGCTTGGTCCGCTCAAACTTGGCCTTTGCCACGAGGGCTCCTTCTTGGATCTCGCCAGGCGGGATTGCCCGGCGTGTGGTCTTTCCTCTGTGAGGCGTCGGAACCGGGCGCAAGCTCGGTGCCATACCTGCCTTATCCTAGCGACCCGGCCCCTTCAGTCAAAGTCGGGGGCGAGTCGCGCTCGGACAGGACTCTGGCCGGGGGAAACCCCCGGCCAGAGTCATCGACGGGTGACTGGTGTCACTCGCCCTTCGCCTTGGCGACGATCTCGTCGGCGATGTTCTTCGGGGTCTCGGCGTAGGAGTCGAACTCCATGGAGTACGACGCCTGGCCCGAGGTCTTCGACCGCAGGTCGCCGACGTAGCCGAACATCTCGGACAGCGGCACCAGCGCACGCACGACGCGGTTGCCGTGCTGCTCGTCCATCGACTGCACTTGGCCGCGACGTGCGTTGAGGTCGCCGATGACCGTGCCGAGGTAGTCCTCGGGCGTGGTCACCTCGACGGCCATCATCGGCTCGAGGATCGCGGGATCGGCACGACGGGCTGCCTCCTTGAACGCCTGGGCGCCGGCGAGCTTGAAGGCAAGCTCGGAGGAGTCGACGTCGTGGTAGGCGCCGTCGGTCAGGGTCACCTTGATGTTGTCGACCGGGTAGCCGGCGAGAACACCGAACTGCATGGCCTCCTTGACGCCCTGGTCCACCGCGGGGATGTACTCGCGGGGGATGCGGCCGCCGGTGACGGCGTTGACGAACTCGTAGCCCGAGCCCGGCTCGGTCGGCTCGAGGTCGATGATGACGCGCGCGAACTGGCCGGAACCACCGGTCTGCTTCTTGTGCGTGTACTCGACCTTCTCCACCTTGCGGCGCAGGGTCTCGCGGTAGGCGACCTGGGGCTTGCCGATGTTGGCCTCGACCTTGAACTCACGACGCATGCGGTCGATGAGGACGTCCAGGTGGAGCTCGCCCATGCCGGCGATGATCGTCTGACCGGTCTCCTCGTCGGTGTGGACGCGGAAGGTCGGGTCCTCCTCGGCCAGACGCTGGATCGCGTTGGACAGCTTCTCCTGGTCGGACTTCGTCTTCGGCTCGATGGCCTGCTCGATGACCGGGTTCGGGAAGGTCATCGACTCCAGGACGATCGGGTTGGCCGGGTCGCAGAGGGTCTCACCGGTGGTGGTGTCCTTCAGGCCCATGACCGCGCAGATCATGCCGGCGCCGATCGAGTCGATCTCCTCACGCTTGTTGGCGTGCATCTGGTAGATCTTGCCGATGCGCTCCTTGCGACCCTTCGTCGAGTTGAGCACCTGCGAGCCGGCGGTCAGGACGCCGGAGTAGATGCGCACGAAGGTCAGCTTGCCGAGGTGCGGGTCGGCGGCGATCTTGAAGGCCAGGATCGACAGCGGCTCGTCGTCGGAGGGGTGACGCTCGAGGGTGACCGCCTCGTCATTGGGCTTGAAGCCCTCGATGGCGGGCACGTCGAGCGGGGACGGCAGGTAGTCGACGACCGCGTCGAGCAGGGGCTGGACGCCCTTGTTCTTGAACGAGGTGCCGCAGACCACCGCGGTGAAGGTGTTGGAGATGACGCCCTTGCGGACGGCGGCCTTGATCTGCTCGACCGAGGGCTCCTCGCCCTCGAGGTACATCTCCATGATCTCGTCGTCGACGTCAGCGACGCGCTCGATCAGGGTGGCGTGGGCAGCCTCGGCGGCGTCCTTGAGCTCGGCCGGGATCTCCTCGATCTCGTACTTCTCGCCCATCTGGGTCTCGCCGCGCCAGGTGAGCGCGCGCATCTCGACGAGGTCGACGACCCCGAGGAAGTCGGACTCGGCGCCGATCGGGAGCTGCAGCAGGACCGGGTCGGTCATGAGGCGCTCACGGATCGTCTTGACGCAGTGGTCAAAGGACGCGCCGGTGCGGTCGAGCTTGTTGATGTAGCAGATGCGGGGGACGTTGTACTTCGTCGCCTGGCGCCACACCGTCATCGACTGCGGCTCGACGCCGGCGACACCGTCGAACACCGCGACAGCGCCGTCGAGCACGCGGAGCGAACGCTCCACCTCGACGGTGAAGTCGACGTGCCCGGGGGTGTCGATGATGTTGATCTGGGTGTCGTGCCAGAAACACGTGGTGGCGGCGGAGGTGATCGTGATGCCACGCTCCTGCTCCTGCTCCATCCAGTCCATGGTCGCGGCGCCGTCGTGGACCTCGCCGATCTTGTAGGACTTGCCGGTGTAGAACAGGATGCGCTCGGTGGTGGTGGTCTTACCGGCATCGATGTGGGCCATGATGCCGATGTTGCGAACCTTACTCAGGTCGGCCATGTGTGCATTCCTTTGGGTCAAACTTCAACTAAGCGGAGAGCACCCCCGGAGCCTTCGCGGATCCGGGGGCGGCAGTCACCAGCGGTAGTGGGCGAAGGCGCGGTTGGCCTCGGCCATCTTGTGCGTGTCCTCGCGGCGCTTCACGGAGGCACCCAGGCCGTTGGAGGCGTCGAGGATCTCGTTCATGAGGCGCTCGGTCATCGTCTTCTCGCGACGGGCGCGGGAGAAGGAGACGAGCCAACGCAGCGCCAGCGTGTTCTGGCGGTTCGGCTTGACCTCGATCGGCACCTGGTAGGTGGCGCCGCCGACGCGGCGGGACTTGACCTCGATGCTCGGCTTGACGTTGTCGAGAGCCTTCTTCAGCGTCTGGACCGGATCGTTGCCGGTCTTGGCGCGGGTGCCCTCGAGGGCTTCGTACACGATGGCCTGAGCCACGGACTTCTTGCCGTCCAGGAGGATCTTGCTGACCAGCTGAGAGACAACCGGGGAGCCGTAGACCGGATCGGCGACGACGGGGCGCTTCGGCGCGGGACCCTTGCGAGGCATTACTTCTCCTTCTTCGCGCCGTAGCGGCTGCGAGCCTGCTTGCGGCCCTTGACACCCTGGGTGTCGAGGGAGCCGCGGATGATCTTGTAGCGCACGCCGGGGAGGTCCTTCACACGACCGCCGCGGACGAGCACCATGGAGTGCTCCTGCAGGTTGTGGCCGACACCCGGGATGTAGGCGGTGACCTCGATGCCGGAGCTCAGACGCACGCGCGCGACCTTACGGAGCGCGGAGTTCGGCTTCTTCGGCGTCGTGGTGTACACACGCGTGCACACGCCGCGGCGCTGGGGGGAACCCTTCAGCGCGGGGGTCTTGTTCTTCGAGACTTTGTCGGTGCGGCCCTTACGGACCAGCTGCTGAATAGTTGGCACCTGCTGGTATCACTTTCGTTCGTTGTGTGTACGTTTGCCTTCCCTGGCGCAGCTTCTCCGGATCGCCGACACGGGGACACCGTTCCCGGTCTGTGATGCAGATGGCTGCCGTGCGAACTGTCGGCACGTCACGCTCTCCGCAACGTCAAGAGCGAATGCCAGGGCACGCACAAGGGCCCGAGTGTTCGGGCGCACCGGACAAGATTACTTCACGCGGACCGCATCCTCAAAACCGGCTCCGGTCGTCGCGATCCGGCACGCGAGACGCCGCGGGGCGGAGGAGTGCGACACTCCCCCGCCCCGCGGCGTGCTACCGGATGATTCAGCGGATCTCGCCGAAGTCCATGTCCTCCAGCGGGACGGCCGGGCCGAGCGAATCCGAACCGAACGAGTAGTCGTACGGGTCGTAGTTCATCGTGTAGGCCGAGGCGCGCGCCTCCTCCGTGGGCTCCACCCGGATGTTGCGGTAGCGGTCGAGACCGGTACCCGCCGGGATCAGCTTGCCGAGGATGACGTTCTCCTTGAGGCCGACGAGCGAGTCGCTCTTGCCCTGGATCGCCGCGTCGGTCAGCACCTTGGTGGTCTCCTGGAAGGAGGCCGCCGACAGCCACGAGTCCGTCGCGAGCGAGGCCTTCGTGATGCCCATCAGCACCGGACGACCCTCGCCGGGGCGGCCGCCCTCGGCGAGCGCCTGACGGTTGGCCGCCTCGTAGGTGGCGCGGTCGACGAGCTCGCCCGGCATCATGGTGGTGTCGCCGGAGTCGATGACCGTGATCCGGCGCAGCATCTGCCGCACGATGATCTCGATGTGCTTGTCGTGGATCGGGGCGCCCTGGGTGCCGTAGACCTTCTGGACCTCCTCCACGAGGTGCTCCTGCACCTTGCGGAGGCCGCGGATGCGGAGCACGTCCTGCGGGTCGACCTGACCGGCGGTGAGCTGCTGGCCGATCGAGACGTGAGCGCCGTCACGGATGACGACACGACGCCCGCTGGGCTCGTCGTACTCGAGACGGGTACGACGACCGACCGGGTACTCCAGGTCGTCGCCGCCGTCGTCACGCACGATGACGAGCTTGCGCGAACGGTCGCCGTCCTCGATGCGCACGACGCCGTCGGCCTCGGCGATCGGGGCCTTGCCCTTGGGCTGGCGGGCCTCGAACAGCTCGGTGACACGGGGCAGACCCTGCGTGATGTCGTCGCCGGCCACACCACCGGTGTGGAAGGTGCGCATCGTCAGCTGGGTGCCGGGCTCGCCGATGGACTGGGCCGCGACGATGCCGACGGCCTCGCCGACGTCCACCGTCTTGCCGGAGGCCAGCGAACGGCCGTAGCACATGGCGCAGGTGCCGACGGCGGACTCACAGGTGAGCACGGAGCGGACCTTGACCTGGGTGACGCCGGCCTCGACGAGCTTCGCGATGACCGCGTCGCCCAGGTCGGTGCCGGCCTCGGCCAGCACGGTGCCGTCCGCGTCGACGACGTCGACGGCGAGCGTGCGGGCGTAGACCGCGGTCTCGACGTCGCTGGACGTCTCGACCTTCGCGCCCTCGGTGAACGCGGCGACCGGCACCTGGATGGTGCGGCCGGACTCCTCGTCCGTCCCGTCGACGCTCCACACCGCGATGGTCTTGGTGAGGCCACGCTCGGTGCCGCAGTCCTCCTCGCGGATGATGACGTCCTGCGACACGTCCACCAGACGACGGGTCAGGTAACCCGAGTCGGCGGTACGCAGCGCCGTGTCGGCCTGGCCCTTGCGGCCACCGTGCGTCGAGATGAAGTACTCGAGGACGGAGAGACCCTCACGGAAGTTCGACTTGATCGGTCGGGCGATGATGTCGCCCTTCGGGTTGGCCACGAGGCCTCGCATGGCGGCGATCTGGCGCATCTGCGTCATGTTTCCTCGTGCGCCGGAGTCGACCATCATGTAGATGGGGTTGTCCGTGGTGAAGTTCTCCTTCATCGCCTCGGTCAGCTCGGCGGTCGCGTCCGTCCAGATCGCGATGAGCTCCTGACGGCGCTCGTCCTCCGTGACGGATCCGCGCTCGTAGAGGCGGTCGATCTTCGTGGCGCGCTTCTCGTAGCCCTCGAGGATCTCGGCCTTCTGCGGCGGGGTCTGGACGTCGCCGATGGACACGGTCACGCCGGAGCGCGAGGCCCACTTGAAGCCCATGTCCTTCAGGTTGTCCAGCGCAGCGGCGACCTCGACCTTGGGGTAGGTCTCGGCGAGCTCGTTGATGATGCGGCCGAGCGTCTTCTTGCCCACCACCTCGTTGACGAACTCGAAGTCGGCCGGGAGCGCCTCGTTGAACAGCGCACGACCCAGCGTGGTGTCCATCAGGATCATGCCGTTGGCGTCGGGCGTGCGGCCCTCGGAGACGACACCCTGCAGACGGATGCGGCACTTCGCGCCGATGGCGAGGTCGCCACGGTCGTAGGCCATGATCGCCTCGGACAGGTTCGAGAACGCGTGGCCCTCGCCTGCGCCGCTGCGCTCGGACGTGAGGAAGTAGTGCCCGATGATCATGTCCTGGGTCGGCATGGTGACGGGGCGACCGTCGGCCGGCTTCAGGATGTTGTTCGTCGACAGCATCAGGACGCGGGCCTCGGCCTGCGCCTCGGCGGACAGCGGCAGGTGGACTGCCATCTGGTCGCCGTCGAAGTCGGCGTTGAAGGCGGTGCAGACCAGCGGGTGGATCTGGATCGCCTTGCCCTCGATCAGCTGGGGCTCGAACGCCTGGATGCCGAGGCGGTGCAGCGTGGGTGCACGGTTCAGCAGCACCGGGTGCTCCGCGATGACCTCTTCCAGCACGTCCCACACGACCGGGCGGTGGCGCTCGACCATCCGCTTGGCGGCCTTGATGTTCTGCGCGTGGTTCAGGTCGTCGAGGCGCTTCATGACGAACGGCTTGAACAGCTCGAGCGCCATGGCCTTCGGCAGACCACACTGGTGCAGCTTGAGCTGCGGGCCGACGACGATGACCGAACGGCCGGAGTAGTCGACGCGCTTGCCGAGCAGGTTCTGGCGGAAACGACCCTGCTTGCCCTTGAGCATGTCGGAGATCGACTTCAGGGGGCGGTTGCCGGGGCCGGTCACCGGGCGTCCGCGACGGCCGTTGTCGAACAGCGAATCGACGGCCTCCTGCAGCATGCGCTTCTCGTTGTTCACGATGATCTCGGGCGCGCCGAGATCGAGCAGCCGCTTCAGGCGGTTGTTGCGGTTGATGACTCGGCGGTAGAGGTCGTTCAGGTCGGAGGTGGCGAAGCGGCCACCGTCGAGCTGGACCATCGGGCGCAGATCCGGGGGGATGACCGGGACGGCGTCGAGCACCATGGCGGCGGGCGCGTTGGAGCCGGTCAGGAACGCGTTGACGACGCGCAGCCGCTTCAGCGCGCGGGTCTTGCGCTGCCCCTTGCCGGTGGCGATGATCTCGCGCAGGTTCTCGGACTCGGCCTTCAGGTCGAAGGTCTGGAGGCGCTTCTGGATGGCCTCCGCGCCCATCGATCCGGAGAAGTACTTGCCGAAGCGCTTCTTCATCTCGCGGTAGAGGGTCTCGTCGCCCTCGAGGTCCTGGACCTTCAGGCCCTTGAACCGGCTCCACACCTCGTCGATGCGGTCGAGCTGACGCTGCGCGCGGGTCCGGATGAGGCCGGACTCCTTCTCGGCGGCCTCGCGGACCTTGCGCTTGACGTCGGCCTTCGCGCCCTCCTCCTCGAGCTGGGCCATGTCCTCCTCGAGCTTGCGCATGCGCGCCTCGATGTCGGCGTCGCGGCGGGCCGCGAGCTGCTTCGACTCGGTCTCGACCTTGGCCTGCAGCGACGAGAGGTCGCGGTGACGCGCCTCGTCGTCGACGGAGGTGATCATGTGCGCGGCGAAGTAGATGACCTTCTCCAGGTCCTTCGGAGCGATGTCCAGCAGGTAGCCCAGCCGGCTCGGGACGCCCTTGAAGTACCAGATGTGGGTCACGGGCGCGGCGAGCTCGATGTGGCCCATCCGCTCACGACGCACGTTGCTGCGGGTCACCTCGACGCCACAGCGCTCGCAGATGATGCCCTTGAAGCGGACCCGCTTGTACTTGCCGCAGTAGCACTCCCAGTCACGGGTGGGGCCGAAGATCTTCTCGCAGAACAGGCCGTCGCGCTCGGGCTTGAGCGTGCGGTAGTTGATGGTCTCCGGCTTCTTGACCTCGCCGTGGGACCATTCGCGGATCTGGTCGGCGCTGGCCAGGCCGATGCGCAGTTCCTCGTAGAAGTTCACGTCCAGCACGTTTTGCTTCTCTTTCCCCTACTTGCAGTAGGTGCCTTCGAATGAGTCTGAGTTGTTGATGCGGGGCTCGCGGGAGCCCCTAGTGGGTGACTGAGCTCAACACTCAGACTTCGCCGACGTCCATGAAGTTGTCGGCTCCGGGGCGGCGGCCGAGGTCGATCCCGAAGTCCTCGGCGGACCGGATGTCGTCCTCGGACTCGCGCAGGTCGATCACGCGGCCGTCATCGGAGAGGACCTCCACGTTCAGACAGAGGGACTTCATCTCCTTGATGAGGACCTTGAACGACTCCGGGATGCCCGGCTCGGGGATGTTCTCGCCCTTGACGATCGCCTCGTAGACCTTCACGCGGCCGGGGACGTCGTCGGACTTGATCGTCAGCAGCTCCTGCAGAGCCCATGCGGCGCCGTAGGCCTCGAGGGCCCACACCTCCATCTCGCCGAAGCGCTGGCCGCCGAACTGGGCCTTACCGCCGAGCGGCTGCTGCGTGATCATGGAGTACGGGCCGGTGGAGCGTGCGTGGATCTTGTCGTCGACAAGGTGGTGCAGCTTCAGCATGTACATGTAGCCGACGCCGATCTTCTCCGGGAACGGCTCGCCGGTGCGGCCGTCGAGGAGGTTCGCCTTGCCGGACGAGTCGATCAGGCGGACGCCGTCGCGGGTCTTGAGCGAGTTGTCCAGCAGGCCGGCGATCTCGTCCTCGTTCGCGCCGTCGAAGACGGGGGTCGCGAGCTTGGAGTCGGCGCCGACGTGGCCGAGGCCGACCTCGCGGAGGCGGTCAGCCCACTCGCCCTTGGCGTCCTCGATGTCCCAGCCGGTCTTGGCGATCCAGCCGAGGTGGTTCTCGAGGACCTGGCCCACGTTCATGCGCGACGGCACGCCGAGCGGGTTCAGGACGATGTCGACGGGGGTGCCGTCCTCGAGGAACGGCATGTCCTCGACGGGCAGGATCTTCGAGATGACGCCCTTGTTACCGTGACGGCCGGCGAGCTTGTCGCCGTCGGAGATCTTGCGCTTCTGCGCGACGTGCACGCGGACCAGCTGGTTGACGCCGGGCAGCAGCTCGTCGTCGTCCTCGCGGTTGAAGACGCGCACGCCGATGACGGTGCCGGACTCGCCGTGGGGCACCTTCAGGGAGGTGTCGCGGACCTCGCGGGCCTTCTCGCCGAAGATGGCGCGCAGCAGGCGCTCCTCGGGGGTCAGCTCGGTCTCGCCCTTCGGGGTGACCTTGCCGACCAGGATGTCGCCCGCCTCGACCTCGGCGCCGATGCGGATGATGCCGCGCTCGTCGAGGTCGGCCAGCATCTCGTCGGAGACGTTGGGGATCTCACGGGTGATCTCCTCGGCGCCCAGCTTCGTGTCGCGGGCGTCGACCTCGTACTCCTCGATGTGGATCGAGGTGAGGACATCGTCCTGCACGATGCGCTGCGACAGGATGATCGCATCCTCGTAGTTGAGGCCCTCCCACGGCATGAACGCCACGAGCAGGTTCCGGCCCAGCGCCAGCTCGCCCTGGTCGGTGCAGGGACCGTCGGCCAGCGGCGTGCCGATCTCGACCCGGTCGCCGGGGGCGACCAGCGGGCGCTGGTTGATGCAGGTGCCGGCGTTCGAGCGGACGAACTTGTCCAGCTTGAAGCTGGCGTAGGTGCCGTCGTCGTTCGCGATCTCCAGGATGTCCGCGGACACCGAGGTGACCACGCCGGGCTTCTTGGCGAGCGTGACGTCGCCGACGTCGACAGCGGCGCGGTACTCCATGCCGGTGCCCACGAACGGGGACTCGTTGCGGATCAGCGGCACGGCCTGGCGCTGCATGTTCGCACCCATCAGGGCGCGCGACGCGTCGTCGTGCTCGAGGAACGGGATCAGCGCCGTGGCGATGGAGACCATCTGGCGCGGGGACACGTCCATGTACTCGACCTCGGACGGCGCGATCTCGTCGGCGTCACCGTGCTTCATCCGGACGAGCACGCGCTCCTCCGTCAGGCGGCCGTCCTGGTCGACCGCTGCCTTCGCCTGGGCGATGTTGTAGCGGTCCTCCTCGTCGGCGGTGAGGTAGTCGATCTGGTCGGTGACGTAGCCGTCGACGACCTTGCGGTACGGGGTCTCGATGAAGCCGAACGCGTTGACGCGGGCGAAGGACGCCAGCGAGCCGATGAGGCCGATGTTCGGGCCTTCAGGGGTCTCGATGGGGCACATGCGGCCGTAGTGCGACGGGTGGACGTCACGGACCTCCATGCCGGCGCGGTCACGGGACAGACCGCCGGGGCCCAGCGCGGACAGACGACGCTTGTGCGTCAGGCCGGCCAGGGGGTTGTTCTGGTCCATGAACTGCGACAGCTGGGACGTGCCGAAGAACTCCTTCAGCGCGGCGGTCACCGGACGGATGTTGATCAGCGTCTGCGGCGTGATCGCCTCGATGTCCTGCGTCGTCATGCGGTCGCGGACGACGCGCTCCATGCGGCCGAGCCCGGTGCGGAGCTGGTTCTGGATCAGCTCGCCGACGGTGCGGAGGCGACGGTTGCCGAAGTGGTCGATGTCGTCGGCCTCGACGATGACGTCGCCGAGCGTCTCCTGGTGGTCGTGCAGCGCGACGACGTACTTGATCGCGGCGATGATGTCGTCGTTGGTGAGGACCTGCTGATCGAACGGCAGCTCGAGGCCGAGCTTCTTGTTGATCTTGTAGCGACCGACCTTGGCCAGGTCGTAGCGCTTCGGGTTGAAGTAGTAGTTCTCCAGGAGCTGCTGGGCCGCGTCACGCGCCGGCGGCTCGCCAGGGCGCAGCTTGCGGTAGATGTCGAGGAGTGCCTCATCCTGCGTCTTGACGGAGTCCTTCTCGAGCGTCAGTCGCATGGACTCGTACTCGCCGAACTCCTCGAGGATCCTGTCCTCGCTCCAGCCGAGCGCCTTCAGCAGGACGGTGACGTTCTGCTTGCGCTTGCGGTCGAGGCGCACGAACACCATGTCGCGCTTGTCGATCTCGAACTCCAGCCACGCGCCGCGCGACGGGATGACCTTGCAGGAGAAGATGTCCTTGTCGGACGTCTTGTCGGGGGTCTGCTCGAAGTAGACGCCGGGCGAGCGGACGAGCTGCGACACCACGACACGCTCGGTGCCGTTGATGACGAAGGTGCCGCGGTCGGTCATCAGTGGGAAGTCGCCGATGAAGACGGTCTGCGACTTGATCTCACCGGTGTCGTTGTTCACGAACTCGGCGGTGACGAAGAGGGGCGCGGCGTAGGTGACGTCGCGGTCCTTGCACTCCTCGATGCTGTACTTGGGCTCCTCGAAACGGTGGTCGCGGAAAGACAGCGACATCGTCTCGTTGAAGTCCTCGATCGGGGAGATCTCCGCGAAGATCTCCTCCAGACCTGAGCGGGTGTTGACGTCGGTGCGGCCAGCGGCAAGCTGGGCCTCGACCGAGGCACGCCACGTCTCGTTTCCGATCAACCAGTTGTACGCGTTGATCTGGAGATCCAGGAGGTTCGGGACCTCCAGGGGCTCATGGATCTTCGCGAAGGAGATTCGACCAGTGGACGAGACGACATTGGTGTTCTTCAACGCAGAGCGCGAGGCGGCCAAGATTCGGTCCTTCCAAGAACGCTTGAAGCAAATTTCCGTGCATGGCGGACGCCCGGTGTCAAGACCGGGGCATACGCATAGCTGGGCAAACAACCACTGTACTGCAAGCGGGCAGATAAGGCAACAGGGGACCACGCACCACTTCCCTGGCCTGCGGGTCCTCCCCCGGTCGACACTGACCTCGCCGATGATGATAGCGGGGCCCGGCGCCGGCGCAAGTGCTTTCCGCGGCGAGTCTGCCGCAGGGGTCCCCGGAGATGGCGAAAGGCCCGCCCCCGATGGGGACGGGCCTTCCGGACTGTGGAATCAGTCAGCGCGTAACTGCGCGTCGGGTCACTTGACCTCGACGGAGCCGCCGGCGGCCTCGAGGGCCTCCTTGGCCTTGGCAGCGGTCTCCTTGTCGACGCCCTCGAGGACGGCCTTGGGGGCAGCCTCGACGAGGTCCTTGGCCTCCTTCAGGCCGAGGGAGGTCAGGGCGCGCACCTCCTTGATGACGGCGATCTTCTTGTCGCCACCGGCGGTGAGGATGACGTCGACCTTGTCGGAGCCCTCCTCAGCAGCGTCGTCGCCGCCCTCGGCAGCGGCGGGGGCGGCAGCGGCAACCGCAACCGGAGCAGCAGCGGTGACACCGAAGGTGTCCTCGAACAGCTTCACGAACTCGGAGAGCTCGATCAGGGTCATCTCCTTGAAGGCCTCAAGGAGCTCGTCGTTGGTGAGCTTCGCCATAATGGGCGTTCCTTTCGTAGAAAAGTTTGTGATCGCAGCGGACGCTGCAACGGATCACTCCGCAGCGGGCGCTGCTTCGGGTGCCGCATCCGCGGCGGGGGTCTCGTCCGTGGCCTCGGCGGCAGCGCCACCGATCAGGGAGGGGTTGGCCTCGGCAGCGGTCTGCAGCGCGCCGAGGGCGCGGGCGCCCTGCGACAGCGGGGCAGCCAGCAGGTAGGCGGCCTTGGCCAGGTTGGCCTGCAGCGCGCCGGCAAGCTTGGCCAGGAGCACCTCGCGGGACTCGAGGTCGGCCAGCTTGAGAACAGCCTTGGCGTCGAGGAACTTGCCCTCGAGGACGCCACCCTTGATAGCCAGGGACGGATTGGCCTTTGCGAAGTCGCGCAGCCCCTTGGTGGCAGCGGCGACGTCACCCGTGACGAACGCGATGGCGGTCGGGCCGGTGAGGGTCTCTTCGACACCCTCAATGCCGGCCTCCTTGGCCGCGATCGCCGTCAGGGTGTTCTTCGCAACGGCGTAGGTGGCGTTCTCACCGAGGGATCGACGCAGGTTCTGCAGATCCTTGACGGTGAGACCGCGGTACTCGGTAAGCACTGCCGCCGCGGAGCTGCTGAATGCCTCAGTGAGCTCTGCGACCGTGGCAGCCTTGTCCGGCCTCGCCATGTGGTCTCCTTCCGGTCTCATCAAGCTCCCGACTCCCCGGCGGGGGAACCTGGAGCACCGTCGACCGCAACAAAAAAGCCCCGTCGCCAGGCGGCGCGGGGCATCTCAGTAGTCTGAGCTCTCACGTTCACCTGCGCGGGTGCCTTTCGGCTTTATGACTGGTGTCACCTGCGGTCTTCGGCTCGACATACAGTACCCGCGACCCCGCGCTGCGCAAAATCGGCCCTTCGGTCCGCCGCGGGGTGGAGCAGGGCCGGTGCATTAGGCTTTCGGCGTCATCACTGTCTTCCGGGAGGACCCCCATGCGTCCCATTCTCGCCGTCGGTCTGCTGGCCACCCTCGCGCTCACCGCGTGCAGCGGCCAGGCCACCGACTCCGCCAGCACCGCCTCCGACACCGCGTCCGCGAGCGATTCCACCGACCTGAGCTACGACGTCTCGGGCGTCGCCAAGGTCGACGACATCGCCGCCATGCTGCCGGACGCGGTCGCTGAGAAGGGCACCCTCGTCGTCGGCGCCTCCACCGACTACGCCCCCGCGGAGTTCCGCGCCGACGACCTCAACACCGCGATCGGCTACGACGTCGACCTGGCCAAGGCCATCGGCAACGTGCTCGGTCTCGAGGCCGAGGTGCAGGACGGCGAGTTCGCCTCCCTGATCCCCGCGATCGGCTCGAAGTACGACGTCGGCATCTCGTCGTTCACGATCACGCCGGAGCGCCTCGAGAACGCGAACATGATCTCCTACATCAACGTGGGCTCCAGCTACGCGGTCAAGGCAGGCAACCCGCAGGCCTTCGACCCCGAGAGCGTGTGCGGTCAGACCATCGCCGTCCAGACCGGCACCTACCAGGAGGAGGAGCTCGCCACGTTCTCCGACGACTGCACCGCGGCCGGCGACGAGGCAATCGAGGTCCTCTCCTACGCCCGGCAGTCCGACGCGACCACGAACGTCGTCGGCGGCAAGGCCGTCGCGTTCTACGCCGACTCCACCGTCGCCGGCTACGCCGCCTCGCTGACCAACGGCCAGCTGGAGATCACCGGCGGCATCCGCGACGCGGCCGAGCAGGGCATCGTCGTGAACAAGGACGACATGGAGCTCGCGAAGGCCGTTCAGGCCGCCACGCAGTCGCTGATGGACGACGGCACCTGGGGCAAGATCCTGGACGCCTGGGGCGTCGAGGACGCGGCTCTCTCCACCGCTGAGCTGAACCCGAAGGCCTGACCGAGATGTCGACCCGGCCCCCCGAGCTCATCCGCGCACGGCCGGTCCCCCGGCCGAGCCTGTGGGTCGCCGCGGCCATCGTGCTGGTCCTGGTGGCCATGCTGGTACATGGTCTGCTGACCAACGAGAACTACCGCTGGGACGTCGTCGGGCAGTACCTGTTCGACCCGCGTGTGCTCAGCGGGGTCGGGTGGACGCTGATCCTGACGGTCGCGGCGATGCTGCTCGGCATCATCATGGCCGTGCTGACCGCCGTGATGCGGATGGGGACCAACCCCGTCCTGCGCGGGGTGGCCTGGGTCTACATCTGGTTCTTCCGCGGCACGCCCGTCTACACCCAGCTCGTCTTCTGGGGCCTGATCGGCGTCCTCTACCCGCGGCTCAGCCTCGGCATCCCCTTCGGGCCCGAGTTCTTCGTCTTCAACACCTACGACGTGATCAACGCGACGGTCGCCGCGATCCTCGGCCTCGGCCTGAACGAGGGCGCGTACCTCTCCGAGATCGTCCGCTCCGGCCTCAACTCTGTCGACAAGGGCCAGTGGGAGGCGTCGACGGCGCTCGGCATGAAGCGCTCCACGACGCTGCGGCGCATCATCATCCCGCAGGCGATGCGCGTGATCGTGCCGCCGACGGGCAACGAGACCATCTCGATGCTCAAGACCACATCGCTTGTGCTGGCCGTGCCGTTCTCGCTCGAGCTGCAGTTCGTCACGAACGCCATCGGCAACAAGGAGTTCCTGCCGCTGCCGCTGCTCATCGTCGCCGGCATCTGGTACCTGTTCATCACGTCGATCCTGATGGTCGGCCAGGCGCGTCTCGAGGCCTACTACGGCAAGGGCTTCGACGACGAGTCGCCGTCGAAGCCCGCCAAGGGCATGTCGAAGCGCCAGCAGGCGATCCTCGCCGCAGGAACCGTCAAGGCCGACCCCAACCTGGAGGTGACCCCGTGACCGCCATGGTCGAGGTACAAGGCGTCCACAAGCTGTTCGGCGACCTGCACGTCCTCAAGGGCATCGATCTCACCGTCCAGCGCGGCGAGGTGACCGTGCTGCTCGGGCCGTCGGGGTCCGGGAAGTCGACGCTGATCCGGTGCATCAACGAGCTCGAGCAGATCAGCTCCGGCCGGCTCTACGTCGACGGCGAGCTGATGGGCCTGCGCGAGAAGAACGGCGTGCTGCACCGCCTCTCCGACAAGGAGATCGCCCACCAGCGCTCCAAGATCGGCATGGTGTTCCAGCGGTTCAACCTGTTCCCGCACATGACGGCCCTGGAGAACGTCATCGAGGCGCAGCGCCAGGTGCTGAAGCGGTCGAAGAGTGACGCCGAGGCCCGCGCCCGCGAGGAGCTCGTGAAGGTCGGGCTGGCCGACCGGATGGACCACTATCCCGCGCAGCTGTCGGGCGGCCAGCAGCAGCGCGTCGCCATGGCCCGCGCGCTGGCGATGGACCCTCAGCTGATGCTGTTCGACGAGCCGACCTCCGCCCTCGACCCCGAGCTGGTCGGCGAGGTGCTGAACGTCATGAAGGACCTCGCGGACTCCGGCATGACGATGATCGTCGTGACGCACGAGGTCGGCTTCGCGCGCGAGGTCGCCGACCAGGTGGTGTTCATGGACGACGGCGTGATCGTCGAGCGTGGCACCGCGGCCGAGGTCATCGACAACCCGCAGCAGGACCGCACGAAGGACTTCTTCGCGAAGGTGCTCTGACCCCGCGTCAGGCCCGCCAGGTGAACTGAGGTGGGCGACGTTCCGCAAAGGCCCTGATCCCCTCCTGGAGGTCGGGGCCTTCTGCCGCCCGGCGCACCCAGGAGATTGCCGTCTCGGCCTGCAGGTCGCGGCGGACGAGGCCGGTCACGATCTCCTTCGACGCGCGGACGGTGAGCTGGCTCAGCCGGGATATGGCCTCCGCCATCGCGAGCGCGTGCTCCAGCGCCTCCCCCGTCGGCGTCAGCTCGTTGACCATCCCGACGGCCAGCGCGCGCTCCGCGTCGATCCTGCGGGCCGTGAACAGCAGCTCCTTCGTGACGGCCGGCCCCATCAGGTCGACCATGCGCTGCGTCGCGCTGACCGGGTAGACGATGCCGAGCCTGGCCGGCGGGACGGAGAACGTCGATTGGTCGCCCGCGACGCGGATGTCGGCGGCCAGGGCCAGCTCGCAGCCGCCGCCGTGGCAGTGGCCTTCGATCGCGGCGATCACCGGCAGCGGGCAGGCGGCGATGGCCTCCTCCGCCAGGATGGGCCGCTCGGCGTGGGCCTGCCCCTCGAGGTCGGTGATGTCGGAGCCCGCGCAGAAGGAGTCCCCGGCCCCGTGGATGACGACGGAAAGCAGCGTCGGGTCGGCGGCGATCGCCGCGAACACCTCGGGCACCGCGTCCCACATGGCCTCCGTCATCGAGTTGTGCTTGTTCGGCCGGGCCAGCGTGACGACCGCCGTCGACCCGTCGCGCCCCAGTGTCACCTCACCCATGGGGGACATCCTCCCCCGCCCCGTCGCCCCGCGTGCGGAAACCGGCCGGTTGCCCCTCAACCCTCAACACCTCAGCCCCTCATCCCTCAGTCCCCTCATCCCCGTCGCCCAGTTCCCCAGAGCCACCCCCAAAAATCGTGCAGTGGTCGATTCTCCCCGGTCCGGCGACGAGTTCCGCCCACTACCCCCGCCGCCCCAGACGTCGAGCGAACCCCGAAAAGCGGGCAGTGGTCGATTCTCCCCGGTCCGGCGACGAATTCCGCCCACTGCCTACCCGGCCAGCGAGCCCAGCGCGGCGGTCAACGCACGCCCCAGGTCGTCGAAAGTGAGCTCAGCCACGACGGGGGCGGCGTCGTCGGTCTCCGCACCCGTCGATGCGAAGCCGACCTCCCGGTGCGCCGGCACATGGATGAAGTCGGCGGGCCCGCTGAAGCGGGTGAGCGACGTGCGGAACACGGCGTTGCAGACGAACCGCCCGGCGTCCTCCGACACGCGCGCCGGGATCCCGGCGTCCCTGATGGCCGTGACCAACTGGGCAGGGTCGAGCGTGGCCGTGAGCACCGCGGGGCCGTCGTCGAGCGCGCCCCCGGGCTGCCGGCCGTCGTTGTCGGCGATGCGCGCGACCTGGTCGTTGACGGCGTTGAGCTCCGGCGTCACCTCGCCCCGGCCGCCGGCCTCACCGACGCAGACGACGACATCGGGCAGATGCCGGCCGATGGCTGCCTCGAGGGCGTCCGGGCCGCCGACGAAGGTCACGGGGAGGGTCTCGCGGATCACCTCGACGCCCCTGGCTCGCAGGCCCTCGACATCGATGCGGGCGACGGCCTCCTGGCTGGCGTTGACGCGGTCCCCGCCGAAGGGTTCGAATCCGGTCACCAGCACGCGCGTCATGCATCCATTATCGCCGTCGCCCTCCTTGCGCACCCGCCGAGGTCGCCTCCGACGGCTGCCGCCCGCGCGCGGACACGAGAACCGTTCAGTGCCCGATTCTCCCCGGTCCGGCGACGAAACCCGCCCACCGCCTGTCCCCAGGGCCGAGGATCGTGGAGCGGATCGGCTGAAATCGGCCATCACGGAGGCATGAAACCCACATCGCCCATCCCTGAGTCCCTCGCCGTCGCCTCGGCCGCACAGGCCGGCGCCTTCTCGCGTCAGCAGGTCCTCGCCAGCGGCTGCACCCAGACACTTCTGGACCGACAGCTCCGGAGCGGCAACTGGACCCGGCTCGGCCAGGGTGTGTACACCGCGGAGCGGCCGGTCACGTTCGAGACGCTCTGCTGGGCCGGGGTCCTTCGGGGCGGCGACGGTGCGGCCGTCGGTGGGCTGGCGGCCGCGCACCTGATCGGCATCTGTCCCCAGCCATCGCGGATCACTGTCTGGGCGGACCGGTACCGCACCGCCGGCCCGTGGGACTTCCGCCGCGGGCCACGCCCCAGCGTCGACGACCTACCCCGCCTCCGTACCGAGGACGCCATCCTTGACGCCTGCGCCGAGGTGCCAGCGCGCGAGGTTCTCGGGCTGTTGACGAACGCACTGCGTCGGCGCATCACACACCCTGCGCGCCTGCGGGAGTGCGCCCTCACCATGGCCAACCTCCGTCACAGGGCGCTGGTTCTCCAGCTGCTGCCGGAGCTCGAGGCCGGCGTCGAGAGCACTCTGGAGAGTCACTTCCTGCATCAGGTTCAGCGCGCCCACCTCCTGCCGGAGGGCGCGCGGCAGGTCAGCGTCTCCGACGGGACGCGCAGCGATGTGCTGGACGACGTCCATCGCGTGCTCTACGAACTGGACGGGCGGGTCGGACATGAGGGCGAGGCAAAGTGGCGCGACGCCGACCGTGACAACCGGCACGCAGTCCTCGGTCTCACGACGCTGCGGTTCGGATGGCACGACGTCGTGCTGCGACCGTGTCACGTGGCCCGACTCATCGGCCAGGTCCTTGCGACGCGCGGTTGGGCTGGGGTCGGTGGGTCGGGACTCCCCCGCCGCTGCGGGCCGCGGTGCACCGTCGCGTCGTGATCGGCAGACCCGCCGCGGGGCTGTGGGCGAAACTCGTCCCCGGACCGAGGAGAATCGACCACTGACCGATTTTCCGGAGCCGCCCGACCAGCTGGGGCGACAGGGCAGTGGGCGATAGTCGTCGCCGGACCGAGGAGAATCGACCATGTCATGTCTCAGTGCTTCGTAGACGGTTGTGTCTCAGTGGCTTGTTGACGGTTATGTCTCACGGTGACTGGTGGGGTTCTGGGGCTGATTGTGAGCAGTCGGGTGGTGCCGGTGGTGACTGGGCCGGGGTGTGGTGTCGTGCCGATCAGGACGCCGTTGATGTCGAAGATCTCGATGGTGGTGGCGTTGAACATGATGTGGAGTGTTTCGCCGATGTGGCGTGCACCGACGTAGATCTTCGCGTTGCAGATGTGGATGCGGCCGTTCCGGGAGACCAGGCGGTCGGCCCAGCGGGCGTCGTTGGCGTCGGTGACGGGGCGTTCACCCTTCAGACGGCGGGTGATGCCGGACTTCACGGTTCGTCGGCCTGTCGCAGGGGTGGCTGGCGGGGGTGGTGTCGGTGGGCCGGGAAGGGCTTTCGGGCGGGACTGGTAGGCGTCAGCGGGAGTCTGGTCGGGGTCCAGTGCCTGGTGGGCCCGCTGGGTGTTGTAGTACTGGGCGAACTGGTCGGCGAGTTCTGCGAGTCGGTCCTGGGTGCGGATCGGGCGGTGCGCGTCGAGGAAGTTCTGGAACGTCTGATGCAGGCGTTCGCTCTTGCCCTGGGTAGTGGGTTTGCCGGGTCGGCCGGTGATCGGCTCGACGCCCTGGCGTTGAAGGAACGCCTCGAGCTGGGAGGTCCTGCCGCGGCGGGACTGGTTGAACGCGGTCCCGTTGTCGGTCAGGAATCGAGCCGGAGCGCCATGGTGACCGATCGCCGCCGCGACAACGATGATCGCTGCCTGACTGGTCTCCGCCAGGGCGACGTGAGAGGCGAGGATGAATCGGGAGTGGTCGTCCTCGACCTGGAGTACGCATCGTCTCGACCCGGCCTCGTCGTCGAGAACGATCTCGACTCCGTCGAGCTGCCAGCAGCCGTTCGGGTCCGGGTAACGGAACCGGCGATACGACGCCCGGGGACGTTTCGCTGGCTCCGGACGCACCACCCCATGGCGGGTGAAGATCCTGGCCAGGGTGGCCCTGGACGGCGGGTCGATCCCCTGACGCCGCATCGCGGCCGCCACGGACAGTGGGCCGTGGTCCCAGCCTTCCCGCTTCAGCTGGGCGCGGACCTGCAACGCGATCGTCTCGATCTCGTCGCTGGTGCGTCGCGCCACGGACCTGGCGATCGGCTGCCGAGGAGCCACTGCTGCGAGTCTGCCCTCGTCGGCGGCCCGGGACCGGACCTTATAGAACTCCGCGCGAGAGATGCCGTGCTCCCGGCAGAACCTGGTGACCTCGCCCCTACGAGGACTGTCAGGGAAGTTGATGATCCGTTGACGAACACGAGCGTCGATACGAGCAGCCATGGCCCGACCCTCACCGCGGGCACCCGCAACTGTCCACGAAACCGTGAGACAGAACCGTCAACACCAACTGTCCACGAAGGTCGAGACACATCTGTCAACGAAGCTGTGAGACACAACCGTCCACGAAGGTATGAGACTTCACAAGGAGAATCGACCACTGACCGATTTTCCGGAGCCGCCCGACCAGCTGGGGCGACAGGGCAGTGGGCGATAGTCGTCGCCGGACCGAGGAGAATCGACCACTGACCGATTTTCGTGGAGGAACGCGACAGTGGGCGGCCACCTTGATCAGGTGGCCGCCCACTGGCAGCTCTGGCGGGGCCCCTCGACTGTGCGAGGCCGCCCGACGGCGGGGTCTCCCCCTGCGTCACGGCCGGTCGTCAGACCGGCGCGGGATCACTCGGCCGGCTTGGTGACCGTCACGTCGACGAGGACGCTCGGGCTCATGGTGCCGGAGACGGCGATCTTGCGGACGTAGCGACCCTTCGAGGCGGTCGGCTTGAGACGCAGGATCTCGTCGAGGACCGAGTAGTAGTTCTCGGCCAGCTGCTCCGCCGTGAAGGAAGCCTTGCCGATGACGAACTGGAGGTTCGCGTGGCGGTCGATGCGGAACTCGATCTTGCCGCCCTTGATGTCGGTGACGGCCTTGGCGGTGTCCATGGTCACGGTGCCGGTCTTGGGGTTCGGCATCAGGCCACGGGGGCCGAGGACGCGGCCGAGGCGACCGACCTTGCCCATCATGTCGGGGGTCGCGACGACGGCGTCGAAGTCGAGGTAGCCGCCGGCCACCTTCTCGATCAGCTCGTCGGCGCCGACCTCGTCAGCGCCAGCGGCGCGGGCGGCCTCCGCCTTGTCACCGGCGGCGAAGACGAGGACCCGAGCCGTCTTGCCAGTGCCGTGGGGGAGATTGACCGTGCCGCGGACCATCTGGTCGGCCTTACGGGGGTCGACGCCCAGTCGGACGGCGACATCGATGGTCTCGTCGAACTTGGCGGTCGCCATCTGCTTGATGAGGCTCACGGCCTCTTCGGGGCTGTAGGACTGGGCGGCGTCACGCTTGTCGGCAGCCGCGTTGTATCCCTTGCTGTGCTTCATGCTGGTTCCTAACTCTGACCGGGAACTGGCCCGGTGCACCAGTTGTGGTGTGGGGAGCACTCCCCTGCCACGGATGTTGGGGGGATGATCAGTCGGTGGTGACGCCCATGGAGCGGGCGGTTCCCTCGATGATCTTCATGGCGGCCTCGACGTCGTTGGCGTTGAGGTCGGGGAGCTTGGTCGTGGCGATCTCGCGCACCTGGTCCTTGGTCAGCTTGCCGACCTTGGTGGTGAGCGGGTTGGCCGCACCGGAGGCGATGCCAGCGGCCTTCTTGATGAGCTCCGCCGCCGGCGGGGTCTTCGTGATGAAGGTGAACGTGCGGTCCTCGTAGATGGTGATCTCGACGGGGATGACGTTGCCGCGCTGGGATTCGGTCTGGGCGTTGTACGCCTTGACGAACTCCATGATGTTGACGCCGTGCGGACCGAGGGCGGTACCGACGGGCGGGGCAGGAGTGGCTGCGCCAGCCTGGAGCGCGACCTTGACGAGAGCCGCGACCTTCTTCTTGGGAGGCATGGATGGGTCCTTTACCTGAATGGATGGATGAGCCCGGTTGCCCGGGCGCAACGCACTATCTTAGACGACCTTCTCGACCTGCTTGAATTCCAGGTCGACGGGGGTCTCCCGGCCGAGGATCTCGACGAGAGCCCTGAGCCGCTGAGAGTTGGCGTTGATCTCGGTGATCGTCGCGTGCACCCCTGCGAAGGGGCCGTCGACGACCATGACGGAGTCGCCGACGGTGAAGTCGACAACCTCGACCTTCCTCTTCCGCGTCGCCTGGGTGGTCGCCTGGGCGGCGTTCACCTTCGCGACGACGGAGGGGGTAAGCATGTGGACGACCTCGTCGATGGACAGCGGCACGGGGTCCTGGCCGTTGCCGACGAAGCCGGTGACGGACGGGGTCTGGCGAACGACGCTCCACGATTCGTTCGTCAGGTCCATCCGGATGAGGACGTAGCCGGGCAGCACGCAGCGGGTGACCGTCTTGCGTGTGTTGTTGCGGATCTCGACGACCTCTTCGGTGGGGACCACGGTCTCGAAGATGTAGTCCTCCATGTTGAGGGTCTGGGCGCGGGAGTCGACGTTCTGCTTGACGCGGTTCTCCATGCCCGAGTACGTGTGGATGACGTACCACTCGCCGAACTTGGACTCCAGGTCGGTGCGCAGCTCCTCGAGTGCGGCGGCGACGGCGTCGTCCTGGTCGGCGGCCTCGGCCGCCTCCTCGGCGTCGACGTCCTCGGCCAGCTCGACGGGGGCTTCCTCGTCCTGGGTGTCGGGCGCGGTGAGCGCGCCCAGGTCGATCTCGAAGTCCTCGGCGGGCGTCTCGTCGACGCTGCCGAGGTCGATCTCGAAGTCGTTGTTGTCAGTCATGGATCAGCTCCCAAACAGCTTCAGTAGCGACCAGCCGAAGGCGAGGTCCAGCACGCCGACGATCGCGATCATGATCAGCACGAACACCAGCACGGCGCCGAACATCGTCAGCGTCTGCGGCCACGTGGGCCACACGACGCGCTTCAACTCGCCGGCGCTCTGGCGGGCGAAATGCGCGGGGTTCTTGGCCTTGTACGGGTCCTCGTCGTCCTTGGCGTCCTCACGCTTGGGCGTGGGACGGTCCTTCTTGCGGACCGGGGCCTTGGCCGTCTTGCGGACGATCGCGGAGGTCTCGGCCCCCCGCTCGTCGTCCTCTGCGAGCTCCTCGGGTGCGTCGAGCCGATCCGTCGCGACCTCGTCGGTCTCCTCAGCGGATTCCTCGACGGCAGCGTCCGGCTCGCCGGTTTCCGCGACCTCTTCGCGGTCCAGCTCGTCGCGCGACTTCTCGCTCACGCTGCATCCCTTCGCTCGACAAACAAAATGCCCCTGACCCCGCAGGGTCAAAAGGCGCATGTGGGGCGGCCGGACTACCCGGCCACCTCGCAGGGCAGGAGGGACTCGAACCCCCAACCTGCGGTTTTGGAGACCGCTGCTCTGCCAGTTGAGCTACTACCCTTCGCCGACGCTTTCCGGGCCCCTCTCGACGCTCTCGCGAGCGCACACCGCGGGGACAGACCGTGTCGGACCTGTTCCACTATAGGCGCTATCGCCCGCTGAGTCGAACTGAGGGTCCAGGTCAGGCCAGGGACGAGACCCAGGCCCTGTGCAGCGAGGCGAACTCGCCGTCGCCGGCGACCAGGTCGGCCGGGCTCCCGTCCTCCACGACCGTGCCGTGCTGGAGGACGACGACGCGGTCGGCGATCTCGACGGTCGAGAGCCGGTGGGCGATGATGATCGCCGTCCGGTCGGCCAGGATCGTCGACAGTGCCGCCTGCACGAGCCGCTCGGTGGGGATGTCCAGGGAGCTGGTCGCCTCGTCGAGGATCAGCACGCGCGGGTCTGCCAGGATGACGCGGGCGAAGGCGATCAGCTGCCGCTGCCCCGCCGACAGCCGCGAGCCGCGCTTGCCCGTGTCTGTGTCGTAGCCGTCGCGCATCGCCTCGATGAACGTATGGGCACCGACGACATGGGCGGCCCGCTCGATCTCGCCGCGGCTCGCGTCCGGCCTCCCGAACGCGATGTTGTCGGCGATGGTGCCGGCGAAGATGAAGTTCTCCTGCGTCACCAGCGTGACGTTGCGGCGCAGCGTCGCGTCGTCGAGGGTGCGCAGGTCGTGCCCGTCGAGACGCACGGCCCCCGCCTGCGGATCGTAGAACCGGGCGACGAGCTTCGCGATGGTCGTCTTCCCCGCGCCCGTGGTGCCGACCAGTGCGAGCGACTGCCCGGCCGGGATGTCGAGGTCGAGGCCCGGCAGCACCGTCACGTCGTCGAGGTACCCGAACGAGACGTCGTCGAGAGTCACGCGGCCCGCCACGGGCCCCGGATCGACGGGGTCCTCCGGGTCCGCGACGTGCGCGGGCTCGGCCAGCACGCCGGCGATCTTCTCCAGACCGGTGAGCGCGGACTGGAGAGTCGAGATGAACTGGCTCAGATCCTGCATGGGGTCGAAGAACATGCGGACGTAGAGCACGAACGCCGCCATGGTGCCGACGCTGACGTCGCCGCCGATCACGAGCCACCCGCCGCCGAGCACGACGAGCACGACGCCGAGGTTGCCCACGAACTGGATGCCCGGCATGGCCCTGGCGAAGACCCGGAAGGCGCGCACGTTGGCGTCGCGGTAGTCGACCGCCACGGCGTCGTAGATCTGCGCGGAGCGCGCCTCCCGGCGGAAGGCCTGGACGGCCTTGATGCCGGTCATGGTCTCGATGAACTGCACGATGACCAGCGCGGACCTCGTGCGTACCGACCGGAAGGCCCGGGTGGAGGCGCGGGCGAACCAGCGCATCAGAAAGGCCAGCGGAGGGTAGGAGGCGAACGCGAACAGCGCGAGCCTCCAGTCGAGCCCGATCATGATGGCGCTGGCGCCCACGATGGTCAGGACGGCGATGACGACGGTGTCGAGGCCCTCCATGACGAGCTCCTGCACGGACTCGACGTCGCTCGTGATGCGCGAGACGGCCCGGCCCGAGGTGTACCGGTCGTGGAAGGCGATGTCCTGGCGTTGGAACTGCGCGAACAGGCGCCGCCGGAGTTCCAGGAGGATCTCGTTGCCCACCCGGCCGGAGCGGCGGAGGAAGGTCACGCGCGTCACGGTCTGCACGACGATCGCGGCCGCCATGAGCGCGAGCGGCCCCCACAGCTCCCGCCCGCCGCCGGTCAGCCCGTGGTCCAGCACGCGGCCGACGAGCACGGGGATCAGGAGCTGAGCCCCGGCCTGCAGGATGACCACGAGCGTGAGGACGGCGATCGCGCCGCGCCACGGGCGCAGGAGCTCCTTCAGGAGGCGCCGCGACGGGCCGCGCAGGCCGCCGGCGGCGTCGCGCTCGGGCTGGCTCTCGTCCTTCACGCCTCGCCACTGGTCGGGGGCTGCGGTGTCGGGGGCGGTCATCGCTTCTCCTCCCCCAACGCGATCGAGTAGTCGGCACTTAGCAGCTCCCGGTACTCCGGCACGTCCCTGAGCAGGTCGGCGTGAGTGCCGACGTGGGCGATGCGGCCGCCGACGAGCATGGCGACGCGGTCCGCCAGCAGCACCGTCGACGCTCGGTGGGCGACGACCAGCCCCGTGACGCCGACCAGCGTCGACCTGAGCGCCTCCTCCACCTCGACCTCGGTGTGGATGTCGAGGGCGCTGAGGGTGTCGTCGAGCACCAGGATCCGGGGCGAGACGAGGATGGCACGGGCCAGGGCGAGGCGTTGCCGCTGGCCGCCCGACAGGCTCATCCCCTGCTCCCCCAGCCGGGTCTCCAGCCCCCAGGGGAGGTCGTGGACGAACTCGGCGTGGGCCACGCGGATCGCGTCGGCGATGTCCTCCTCGCTCGCGTCCGGCCGGCCGAGGGTGAGGTTCTCGCGGGCTGACATGGAGAACAGGATCGGGTCCTCGAAGGCCGTGCCGATGAGGCTGCGGAGCTGGGCGAGGTCGAGGTCCCGGACGTCGACGCCGTCGATCAGGACCTGCCCGGCGGTGACGTCGACCAGGCGCGGGATCAGGGAGACGAGCGTCGACTTGCCGGACCCGGTGCCGCCTACCAGGGCCACGGTCTCCCCCGGCTCGATCACCAGGTTGAGCTCGTCCAGCGTGGGCTCGTCGGCGTCCGGGAACGTGTAGCTGACGCCGCGCAGCTCGAGCCTGCCGCGTGGCTCCGGGATCGTCTCCTGGCCGGAGACGATCGTCAGCGGCGCGTCGAACACCTCGACGATGCGGTCGGCCGCGGTGGCCGCCTCGCGTGCGAAGGACAGCAGGAACCCGAGGCTCGCGATCGGCCAGGACAGCGACAGGAGCAGGGTCACGAAGGTGACGGCGGCGCCGAGGCTCAGGACGCCGCCGGCCACGCCGAAGCTCACGCCGATCAGGACGACGAGCAGGAGAACGGACGGGAACACCTCCATCAGCGTCCACGACACCGCCGCGAGGTCCATGCGCGCGACCCCGGCGTCGCGCAGGGCCAGGGCCCGCCGGTCGAAGGAGCGGCCGGCGTACCGGGCGCGGCCGAAGGAGCGGATGACCCTGACGCCGTGCAGCGACTCCTCAGCGGACGAGGCTACGTCGCCCGTCAGATCCTGCAGCCGGCGCGACACGACGCCGAAGCGCGACATCAGCTGGTATGCGGCGACCACGACGGGGACGACGAGGACCAGGACGGCCAGCCCGACGTGCCACAGCGTGGCGAGCATGATGCCGACGACCACGACGATCTGGACGCTGCTCATCAGCAGAACCACCAGGCCGAAGGACAGGAAGCGTCGGATGACGCCGAGGTCGCTCATGGACCTGGACAGCAGCTGGCCGGACTCCCATGCCTTGTGGAATCCGAGTGGCAGGCGCTGCAGGCGGTCGAACAGGTCGACGCGGATGTCCGCCTCGAGGTGCGACGTGGCCCGGACCATCACCCAGCGGCGCAGGAACGAGCAGAACGCCTCGGCGGCCCCGAGCCCCAGCAGCGCCAGCGCGAACCAGAGGAGCCCGGGGAGGTCGCCGCGGCTCATCGGGCCGTCGACCGCCGCGCCGAGCAGCAGCGGGATGCCGATGGTCGCGAGCACCTGGACGGGCGCGAGCACGAAGGAGACCGCGAACTGCCACCCGTAGGGGCGCGTGTAGGGCAGCAGCCGCCAGAACGCCGGCGGCCCGGGCGTCGAGACGCGGGACGTCGGTTCGGGGCGGGGCATCCTGCCACCCTATAGGCTCCGGGCATGAGCGAGTCGCTGCTGAAGGACCTGGTCGCCGGCATCGAGAAGGCGCTTCCGGAGGCCGCCGAGCTGCGGCGCGCCATCCACGCCGACCCGCAGCTCAGCGGCGAGGAGGAGCCGACCCGCGACCTGTTCATGGCCGCGACGCCGTGGCTCGACTGGTCCTCCGTCGCGCACACCGGCGCGTGGGCCAGGACCGGCCCGGCCGGCTCCGCCGTCGGGCTCAGGGCCGAGATGGACGCCCTGCCTGTGCTCGAGGCCACCACCGTCGAGTGGCGCTCGCAGCGGCACGGGATCATGCACGCCTGCGGCCACGACATCCACATGGCCGGCCTGTGGGCCCTCCTGACGGCGGCCCGCGACCTTGAGCTGCCGCACGCCATGCTGCCCGTCCTGCAGCCCCGCGAGGAGGCGACCACGCCCGGCGCGACCGACGTCGTGGCGTCGGGCCTGCTGGGCGAGCAGGAGGTGGAGGCCATGCTCGGCGTCCACGTCCAGCCGCAGGTGACCCCAGGCGTGGTGTCGACGGGGGCCGGGGCAGTCAACGCGGCCTTCGACGCGTTCGAGATCGTCGTGCGCGGCCAGTCGGGGCACGGCGCCTACCCGCACCTGGCCGTCGACCCCATCACCACGCTGGCCGCGATCATCGACGCCCTGTCGTCGCTGCCGTCGCGGATCATCAACCCGATCCACCCCTGCGTCGTGTCCTTCGGGGAGATCTCCGCGGGGACCGCGCCGAACGTCATCCCCGGAGAGGCGAGGGCGAGGGGGTCCATCCGCAGCTTCCACGACGCCGACCGACTGCAGCTGCAGCAGGCGATCGTGCTGGCCGCCGAGTCGATCGCGGCCAGCCGCGGGGCCGTGGCCACCGCCCGGATCATGGACGGCGGCCCCGCGCTGGTCAACGACCCGTCGCTCGTACACCGGGTCGATCCGCAGCTGGTGCGGGCCGGCATCACGGTGGCCGAGACGCCCTTCCGCTCCTGCGGCTCGGACGACTTCGCCGAGTACGGGCCCGAGACGGCGTCGCTGATGTGCTTCGTCGGCACCGGTCGCATCTCCGGCGCGGGCCTGCATCAGGGCGCCTACCTGCCCGGGCGCGAGACGCTGCGCCTCGCGGCCCGGACCTACGCGGCGGGCTTCGTCGGGGCCTGTGCGCTCATCGACGCACAGGACTCCTGACGTCCCCCGGGGCTCAGCCGAGCAGCTTCTTCCACATGGTCACACCGACGGTGCCGCTGGCCGAGAGCTTCTTCGCGCTCTGGTACTTCTTCACGGCGGTGATGGTGGCAGTGTCGAACTTCCCCGTCGCGGAGATGCTGTACCCGGCGTAGCGCAGCTCGTACTGCAGGGCCTTGACCGCCCCGGAGTTGGTGCTGCCCTTCTTGAGGGTGGGCGCGAGCTTGCTCCAGGTGTTCGTGTCGACGATGCCGGTCTGGCTGAGCTTCTTCTCCTTCTGGTACTTCTTCACCGCGCTCTGTGTGCCGGTCCCGAAGATCCCGTCGACGGTGAGCTTGGCGCCGGCGCGCGCGTTGAGGAGCCGCTGGAGCGTGCGGACGTCGTTGCCGCGGTCGCCGCGCTCGAGCTCGGGGAACACGGAGACCGAGGAGTTGGTCGCCAGCAGCGCCGCCCAGGTGCGGGGGCCGGTGCCGCCGGTGGTCGAGATCTTCTTGACCTTCTGGTAGCTCTTCATGGCGTTGACGGTCGTGGTGTCGAACCTGCCGTTGATCGTCGTCAGGAAGCCGGAGTACCGCAGCTCGTACTGCAGGATCTTGACCTGGGTACCGGTTGCGCCCTTCTTGAGCGACGGCAGCAGCGCCTTCCAGGTGGCGTTGCTCATCGTCCCGGTCTGCGTGAGTCCCTTGGCCTTCTGGAACTTCTTCACGCCCGCGACGGTCGTGGTGCCGTAGAGCCCGTCGATGGCGATCTTCGTCCCGGCCCGGGCGTTGAGGAGGCGCTGGAGGGTCTTCACCGTCGACCCAGTGTCGCCCTCCTTGAGGCTCTTGTAGCTCACCGTCGTGGTGCTCGGGGGCGAGACGGTCGTGCTGGTGGGCGGGGACGTCAGCTGCGTGGTCGTCTTGAGGAGCTTCGCCCACGTCTTGGTGCCGACGACACCGTCGACGGTCAGACCCTTGGCCTGCTGGTAGGTCTGGACCACGGCCAGGGTCGCGGCGTCGAACTTCTTGTTGGCCGTCAGCGGGTAGCCCTCGTACCTCAGCTCGTACTGCATGACCTCGACGAGGCGGCCGGTGTTGCCGCTCCTGACCGTGCCGACGAGCGCCGCCCAGGTCTGGTCTCCGGCCTTGCCGTCGACCGTGAGGTGGTTGATGGCCTGGAACTGCCTGACCGCGTTCTGCGTCGCGGTGCCGAAGCCCCCGTCGATCGTCAGGCTCGTGCCGGTGCGCAGGTTGATCAGCCGCTGGAGGGTCTTCACCGTCGGGCCGGTGGCCCCGATCGCGGTGGTCGGGTAGGTCTTGCTGGTCTGGGCGGTCTTCCAGGGGTAGCCGGCCTTACCACCGTTCACGTTGTACTGGTACAGGTTGTACGACGCCATGATGCTGATCACCTTGGTGGCGTAGTTCGGGTCGGTTGCGTAGCCGCCCTTGCGGACCTCGGTGACGAACTGGTCCGGGTACTTGGTGTACGAGAACGCCGCGGAGTAGCGCGACGCGGACGTCAGGAGTCGGCCGTAGTCGAGCATGGAGTTGGTCCAGCTGGAGTACGTGCGGAACTTGGAGACGGTGTAGTACTCCTTGCCGCCCGAGGTGTACTCGTTGACCTTCATCGGCACGCAGCCGGTCTGGTAGGGCGACGCAGTGGTGCCGCACTTGATGTTGAACAGCGTGTTGACGGTGTACTTCTTGCCGTCGGCGGTCTTCGTGGCCGGCACGGTCGTGGCCATGGTCGAGCGCCCCCAGCCCGACTCCAGGGCCGCCATCCCGATGGTCACCGAGGCAGGGATACCAGTGTTCTTCTCGTTCGTCTGGGCCCCCTTGACCAGCTTCGCGATGAAGTCGGTCTGCGTGGAGGCGTCGGCCTCCTCCGGCGCCGAGATGTTCGGCAGGGCGACGATGGCGCCGGCCACGAGTGTGGTGGCCAGCAGGATCTTCAGCGGGCGAAAGCGCATGGGGGTCCTCCGGGATCGACAATGCTCCTCGCGGAGGCTAACCAGCGCCCCGAGCCACCTGCCAGTTTCCGGCACCGCCCTCTCAACCGGTACTTGAGGTTGTCACAGGGAGGTGCCCACAAGGTTCACCTCGGGGTCGAGGTTCACCCCGAAGCGCTCCGCCACGCCGTCGCGCACCTCGCGGGCCAGAGCGACGAGATCGGCCGCCGCGGCTCCCCCGCGGTTGGTGAGCGCGAGCACGTGCTTGGTCGACAGCCCGGCGGCACCTGATCCGAAGCCCTTGCCGAAGCCCGCGTGCTGGATCAGCCAGGCGGCGCTCGACTTGACCCGGCCGTCGCCCGCCGGGAAGCGGGGCGCGTCGTCCGGGAGGTTGCCGGCCTCCTCGGGGGTCAGGATCGGGTTGGTGAAGAAGCTGCCAGCGCTCCAGGTGTCGTGGTCGGCGGCGTCGAGCACCATGCCCTTGCCGCGCCTGAGGCCGAGGACCGCCTCGCGGACGGCCGAGCCCTTGACCCGGGTGCCCACCTCGACGTCGAGCGTCCGGGCGAGCTCGGCGTAGGCGACGGGCGCGTCGAGGTCGCCGAGCGGGAACTGGTAGCCGACCTCGAGCACGAGGTAGCGGCCGGGGTTCTGCTTGAAGCGCGACGTCCGGTAGGCGAAGCCGCAGTCGACCAGCGGGAAGGTCCGCTGCGTGCGGTCCTGGCGGTCCCAGGTGCGCACCGAGGTGACGACGTGGGCGACCTCGGAGCCGTAGGCGCCGACGTTCTGGATCGGGGTCGCGCCGACGCTGCCGGGGATGCCGGACAGGGCCGCGATGCCGCTCCACTCCTGGCGGATGGACTCGGCTACGAAGTCGTCCCAGTTCTCGCCGGCGGCGACCTTGACGGCGGCACCTCCGCAGTAGGAGACGTCGGCAGCGATGCCGCGCGTGGCGACGACGACGACCGTGCCTCGGAAGCCCTCGTCGGCCACGAGCAGGTTCGACCCCCCGCCGACGACCAGCACGGGCTCGCCGCGGAGGTCGCAGTCGCCGACCGCGGCGATGAGTTCTGCCTCGGTGCGGGCGACGACCAGCCGGTCGGCGGGTCCCCCGACCCTCAGCGTCGTGTGGTCGGCGAGCAGCAGCGAGTCGCTGACGGGCGCCTCGGCGCCGGGCAGCGTGACGCTCTCGACTGCGCAGGCCGTGCCGTCGGTGGCGAAGGGCTCAATCAACGCGCACCTCCGCGCGGGCGGCGCCGAGCACTGCCTCGTCGCCGCGGGTGGCCGTGATGGCGACCTTGGCGATGCCGTCGGCGATGTCGGTGACCGAGGCGGTGTAGACGATGTCGGTGCCCTCGTCGGTGTCGGGCACGACGACGGGGCGCGTGAAGCGGACCTGGTAGCTCTGGACGCGGGCGGGGTCGCCGATCCAGTCGGTGACGATCCTCAGCCCCGCTCCCATCGTGAACATGCCGTGGGCCAACACCCCCGGCAGGCCGAGGGCGAGCGCGTGGCGCTCGGAGAAGTGGATCTCGTTGAAGTCCGTCGACGCGCCGGAGTAGCGCACGACCGTCGAGCGGGTGACGTTGACGCGCAGCTCGGGCAGCGCGTCGCCGATGGCGATGTCAGGCATGGGCGGTCTCCCGGGTGTGCATGAGGGTGGAGCGGGCCTCGCCGGCCGTTGCGCCGTCGACCACGAGCTCGACGAGGATCGTGACGATGTCGAGCGGGCCGCGGTTGCGGACCTTCTCGATCGTGAGCTTCGCGACCACGTCGTCACCGGCGGCCAGGGGCCGGTGGAACACGAAGGACTGGTCGGCGTGCACCGTGCGGTTGAGGGCCAGGCCGAGCTCCGGGTCGCCGAACAGCGCCTCCCAGGCGTGCGCGGCGATGACCGCGGCGAACGTAGGCGGGGCGATGGGGCTGTCGGCGAAGTAGGCGGGGTTGTCGTCGCCCAGGGCTCGGGCGAACTCCGCGATCTTGGCGCGGCTGACCTCGTAGACGGGGGCGTCGGGGTAGGTACGGCCCACGTGCTCGGCTGTGATCGGCATGGGTGCCAGCCTAATGCGGCCGGCAGGTTCGCCCAACGCCGGCCGCCGGGCATGCGAAACGGCCGCCCCGACAGGGACGGCCGTTCTCGGAAGACTGTGATCAGCGGGTCTCGCGGTGCACCTGGTGCTGGCGGCAGCGCGGGCAGAACTTGCTGAGCTCGAGACGATCGGGATCGTTGCGGCGGTTCTTCTTGGTGATGTAGTTGCGCTCCTTGCACTCAGTGCAGGCAAGCGTGATCTTGGGACGAATGTCCCCGCCCTTCTTGGCCATTTCACATTCCTTCGCTATGCGTCGCGCTGAGCGCTCGGTTGACACTGACGGTGACGAGGGCGGGACTTGAACCCGCGACACAGCGATTATGAGCCGCTTGCTCTACCGACTGAGCTACCCCGTCGACGTTCCTTCCCGGCCGAGGTCGGGCTGGAACAGAGCCCCCATGCGGAATCGAACCGCAGACCTTCTCCTTACCATGGAGACGCTCTGCCTACTGAGCTATAGGGGCCAGCCGACGCACAAACTTACACGAGTTTGCGCGGCGGTCCAAATCGGGGTCCTGCTACGCCTTCAGGCCGGCGATCGCGGCCTCCCGTGCCGTCTGGAACAGGGTCTCGCGCTGTTCGGCGCTCAGATCCCCGGACCCGTCCTTGAGGTGGTCGGACACGGTCATCACGGCCAACGCCTCTCCCCCGTTCGCGGCGGCGCAGGCGTACAGGCCGGCGGCCTCCATCTCGACGCCGAGGGTGCCGAGCCTGTCGAGGGCGGGCACGATGTCCATGCGGGAACTGTAGAAGAAGTCGCTGGTGAAGACCGGCCCGACATGGACGGTCGATCCGCCGGCCCGCGCCTGGTCGACGGCGCCGCGCAGCATGTCGAAGCTCGGGGCCAGCGACAGGGTCACGCCGGGCAGGTCGATGGTCGCGACCGCGGAGTTCGTGTGCGCGGCCGACGCGATGATGACGTCGGACACCTTGACCTTCGAGGAGATGCCGCCGCAGGTGCCGACACGGCAGATCCGTCGCACGCCGTACTGCGTGAAGAGCTCGGTGGCGTAGATCGACAGCGAGGGAACGCCCATGCCGGAAGCCATGGCGGTCATGGGTACGCCGTCGACGGTGCCGGTCCAGGCGCCGATGCCCCGGACGTCGGAGACGAGGCGGGCGTCGTCCATGCGCGTCCTCGCGATGCGCTCGGCACGCTTCGGGTCGCCGGGCATGATGACGAGCGGTGCGATGTCGCCGGGCTCGCAGGAGATGTGCGGGGTGGCCATCGTTGGCCCCTTTCCTCGGACGGAAATGACTCAGGCCCCGAATCCATCCGATCCGGGGCCTGGTGGCAGGTGTTGGATTTGAACCAACGTAGGACTACGCCGACGGTTTTACAGACCGCTCCCTTTGGCCACTCGGGCAACCTGCCAAGCCAGGTTTCCCCGGCGACGCACAACCTTAGCAGGGCTCCCGCAGGGGCCGCAAAGCGGGCGCGTCGACCACCGTCCTCGTCGACGCGGAGGTCGCCCGCCCCTGGCAGAATGGGCCCCGACGCACGATCCCGGGAGGATGAACCATGGCTTCTGACAGCTCTTTCGACGTGGTGAGCAAGGTCGACCGACAGGAGGTCGACAACGCGCTCGGCCAGGCCGCGCGCGAGGTTGGCCAGCGCTTCGACTTCAAGAACACCGACGCGAGGATCGCCTGGTCGGGCGAGGCCATCGAGATGCAGGCCGTCTCCGAGGAGCGCGTCAAGGCCGTACTCGACGTCTTCCAGACCAAGCTGATCCGCCGGGGGGTCTCGCTCAAGGCCCTGGATGCCGGCGACCCGCGCCAGTCCGGCAAGCTGTGGAAGATCACGGCGACCACCAAGCAGGGCATCAAGACCGAGGACGCGAAGAAGATCTCGAAGCTGATCCGCGACGAGGGCCCCAAGGGCGTGAAGGCGCAGATCCAGGGCGAAGAGCTGCGCGTCTCCTCCAAGAGCCGCGACGACCTGCAGGCCGTCCAGAAGCTGATCACCGAGCAGGACTACGACTTCGCCGTCCAGTTCGTGAACTACCGCTGACGGGCCCCTTCCCAGACGCCAACGACAGTCACCGACGCCAACGATATTCGCGCGATTATCGTTGGCGTCTGTGCATATCCTTGGCGTCTGGGATACCTCGTTGGCGCCGGCGGTGGTGGGGCGGGTCGGCGCCGACCCCAGGCCAGAGCTGACCGCAGCCCCTGCCTCCGGCCGACCCCCTGCCCCCGGCCGGCCCCCGGCCCCCGGCCGGACCCCCCGGGGCCAGCGCCGTCCCCTACCCCCTACCCCAGTTCCCTGCGCCCGCCCACGTACCCTGCCCCAACTCGTCGCCCCTTCTCCGCACAACGATGCCTATTCCGGGGCCGCTGCAATATAGGCGCAGCAACGCCGAAATAGGCATTGTTGTGCGTGGGAGTCGAGCCGGACAGGGGACCGTCACACCGCCCGGTCCCCCCGCCCGCTGCAACGGCCCCGCCCCGTTCTTCAGCACAAGAATGCGTATGCCGGGACCGCTGCAATATAGGCGCAGCAACGCCGAAATAGGCATTGTTGTGCGTGGGAGTCGAGCCGACACGACCGTAGGCGAGGGGCCGCGGCTCGGCCCGCTCGACAAACAAGCCTGGACTGGCTCGCCGCCGCCGAGGACGCCACCGACCTCGCTCGGTGCGGCCGACAACGCTCGGTGCTGTCGCCGCTCTGCCCTCCCCTGGGCTCCTACCCTTCGCTGCGCTCAGGGCACCCCGCCAGGCCTGTGCTGAGCTTGCCGAAATGCTCGGCGATCCGGCTGAGTCCCTTCGCTGCATTCAGCGCGCCTCGCCAGGCCTGTGCTGAGCTTGTCGAAGTGCTCAACGACCCGACCGGGCGGATGCTCAGCGGCGACCGACGCGGTTGATGACGAACTTGCCCAGTTCGTTGAACAGGAACACGCCGACCGACAGGCCGAGGATCGGGCCCCACTGCGCCCAGCCGAGCTCGGCGGACCCGAACCAGGTGTTCATGAACGGCGCGTGGATGAAGACCAGCTGGAGGGCGATGAGCCCAGCGATCGAGAACCACACCGCCCGGTTGCCGACGAGCACCCGCCACGTCAGAGACGACGTGTTGAGGAAACGGCAGTTGAACAGGAAGGCGATCTGGCCGAAGACCAGCATGGTCACGGCGGCGGTCTGCGCGACGTCGTAGTCGACGACGGCGTTCTGGCGCATGAACATCAGCAACGTGGCGCCACCGATGGCGACCGACGACCACAGCACCTGCGCCAGCGCCCTCGGCGAGAGGATCTGTTCCTGGGTGGACCGCGGCGGGCGGCTCATGATGCCGGGCTCGGCGGGCTCGCTCGACAGCGACAACGACAGGGTCAGCGCCGTGACGAGGTTCACCCACAGGATCTGGACCGGCGACAGGGGCAGCGCCATGCCGAGCAGGACGGCCACGAGGATGACGAGGCCCTGGCCGCCGTTGGTCGGCAGCAGGAAGACCACCGACTTGCGGATGTTGTCGTAGATCCGCCGCCCCTCCTCCACGGCCCTCTCGATCGTGGCGAAGTTGTCGTCGGCCAGCACGATGTCGGCGGCCTCCTTGGTGGCCTCCGTGCCCTTGATGCCCATCGCGACGCCGACGTCGGCGCGCGTGATGGACGGGGCGTCGTTGACGCCGTCGCCGGTCATGGCGACGACCTCGTCGTGCGTCTGCAGCGCCTTGACGATGCGGAGCTTGTGCTCGGGCGAGGTGCGGGCGTAGATGTCGACGTCGCGGACCTGCGCGGCGAGCTCGTCGTCGCTCATGGCCTCGAGCTCGGCGCCGGTGAGCGCCTTCACGTCGCCCTCGGCCGGCGCGATGCCCAGCTCGCGGGAGATCGCGACGGCGGTGCCGGCGTGGTCGCCCGTGATCATCTTCACGCGGATGCCCGCCGTGTGCGCGAGCGAGATGGCATCCGTGACCTCAGGTCGGGGCGGGTCGACGATGCCGACCAGGCCCAGGAAGGTCAGTCCCGTGTCGAGGTCGTCGAGCGCCAGGTCCTCGACGCCGTCGGCCGGGCGCGAGGCGGCGGCGAGGACGCGCAGGCCCTGCTCGGACAGCTCGTCGATGCCGGCGTCCCAGAAGCCGCGGTCGAGCGTCTCGGTGGAGCCTCCGCCGCCCAGCTGCGTGGTCGAACGGTCGAGCAGCCGGTCGGGGGCACCCAGCACGTGGATCCGACGCTCCCCGGAGGCGACGTCGTCCAGGGTGGCGGAGAACTTGTGGGCCGACTCGAAGGGCACGGTGGCGAGCCGCGTGACGTGGGCCATGTCGGCGCCCGCCTTGGTGGCGAGCACGTCGAGCGCGCCCTCGGTGGGCTGCCCGACGACCCGCCAGCCCTCGTCGGTCTCCTCGACACGGGCGTCGTTGGCCGCTCCCGCGGCGATGACAAGCGCCTCCAGGTCCGGGTGGTCGGGCAGGGTCGCGGGCTTCCCGTGCGGGTCGGTGACGTGGCCCTTGGGCTGGTAGCCGGTGCCCTCGACGACGTAGCGGCCCTCGGCGGTCAGCACCGTGCGGGCGGTCATCTCGTTCTGGGTCAGCGTGCCGGTCTTGTCGGAGCAGATCGTCGTGACGGACCCGAGGGTCTCGACGGCGGCCATCTTGCGGGTGATGGCGTTGCGGCGGGCCATCTGCTGCACGCCGAGCGCCAGCGTGATGGTCACCAGCGCGGGCAGGCCCTCAGGGACCGCCGCGACGGCGAAGCCGATGGCTGCGGAGATCAGCTCGTCGCCGTGGAAGTCGTGCACGAAGTAGCCGATCGCGAGCATCACTACCGCCATCACGCCGATGAGGATCGCCAGCTGCGTGCCGAGCTTGGCGAGCTGCCGCGACAGTGGGGTGTCGAGCTTGTCCTGGTCCGCCACCAGCGCGGAGATCCGGCCGATCTCTGTGTTGCCGCCCGTCGACACGACGACTGCCTCGGCCGTGCCGGCCGTGATGATGGTGCTGGAGAACAGCATCGAGGAGCGGTCGCCGACGCCCGCCTCGGCCGCGACGGGCTCGAGCTCCTTCTGCGCCGGCACGGACTCGCCGGTCAGCGCCGCCTCGTCGACCTGCAGCGACGAGGAGGTCAGCAGGCGAACGTCGGCGGGAACCCGGTCACCCGAGCGGACGCGGATGACGTCGCCGGGCACGATGGTCGCCGCGTCGACGACGCCCCAGGTGCCGTCGCGCAGCACCTGCGCGTCGAGCGACTGCATGGTCTGGAGGCTGGCGAGCGCGGAGGCGGCGCGGCCCTCCTGAATGAAACCGATCAGGCCGGTCGCGAGGATGACGACCGCGATGACGGCGAAGTCGACCCAGTCCCCCGAGTACGCCTTGAGAGCTGCCGCGGCGATCAGGATGTAGATCAGGATGTCGTTGAACTGCGACAGCAGGCGACGCCAGGCGGGGACCGGCTTGGGCGTGGGCAGCTCGTTGCGGCCGTCACGCGCCAGGCGCTTCTCCACCTCGGCCGCCGCGAGACCGTCGGTGGTCGAGTCGACGGATGCCAGCACCTCCTCTGGGCTCGCCGCCCACGGCTTCGGAGCGGATGAGGAGGGAGGGGTCTGTGGCTCAAGGGATGTCGACACGATGACGGCTCCAGGTGTGGGTGGGGTCTCGCAGGCTCTCAAATCGTAGCGACCTGCCCAAACCACACCGCTGTTGTTCCCGCGCTGCTAGCCTGCCTGTGTTCCATGCCCCGATCCCCAGGCAGGTCCTGATGACAGATCCGCAGCTGACCCTGCGGCCGGTGCGACTCTCCGACGCGGCCGCCACGCTCGATGCCTTCGGGTCCGACCCGTCGATGTCCCGCCAGGGCACGGTGACGTCGCTGGCTGAGGCCGAGGCCTACCTGTCGGGGCTGATCGACGACGAGCGCCAGCACCCGTTCGCCATCTGCGACGGGGACCGCCTCGTCGGGCTGGTGTGCGTGACTCTCGACACGGTCAATCGGGTGGGCTGGTTCTGGTACTGGACCAACGCGTCGCACCGCGGCCGCGGCTGGGCCTCGACGTGCGCGACGGCGGTCGCCAACTGGGCGCTGTCGGCAGGCGGCTGCGAGCGCCTCGAACTCGGTCACCGGGCCGACAACCCGCTGTCCGGCAACGTCGCGGGACGGGCCGGATTCGTCCGCGAAGGCCGGGAGCGGGGCAAGTTCCTGATCGACGGACAGCGGGTCGACGTGCTGACCTACGGCCGCCTGGCGACCGATCCCTGGCCCGCCGCGACACTGGAGGTCTCCTGGTGAGGCGCATCGGCACGCACAACGTCAACGGCATCCGGGCCGCGCTGCGGCGCGGCTTCGCCCCCTGGTGGGCGCAGACGAACGCCGACGTCATCGCCCTGCAGGAGGTCCGCTGCCGGGCCGACGACCTGCCGCTGGAGGCCTTCGCCGGCTACCACGCGACGCTGGACACCGGCACGCTGGCCGGCCGCAACGGCGTGGCGGTCCTGACCCGCCAGGTCCCGACCGCGGTGAGGACGCTCGGCGGGGCCGTGACGACCATCGACCCGCACGGGGCCCGGGAACACACCGAGGTCGACCGCCTCGTGAGCCGCGACCTCGCGCCGTTCGCGAGAGAGGGCCGCTACGTCGAGGTCGACCTGTCCGACACCCCGCTGACCGTCGCGTCGCTGTACCTCCCGAAGGGGGCCGCCTGGCCCTACGAGGACAACTCGCAGGAGAAGTACGACCGCAAGATGCGCTTCATGCGAGGGCTGGCCCGGCTTCTGACAGTTTCCCGCCGACGGTCGGCCGCCGAGGGCCGCGAGTTCGTCGTGATGGGTGACTTCAACGTCGCCCACACGAAGCAGGACCTGCGCAACTGGCGCACCAACCAGAAGTCCGAGGGCTTCCTGCCCGAGGAGCGAGACTGGTTCGGCTCCATCACGGGCCCCCGCACCCTTGTCGACGTGGTCCGCGCGCTCCACCCCGACGCCGACGGGCCGTACTCGTGGTGGTCATGGCGCGGGCAGGCCTTCGCCAACGACGCGGGCTGGCGGATCGACTACCATCTGGCCTCCCCCTCGCTGGCCAGATCGGCGACACACGCGTTCTCCGGGCGCGAGGCCAGCTACGAGGAACGGATCTCGGACCACTGCCCCGTCGTCGTGGACTACGCCGTCGGCGACTGATCCTTCTCGCGCGGCCGGGGACCGTCCCCGCCGGCGTCCATCGGCTGGCTCAGCTCGTGCGTGTGCATGGTCCAGTAGGCGGCGCCGAACAGGATCAGCACCATCATCCACGCCCCGTTGCGGATGCCGAAGTTCATCGCGTTGAACCCGAGCAGCACGACGGTGGCCACGATGGCCCCCCGCAGCGCGCGGGTCGACGGCTTCGTCATCGGCAGCAGGACGGCGCCCCACAGCAGATACCAGGAGTGCAGCGCCGGCACGCACAGCGCGAACCAGATGAACGAGTAGCTCAGGAAGTGCAGCGGCCGCCGGCCGAGGTGCCGATAGGCGAAGTGCACGATGCCGAGCACCGACATCACCGAGCCGATGCCCTTGAGCGCCACGACGGCGGCGCGGCCCGTCGGGTCGCCGGTGATCCAGTTGACGGGGAACTGGATCAGGTAGCCGACGACCGTGAACGGGGAGACCGTGTCGACCATGCCGGGCACGTTGATGGCGTTGATCCACCCGAAACCGAGCCCCGAGACCACCGAGATCGCGGCGAACACGGCCACCGCGACCGCCAGCGACGACAGGGCCCGCAGCGCGGCCCACGCGACGGCGCGGGGCCGCCAGGACGTCCAGGGTGCGACGAGGAACGGCAGCGCTACGGCCACCAGGAAGGCCGGCTGCTTGATGGAGGCGGCGACGCCGACCAGGATCGCGCCCAGCCACCAGCGGCGCATCTTCATCGTGACGAGGATGCCCGCCAGCATCAGCCCGGTCATCTGCGCGTCGTTGTGTGCGCCGCCGATGAAGTCGATGACCAGGATGGGGTTGAGGACGGCGAACCAGCTCGCCGCCGCGGGGTCGACGCCCACGCGCTTGGCGATCCGCGGGACCGTGACGCCGATCAGGATGACCCCGATCAGCGCCGGCACACGCATCAGCACGGCAGACAGGTAGGGGTCGAAGCCGGCGAGGATCACGATGCCGTGGCTCATCCACAGCGCGAGCGGGCCGTAGGGGGCGGTCGTCTCACGCCACACCCAGGCGACCTGGTCCGCGAAGTAGCCGGGCAGGATGCCGGGCCCTACCTGGTAGGGGTTCAGCCCGTTGTGGATCAGCCAGCCGTGGGCGGCATACGAGTAGGCGTCGTGCGAGAAGATCGGCGGCCCGACCAGCATCGGAGCCGAGATGATGGCCAGCACCGCCCAGTGGCGCAGCTGCGGCGCGCCGGCCGCCCGCCGCCGCGCGGGGCGCAGCCGGAACCAGGACTCCAGCAGCAGCGACAGGCCGACGAGCGTCGCGATCGTGCCGACCCACTTGGTGGTGGCGCCGTCGATGCCGAGGTCACGCAGCACATCCCAGATGGGCGAGGCCTGCGGCAGGTACGCGGGGCTCAGCGATCCGAGAAGGATGCCGAGGCTGCCGAGGAAACCGACCCACACCGCGCGGGTCGAGGCGGCAAGCCTCAGGTCCTCCCACGCCCGGGTCGCGAGGCTACGCACCGCCTCCGCCGAGCCGCTCCCTGCCGTGGGCAAGTTCAGCGAGCGAGGATGCGGGGGCGACGTGGGCGCCCGCCCACTCCAGTGCGTCCGTAGGGCACTGCTCGATACAGACGCCGCAGTACATGCACAGCGACCAGTCGATCTCGAACGTGTCGAGCACGTTGTGGGTGCGGGGTCGGGCGCCGGGGGCAGGGATCGTCTGCTCCTGATGCGACGTGAGCGAGATGCACCACGTGGGGCATTCGCGAGCGCAGATCATGCAGGACGTGCAGAGGTCCTCGACGAGCTGGATGGAGCCGTGGATCATCGTGACCTCCGGACGCGGGCACCCGTCGCGGACACCGCGATGTCCGCCGCCGTGGAGTCCGGCGCAGCCAGCACGGCGGGATCGGGGACGCCCGGCGGTACGAGCTTGCGTCGGCTGGGCGAGCTGCCGCGCTCGCCAGGCTCCAGGCCTCCGGGCCAGCTCGTGGTCTGCCGCTGCTCCAGCAGCACGTCCTTGCGCAGGGGGGCCGCGACGTCGCCGTGGTAGATCAGTGGCCGGTTGTCAGCGCCGTCGAATGTCACGCCGAAGAGGTCGTGCACCTGTCGTTGCAGCCACCCCGCCGCCGGGAGGAGGTGCGCGATCGACGGCAGCCTCGCGTCGCCACGGTCCACGGCCTCGTCGAGGGTGACGATCCCGCCGCCGACGGGGTCGAGGAGGCGTGCGATGACGCGGATCTCATCGGAGGAGCCCACCTCGTCGACCGCGGTGAGGTCCAGCAGGAAGGTGTGGCCGTCGGCCCGCGCCGATTCGACGCGCTCGACCCAGCTCATGCGTCGGCCCTCTGCCTGCGGAGGTCGTCCAGGAGCCCGTCGAGCGCGGACGGCGGCGGCGGGCAGCCGGCGATGAAGTGGTCGACATCCACGAAGGACTCGGCGCCGCGCACCACCGCGTACGAGTCCCAGTAGGGCCCGCCGATGCAGGCGCAGGCCCCGAAGGCCACGACGACGGGGCGCCGGGGCAGGCTGTCGAGAGTGTGCCGGATGGCAGGGACCACCGGCTCGGTGATGGTGCCGGACAGCGTCACGACCAGCGTCGCGCCGTCGGGGACCGAGGCCGGGTCGATGCCGGGCCGGTCCCTCTCCGCAGCCTGCGTCTCCAGCGCGCAGCAGGCCAGCGGGACGTCGACGACGAAGACGCTGCCGTCGTCGAACCAGTCGCGTGCCACTGCCATGGCGGGCAGTCTACTTCGACCAGCACCGCTGCTCGATGACCGCCCCTCCGGGGTGAGGGCATAGACTGGCGGGTCTGATGATGAACACCCCCTCCTGGGTCTCCGACGTGACCGACGCAGAGCTCAACCGTCGCTTCGGCGCGGCCACCGTGGCCCGAGGCCGCCAGTACGCCAGCCTGGGCAGGGTCAGCGCCGTCCGCTGCTCGGGCCCGGTGGCGACCGCCTCCGTACGGGGCAGCGGGTACCGCAGCTATCACACGACGGTGGTGGGCGGCGACGGCGCCGACACTCTCGTGGCGACCTGCAGCTGCCCGGTGCGCAGCGACTGTAAGCACGCCGTCGCGGTCATCCTCGCCCTCCGATCCCCCGGCTCGCGCCCCGAGCAGGGCTGGCAGCAGGTGCTGGCGCCGTTCGCCTCGGCCCGTGACGAGGGGTCGCCACTGGCCCTGCTCGTGTCCGAGGAGGGGCCGAACCTGGTTCTGCGGCCGCTGCGGCCGGGGGCCCGCGACGCCTGGGTCCGCGCCGGGGCCTCCTGGGCGGATGTCGCGGGCGCACGCACCGGATTCCTCGAGTCCCAGCGTGCCCCGATCGCGGAGCTGCACGAGGCAAGGGACCCTGGCTCCTTCGCCATGCGCTCCGACGTCATCGCGGTCGGGGACCTGCTGCCCAGCGCCTGGCAGTCGCTGCAGCGCGCCGTCGAGGCGGGCGTTGTGCTGGTGGCCGGCACCTCCGCGTCCGGGCGCGACCTGCCGGAGCCGGTGCTGGCGACCTCCCCGCTCCGCCCGCTGGTCGACGTGGAGCGCGACGGCGAAGACCTGACGGTGCGGGCACTGATCGACTGGGACGGCACCCGCATCGAGTTGCCACGCAAGGGCCTGCTCGGCCGCCGGGCGCACGGTGCCTGGTTCGTGCATCACGACGCTCTGGTCCTCGGCCCGTTCGCAGGCCCCCTCTCCCCCGCCGTGCAGGGCCTGTTCCAGCACGGAACGGTGCGGGTCCCCGGCGCAGACATCGACGAGTTCGCCGTCGGCTACCTGCCCCGGGTGCGCCGCACCGTCGACGTCGCGGTCGGCGAGGGCATCGACCTGCCGGCGGCCCATCCCCCGAGGCTCCTGTGTCGCGTCGACTTCCGCGAGAGGTCGGCGCATGTGCACTGGGGCTTCGTCTACCGGCTGGGCGAGCGCGTCCAGGAGGTCGGCCTGTCGGGGACCGACGAGCGGGCGCCACGCGACCCTGTCGCAGAGCGGTCCCTGATCGCCTCCGTGCCCGCCGGCGCGTGGGTCGAGACGTCGCCGGCCGGCCCGCAGCTTCGCCCGGCTTTCCTGACCGGACGCGCGCTGATCGACTTCGTCACTGACGCGCTGCCCGAGCTCAGGTCGCGCGACGAGGTCGACGTGCAGCTCAACCGCGAGCCTCCCGAGTTCCGCCGGGCCGAGGATGAGGCCGTCGTCCACCTGGCCGTCACCGAGTCGAGCGTCGGCGACTGGTTCGATCTCGGCGTCGACGTCCGCGTCGGCGAGGAGCGCGTGCCTCTTGCCGACCTCATCGCGGCGCTGACCGCCGGCGACGACCATCTGATGCTGTCGTCCGGCACGTGGTTCCCGTTGGACCAGCCCGAGCTGGCGGAGCTGCGCGCCCTCGTGGAGGAGGCCAGACTGCTCGTCGACTCCGACGGCGACACGTTCCGGCTCCGGCCGGAGCATGCCGGGCTCTGGGAGGAACTCGAGGAGCTCGGAGTCGTCACAGGGCAGGCGGACTCGTGGCGGCAGGCGGTGTCCGCGCTGCTGGATCCCGAGTCGCTGCCGGCCATCGAGGTGCCCGCCGGCCTCCAGGCTGAGCTCCGCCCGTATCAGGACACCGGATTCCAGTGGCTGAGCTTCCTGTTGTCCTCGCGGCTCGGCGGCATCCTCGCCGACGAGATGGGCCTGGGCAAGACCCTCCAGTCGCTCGCCCTCATCCTGTCGGCGAAGGACCGCGGCGAGCTGGACGGCCCCGTCCTGGTCGTCGCCCCGACGTCGGTCATCGGCACCTGGGTCTCGGAGGCAGCACGATTCACACCCGGGTTGAGGACGGTGGCTGTCACCGCCACGAAGGCCAAGCGGGGCACCGACCTGGCCGACGAGGTGGCCGGCGCCGACATCGTCGTCACGTCCTACACGCTGCTGCGGTTGGAGGCCGACCACTACCGCGCCGTCGAGTGGGGCGGGGTGCTGCTGGACGAGGCCCAGTTCGTCAAGAACCACGCCTCCAAGGCGTACCAGGCGGTGCGCAAGCTGCGGGCCCGCGTGAAGATCGCACTGACCGGCACACCGCTGGAGAACAACCTGATGGACCTGTGGTCGCTGCTGTCGATCACCGCTCCTGGCCTGTTCCCGGATCCCAAGGCGTTCACCACCGCGTACCGCCGCCCGATCGAGGGCGGCGACACCGACTCGCTGGCGCGCCTCCACCGTCGGATCCGGCCGCTGATCCTACGACGCACGAAGGCTGCGGTCGCGGAGGAACTGCCTCCGAAGCAGGAGCAGGTCGTGCCCGTCGAGCTCAGCCCGGCGCACCGCCGCACCTACGAAAGGCACCTTGCCCGCGAGCGACAGAAGGTGCTTGGCCTGGTCGGCGACCTCGGCCGCAACCGCATCACCATCCTTCGCTCGCTGACGCTGCTCAGGCAGCTCAGCCTCTCCCCCGCGCTGGTCGACGAGAATCAGCCGGCCGTGTCCGCGAAGATCGACGCCCTCGTCGAGATGCTCGACGAGATCGTCGCCGAGGGGCACCGCGCGCTGGTCTTCTCGCAGTTCACCAGCTTCCTCGCCCTCGTCAAGGAACGCTTCGACGAGGAGTCCATCGCCTACGAGTACCTCGACGGCAGCACCCGCGACCGGGCCGCGACCATCGACGGATTCCGCAACGGCGAGGCGCCCGTGTTCCTCATCTCACTGAAGGCCGGCGGCTTCGGCCTCACGCTGACGGAGGCGGACTACGTCTTCATCCTGGACCCGTGGTGGAACCCGGCCGCGGAGAACCAGGCCATCGACCGGACCCACCGCATCGGCCAGGACAAGCGCGTCAACGTGTACCGGCTCGTCTCGCAAGACACCATCGAGGAGAAGGTCGTCGCGCTGCAGCAGGCCAAGCGGCACCTGTTCGACTCGGTGGTGGGCACCGGATCCGACACCGCGGCACCGCTGTCGGCCAGCGACATCGTGGGGCTACTGGAGCCCTGACCGGGCCGTTCACTCATGGCGCACAGGCGCCCCGAGGGCAGTATCAACCGGGGGCCTATGATGGGCCAGACGCCCACCATTCGACACACGAAGGTCTTGTTTCACGTGCCACAGCAGCTCTCCCTCCCCAGGGTTGTCATCCGCTTCGCCGGCGATTCAGGCGACGGAATGCAGCTCACCGGCGATCGATTCACGGCGGAGACCGCGAGTTTCGGCAACGACATCGCGACGCTGCCCAACTTCCCCGCCGAGATCCGGGCACCACAGGGCACCCTGCCCGGCGTGAGCAGCTTCCAGCTGCACTTCGCCAACTTCGACATCGTGACCCCAGGTGACGTGCCCGACGTGCTGGTGGCCATGAACCCCGCCGCGCTGAAGGCGAACCTGAAGGACCTGCCACGCGGCGGCGTGATCATCGTCGACACGGCGGACTTCACGAAGCGCAACCTCGCCAAGATCGGCTGGGACGCCAACCCGCTCGACGACGGCACGCTGGAGGCCTACTCGGTGCACGCGTTCGACCTGACCGGGCTCGCCACGGGTGCCGTCGCGGGATTCGACCTCACCCGTAAGGACGCGTCGCGCACGAAGAACATGTTCGCGCTCGGCCTGCTCAGCTGGCTGTACTCGCGCCCCGTCGATGGCACGCTCGAGTTCCTGGCCGAGAAGTTCGCCGGCAAGCCCGTCATCCGCGACGCGAACGTCGCCGCCTTCAAGGCCGGCTACGCGTTCGGTGAGACCACCGAGCACTTCGAGGTGCAGTACCACGTCGACCCCGCCCCGATGCCGAAGGGTCGCTACCGCCAGATCTCCGGCAACGTCGCGACGGCCTACGGCCTGATGGCCGGCGCCTACAAGGCGGGCATGCAGCTGTTCCTCGGCTCCTACCCCATCACCCCCGCCTCGGACATCCTCCATGAGCTGTCCAAGCGCAAGGACGTCGGCGTCATGACGTTCCAGGCGGAGGATGAGATCGCCGGCATCGGCTCCGCGCTGGGTGCCTCCTTCGCCGGCGCCCTTGGCGTGACCACCACGTCCGGCCCCGGCATGTCGCTGAAGAGCGAGGCTCTCGGGCTCGGCATCATGACCGAGCTGCCGCTGGTCGTCGTCGACGTGCAGCGCTCCGGCCCGTCGACGGGCATGCCCACGAAGACCGAGCAGGCCGACCTGCTGCAGGCCCTGTGGGGTCGCAACGGCGAGGCTCCGCTCCCGGTGCTGGCCGCGAAGTCGGCCTCCGACTGCTTCGACACCGCGGTGGAGGCCTGCCGCATGGCCGTGAAGTACCGCACGCCGGTCATCATGCTGACCGACGGCTACCTCGCCAACGGCGCCGAGCCGTGGAAGATCCCGGATCTGGAGGCCATCGAGCCGATCGAGCCGAACTTCGCCACGGCCCACAACGCCACCAACGCGAAGGGCGCCCCGTCGTTCGAGCCGTACCGGCGTGACCCCGAGACCCTGGCGCGCGCCTGGGCGATCCCCGGCACCCCCGAGCTTGAGCACCGCATCGGCGGCCTGGAGAAGGGCGACCTGCACGGCGAGATCTCCTACGACCCGGAGAACCACGAGCGCATGACGCGACTTCGTCAGGCGAAGATCGACGGCATCGTCGCGGACGTGCCGGATGTGGAGGTCGACGACCCCAGCGGCGAGGCCCGCGTGCTCGTGCTCGGCTGGGGATCGACCTACGGCCCCATCACCGCGTCGACGCGCCGCCTGCGCCAGACGGGCCGCAACGTCGCCACCGCGCACCTGCGTCACCTCAACCCGATGCCCGCCAACCTCGGCGAGGTGCTCGCGGCCTACGACAAGGTCGTGGTGCCCGAGATGAACCTCGGCCAGCTCGCCACGGTGCTGCGCGCCCGCTACCTGACCGAAGTGTCCAGCTACTCACGCGTCCGCGGCCTGCCGATCTCCATCACGGAACTCGAGGCCGACCTGATCGCCGAGATCGACGCCCTCGGCAAGGAGAACTGATGACTGCCACCGTCAACGGCCTCGCCCGGATCCCGCTCAGCATCGAGCCGCTCAGCAAGAAGGACTACACCTCGGACCAGGAGGTCCGCTGGTGCCCCGGCTGCGGCGACTACTCCGTGCTCGCCACCTTCCAGTCGATGATCGCCACGCTGGGCATCAAGCGGGAGAACAGCGTCATCGTCTCCGGCATCGGCTGCTCCTCGCGGTTCCCGTACTACGTCGACTCGTACGGCATGCACTCGATCCACGGCCGCGCCCCGGCGATCGCGACCGGGGTCGCCGTGACCCGCCCCGACCTGAACGTGTGGGTCGTCACGGGCGACGGTGACGCGCTGTCGATCGGCGGCAACCACCTGATGCATGCGCTGCGCCGCAACGTGAACATCACGATCCTGCTGTTCAACAACCGGATCTACGGCCTGACGAAGGGCCAGTACTCCCCCACCTCCGAGCTGGGCAAGGTGACCAAGTCGACGCCCTACGGCTCGCTCGACACGCCGTTCAACCCCATCTCGCTGGCGCTGGGCGCCGAAGCGAGCTTCGTCGCCCGTGCCATCGACTCCGACCGCAAGGGCCTGACGGAGGTCCTCACGGCCGCCACGCAGCACCGCGGCGCCTCGCTGGTGGAGATCTACCAGAACTGCCCCATCTTCAACGACGACGCGTTCGAGACCCTCAAGGGCCCCGAGGGTGCGCTCATCCGGCTGCGGCACGGCGAGCCGATCGTCTTCGGCGACGGCGAGTACTGCGTCATCCGAGACCCGCACACCGGCGAGATCCGGGTCGCGACCACGGCCGACGTCGAGCCCTCGGCCATCATCGTGCACGACGAGACGCGCCAGGACCCGTCGCAGGCCTTCGCGCTGTCGCGGCTGACCGAGCCCGGCGTGCTGCGTCAGGCGCCGATCGGCATCTTCCGCAACGTCGAGCGTCCCGCCTACGATGACCTCGTCCGGGAGCAGATCGACGCCGTGCGCGCCGACGACCCGGGCAAGGCGCTGGCGCACGTCATCGCCGGCAACGACACCTGGGAGGCCGACGAGCGATGAGCGATCAGCAGGGGTGGACGCCCGGCGCTCCCGCCCCTGCGCGCCCCGCTCAGCACGACGGACCCCTGTCGCAGGAGACCCCTGTCAGGCCCGACGGCGAGGCCCGACCCCGGCCCGACGCCACGTCGTCGGCCCCGAGCTTCGCGGCCATCGAACTCCAGTCCGCGCTCGTCCGTACGCAGGACCAGAGCCGTTTCGTCGCCCCCGACCTCGACGAGACTGGGGCGAAGCCGCCGTTGCCCTGGCGTCGCCTCTCCTGGGTCTTCGCGGTCGTCGTGGCCCTCGGCATCGTGGCCGGGTTCACCTATGTGACGTGGTTCCGCAACGTCGAGAAGGATGCGGAGGTGGCCGTCGTCGTCGACTCCGTCGACCCCGCGCAGGTGGCCGCGCAGACACCCCAGGACATCGTCCGGGACTACTTCGCGGCACTGGCGGACGGCGACATTGCCAAGGCGCTCACGATGGGGCCGCGTGGCGGCACCGGGTCGGAGGCCCTCCTCACCCCGAAGGTCTACGCCGTCACCGCCGCTCTGACGCCGATCAGCGACGTCGAGATCCTCACGACGGACCCGGCGGCCACCGAGGTGGACGTCCGCTACCGCCTCGGCGACAGCCGGGTGGACACCGCGGTCCGCATCACCCGCCTCGACACCGGCGAGTACCGGCTCACGCGGACCACGGTCCCGGTGCAGTTCCAGATCACGGGATCCGACAACCTCCCGCTGATCATCAACGGCGCGACGGTCGACCAGGGCCAGACGTTCGAGGTGGTGCCCGGGCGGTACGAGCTGAGCACCGGCAGGACGCTCCTGGAGTACCCCGAATCGTCGGCGATCGAGATCCAGACGCTGGCGCGCCCCGACCTCACCCGCCACCCGGCGAGCCCGGAGCTGACCGACCTGGGTCGCTCGGCGCTGATGAGCGCGGCCCGGGAGTCGCTGGACCGGTGCCTAGCGCAGCAGTCGCTGGCCCCGACGGGCTGCCCGTTCGGCATCAGGAGCGACAAGTCCGTCGTACCCTCGTCGATCCACTGGACCCTGCTGAACGACCCATGGGCCGACACCACCCCGTCGCTCAGCGCGGACGACCAGTCCATCGCGGTCCTGACCATCGGGCTCCGCCTCCAGCTGAGCGTCGACTACGCCGACGGCACCCGGTCGCCGGGTCAGGAGTTCAGCGACACCGTTCAGGCCCGCGCGAACATGCTCGGCGAGACCAGCAGTGACGTCGCGATCTTCTGGGAGCGCTGAGCCCCCGTGACCACGCGACGTGCGGACAACCCCAGATGAGGAAGATGCGGCAGGTTGTCTCCGGGCTTGCCGTGATCCTGGTCGGGCTGGTCATCCTCGGCACAACCACGGTGTTCAGCTGCTCAGAAGTCGCCTGCGGTCCGAGCTTCTCTCCCTCTGCCCTCCTCTTCGCCATCGCGGCCTTCGTCACCGGAGGGTTCCTTCTCTTCAGAAGATGACGCGTCCCGGGCGTCGGACCGCATGAATGGTGGGATCGGTCGAGAACCCGGGAAGCAGGCGTCAACGCACGCGCACGAAGAGCCCCGCTCGCGCTGAGTAACCTGGGAGGCATGACACAAGCCATCGACTTCGCCAACGCCGACCCCGCCGTCCGCCCCCAGGACGACCTGTTCCGCCACGTCAACGGGACATGGCTCGCGACGGCGAAGATCGACCCGGACCAGAGCTCGGCCGGCGGGTTCATCGACCTGCGGGACAGGTCGGAGGCCGATGTCCACGCGCTGATCGAAGAGCAGCCCCTCGGAGACCCGACCACCGACGCCGGGCGGATCGCCGCCCTGTTCGCGTCGTTCATGGACGAGGCGCGCGTCGAGGAGCTCGGCGCCGCGCCGCTGGCCCCGATCTTCCAGGCCATCGACGCGATCGACTCACCGTCGGCGCTGGCCCGTCACCTCGGCTGGTCGCTGAGGCACGGCCTCAGCCCGCTCGTGGCGCTGTACGAGGAGGTCGACCCCGGCGACCCCACCCACTACACCGCCTTCCTGACGCAGGCCGGCCTCGGCCTCCCGGACGAGAGCTACTACCGCCTCGACGAGCACGCCGAGATTCGGGGGAAGTACCTGGCGCACCTGACCCGCGTGTTCGGGCTGGCCGGGTTCGAGGATGCCGCCGAACAGGCCGCGACGGTGCTGGATCTGGAGACCCGGATCGCCGCCCACCACTGGGACCGCGTCCGTCTCCGCGATCTGAAGGCCAGCTACAACCCGACCGCCTATGACGACGTCGTGGCACAGAGTCCCGGCTTCGCCTGGCAGGCCTACCTGGAGGGTGCCGAGCTGCCGCGCGACCGGTTCGACGTGCTCGTCGTGTCGCAGCCGTCGTTCATCGCGGGCATCGCGCCGCTTGTCGCCAACGCCCCGCTCGACGCCTGGCGCTCGTGGGCCCGCTGGAAGGCCATCTCTGCGCTGTCCGCCTACCTGTCGTCCCCCTTCGTCGACGCCCGCTTCGACTTCTACGAGAAGACGCTGTCCGGCAACGAGGAACAGCGCCCGCGCTGGAAGCGCGGCGTGAGCTTCGTCGAGGCCGTCGTCGGCGAGGCCGTGGGCCAGAGTTACGTCGCCCGCCACTTCCAGAGCGAGAAGAAGGAGGCGATGGAGAAGCTCGTCGCCAAGCTGCTCGAGGCCTACCGCGACTCCATCACCAAGCTCGGCTGGATGACCGAGGAGACCCGCGCCGAGGCGCTGCGGAAGCTGTCGAAGTTCACGCCGAAGATCGGGTACCCCACGAAGTGGCGCGACTACTCGGCGCTGACAGTCTCCGCCGACGACCTCGTCGGCAACGTGCTGGCCGCCAACTCGTTCGAGCTCGACTGGACGCTGTCGCGCATCGGGCAGCCCGTCGACCTGACCGAGTGGCAGATGTACCCGCAGACGGTCAACGCGTACTACCACCCGCTGCGCAACGAGATCGTCTTCCCCGCCGCCATCCTGCAGCCGCCGTTCTTCAACGCCGACGCCGACGACGCCGTGAACTACGGCGCCATCGGCGCCGTGATCGGCCACGAGATCGGCCACGGCTTCGACGACAAGGGCTCGACCTGCGACGGCGATGGGAAGCTCCGCGACTGGTGGCAGCCCGCCGACCGTGAGGCCTTCGAGCAGCTCACCAGCCGCCTCGTCGGCCAGTACGAGGGCCTCGAGCCGGAGGGCGTCACCGGCACCACCGGCGTCAACGGCAAGCTGACGCTCGGCGAGAACATCGGCGACCTCGGCGGCCTCGGCATCGCCTACGACGCCTGGCTGCTGGCCGGCGGCCAGCCCGACGGCGAGCCGATCGACGGCCTGACCCCGGCGCAGCGCTTCTTCATCGGCTGGGCTCAGGCCTGGCGTGGCAAGCGCCGGCCCGAGGCCGCCAAGGTGCTGCTGACCACCGACCCGCACTCGCCGTCGGAGTTCCGCTGCAACAAGATCGTGCGGAACCTGGACGCGTTCTTCGACGCCTTCGGCGTCACGGAGGCAGACGCCCTGTGGCTGGCCCCCGAGGACCGCGTCACCATCTGGTGATGCCGGTGAGGCGAGCGGCGTCGGTGGCGGCTGCCCTCAGCTGCCGCTGGCGGCCCTCTCCGCAGACGCCAACGATATTCGCGCGAATACCGTTGGCGTCTGTCTATACCCTTGGCGTCGCGGACCGAAGCCAGGTCCTCGGCCGTCCTCAGGGCTCCTCACAGAGCATCGCCAGCCGCGTGTAGGACTCCGACAGGTTCCCCGACGCGCGGACGAGCCGCCGCACGGTGACGCCCTCCTCGTACAGGTCCGTCATGACGCTGCGGATGATCGCGAAGTCCCTTCCGAGGGTCGCGGCCGCGTCGGCGAGCTGCTCGTCCTCGGTGTCCTCGGCGAACGTGTCCCACTGCCTCGACATCGACTTGAACTGCTTCATGACCTTCCTGAACGAGTCGCCGTCGACCGTGACGGCCTTCTCCTTCACACGATGGGACTTCAACAGGTCCTCTGCGATGTCGCGGCACTCGGCGGTCCGGGCCTCGAGCGCGAGCTGCTCGGCGGAGAACCACGGGCTGGGCGAGGTGGAGGGCGTCGGGGCGGCCTCGACCGAGGGTGCGCAGCCGGCCAGGGTGAGTGCGATGAATGCGGCGATCCGCATTGCGACGGTGCGACGGGACATGGCGTTCCTTCCGAATGGCCCGGGCCTGTGCCCGGTGCCGCGACGCTAGTGGGTCAGCCCGCCACGCCCCGCGAGTTATCCACAGCCTTCCCGGCCCACGCCGATCCCGCCCCGCCCTCAGTCCCGGTCCGCCTTCCCGCAGACGCCAACGAAATACACCGACGCCAACGGTATTCACGCGAATACCGTTGGCGTCCGTGCATACCGTTGGCGTCGCGGGATTATCGTTGGCGTCCGCGGTGGAGGCCGTCCACGCGGGAGGCGACGGCGGCGAGGAACGCGTCGGCTCCGGGGGCGCTGCGCGGGACGACGATGGCGATGGAGCGGCCGAACCAGACGATCCCCACGCGCCCGGCCGGCTCGACGGACGTGACGGACTCCCACGCCACGCCGATGCGGGAGCCACCGATCCGGGCGTAGACCTCCTCGTCGTCGAACCACCATGCCCCTGGCCCGACGTCGTAGGAGCCCGAACGTACCATCGCCTCGGCCTGGGCCCCCACCTGGCTGCGCGCGAGCACAACGATGCCTCCCGCCGCAAGGACCGCTCCGAGGGCGACGGCAACCAGCCCGCCGGTGAACTGACCGAGGATCACGTACCCGGCGAAGGCCCCCAGCAGAGCACCCGTCGCAGCCAGCATCCACTGCTGCTGGCGGCCGGCCGGCGTCACGAGGAAGTGGCGGTTGAACGCGACGTAGTCTGCAAGGACCACCTCGCCTTGGAGGACGGGCGAGGGGTGCCTGCCCACGTCCTGCGCCCGCTGGAGCGCGCCGGGCCCCGCTGTCAGCATCCGGGCGGCGGACTCGAGGGTCGGCTGACCGAGGCTGGCCGGAAGGATGAAGGCGACGGCGGCCCCGGTCGGCGCCTGGGGTGTCGCGGCGGCGAGCGGCACGATGAGGTGACCGCCCACCTGCCGTGGCTCTCCGAGAGCGGCCCAGCTGAGCAGGTGGCTGACGCCGGGTCGGTCGTGATGGGCTCCGTCGAGGTCCAGCCACACGCGCTGGGGGCCGATGGGCATGGCGCCTGAGGCGATCACGATGTCGGCGCGCTGGCGACGGGTGACGAAGAGCATCAGCCAGACCACGGCGACGCCGAAGGCGACTCCTGGCACCAGCATGAGTGCCAGGATCCACCAGAGGATTGGTTCGCCGTCGGCCAGCAACGCACCGGACAGGCCACCGACCGCTCCACCGATTCCACCCAGGCCGATCCAGAGTCGGTCACTCCGGCGTCGCCCCGGCCGAAGTCGGTCCCAGGCCGCGAGCGCACTCCTCGCGTCGACCCGCGAGAGGTCGTACTCGATCAGGGGAAATGGCGAGACGGACACGACGCCCAGACTAGCGGGCGCCCACCATGCGTTCGTGCGGCACGAAACCCGAGGCTGTGTGCGATTCTCGTTGACGGACCGGGGAGAATCGACCACTGAACGATTTTCGGAACGCGACGTGGGCTTCCGAGAGCGAGGTGGGGGGGCTAGTTGGTGCGCTCCACGAGGTCGGTGCAGACCTGCAGCAGTGCGTCCTTGGCCTCGCCCTCCGGGAGGGGCGCGAGGTGCTCGCGCGCGATCTGCGCCCGACGCTCGACCTCGGCCTTGGCGCGGCCCATGACGGGGTGCTCGCGCAGGGCCGCGAGGACCTCGGCGAGGGCCTCGTCGGAGCTGAGGTCGGAGTCGATCCGGGCGAGCAGCTCGGCGTCGGTCGGGTCGTTCTCGGCGCGGAGCATGAGCACGGGCAGCGTCGGGACGCCCTCGCGCAGGTCGGTGCCGGGGGTCTTGCCCGTGGTGGTCGACGTGATGTCGATCAGGTCGTCGGAGAGCTGGAAGACCAGCCCGACCTCCTCGCCGAAGGCGGACAGCGCGTCGAGGGTGGGCTCGGGGGCGCCGGAGACCATGCCGCCGAACCGGGCGGAGGCCGCGATCAGCGACCCCGTCTTGTCCGCGATGACCTGGATGTAGTGGGCCAGCGGGTCCTCGCCGTCGCCGGCGCCCTTGGTCTCGGCGATCTGCCCCTGCACCAGGCGCGAGAAGGTCTCGGCCTGCAGGTGCACGTACTCGACACCCAACTCCGCGACGGTGGTGGAGGCGCGGGCGAACAGGAAGTCGCCGACCAGGATCGCCACCGAGTTGCCCCACAGGCGGTTGGCGGACGGGGCGCCGCGGCGCAGGTCTGCGGCGTCCATCACGTCGTCGTGGTAGAGGCTGGCGACGTGCGTGAGCTCCATCACCATCGCCGCACGAAGCAGGTTGTCCTCGTCGACCTCGCCGCCGAAGCGGGAGGACAGGAACACCAGCAGCGGGCGGAATCGCTTCCCGCCGGCCGCGATGATGTGCCTGGCCATCTCCGTCACGAACGGCGAGTTGGCGACGGCAGACTCAGCCAGGCGCTCCTCAAAGACATCGAGGAGGCCGGCGAGCTGCTCATCGAGCGGGGTGTCCGCCACGAGGTACTCCTAGCTCAGGTCAGCGGATGAACTGCGACGCGTCCGCCAGCAGCGCGAGCACGCCGCCGGGGATCAGGCCGAGAACCAGCGTAGCCGCCGCCGACACAACCAGCACAACCCAGGTCCAGAGCGACGGCGCCTCGACGGTGCCGACGACCTCGGGGTCCTCGTCCTGGAACCACATGGCCACGACGACCTTCAGGTAGAAGAACGCCGCGACGACGCTCATCACGACCGCCACGAGCACGAGCCAGCCGTAGCCGCCGGCCCATGCCGCCACGAACACCGTCAGCTTGCCGACGAATCCCGCGGTCAGCGGGATGCCCGCGAAGCTCAGCATGAACAGCGTCATGATGAGCGCGATGACGGGGTTGCGCCTGCCGAGGCCCTTCCACGCGTCGAGGCTGTTCGCCTCGCCGCCGGAGCGGCGCACCATGGTGACGATCGCGAATGCGCCGAAGGTGGCGATGCCGTAGGTCAGCAGGTAGAAGGCGATGGCGCTCACCGAGGAGACCGAGACGCCGTCGCCGCCCGCGACCGCGCCGACGACGCCCACCAGGATGAATCCGGCGTGCGCGATCGACGAGTAGGCGAGCAGGCGCTTGATGTCGGTCTGGGCCAGCGCGACGGTGGAGCCGAGCGCCATCGTCAGGATCGCGACGACGGCGAACAGCAGCTGCCACGTCCAGGCGGCGCCGCCGAGGCCGACGTAGAACACGCGCAGCAGCGCACCGACGGCGGCGGTCTTGGTGGCGACGGCCATGAAGGCGGTCACTGGCGTCGGGGCGCCCATGTAGGCGTCCGGGGTCCAGGCGTGGAACGGCACGGCGCCGATCTTGAACAGCAGGCCGACCGACGTCAGCACCAGGCCTCCGAGCAGCAGCGGCTGAGAGGCGGTGCCGGCGATGATGGCCGTGTCGAGTTCGTTGAGGCTCAGGCCGCCGGAGTAGCCGTAGAGCAGCGCGATGCCGTAGAGCATGACGGCCGAGGCCATCGAGCCGAGCAGGAAGTACTTCAGCGCGGCCTCCTGGCTCAGCAGGCGACGGCGACGGGCCATGCCGGTGAGCAGGTAGAGCGGCAGCGAGAAGATCTCGACGGCGACGAACAGCACGAGCAGGTTGTTCGCCGAGGCGAACAGCATCATGCCGAACACGGCGAAGATCAGCAGCGGGAAGATCTCCGTGTGCTCGCGGCGCAGCCGCTCCGCCTCGCGCTCGAGCGGCGAACCCGGAACGGTGGCGGCCGACGCGGCGAAGGCGGAGTGTCCCGCGCCGAGCGCCCGCTCGGCGAAGAGCGCGGTGCCGCCGAGGCCCGCGATGAGGATGAGCGTCCAGAAGATGTACGCCGGGCCGTCCACGGCCAGCAGCGACATGGCCGCGATGGTCGGGGTCTCGTGGATCCAGTTGAGGATCGTGAGGCCGAGCGCGACCACCAGACCGAGCACCGTCACGCCCATCTGCACCACGAAGCGCAGGTCACGGGGCAGGACGGCCTCCAGCAGGATGCCGAGGCAGCCGACGCCGAGCAGCACGAACAGCGGCGAGAGGATCATCCACTCGAGGGTCGCTGCAGGAATCTCCAACAGGGTGATCATCGGTTGCCTTCCTGAACCTGCGGGGCGGGGTCGGTCACGCCGACCACGGCCATCGTCTGCGTCGCAGCCTCATCGGCCATGCTCAGGACCGGCTTCGGGAAGAAGCCGAACACGATGAGCAGGATGAGCAACGGGGCGATGACGGCCTTCTCACGCGTGGTGAGATCGGTGTGGGTCGAGACCTGTTCGGTGACGGGGCCGGTCATGGTGCGCAGGTACATCCGCAGCACGTAGACCGCGGCCAGCACGGTACCGAGGGTGATGATGGCGGTGTGCACCGGGTAGCGCTGCCACGAGCCTGCCATCACCAGGAACTCGGACACGAAGCTGCCCATGCCGGGAAGCGCCAGCGCCGAGAGGCCCGACGCGAGCAGCACGCCGGCGAGCACCGGTGCGACCTTCTGCACGCCGCCGAACGCGTCGATGTCCGCGGACCCGCGGCGGCGGATCATGAACCCGACGACGAGGAACATCGCGGCCGTCGACAGGCCGTGGTTGAGCATGTAGAAGATGGAGCCGCTCAGCGACTGCGTGGTCAGGGCGAAGATGCCGAAGACCATGAAGCCGAAGTGGCTGATCGAGGTGTAGGACACCAGCCGCAGCAGGTCCTTGGCGTTGATCGCCATCAGGGCGCCGTAGAGCACCGAGACGATCGCCCAGATCAGGATGACCGGGGTCGCCCACGCGGTGGCCTCCGGGAACAGCACCAGGCAGATCTTGATCATGCCGAAGGTGCCGATCTTGTCCAGGATGCCCACCAGCAGCGTCGAGGTGCCGGGCGTGGACTGCTCGGCCGCGTCGGGCAGCCAGGTGTGCAGGCCGGCCATGGGCGCCTTCACGGCGAACGCGAAGAAGAAGCCCACGAACAGCCAGCGGCCGGTGGAGGTGGCCATCTCGATGCCGACCAGGTCGGAGACCAGGAAGCTCGGCTGCCCGGCGGCGGCGCTCACGGCGTAGAGCCCGGCGACGGCGACCAGCATCACGAGGCCACCGGCCAGCGAGTAGATCAGGAACTTGATGGCGGCCGAGCGACGCTTCGGGCCGCCGTAGCCGGCGATCAGGAAGTACGTCGGGATCAGCGTCGCCTCGAAGGCGATGTAGAACAGCAGCACGTCGGAGGCCATGAAGACCACGAGCGCGAAGCCCTGCATCAGCAGCGCGAGAGCGAAGAACACTCCCCCGCCCCAGCGGGCCGTGTCCCCCTCGCCGACGTGCCACTCGGCGAGCAGGACGACGGGGACGAGGATGACGGTCATCAGGACGAGGATCGCGCCCATGCCGTCGAGGTCGAGTGCGAAGTGCGCTCCGACGGCGGGGATCCAGTTGTACTCGACGGCGAGTGCCGCGCCCTGCGCGTGCAGGACGACGGCGAGCACGCCGAGGACGGCGGTCGTCAGGGCGACGCCGTAGCCGACGAGCTTGGCGACGTGCCCCTTGAGGAAGAACACCACCACCGCGCCGACGATCGGCACGAGGGCCAGGATGGTCAGAAGTACCTGCATGATTTCTTTCTTCTCCTTAGCCCAGGTGTCCGAGGATCGCCACGACACCGAGCAGGGCGACGCCGGCGGTCAGCACCAGGCCGTAGGTGCGCACGTAGCCGTTCTCGGCCTTACGCAGCCACTGGCCGAGACCCGTCGCGACGGTCCCCGATCCCATCGCCACGCCGTCGACGGCGCTCTTGTCGAACCAGGCCAGGCCGCGGGCGAGCCCGAGGGTCGGCTGGATGACGGCGTGCTCGTTGATGGCATCGCCGTACAGGTCGTTGCGTCCGACGAGCACGAGCGGGTTCCTCGTCGCGGGCTCGTCGCGGGCGATCTCACCCTTGAACAGCCACCAGCCGAGGAACACGCCGACCGCGACCACGGCGAGCGCGAGCAGGCCGATGGGCGTGAAGTGGACGAGCGGGGTCTCGTGCGGGTGCTGGCCCGTGGAGTGCTCGAGCCAGCCCTGGATCCAGCCGTTCAGCAGGAGGCCTGCGATGAGTGACATGACGCCGAGGATGATCAGCGGCACGGTCATGACCAGGGGCGACTCGTGCGGGTGCACGTCGTCGGCCCAGCGCTTCCTGCCGAAGAACGTCATCATCATCAGTCGCGTCATGTAGTACGCGGTGATGCCCGCGCCGACCAGCGCGAGGATGCCGTAGACCAGGTTCACGTCGAACGCGGCCTCGATGATGTGGTCCTTCGAGTAGAAGCCCGCGGTGAACGGGAACCCGATGATCGCCAGGTAGCCCATCGCGAACGTGATGAACGTGATGCGCATCGGCCTGGCGAGCGCGCCGAAGTGGCGCATGTTCACGTCGTCGCCCATGCCGTGCATCACGGAGCCGGCGCCAAGGAACATGTTGGCCTTGAAGAAGCCGTGCGTGATGAGGTGGAAGATCGCGAACGAGGCGCCGACGGGGCCGAGGCCGGCCGCCAGCATCATGTAGCCGATCTGCGACATCGTCGATCCAGCGAGGACCTTCTTGATGTCGTCCTTCGCGGTGCCGATCCAGGCGCCGGCCAGCAGCGTCACGGTGCCGACGATCGCGACGGCGGTCGCGGCGGCCTCGGTCTGCGCGTAGACGGCGTTGGAGCGGACGACGAGGTAGACGCCGGCCGTGACCATCGTCGCGGCGTGGATCAGGGCGGAGACGGGTGTCGGGCCCTCCATGGCGTCGAGCAGCCACGAGTGCAGCGGCACCTGCGCCGACTTGCCGCACGCGGCGAGCAGCAGGAAGAACCCGAGCAGGGTCGCCCACAGGGGGCTGAGCCCGGCGGCACCGGCGTTGACGTCCTCGAAGCGGACCGAGCCGAACATGGCCAGCATGGTGAAGATCGCCATGGAGAGGCCGAGGTCGCCGACGCGGTTGACGATGAACGCCTTGTTGCCGGCGCGGGCGGCCGAGGGCTTGTGCGCCCAGAAGCTGATCAGCAGGTACGAGGCGAGGCCGACACCCTCCCAGCCGAGGAACAGCACAAGGTAGTTGTCCGCCAGCACCAGGATCAGCATCGCGGCGATGAACAGGTTCAGGAACGCGAAGAACCGACGACGGCGGTCGTCGTGGGCCATGTAGCCGATCGAGTAGACGTGGATCAGGGATCCGACGCCCGTGATCAGGAGCACGAACAGGATCGACAGCGGGTCGACGAGCAGGCCGAGCTGGATGGACCAGCTGCCCGTGGCGATCCACTCGTAGACGGCCGTGTTCAGGTGGCGGGACTCGGAGTCGAGGCCGAGCAGCGCCGCGAACAGCACCAGCCCGATCACGAAGGAGGCGACCACCGCGGCGGTGGCCAGGAAGTGGCCCCACCTGTCGGCGAGCCTGCCTGCCAGGAGCAGGAACGTCGCCGACGCGAGCGGGATCGCGATCAGCAGCCAGATCATCAGGCCCTGGCCCGAAGTGGCGGAGAGAGATTCGAGGAGTTGCACGCTTATCCGTCCCCTTAGAACTTCATCAGGTTGGCGTCGTCGACCGAGGCGGTGCGGCGGGCGCGGTAGACGGCGACGATGATCGCGAGGCCGACGACCACTTCAGCGGCGGCCACGACCATCACGAAGAAGGCCGCGATGAGGCCGTCGAGGTTGCCGTGCCAGCGGGCGAAGCCCACGAAGGCGAGGTTCGTGGCATTGAGCATCAGCTCGATGCTCATGAACACGATGATCGCGTTGCGGCGCAGCAGGAAGCCCGCGATGCCGATGGCGAACAGGATCGCCGACAGGATCAGGAATCCTTCCGGGTTCATTCGTCGTCTCCTTCGAGCTCCTGGTCACGCGCGTCGAGCGCCGCGTAGGCAGAGGTGGTCGGGCCGCGCAGCTCGTCGACGTCGACGATGACCCCGCGCATGCGCAGGGTCTCCGAGACCGACTTCTCCGCGATGCTGCCGTCGGGCAGCAGCGCAGGCGTCGAGATCGCGTTGTGCCGGGCGAAGACACCGGAGTTGGGCAGCGTCCCGGGGTGCTCGCCGTCCTCGGCGTAGGCCTTCATGCGGTTCTTCAGCTGCTCCGGCTGCGTCACCTTGGTGAACAGCTGCTCGCCGTGCGCCAGCAGCATCGCGCCGACGGCGCCGGTGATCAGCAGGGCCGCGGTCGCCTCGAACAGGAAGACGTACTTGGTGAACAGCAGCGCCGCGATCGACTGGATGTTGCCGCCGTACTCCGCGTTCGCCTCTGCCAGGCCGGCCGGCTCACCGCCGAGGGTGAACTGGGCGACGGCGCAGATCAGCAGCACGCCGATGGCGAAGGCGACGATCGCGGAGGCGATGCGGTGGCCCTTGAGCGTCTCGACGACCGAGTCCGTCGCGTCGACGCCGATCAGCATCACGACGAAGAGGAACAGCATCAGGATCGCGCCGGTGTAGACGACGATCTGGATGACGAACAGGAACGGGGCGTCCTGGGCCGCGTACAGCACGGCCAGCGCGATCATCACGCCCGCCATCGCGATGGCCGAGTGCACGGCCTTACGCGACAGCAGCACGCCGAGCGCGCACAGCACCGCGATGGGCGCGCACACCCAGAACGCCACCTCGCTGGCGGTGACCAGCGGGATCATGGGGGTCATTTGGCCGCTCCTGAGGTCGTGCCCGTGCGGGTGTCGGCGGTGCCGGTGGCCGGCAGGCCGAGGAAGTAGTCCTTCTCGTCGTCGCCGAGGCGCCGCGGGTGCGGCGGCTGCTCCATGCCGGGCAGCAGCGGGGCGAGCAGGTCCTGCTTCTCGTAGATCAGCTTGGTGCGCGTCTCGTCGGCGAGCTTGAAGTCGTTGGTCATCGTCAGGGCGCGCGTCGGGCATGCCTCGATGCACAGGCCGCAGAAGATGCAGCGCAGGTAGTTGATCTGGTAGACGTGGCCGAAGCGCTCGCCGGGCGAGAAGCGGCTGTCCTCGGTGTTGTCCGCGCCCTCGACGTAGATGGCGTCCGCGGGGCAGGCCCACGCGCACAGCTCGCAGCCGACACACTTCTCCAGGCCGTCGGGCCAGCGGTTGAGCTGGTGCCGCCCGTGGAAGCGCGGCATCGTGACCTTCTCCTTGCCCTTCTGGGGGTAACCCTGGGTGAAGGTCTTGCGGAAGATCGTGTTGAACGTGACGCCGAACCCGGCCCACTGGTTGAGGAACCCCATCTACAGGCCCTTCCCTTCTTCAGCAGCGGCCACGGGGTCCGCGGCCTCCTCATGAGCGGGCTCGGTGGCGTGCACGACGCCGACGAGCTCGGGCAGCACCTGGCCGGGCAGCGGGGGCACGGGGTACCCGCCAGCGAACGGGTCGAAGTCCTCCTCGACCACCAACTCGGGTCTCTCGGTCTTTCTGTTCTCGCGGCCGAACCACAGCACCAGCACCGCGACGAGCACGACGGCGATGGCCAGCGTGTAGTCGGGGAACAGCGCGATGAGCACGATCCACAGCAGGGAGACCTCGATCAGCACCTTCCAGCCGAAGCCCATGAACTGGTCGTAGCGCAGGCGCGGAAGCGTGCCACGCAGCCAGACGAACACCGAGATGAGCAGCTGGACCTTCAGCACGAACCAGACCGGGCCGAGCCACGGGTTGTCCATGCCGGGCACCAGCGTCAGCGGCCACGGCGGCAGGTAGCCGCCGAGGAACAGCGTGGTGCACACGGCCGAGACGGTCGCCATGTTGATGTACTCCGCGAGGAAGTACAGCGCGTAGCGGAAGCCGGAGTACTCGGTCAGGTAGCCGGAGACCAGCTCGGACTCGCACTCGGGCAGGTCGAACGGCGCTCTGTTGGTCTCGCCGACCATCGCGATGGCGTAGATGATGAAGGACGGGAACAGCAGCAGCGCGTACCAGCCGGACAGGCCGATGTCGACCGTCGTCGCGCGGTCCCAGGGCAGCGCGAACAAGATGGTCTCGCGCTGCGCCTCGACGATCTGCGACGTCGACATGGTGCCGGCCATCAGGAACACCGCGACCATGGACAGGCCCATCGCGATCTCGTAGGAGATCATCTGCGCGGTGGAGCGCACCGAGCCGAGGAACGAGTAGGTGGAGTTGCCCGCCCAGCCGGCGAGCACGATGCCGTAGATGCCGATGGAGGCGGACGCGAGGATGAAGACCGCGGCGACGGGCAGGTCGGCGACCTGCAGACGCGTCGTGACGCCGAAGATCTCCAGCTCACCCGAGAACGGGATGACCGTCCAGCAGGTGAACGCGGCCACCGCGGTCAGCACCGGGGCCAGGTTGAAGACCCACTTGTCGGCCTTCGCCGGGCGGAAGTCCTCCTTGACGAGCAGCTTCGCGCCGTCGGCCAGTGCCTGTCCGAGGCCGAAGGGGCCGTTCATGATCGGGCCGAGGCGGTGCTGCATCTTGCCGACGAGGCGACGCTCGTACCAGACGTTGAAGATCGTCCAGACCAGCAGCACCACGAACAGCGCCACCACCTTGATCAGGATCAGCCACCACGGGTCGTTGAGAAAGATGCCCATTGATCTACTCCCCTTCTTCCACGAGGACGGGTGCCACAACCACCGGGGTACCGGGGGCAGCGAAGATACGGTCGGCGCCCGGATTGAGCGGGACCCAGACCACGTCGTCGACCATCGGCTCGGTCACCTCGAGAGGCAGGATGAGCGAACGGGCCCCGTGGCTGACGGTGACGACCTCGCCGAGGCCGAGTCGCTCGGCCGTCGCGGTGGAGACACGCGCGACGTTCGGGCGGGCCGTGGCGCGCAGCGCCGGCTCGTAGTCGGTGCCCTTCGAGGCGTCGAGCAGCTCGCGCCAGCCGACGACCAGCGTGCCGTCGGCGGCGTGCTCGGGGGCCTCGACGGGGGCCGCGGTCGCGCGGTCGCCGTCCCAGGAGCCGAGCTCGGTGAAGTCGGCCCACGCCTGCTTCGCGGCGCGGAACCCCAGATCGGAGCCCAGCGCGTCGGACAGCGCGGCGAGGATTCGCAGGTCGCTCATCGGGGAGACGGTCGCCTTGTTGATCATGCGGACGCGGCCCTCGCGGTGCTCCCAGTTCAGGAAATGCCCGTTCTGCTCCTCGAGGAGGCAGGCGGGGAACACGACGTCGGCGCGCTCGGTCACGGGACTCAGGCGCTGCTCGATGCTGACGACGAACTGGGCGGCCTCGAGGCCTGCCAGCGCGGCGTCCGGGTCGGCGAGGTCGGCCGGATCGACGCCGGCGACCACGAGGGCCTTGAGCGAGCCGTCAGCCAAGGCCGCGAACTGCTCGTCGGCGCTCAGGCCGGGGGCCGTCGGCAGGGACTCGACGCCCCAGTGCGACGCGACGTCGACGCGGGCGGCCGCGTCGGCGACGGGGCGGCCGCCGGGCAGCAGGGCCGGCAGGCAGCCGGCCTCAATGGCGCCCATGTCGCCTGCGCGACGGGGCATCCAGGCCAGGCGGGCGCCGGTGGCGTCGGCCTTCGCGACGGCGGCGGTGAGCAGGCCGGGCAGGGTCGCGGCGCGCTCCCCCACCAGGATGACGGAGCCGGAGTCGAGCCCCTCGAGATCGGCCAGCGCGGAGGCCTCGCCGCCGGGGGCGACCGGGACCAGCGTGGCGCCGAGCTTGACGGTGCCGCGCGACGCGAACGGCGCCAGCGTGGTGACCTTGAGGCCCTTCTTGCGGACGCCCTTGCGGAGGCGGAGGAAGATGCTGGGCATCTCGTCCTCGGGCTCGAAGGCGACGAGCACGACGTGGCCGGCGTTCTCCAGGTCGGTGAACTGCACGGAGTCGCCGAGCCCCTTGCCCGCGACGTGGGCGGCCAGGAAGTCGGCCTCCTCCGCAGAGCCGGGGCGGGAGCGGAAGTCGACCGAGTTGGTGCCGAGCACCGCGCGCGCGAACTTGCCGTAGCCGTAGGCGTTCTCGACGGTGAGGCGGCCGCCGGTCTGCACGCCGACGGAGGTGCCGGCGACGCGCAGGCCGTGGACCGCGGCGTCGATGGCCTCGGGCCAGCTGGCGGGCTGCAGGACGCCGTCGCGGCGGACGAGCGGACGGGTGACGCGGTCGTCGCCGCGGCCGTACATGAAGCCGAAGCGGCCCTTGTCGCAGTTCCACTCCTCGTTCACGGCCGGGTTGTTGCCCGCGAGGCGGCGCTTGACCTGGTGGTGACGGTGGTCGGTGCGCAGCTCGCAGCCGGACGCGCAGTGCTCACAGGTCGTCGGCGTCGACACGAGGTCGAACGGGCGGGCCTGGAAGCGGTAGGCGGCCGACGTGAGGGCGCCGACGGGGCAGATCTGCACGACGTTGCCGGAGAAGTACGAGTCGTACGGGTCCTGCTCGTAGGTGCCGATCTGCTGCAGCGCGCCGCGCTCGACCAGGGCGATGAACGGGTCGCCGGAGATCTGTTCGGAGAAGCGGGTGCAGCGTGCGCAGAGCACGCAGCGCTCGCGGTCGAGGAGGATCTGCGCGGAGATGCTCACGGGCTTCGGGAACGTGCGCTTCAGTTCGGTGAAGCGGGACTCGCCGTGGCCGTGCGACATCGACTGGTTCTGCAGCGGGCACTCGCCGCCCTTGTCGCAGATGGGGCAGTCGAGCGGGTGGTTGATCAGCAACAGCTCGAGCATGCCCTCCTGCGCCTTCTTGGCGACGGGGGACGTGACCTGCGTGTTGACCTTCATGCCCTCGGCGACCGGCATGGTGCAGGACGCCTGGGGCTTCGGGAAGCCGCGGCCGTTGCCGGCGTCGGGGATCTCGACCATGCACTGGCGGCAGGCGCCGACGGGGTCGAGCAGCGGGTGATCGCAGAAGCGCGGGATCGCGGTGCCGATCATCTCGGCGGCGCGGATGATCAGCGTGCCCTTCGGGACGCTCACCTGCGTCCCGTCGATCGTCAGCGTGACCAGATCGGGCTTCGGCGCGACCTCGGAGGCCGTCTTCGTCTCGACACTCATCGCGCGTCTCCTTCCGTGGTGAACAGCGCGCTCTTCTCGTAGGGGAAGAGCTCCCAGGCGGGCGTGTGGTAGCCCAGCTCGAACTCGGCGCGGAAGTGGCGCACCGCGCTGGTCACGCACGCCACGGCACCGTCGGCCAGCGCGCAGAAGGAGCGTCCGCCGATGTTGTCGCACAGGTCGAGGAGCTTGTCGACGTCGCCCTCCCGTGCGGTGCCTGCCTCGAACTTCATCAGCAGCTGCACGAGCCACCAGGATCCCTCGCGGCACGGGGTGCACTTGCCGCAGGACTCGTGCTTGTAGAACTCGACGAAGCGCAGCGTCGTGCGGACCACGGAGGTGGTCTCGTCGAACACCTGCAGGGCCTTGGTGCCGAGCATCGTGCCTGCCCCGGCCATCGACTCGTAGTCGAGCGGCAGGTCGAGGCCATCGGCCGTCAGGATCGGGGTCGAGGAGCCGCCGGGGGTGAAGAACTTCAGCTCGTGGCCCTCGCGCATGCCGCCACCCAGCTCGATCAGCTGGCGCAGCGTGATGCCCATGGGGGCTTCGAACTGGCCGGGCGTCTTCACGTGACCGGAGACCGAGTAGAGGGTCATGCCCTTGGACTTCTCGGTACCCATGGACTGGAACCAGGCCGCGCCGTTGGCGACGATCGACGGCACCGAGGCGATGGACTCGACGTTGTTGATCACCGTCGGGGACGCGTAGAGGCCCGCGACCGCGGGGAACGGGGGACGCAGGCGCGGTTGCCCGCGGCGGCCCTCGAGCGAGTCGAGCAGAGCCGTCTCCTCGCCGCAGATGTAGGCGCCCGCGCCGGCGTGGACGATGATGTCCAGGTCGTAGCCGGTGCCCATGATGTTCTTGCCGAGATAGCCGGCCGCGTAGGCCTCGCGCACGGCCTGCTGCAGGCGGCGGATCACGTGCAGGACCTCGCCGCGACAGTAGATGAACGCGTGCTTGGCGCGGATGGCGTACGACGCGATGATGACGCCCTCGACGAGGGTGTGCGGCGTCGCCAGCATGAGCGGCATGTCCTTGCAGGTGCCCGGCTCCGACTCGTCGGCGTTGACGACGAGGTACTTCGGGTTCGGGTTGTCCTGCGGGACGAAGGACCACTTCATGCCCGTCGGGAAGCCCGCGCCGCCACGGCCGCGCAGGTTGGCGTCCTTGACGAGCGAGATCAGGTCGTCGGGAGACATGCCGAGCGCGGTGCGCAGCGCACGGTAGCCGCCGGTCGCCTCGTAGCGGGCCAGCTTCCAGGACTGCTCATCGCCCCAGTGGGCGCTCAGTACCGGAGTCAGCAGGTCGGTCACTTCGCGGCCTCCTCAGGGGCGGGGGCCGGCGCCGCGTCGGCGGCGGGGGCGGCCCAGCTGTTCTCGTCGGCGAGGCGGCGGCCCAGCGTCGAGGCCTCGCCCGCGGACGGGCCCTCGTCGGCGCGGCCGTCGGGGAAGCCGGCGAGCACCCGCTCGGCCTGCTTCCAGGAGGTCAGCGTGGCCCCGCGCGGGGACTTGACCTCCTCGTCGCGGGTGAGCTTGTCGAGCAGCTCGTCCGCCTTCTCGGGGGTCATGTTGTCGAAGAACTCCCAGTTGACCATCATCACCGGGGCGAAGTCGCAGGCCGCGTTGCACTCGAGGCGCTCGAGCGAGACCTGGCCGTCGGGCGTCGTCTGGTTCTCGTCGATGCCGAGGCGTTTCTTGGCGCGCTCCAGCAGAATGTCGCCGCCCATCACCGCGCACAGCGCCGTCGTGCAGACACCGACGTGGTGCTTGCCCGCCGGGCGCCGCTTGTACATGGTGTAGAAGGTGGCCACGCCGGAGACCTGGGCGGTGGAGATGCCCAGGATGTCGGCGCAGACCTCGATGCCACGGGGGCTGACCCGGCCGTCGACGCTCTGCACCAGGTGCAGCATCGGCAGCAGCGCCGAGCGGGGCTGCGGGTAGCGGCCTGCGAGCAGGCGCAGCTCGCTGATGGTGGTCTCGTCGATGTTCGTGGACTGGTCCGCGTAGTCGACCGAGCCGGACTCGGGGAAATGGCTCTCGAAGTGGCCGCTCATCGGTCCACACCTCCAAGGACGGGGTCGAGGCTGGCGACGGCGACGACGACATCGGACATCATGCCGTTCTCACACATCGCCGGGATGGCCTGCAGGTGGTTGAAGCCCGGGTCACGGAAGTGGGCCCGGTAGGGACGGGTGCCGCCGTCGGAGACCAGGTGGCAGGCGAGCTCGCCCTTGGGCGACTCGATGGCCTGGTAGACCTGACCGACCGGCACCTTGAAGCCCTCGGTCACGATCTTGAAGTGGTGGATCAGCGCCTCCATGGACTCGCCCATGATGTGCTTGATGTGCTCGTTCGAGTTGCCCTGGCCATCGGGGCCGAGCGCCAGCTGCGCGGGCCACGCGATCTTCTTGTCGGCGACCATGACAGGCTGGCCCTGCGTGCGCTCGAGGCGCTCGAGGCACTGCTCGACGATCTTGAGCGACTCCCAGCACTCCTGCAGGCGGATCCGGAACGCGCCGTAGCAGTCGTTCGAGGGCCAGGTGACGACGTCGAAGTCGTACGTCTCGTAGCCGCAGTATGGCTGCATCCTGCGCAGGTCGTAGCCGTAGCCGGTGCCCCGGAGTCGGGGGCCGGTGACGCCGAGTGCCATGCAGGCGCTCAGGTCGAGCACGCCGACGTTCGAGAGGCGGTTGATGAAGATCGGGTTCTCGTTGCAGAACGTCGCGTACTCGGGCAGGTGCTTCTTCAGCCAGTCGATGACCGTGCGCAGGTGGCTGATGCCGTCCTCCGGCAGGTCGTTGGCCACGCCGCCGGGGCGGACGTACGCGTGGTTCATGCGCAGACCGGACAGGCCCTCGAGGAAGTCGAGGATCATCTCACGCTCGCGGAACGCGATGGTCATGACCGTCAGGGCGCCGATCTCCATGCCGCCGGTGCCCATGGCGACCAGGTGGGAGGCGATGCGGTTGAGCTCCATGACGAGCACGCGGATGATGCTGGCCCGCTCGGGGATGTCGTCGGTGATGCCGAGCAGCTTCTCGACCGCCAGACAGTAGGCGACCTCGTTGAACAGGGGCGCGACGTAGTCCATGCGCGTGACATAGGTCACGCCCTGGGTCCAGGTCTTGAACTCCATGTTCTTCTCGATGCCGGTGTGCAGGAAACCGATGCCGGGGCGGATCGAGGTGACGGTCTCGCCGTCCATCTCGAGGATGAGGCGGAGCACGCCGTGCGTCGACGGGTGCTGCGGGCCCATGTTGACGACGATGGTCTCGTCGCCGCGCTCGGCCTGCTCGCCCGCGATGTCGGCCCAGTCGCCACCCTGCGCCAGGTAGACGCGGTCGGCCTTCGGCTCGCCGCCCGAGCCGGCGAAGATGTCCTCAGTGGCTGCGTGGGTGCTCATCAGGAGTAGCTCCTCCGGTTGTCGGGGGCGGGGACCTTGGCGCCCTTGTACTCGACGTCGACGCCGCCGAGCGGGTAGTCCTTCCGCTGCGGGTGGCCCTTCCAGTCGTCGGGCATCAGGATGCGGGTCAGGGCCGGGTGGTCGTCGTAGATGATCCCGAACATGTCCCAGGTCTCGCGCTCGTGCCAGTCGGCCATCGGGTACGTGCCGACGACCGACGGGATGTGCGCGTCCTCCTCGGGGCAGCTGACCTCGAGCCGCACGCGGCGGTTGTGGGTGAAGCTCATCAGGTGGTAGACGCTGTGGAGCTCCGCGCCCCTCTGCTGCGGGTAGTGCACGCCGGAGACGGACATGCAGACCTCGAAGCGGAGGAAGGCGTCGTCGCGGAACTGCGCCACGGTCTTCAGGAGGTGCTCGCGGGGGACGTAGATCGTCAGCTCGCCGCGGTCGAACAGCACCAGCGCCCCCCGCAACTCGGGGACGACCTCGAGGGCGCGGTTGTAGATGGCGTCGAACGGCTCGCCGAAGGGCGGCTGCGAGGCTCCCGGCATCGCCAGTTCGCGGTCGAGCAGGTTGTATCCGGAGGTGTCGCTGGAACCGCGCGACCACATGCCCTTCTTCTCCTCGAAGACGGGCGCCTTCGGCGTCGGCTCTCCGGCCGAGGGCAGATTCTCGGTGTTCTCGGGGGTCTGCTCGCTCATCGCATGAGGCCCTTCATCTCGATCTTGGCGGGGGCGGCGAGGGCGACCTGCTCGGCCTCCTCGATCGCGGCGGCCTCGTTCGGGCCGATCGGGCGGTGCTGGACCTTCTCGCGCAGCTTGAACATCGCGTCGATCAGCATGTCGGGGCGGGGCGGGCAGCCGGGGATGTACATGTCGACCGGCAGGAAGTGGTCGCAGCCCTGCACGACGGCGTAGTTGTTGAACATGCCACCCGAGGACGCGCAGGCGCCCATCGAGATGACCCACTTGGGGTTCGGCATCTGGTCGTACACCTGGCGGATGACCGGCGCCATCTTCTGCGAGACGCGGCCCGACACGATCATCAGGTCGGCCTGACGCGGCGACGCGCGGAACACCTCCTGGCCCCACCGACCCGCGTCGTAACGCGGGGTGCCGTAGGCCATCATCTCGATCGCGCAGCAGGCCAGACCCATGGTCGCGGGCCAGAACGACGCCTTGCGCAGCCAGCCGAACACCCCCTCGACCGTGGTCAGGAGGATGCCGCTGGGGAGCTTGTCTTCGATTCCCATGTTCAGATCCTTCCGATCATTCCCAGTCGAGGCCCTTGCGGCGCAGGACATAGAAGTAGGGGATGAAGAAGAGCACGATGAAGATGATCATCGCGATCTTCGTGAACCAGCCGAGCTGGTTGTACGCCACGGCCCACGGCAGCAGGAAGACGACCTCGATGTCGAAGACGATGAACATCATCGCCGTGATGTAGTACTTGACTGGGAACTTGCCTCCGCCGGCGGGCTGCGGGGTGGGATGGATGCCGCACTCGTAGCTGTCGTACTTCGCGCGGTTGTAGCGACGCGGGCCGACGACGAGGCTCAGCCCCATGGAGATCAGGACGAACGCGGTCGCCAGGATCACCATGCCCACGATGGGGATGTAGGGATTCATCCTTGGATTCCTTCCGGATCAGGCCGACGGGGCGGCCTTGCAGAGCGCGTTGATGATGCGGTCGGCCGCATCGCCGTCGTGCGCGTCGGTCAGATTTGCGAGCAGCTTGTGGACGAAGCGCATGAGCCTCGGCCGCGGCAGTCCGTAGGTGGTGCAGAGCTTCATGATCCGGGGGTCGCCGATGAGCTTCACGAAGACGGTGCCGAGGCGGAAGTAGCCGCCGAGTTCAGCCTTGAGACGCTCGGGATAGGCGCGCATCGCGCGCTCTGCCGAGCTGGTGTTGAAGCCGCGCGAGCGGGCCTCGACGATCGCGTCGGCGGCCATCTCCGCGGACTCCATCGCGTAGCTGATGCCCTCGCCGTTGAACGGGTTGACCATGCCCCCGGCGTCGCCGACGAGCACGAGGCCACGGCCGTAGGCGGGCTGGCGGTTGAAGGCCATCGGCAGCGCGGCGCCCTGCACCTTGCCGATCTGGTTCTGCTCGCGGAAACCCCACTCCTCGGGGGTGCCGTCGGTCCAGCGCTTCAGCAGCTCGCGGTAGTCGGTCTTACCGAAGCCCTTCGACGTGTTGAGCACGCCGAGGCCGACGTTGCAGGTGCCGTCGCCCATCCCGAAGACCCAGCCGTAGCCGGGCATCAGGTTGGACTTGCCGCGCTCGCCGTCCCAGAGCTCGAGCCAGCTCTCCAGGTAGTCGTCGTTGGTACGGGGGCTCGTGTAGTACGTGCGCACCGCCACGCCCATCGGCCGGTCCTCGCGCTTGTTGAGGCCCATCGAGACCGCCAGCCGCGACGAGTTGCCGTCGGCCGCGACGACCAGCGGCGCGTGGTAGCGGCGGCCGTCCTTGGTCGTGACGCCCGTGATGCGGCCGGTGCGGTCGTCGAGGATCGCGCCGTCGACGTTGGTGTTCTGGAGCAGTGTGGCGCCCGCCGCGACGGCGTGCTTCGCCAGCATGTCGTCGAAGTCGGCGCGGGGACGGACGAGGCCGTAGGGCGGGAAGTCGGTGAGGTCCGGCCAGTCCATCTCGAACGGTTCGGTGCGTCCGCCGTAGACACGCAGGCCCTTGTTGTGGAGCCAGCCGTTCTCCAGCGAGGTGTCGACGCCCAGTCGCGTGAGTGCCCTCGTGGCGCGGGGGGTCAGGCCGTCGCCGCACACCTTCTCACGCGGAAACTCCGACTTCTCCAGCAGTGTCACGTTCAGCCCGTGCTGCGCCAGGTAGGCCGCGGTCGTCGACCCTCCAGGGCCGGCCCCGACGACGATGACGTCAGACTCCGTGGGACCACTTTCCCCCGAGGGACTGGCGAACGACATGAAGCGGCTCCTCAGCTCTGATCAGATTCAGCGATCAGTCTAGGGGCCGTCAAAGTTTTCGGACAAACGAGGGGAAAGTCGGACCGACAGTGCCTTGACAAGGGGCTTTGAGAATCTTTTCGAGAGATTCCTTTTGCTTAATTACCGGGAGGTCCGGAGGTCCTCAGGTCAGGGCCCGGCGGCGCCGGTCGGCGCCGGTCGGCATCCCACGATGGCGGACACGCGACGCACCGGGTCGCCCAGCATTCGGACGCCCCAGTATGCTCCAGAGGGTGATTCTCGACTTCGGCACCGCACGCATGCGCGCCACGACAGTGGCGATCGCCGATCCCGGTCCCCTTGAGCGCTTCCTGCCGGAGTCCGGCCAGGGCAGCGCCTTCATCCGACGCGGCGACGGCGTCGTCGCCCTGGGCGAAGTAGCGCGCTTCGAGACCGACCGCCTCGACGCCGCAGACGTGTGGTGGGACGAGATCTCCAACCAGATCGACCACGATTCCGAACTGCCGGGCGAGTTCGGGACCGGCCCACTGGCGCTCGGCTCCTTCATCTTCGATCCCGACCGCTCGATGGAGCGCTCGGTCCTCACGGTCCCGCAGGTCATCATCGGCCGACGCGGCGACCTCGCCTGGATGACCAGGCTCGGAGATGCCCGGCGGGGAACCGCACTCCCCTCCCCCGGCGAGCCGACCCGCCGCCCCGGTCACATCACCCAGATGGGCGGATCGCTGCGGCGGGGCGAATGGGAGCGCATCGTCGCCGAGGTCGTCACGCTGATCCGCAGCGGCGAGGTCGACAAGGTCGTGCTCGCCCGCGACCTGCACCTCAAGGCCGACGGTCCCCTCGACCTCCGCCACATCTACGGCCGCCTCCTCGAGACCTACCCCATGACCTGGGCGTATCTGATCGACGGCCTGGTCGGCGCGACCCCCGAACTGCTGCTGCGCCGCCAGGGCGGGCTCGTGACCTCCCGGGTGCTCGCGGGCACCGTCTGGCAGGACGGCAGTGGCGCCGTCGATCCGCTCACCCTGGCGGCCGAGCTCGCCCGGTCCGAGAAGGACATGTCGGAGCACGCCTTCGCCGTCCGCTCCGTGGCCGACGCGCTTGCGCCCTACTGTCGGGCGATGAACGTGCCGGATTCCCCGTCGGTGCTGCGGCTGCCCAACGTCATGCACCTGGCCACGGACGTCACGGGCGTCGTCGAGCCGGGCGCCACCTCGCTCGCTCTCGCGGCTGCCCTGCACCCCAGCGCCGCGGTGTGCGGCACCCCGACGCACCTGGCGATGGACATCATCGCGGAGGTCGAGACCATCGACCGCGGCCGCTACGCCGGCCCCGTCGGCTGGGTCGACATGGACGGCGACGGGGAATGGGCCATCGCGCTGCGCGGCGGCCAGGTCCGCCCCGAGTCCCCGGAGTCCATCCAACTGTTCGCGGGCGCCGGCATCGTGGCCGACTCGACGCCCAGCGTCGAGGTGCAGGAGACGGCGGCCAAGTTCGTGCCGATGCTCCAGGCCCTCGGCGTCGCCCCAAGCTGACGACCCAACTCCCCCGGCTCCCCGGCCCGGCACCATTCCCGCAGACGCCAACGATATTTCCGCGACGCCAACGGTAATCACGGACGCCAACGATATTCGCGCGAATATCGTTGGCGTCCGTGTATTTCGTTGGCGTCTGCAGAGGGGCGACCCGGCCACCCAGCGAGGGGTGACCGCGTCGGCGGGGTGGTGACGACGGGGTGGGCGGCGTCAGCGCTTCCGCTGGACCTGGATCTTCTGCTTGCCCGGGGCGGCGGCGCCGGAGCGGCGGGCCTTCTCCTCTTCCAGGAGACGCTTCTGCTCCTCCTGCTGTTCGAACAGCTGGTCCTTGTCGAAGCCCGAGCGCAGGAAGCTGAACGCGATGACGGCGAGCACCAGCGAGATCCACACCGGCCAGCCGAACACGATCGGCAGGGTGACGAGCGCCACCATGTCGAAGCCGCGCAGCAGCGAGAAGATCAGGCCGGGGGGCATGGCGCCCGCGCCGGTGGCGACGATGGGACCCGAGTAGTCGGCGGGCTTGGCGGAGATCCAGCGGATCGCGGCCAGCAGGCCTGCGATGCCGGTCACCAGAGCGGAGCTGATGGCCGTCACGATGTCGGCCTCGGCGCCGCCCGCGAGGCCGAGGAACGCCGGCACGACGGCCGTCGACCAGAGCAGCGCGAGGATCGCGGGCACGATCATGGCAGCCTGCTTGACCTGTGCCGGGTCGTAGGGGAAGCACCGCTGGAGACCCTTGGTCCGCGTCAGGACGCGCAGCGAGTTCATGAACGGGACCAGCGCGAACATCAGCACCAGCGCCGAGATGGGCGGGCTGATCTGCGCCAGACCGAGCGCCTGCACCGCGTAGGGCACGACGGCGGAGCCGAGCAGCGTCACGAGAGGGAGGGGCTGACGCCACAGGCGCTGCACGTCGCGCCACACCAGCGCCGTCATGCCGGAGCCGGTGCCGCGGGTGGGGTTCACGTGCCCGCGCGCCTTGGACTTGGCCTCGACGATGATGTCGCGGATCAGCGCGAACTCCAGGGCGAAGGCCGCGCCCTGCAGGCCGCTGAGCAGCGAGCCGCCCGACGTGAGCCGCTGGCGGCGGATGTTGGTGAGTCGGCGGTAGGCGATGAACCCCGCGACGACGATCAGCAGCGCGCCGACGCCGGCGATGATGAACGCCAGCTCGACCGACAACGTCGCGAGCCCGCCGAGGGCGAACCAGCCGGCCGCCCCGCCGACGAGCGCGACCATGGTGCCGATGGCGACGGCGCCGATCAGCCACTGCAGCGTCACGATGATCCAGGCGCGCTCGGCGCCCTGCTCGGCGGCCGCGAAGGCCACGAGGCCCGCGGCACCGAAGCCGCCGGCCAGCGCCCAGATGCCGATGTTCGGCAGCGGCGATCCCGTCAGCGCGGCGATCAGCGCGCCGAACAGCACGCCCGCGCCGAAGGCCAACGCGACGGCGGCCACGAGGCGGCGCGCCAAGAGCCGACGACGGTCGGTGGGACCGTCCATCAGCCAGAAGCCCTCGGCGGCCGACGCGACGACCGGGCCGAACATGCGCGAGATGACAAGGGTGAACGCGAGGATCCCGGCGACGGATGCCCACGGCAGCAGGCTCCGGGCCGCGAGGCAGCCCTCGGCCGTACAGCCGGCGACGTCCTGCTGGGCCCGCACGATCGAGGAGATGATCATGGCGCCGATCAGCACGATGCTGAACACCATGACGTAGCCGTCGGAGAGCGCCTGGAGGATGTTGCGGTCGGCGCGACCCTTGCGCCAGTCGCGCATCAGCAGCGTGAGCTGCTTCTCGTCGACGACGCCGATCTCGCCGAAGCGGGGGTCGGTGGTCGTCATCAGGCGCCCAGCCTCAGCTGACGGGCGCCGATGGCCTCGAGGAGGGTCGGCTCGTGGCTGGCGAGCACGATGGCGAGCCCGCCTGCCAGCTCCTGCTTCAGGCGACGACCGAGCCACTCGACGCCCTCGACGTCGAGTCGCTGCTCCGGCTCGTCGAGCACCAGCAGCGAGCGGGGCCGGACGAAGGCGGTCGCGAGAGCCAGACGGCGACGCTGGCCCGACGACAGGGTGGACGGCAGCTGGCCGGCCTGCGGCACGAGCTGCACCTCCTCCAGCACCTCGTCGACGAGCGCGTCCGGGTCGGTCAGGCCGTGGGCACGGGCGAGCAGATCGAGGTGCTCCACGACGCTGAGGTCGGGGAAGAAGTCGAGGTCGTCGATCACGGTCGCCACCTCGCGCCGGATCACCGGGTTGGTCTCGGAGACCTTCACGCCGTTGACCGCGACGGTCCCCTCGCTGGGGCGGTCCGCCCCGACGAGGCAGCGCAGCACGGTGGACTTGCCGGCACCGTTGCGCCCTGTGAGCGCGACGGCCTCACCCGCATGCACCTTCATGGAGAAGTTCTCCACGATGGTCACGGGGCCATAGCCCTTCTTGAGGTTGTCCACCTGGAGCACTACGTCTTTCTTAGCCACGCTTTCCATTGTCACCCACAGGCCCAACACAGCGCACATCGAGGTCCGCTGGGTTCGGCGGGCGGTCCCACCTGCGCGGCGCTAGGGTTACCGCATGCAGAATCAGCGCGCCGGTCTGGACAAGAAGCGGGTGGACGTCGCCGCCATGTTCGACGGGGTGGCGAAGCGCTACGACCTGTTCAACACTGTGCTGAGCCTCGGCCAGGTGCACAGCTGGCGGCGGGCGACCGTCGCGGCGGTCGCGCCGCGCGAGGGCCAGCGCATCCTCGACCTCGCCGCAGGGACGGGCACGAGTTCGGCATCCTTCGCGGAGTCCGGAGCGTTCGTGGTGGCCAGCGACATCTCGCTCGGCATGCTGCGCCAGGGCCGGGTCCAGCAGCCTGCGATCGACTTCGTGGCCGGCGACGCCCTGGCGCTGCCCTTCCGCGACGACACGTTCGACGCGGTGACCATCTCCTACGGCCTGCGCAACGTCGAGGACACCTCGGCCGCGCTCCGCGAGATGCTCCGGGTGACGAGGCCCGGTGGCCGCGTCGTGATCGCCGAGTTCTCCACGCCCACGAACACGGTGTTCCGCCACATCTACACCGAGTACCTGATGGCGGCGCTCCCCCGCATCGCGAAGCTGTCGAGCAACCCCGTCGCCTACGGCTACCTCGCCGAGTCGATCCTCGCCTGGCCCGACCAGCGCGGGCTGGCCGACCTCCTCGTCGCATCCGGCTGGGACGACGTCGAGTGGCAGAACCACGCCGGCGGCATCGTCGCGCTGCACCGCGCCTGGAAGGCCTAACGCTCGACGTGGACACCATCGTTCTCGACGCCTACGCCGCGCGTTCCTGCCCGGTGAAGACGCACCACACCTTCGACCCCACGCTGGAGAAGCCCACCACACCCCTCGATGAGTCGCTGCGCGAGTCGTTCCAGGGCGGTTCCGACTTCCGCGACGAGGTGCTCTCGCGACTCGCCGAGGTCCCCGACGCGGTGGACCTGCGGGTGCCCGCCGGCGAGGCCCGGCTGTGGACCGAGCGCGAGGCCGCGACGCTCGCCGCGCTGGGTGCCGGCGCGCCCGTGATCATCGGCGGCGTCCTGCCGCTGGACCTGGAGGGGCACCGAAGCGGCCGCCCCGACGCGCTCGTGCGCGGCGTCGACCATGCGGAGGGCTCCCCCGGCTACTGGCCGCTCAAGGTCAAGCCCTACCGGGTGCGGGAAAAGCACACTGGCGCGCCCAGCCTCCGCACCTCGACGTTGGCCGACCCCGGCACGCTCGAGGAACTCCCGAAGACGCGGTTCCGCACCTACCGCGAGGGGGCGCTGCTCGAGCTGGTGCACCACTGGCGTCTCCTGGAGGCCTGCGGCTTCTCGTCGGCCGACGCGTGGGTCGGGCTGGTCGGCGACGACCGGGCGCTCAGCGCGGAGCCGACCGTCACCTGGATCGACCTCAACGCCAAGTTCATCCGCACCTACTCGAAGTCCGCCGGACACAAGCTGCGCTCCGCCCTCGAGCGCTACGACCACGAGTTCAGGTTCCGGCTCCACGTCGCCGAGAGCGCCATGACACGTACCGGGGTCGACGACCCGCCGCCGGTCGTACGCCCTATCCGCGTCAAGGAGTGCGAGTGGTGCGCCTGGTGGCAGGTCTGCCGCCCGATGATCGACGACGACGACCTCTCGCTGCGGATCTCGAAGGCGCCGCTCGACGTGCGGGAGTTGCAGACGCTGCTGAGCCTCGGCATCAACACCGTCGCTGAGCTGGCCACCACCGACGTCGAGGCCCTCCTGCCGTCGTACCTGCCGCTGACCGGACACCGCGACCGCTCGGAACAGCGCCTGAGGCAGGCCGCCCGTCGGGCCCGGATGCTGGCCGCCGGCGTCGACCTGGAGCGCGTCACCGACGACCCGATCGGCGTGCCCCGCTCGACCTTCGAGGTCGACCTGGACATCGAGACGGCCGACGACGGCACCGTCTACCTGTGGGGCGCGCTGGTCACGGACGCGTCAGGGACCCGCTTCGAGCACTTCAGCCGCTTCGACCACCTGAGCAAGCCCGAGGAGGGCGAGCTGGCCGCGGAGTTCGCGCGCTGGCTCGTCGCCCTGGCCGCGGAACACCCCGACCTGCGCGTCTACCACTACAGCGACTACGAGACGATCCACATCCGACGCCTGGCGGAGCGCACGGGCGACCCCGCCCTGGCCCAGGCCGCGGGTCTGATCAGGGACCACTTCGTCGACCTGTTCGGCTACGTCCGCGACAACTTCGTCGGCGTCGACGGGCTGGGGCTGAAGGTCGTCGCGCACAAGGGCGCCGGCTTCTCCTGGCGCGACGAGGAGCCCGGCGGCCTCGCGTCGCAGTCGTGGTTCAACGAGGCCGTCGACGGCCCCGGCCCCGAGGCGCGGGCCGCTGCCCGAGACCGGGTGCTGGAGTACAACGAGGACGACGTCCGCGCGACGCTGGCCGTGCGCGAGTGGATCGCGGCCCAGGACCGGGCCCTCCCTGCCGGCTGACGGGGTGCCACACGCCACCCTTGTGCGCAGACGCTACCCCTCTTCGCACATGCCACCGCCATGGCGGTGGCATGTGTCGAGAAGGGTGGCGTCCGTCAGTAAGGGTGGCGTCGGTCGGTAAGGGTGGCGTCTAGACGTCGACGACGATGAACTCGGCGTCGCCGGCCAGCGTGGCGGCGAGGTCGTCGGGCACGACCCGGACCGCCCGCCAGCCGAGCGCCGCGGCGACCGCCACCAGGTCAACGCCCTGGGGCGTGAGGAACACGCGGTCGAAGCTGTCGGCGTACTCAGGCGCCCCCTGCTCCAGGCCGCGGAAGATCGAGCCGCCGCGATCGTCGACGACCACCACCCGCAGCCGCTCCGGCCACGGCTCCGACGGGGGTCGCACGAGGGCGCCGAGGTCGTGCTGGGCCGTGAGGTCGCCGAGCAGCACGGTCGTGGGATGCCCGGTCGCGAGCGCGAGCCCCGTCGCGGTGGCGACGGTGCCGTCGATGCCCGCCAGGCCGCGGTTCGCGAACGCCCGCGGGCCGCGCTCCCGGATGGGGGCGAGGTCGGCGGAGCGGATGATCGAGCTGGCGCCGAGCACGAGGTCGTCCTCGGGTCCGAGCGACTCGAGCACAGTCCGGGCGACGAGGTCCCGGCCGGTCGGAGGGGTGGCCTCGGGCAGGGGCTCGAACCAGCGCGGCAGCCACTCGGGGTCCTGATCCTCGAGCAGCACGCGGTCGGCGACGACCGCCGCGCGATGCCCCGGGTCGACCCACGTGGCCCCGGGGCTGACCACGACCAGCTCGACGTCGTCGCGGGACAGCAGCGTGGTGACCGGGCGTGACAGGGTCGGATGCCCGAACACGACGACCCGCTCGACGTCGCCGCCGAGCGCGCCCAGCCGCAGCCGGTAGTCCGGCACGGCGTTGGCCCCGACGCGCGCGTTGGACGACGGCTCGGCGAGCAGCGGCGCCCCGCTGAGCTCCGCCAGGGCGCGGGCCTCCGCGCCCTCCTCGGGGGTCGCGTCCCCGACGAGCACGACGGTGCGCCGGGAGTCCAGGTCGACGGTGCTGTGCCCCGCCGACGGCGAGACGCGCAGTGGACGGGGCCGGGCCGGGGGCAGCTCGCCCACCAGCGGCGGAGCGAACTCGACGTTGACCTGCACCGCCCCCGCGCGGCGGGTCCGACGGCCCTCCGCAAGCACGACGCCCCGCTGGACCACCGCGGCCCAGTCGTTCCCGTCGCCCGACTCGGAGCCGATCCTGAGAACGGCGAGCGCCGACGGGCCGAGGATGCCCGCCTGGTCGCCGGTCTGGTTGGCCCCGCTCCCGACGAGGTGCGCCGGCCGGTCGGCGGTGATCAGCAGCAGCGGAACGCCGGCCGCGGTGGCCTCCATGGCGGCGGGCCCGAGGTTGGCGGTGGCGGTGCCCGACGTGGTGACGACGGCCACCGCGCGACGGCTCGCCTTCGCGATCCCGAGCGCGGTGAAGCCGGCGACGCGCTCGTCCACGCGGACGTGCAGCCTGAGGCTCCCCTCCTTCGCGGCGCGGTCGACGGCCAGTGCCAGGGCCGCGCTCCGGGAGCCGGGCGCCAGCACGACGTCGGTGACGCCGGCCCCGATCAGGGCGTCGACGATGGTCGCGCCCAGCGCGATGCTGCTCATCTGGCCTCCTCCACGATCCGCGACACCCGCGCAAGGCGCCGGAGCCAGAAGTCCCGCAGATCGTCGTCGGCGCGGTGCGCGGCGAGCAGCGACGGGTCGACGGCCACGTCCCGCACCGGCAGCGCCCCGTCCACGGGGGCCAGCGGCTCGCCGGTGACGTCGCCGGCAAGCAGTCGCGACGTCTCGAGCCCGCAGGCGTACGGCAGCTCGGGCAGCGCAGCTGCCAGCGCGAGGCCGGCCCGCAGCCCGACTGATGTCTCGACGGCGCTGGACACCACGACGGGCAGGCCGAGGTCCGCGGCCAGGTCCAGGCAGGCGCGGATCCCGCCGATGGGCTGCACCTTGAGCACGGCGACGTCGGCGGCGCCCGCGTCGCGAACGCGCAGCGGGTCCGAGGCCCGGCGGATCGACTCGTCCGCGGCGATCAGGACGCCCGTGTGGCGGGAGCGCAGCGCAGCCAGGTCGTTGACGCTGGCGCACGGCTGCTCGGCGTACTCCAGCCGCAGGGGCTCGAGCGCCTCCAGCGCGCGGGTCGCGGTGGCAAGGTCCCACCCGCCGTTGGCGTCGATGCGGAGCCTGGCCTCGGGCAGGGCGGCGCGGACGGCGCGGACGCGGGCGAGGTCGTCGCCGAGTACGGACCCCGGCCCGGCGACCTTGACTTTGATGGTGTGACAGCCCGACGCGACGGCGCGGTCGGCGGCCGCCTGCGGGGCAAGCGCCGGGACGATGCCGTTCACCTCGACGGTGTCGCGCACCGGCTCGGGGAACCCGTCGGCGGCACACTCGAGGGCCGCGACCAGCCACGGCGCCGCCTCCTCGTCGTCATACTCGGGAAAAGGGCTCCACTCGGCCCACCCGGCGGGCCCCTCGAAGAGCACCCCCGAGCGGCGCGCGATGCCGCGGAAGCCGACGGCCATCGGGATGTCGTAGACGAACGGCGCCGCGGTCATGCGAGGAACGTCCCCACCAGCAGCCCGAGCCCGATGCCGATCTCGGCCATGCCAGTCCCCTGGATGACCGGGATGAGCCTCGGCCCCATGGCGCCGCCGAGCACGAGCCGCAGCGGCGCGACGAGCAGCAGCAGCCCGAGCAGTGCGAGCAGCGCCCACCAGGTGGTCAGCGCCGCGAACCCGACGACGCAGACCCCTGCGAAGGCGCAGAGGCCGGCGTAGAAGATGCGCGAGCGGGGGTCGCCGAGGCGGGCGGGCAGCGTCAGCTTCCCGGCGACGCGGTCGGTGGCGATGTCGCGCAGGTTGTTGGCGACCAGGATGCCGCTGGCCAGCGCCCCGACCGCCGCCCCGGCGAGCCAGGCGTGCAGCGGGGCGACGCCGGCGAGCACGTAGGTGGTGCCGACCGTGGCGACGAGCCCGAAGAACACGAAGACCATCACCTCGCCGAGGCCGAGGTAGCCGTAGGGTGTCGTCCCGCCGGTATAGAACCAGGCGGCGACGATGCTCACGGCGCCGACGAGCAGCAGCCACCACTGGCCGCTGAGCGCCACGACGACGAGCCCGGCTACGGCGCCCACGCCGAAGGCGGCGAACGCGGCCGTCCTGACGGCCTGGGCGGATGCGAGCCCGGAGCCGACGAGCCGCAGCGGCCCGACACGGTCGTCGTCGGTACCGCGGACGCCGTCGGAGTAGTCGTTGGCGTAGTTGACGCCGACCTGCAGCGCGAGAGCGACGACCGCGCACAGGGCCGTGATGAGCCAGAACCGGCCCCCCGTCGCCCCCGCGACGGCCAGCGCCGAGGCGGCTCCGGCGAGGATGGGTGCGATGGCTGCGGGGAGCGTGCGGGGCCGCGCGCCGGCGACCCAGACTGCAAGAGAGGAGTTCATGTCGCCGACGAGTCTAGGAGGTGGCGCAGCTTCACGCGGTCTGGCTTGCCCCCCTGCGTGCGCGGTAGGCGATCGACAAGGACCAACCTGCGCGGCAGGAACGGGCTCGGCAGACTGCCGCGGAGCCGGTCGCGCCAGCCTGCGAGCGTGCCGCCCGTCGCCACCAGGACGACGATGACGCCCCACTCCGCGTCGGGCTCCGACAGCACCGCGGTCTCCGGGTCCAGCGCCGCGACCGCCGCACGCACGACCGCCAGGTCGACGTTGACCCCGCCACTGATCACGACGTCGTCGAAGCGGCCGTCGATGGCGATCCGCCCGTCGGCGACGTGCGCCCGGTCGGCGGTCAGGACCGCGCCGTCGACCAGGGTCGCGGCGGTCAACTCCGGTCGCCCGAGGTAGCCGGCGAACACCGTCGGCCCGGCGATGGCGACGCGGCCGTGCTCACCGAGCCGGATGTCGACGCCGGGCAGCGGGACGCCGTCCCACACGACGCCGCCGCACGTCTCGCTCATGCCGTAGGTCTCGATGACGGGGATGCCCGCGGCCTCGGCCCTGGCCCGCAGCTCGGCGCCGAGCGCGGCTCCCCCGACCAGCACGGCATCGAAGGCGGCAAGCCGCGACGCGGTCTCGGGGTCGTCCAGCGCGCGGTACAACTGCGTCGCGACGATCGAGAGGCAGTTGCGGCCGGGGGCCGGGTCGAGGTCCCCCAGGGACGCTGAAGCCTCGCGCACGCCGGCGCCGAGCAGGCCGCGGACGAGCACCATCAGCCCCGCCACGTAGCGCGGGGACAGGGCCAGGTGCCAGGTCGCGCGATAGCCGAGCCGCTGGACGGCCGCCTCAGCGGCTGCGACGAGCGCCGACCGGCTCAGGATCACGAGCTTGGCGGACCCGGTCGAGCCCGACGTCGCCACGACAGCGCAGCCGTCGGGGGCGACGCCGTCACCGTCGGCGAGCCAGAGGCCGGGCCCTCCGTCGAGGAAGGCCTGCACCCGGTCGACGTCCATGTCCGCCAGACTATCGGTCGCGGGCCGCCCGCCGGGGCAGGCGAACCGACGGTAGACTTGCCGCATGATCCGGGTTCTCCTCATCGTCGCAGTGGTGATGCTCACCGTGTACTGCGTGGTCGAGGTCGCCCAGAGCAGAGCGGGACAGGTCCGCGCGATGCCGCGCTGGCTGTGGGCCTTCCTGGTGATCTGCGCGCCGGTCGTCGGTCCGCTCAGCTGGCTGTTCTTCGGCCGCCCCAGCGCGGGCACGCCTTCGCCGCGCGTCGCGAAGGCCCCCGACGATGACGAGGACTTCCTCCGCGGCCTGCGCTGACGCTTGCGCCGTGGCGGGGAGCCCCGACGGACTTGTGGGAGAATCGAGATTCCCCCATCGACCGAAAGGACCCCCATGCCGACCGTGGCTGCCGTCTCCGAGTGGCTCGACGAGTGCACCCACGTGTTTGAAGGGCGCGTCGACGAGCTGAATGAACTGGACGGCATCCTGGGGGACGGGGATCACGGCACGAACATGTACCGCGGCTTCGCGGCGGCCCGCCGGCTCGACCTGAGCGAGTGTCCCCACGCCAACGACGCGATGCGCCAGGTGGGCATGTCCCTGGTCGGGACCGTGGGCGGCGCCTCCGGCCCGCTGTTCGGCACCCTGCTGCTGCGGGTGGGCGCAACCTGGCCTGAGCACCTCACGCTTGCCGGCGTCGCCGCGTCGCTGCGGCAGGGCACCAACGGTGTGATGGCGCGCGGCAAGGCCGTGCGGGGCGACAAGACCATGGTCGACGTGCTGCTGCCGGCCATCGACTCCCTCGAGGCCGACGCCCGACGCGGGGCCGACCTGGAGTCGGCGATCCTCGACGCCGTCGACGCGGCCGACGAGGCCCGCGACGCGACCGCCGCGATGGTCGCGCACCGCGGCCGCTCCGCGCTGAAGTCCGAGAGCTCGGTCGGCGTCGTCGACCCCGGCGCCGTGTCAACCGCTCTCATCCTGCGCACCGGCGCGACCCGCATCCGCGAGGAGTTGCGCGCCAGGGCCGCCTGACCCCGTCTCCGGTTCCCTGACCTCGTCTCCGGTTCCCTGAGCTCGCCTCCGGTTCCCTGAGCTCGCCTCCGGTTCCCTGAGCTCGCCTCCGGTTCCCTGAGCTCGTCTCCGGTTCCCTGAGCTCGTCGAAGGGCGCCGAGCGGAGCGAGGCGAAACCCTGTTGCCGAGCTGAGACCCTTCGCTCCGCTCAGGGCGTTTCGACAGGCTCAACGAACCGGGTGGTTCCCTGAGCTCGCCTCCGGTTCCCTGAGCTCGTCTCCGGTTCCCTGAGCCCGTCCCCGGTTCCCTGAGCTCGTCGAAGGGCGCCGAGCGGAGCGAGGCGAAACCCTGTTGCCGGGCTGAGACCCTTCGCTCCGCTCAGGGCGTTTCGACAGGCTCAACGAACCGGGGAGGCGTTTCGACAGGCTCAACGAACCGGGAAGGCGTTTCGACAAGCCTGTGCTGAGCCCGTCGAAGTGCTCAACGAACCGGGTGGTTCCCTGAGCTCGCCTCCGGTTCCCTGAGCTCGTCGAAGGGCGCCGAGCGAAGCGAGGCGAAACCCTGTTGCCGAGCTGAGACCCTTCGCTGCGCTCAGGGCGTTTCGACAGGCTCAACGAACCGGGTGGTTCCCTGAGCTCGCCTCCGGTTCTCTGAGCTCACCTCCGGATCCCTGAGCTCGTCGAAGGGCGCCGAGCGGAGCGAGGCGGATTACTCCGGGCGACTCAGCTGTCGAGGAACTCGTCCTCGTAGCTGCGGGGGTCCTCGACGGGCTCGAGGTGGCCGGTCACGTAGAGGTCGGGGAACTCGGCCCGGATCTCGTCGACGAGATCCTCCAGCTGGTCGTGTCCGCGCTTCACGCTCCACTCCCCCGGCACGAGCATGTGCATCTCCATGAACGCCCGCGCCCCCGAGACGCGCGTGCGCATGGCGTGGAACTTGACGTAGTCGGTGCTGTGCTCGGCCAGGATCTCGCGGAGACGCTGGTTGGTCTCCTTCGGCAGCGCCTCGTCCATCAGGCCGGAGGCCGACTCGGAGACGAGCCGCCAGCCGGTCCAGAGGATGTTGATGCCCACCAGCAGCGCGACGACGGGGTCGAGCCAGATCCACCCTGTCAGAGCGACCAGGCCGACGCCGACGACGACGCCGACGGACGTGATGAGGTCGGTCATCAGGTGGTTGCCGTCGGCGCGCAGCGTGATGGAGTTGTGCCGGCGGCCGGCGCGGAGCAGCACCATCGCCACCGCGCCGTTGATGAGCGCAGCGACGATGGAGATCAGCAGGCCGATCCCGACCTGTTCGAGCGGCTGGGGCTCGAGCAGGCGGCGGATGGCCAGCACGACGATCACGGCGGCGGCCACGAAGATCATGACGCCCTCGATGGCCGAGGAGAAGTACTCGGCCTTGGAGTGCCCGAAATGGTGGTTCTTGTCGGCTGGCTTTGCCGCGACCCGCAACGCGATGAGCGCGACGACGGCGGCCACGAGGTTCACCACGGACTCGGCGGCGTCCGACAGCAGGCCGACCGACCCCGTCAACAGCCACGCACCGGCCTTCAGCGCGATGGTGACGAGCGCCGTCGCGATGGACAGCCAGGCGAACTTGGTCAGGTCGACGCGGGGGGAACTCATGCCTCCATCGTCCCTTGCGCGTCACGCGTGACGCAACGTCACCGGATCGGGTTGGTCACGTCCCCCTCGCCGCGGAGGACGGCGTCGATGTTGTGCCGCAGCAGGTCACCAGGGTTCTGAGGACGGCCGCCCGCGACGTGGGGCGTGATGAGCAGGTTCGGCGCGTCCCAGAGCGGGGAGTCGCCGGGCAGCGGCTCGGTCGCCGCGACGTCGATCGCCGCGCCAGCGAGCCGACCCGAGGTCAGCGCCTCGATCAGCGCCGCCTCGTCGACGGTGCTGCCGCGCCCCACGTTGACCAGCAGCGCGCCTGGCTTCAGCTGTCCGAGCCGCTCCGCGTCGAGGGCCTTCGCGGTGGAGGGGCTGGTCGGCAGGATCATCACCAGCAGGTCGGTTTCGGCGAGCGTCGCGGCCAGCCGGTCCTCGGCCACCACCGGGTAGCCGTGCCGTTCGCCGGCGGAGCGGGCGGCCCCGGTGACGCGGGCACCCAGGGCGGTCAGCAGCGGCGCGAGTCGCGACGCGATCGACCCGAAACCCCAGATCGTGACATTGGCGCCGTTCAGTGTGGAGACGCTGCCGTCGGCCCCGCGCGGTTCCACCGACCCGTTGAGGTACGGGTCCCAGGCGTGCTCGCACATGCGCTGCAGCGCCAGCGGGACGTTACGCACGAGCGCCAGCGCCATGCCGAGCGCGTGCTCCGCGACGGGGCCGTCGTGCAGGCCGACGCCGCTGGACAGCTGCACGCCCTCGGGGAAGCCGGCTGCGACCATGGAGTCGGGCCCGGCGAGGAAACCCTGGACGAGCCTGAGCCCTGTCATGCGCCGGGCGGCGTCCTGCAGGACCGCGGGCGGCTGCCCCCAGGCCACCAGGACCTCGGCGTCGAGGTGCTCGTCGGGGACGGGGCTGGACGCGGGGATGATGACGTACTCCACGCCGTCGATCGGGGGCATGGTGTCGCGCACGGCGTCGGGGACAAGGACCTTCACAGTCAATCCACTCCTCGGGGGTCGATTTCGCCCAGCATGGCACAGACCCGACTGGGCGAAGGGGCAACTCAGTAGGTAATCTGACCAGGTGCTGACGATGCAAGACGCCCTGAGACGACTGTCCGACTACTGGACCTCGAAAGGCTGCCTGACCTGGCAGCCCTTCAACACGGAGGTCGGCGCGGGAACCATGAACCCCGCGACCGTGCTGCGCGTGCTCGGTCCCGAGCCGTGGGACGTCGCCTATGTCGAGCCGTCCGTCCGCCCCGACGACTCCCGCTACGGCGAGAACCCGAACCGTCTGCAGACGCACACGCAGTTCCAGGTCATCCTGAAGCCCGAGCCGGGCGACCCGCAGGAGCTGTACCTGGGCTCGCTCGAGGCGCTGGGCATCGACCTGTCCAAGCACGACGTCCGTTTCGTCGAGGACAACTGGCAGCAGCCGGCCATCGGCGCCTGGGGCCTCGGCTGGGAGGTGTGGCTGGACGGCATGGAGATCACGCAGTTCACCTACTTCCAGCAGGTCGGCGGCCAGAACCTCGACCCGATCCCCGTCGAGCTGACCTACGGCGTCGAGCGCATCCTCATGGCCCAGCAGGGCGTCACGCACTTCAAGGACATCGTCTACGCCATCGCCGCCGACGGGCGCCCCGTGACCTACGGGGAGGCCTTCGGGCAGCAGGAGTACGAGATGAGCCGCTACTACCTGGACGACGCGGACGTCGAGGCGAACCGCCGCCTGTACGAGACCTACGTCGGCGAGGCGACGCGCATGGTCGCCGAGCGGCTCCCCGTCCCGGCCCACAGCTACATCCTGAAGTCGAGCCACGCGTTCAACGTGCTCGACGCCCGCGGCGCGATCTCGACCACCGAGCGCGCCAAGGCCTTCGCCACGATGCGCCGCCTGATGCGCGACACCGCCGCGCTGTGGATCGAGCGCCGCGAGGAGCTGGGCTTCCCGCTGAAGCGCGAGGAGGCCGCCGTCGAGGCTCCGGTCGTCGACGCGCCCGAGGTCGCGCACGACGCGCAGCCGCAGACGCTGGCCCTCGAGATCGGCGTCGAGGAGCTGCCGCCGCACGTCGTCCCCCAGACGGTCGACGCGGTACGCGAGGCGCTGACCGCCAAGCTCGCCGCCACCCGCCTGACCCATGGTTCGATCACCGTCGAAGGAACGCCGCGCCGCATCGTCGCGGTCGTCGAGGACGTCGCCGCGAGCGAGCCCGACGCCGAGCAGCTCCGCAAGGGCCCGAAGTGGTCCGCGGCGTTCGACGCCGAGGGCAACCCGTCCAAGGCGCTGCAGGGCTTCATGCGCGGCCAGGGCGTCACCGCCGACCAGGTCGTCAAGGCCGAGATCGGCGGCAACGAGCACGCCGCGGTCAAGGCCACGCTGGAGGGCCGCGGGGTCCTCGAGGTCGTCGGCGGGATCGTCGCCGAGGTCGTCTCCGGGCTGCGCGCCGAGAAGAACATGCGCTGGAACGACGCCGACCTGTCCTTCTCACGCGCCATCCGCTGGCTCGTCGTCCTGTGGGGCGATGTCGTCGTCCCGGTGCGCGTCTCCGGGCTGACCTCCGGCCGCACCACCTACCTGCAGCGCCCCGTCGCGGGCGAGGAGTCCGGCCGTCGCGCCGACGGCGCGCTCGTCGGCCACCTGGACGTCGCCTCCGCGGGCGAGCTGCTCAGCACCATCGAGGCCGGCGCGATCACGCTGTCGAGCGCCGAGCGTCGCGCTCAGGTCGAGGAGCGGGCCACGGCGCTGGCCGAGTCCGTCGGCTGCACCGTCGATCTGGAGGGCGAGAGCGCCCTGGTCGACGAGATCACCAACCTGGTGGAGGACCCGCACGGCGTGCTCGGCCACTTCGACGAGCGCTACCTCGGCCTGCCGGATAAGATCCTCACCACGGTGATGCGCAAGCACCAGCGCTACCTCCCCGTCTACCGGGACGGGAAGCTCGCCGCCCACTTCGTCACGATGGCCAACGGCCTGTGCGACGACGAGACCGTCCGCGCCGGCAACGAGTCGGTCATCCGGGCCCGCTACGAGGACGCCCTGTTCTTCTGGAACTCCGACCTCGAGACGAAGCAGGCCGACGAGTTCGTCCCCGGCCTCGACAAGCTCACGTTCGAGGAGCGCCTTGGCTCGGTGGGTGTCCGCGCCCGCCGCATCGCCGACGTCGCGGAGAAGCTCGCCGACCGCGTCGGGCTCGTAGGCCACGAGCGCGCGACGCTGACGCGCGCCGGCCAGCTGGCGAAGTTCGACCTGGCGACGCAGATGGTCGTCGAGATGAGCTCGCTCGCCGGGTTCATCGCCCGCGAGTACGCCGTCCGGATGGGCGAGACCCAGGCCGTCGCCGACGCGCTGTTCGAGATGGAGCAGCCGCACACCTCCGCCGACCCGGTCCCCGCCTCCACCCCGGGCGCCCTCCTGGCGCTGGGCGACCGCTTCGACCTGCTCGCCGCGATGTTCGCGTTGGGGGCCAAGCCCACCGGCTCGTCCGACCCGTTCGGCCTGCGCCGCGCGGCGCTCGGCGTCGTGCGGATCCTCCGCGAGGCCGCCGGCACCCCGCTCGAGACCCTGACCATCCGCGAGGGCCTGACCGACGCCGTCGCCCGCCTCGCGGAGCAGGGCATCGACGTGGCGCCCGACGCCGTGGACTCCGCGCTGGAGTTCACCATCGGCCGCTTCGCCCAGCTGCTGCGCGACGAGGGCACCTCCGCGGACCTCGTCGCCGCGATCCTCCCGGCCGCCGACACCCCCGGGTACGCCGCGCGGCTCCTCAACGAGCTGACAGGGGCTCAGGACGACCAGCGCCTCCGCGACCTGGTCGCCACGTTGGTGCGCATCACGCGCATCCTGCCGGCCGAGGCGCTGCCCCAGGCAGGCGCCGACGTGGCCGTCGACGAGTCGAAGCTCACCGAGCCCGCCGAGGTGTCGCTGCGCGACGCCGTCGCGTCGGTCCCGGCCGGGACGGCCGACGGCAGCGTCGCGGGCCTGCTGGACGCGACCGCACCCGTGGTCGCCGCGGCCGCCCGGTTCTTCGACGACATCCTCGTCAATGCCGAGGACCCGGAGGTCCGCGCCGCGCGTCAGGGGCTATTGGCCTCCGTGCTGGCGCTCGCGCCTGCCGGCGTCGACTGGAAGTCGCTGGACGTCGCCCTGGGCTGAGCTCCAGCGTGCGGGTCGCCTTGGCTTCCGTGCGGGTCGCCGTGGCTTCCCCGACCCGCGCGCACAACAATGCCTATGTCGGGGCTGCTGTACCCATGTTGCAGCGGCAGCAGCATAGGCATTGTTGTGCGGAAAAGGGGTGACGGGCGGGCTCATGGCGCGACGAGCAGCAACGGGCTGCTCCCCGTCGTCGACGTCGCGTCCTCGACGCCACCCCTATGTGCAGACGCCACCCGTCTCGACACATGCCACCGCCATGGCGGTGGCATGTGCGAACAAGGGTGGCGTCCGTCGTTAAGGGTGGCGTCCGTCGGTAAGGATGGCGTCTGTGGGTGGGCGCCGCGGTCATCAGCCGCGTTGTTCCCATATCCAGCCCTTCCCCGCACAACAATGCCTATGTCGGGGCTGCTGTACCCATGTTGCAGCGGCAGGAGCATAGGCATTGTTGTGCGGGAAGGGGGCGGCGGGTGACCCCAGGGGAAACCGGGGGCAGGCTCAGACCACCTTCATGCCCAGGATGCGGGCGAGGCCCGGGGCGAGGTCGACGGCCTGCGCGTGGCTCACGGACACGCCGCGCAGGCCCTCCGGGTTCGACTCCAGGGTCAGGACCTCCGCACCGCTCAGGTCCACGTCCTTGCACCGCGCGTTGCTGAGGTCCAGGCGGCCGACGGTGCAGCCGCTGAAGCTCAGCCGGTCCACCTGCGTCTGCGACAGGTCCAGCTCGTCGACCACGCAGTCCTCGAAGCGGACGCGGGCGAGCTTGGCGGAGCGGAGATTGAGGTATCCCACCTTGCCGCCGACGATCGTGACCCGAGTCCAGGTCCCCGCGTAGGCCTGCACTCCCCCGAGGCGCGACGCGGTGATCGCGACGTCCTGCAGTGCGCACTTCGACAGCTCGAGATCGGGCGCGTCGGCCGCGTCGAAGACCACGTCGATGAACCGGCAGCCCGTGAACTTCGCGCCGTTCAGCCGGGCGCCGTCGAACCGGCAGTCGAGGATCCTCAGGCCGTCCTCGTCGGCGCCGCTGAAGTCGACCCCCGACCGGCGGACGCCCTCGATGTCGTCGTGCTCGATAAGCTCCGCGTAGTCCATGACCCGACCCTACCGAGGGGCTGCGGTGGCCGTCGTCGCCCACGTCGGGGCATGCAATAGTCTTGACAGATGGCTGGCAAGGGACTCTTCGGTCTTCCGTTCTTCTCACTCACGCCTCGCCCGACGGTGGTCTCCTGCATCCTGTCCGGGGGCGGGGCCCGGGCGAGCTTCCAGCTCGGCGCGCTCGCCTACCTGTACGAGCACGACGAGGAGTTCACGCCCACGATCTTCGTCGGCGCCTCCGCGGGCTCGATCATCGCCTCCTCGCTGGCCCAGGCGGCCACCCCGGAGGGTCAGCGGATGTATCTGCGGCGCCTCACCGACATCTGGGACTCGATGACGGCGAACTCGGACATGTTCACGGCGCGACCGTGGTTCGCCCGGCTGGAGACCGAGGCGCCGACATGGCTGGAGATCGTCCGGCCGGCCCGACCGGTGCGACCCGAGCCCACCCGGAGCGGCTGGCTGCCCTTCAGGCGCAGCGCCTCCGCTGCGAGCCCCGAGCCGGCCGACGAGCCCCCCAGCCCGCTCGAGCTTGCGCTCACCCCCGACGACGAGACCGAGATCCGCTCCGACTGGTCGCTCGCCATGCTGTCCGGCATCGCCTCGCACCTGGGTCAGCTGCCGCGCATCGGCTCCGACCTCAGCACCATCGCCCACGGCCTGGACAACACGCGCTCCATGTACCGGCCCGGTCCGGTGCTCGCCAAGCTTCTGGATGAGGAGATGTTCTCCCCCGCGCGCGTCGCGGCCTCCGGCACGACACTGCGGCTGGCCATGGTCGCCCTCGAGTCCGGCGAGCTCCGCTACATGACCGAGCGCGGCACCCTGGTGAACCGCGAGGACGAGCCGTTCGACGCGGCCGAGCACGACCTCAGCGTCGGCGTGCTGGCCTCCTGCTCCATCCCCGCGGTGTTCCGCCCGGTCCCGCTGGGCGCGGAGACCTATGTCGACGGCGGCGCCCGGGAGAACCTCCCCGCCGAGCTCACGATCGGGCACCTCGGCGCGGCCCGGAACTACGTCGTCAGCTCGCAGGCCATGGGCGTGCAGCGCCGCAAGTCGATGGCCAACGCCGACATCTTCTCCGTCGTGATGCGCTCCACCGAGATCCTGATCGACGAGGCCGGCCGCGACGAGCTGGCGTACGCGCACTCGACGGGCGCCGTCGTGATCTTCCCCGAGCTTGTCGTGCACGACGCCATGACGGTCGACCCCGGCCTCATCGCCATCAACGAGGCCTACGGCTGGATGCGGGCCGCCGAGAGGCACCTGGACATGGACGCCGCCTCCGAGGCCCGCCACCGCCTCATCACGCAGCTGCGGGTGCGCGGGCTCCAGCTGGAGAAGGAGTACCTCGAGCAGCCGACGCCGACGAGGCGGGCGGAGGTCGCGCTGCACTCGGTGAAGGTCGAGCTCCGCGACGCGGTGCGCTCGGCGCACGGCACCCCTCTGCCGCCCGGCGCGGACCAGTGGTGGCGCCAGTGGGAGCGGCATGCGGATCAGCCGACGTTCGCCCCGCCGTGGCTCAGCATGTGACCTGCGGCTGAGCCCTCAGAAGGCCAGCGCGGCGAAGAACGGCAGCACAGGGACGAGCAGGCCGGTGCTCATCCAGAACATGCCGAAGTTCATCGCGAAGTCGGAAAGCGCGGCCAGGCGGTACTTCGTCGTCCCGACGGGGCGGATCTCCGCGCAGCAGGCGGCGAGTTCCCCCACGCCCTCGCCGCGGTTGTCGAAGACGCGGATCAACGCGACGACGCTCGCGACCAGCAGGTACGTCATGAAGGCCAGCCCGACCACCGCGAACCACCAGAGCGCCCCGCCCTGCTGCTGCATGGCAGACATGGAGTCCATGCCGCCCATCGAGGAGCCGGAGCCCGCCATGTCGCCGTGGCCTGACATGTCCATGTCGGCCCCGGCGGAGGCGGCCGGCGCGGACATCGCCGCGGCCATGACGGCCATCGCCGCCAGGTGCCACACCATCGCGCCGAACATCATCGAGTGCCCGGCGAAGTGCTTCACCCCTGCAGCGTCACCGGCGGCCCGCGAGACGGGGATGCGGGCGATGAACCAGAGCGTCGCGGCCACGAAGACGACCGTCAGCCCCCAGGTCGGCACGACCGCGGTCAGGCCCTTCCACGTCGGCCCCGCGATCATGGCGAGCATCACGACGGCCATCGCGACGTGCAGGACGTTCGAGACCCGCTGGACTCCCGTCTGCCTGCGCGTCACCTCGTAGATGCACCAGATGGTGCACCAGGCGAACAGGATCAGCAGGCCGATGAACTTCACCGGGGTGGCGTCGAACGTGAACATGGGGTCCTTCCGGAGGTGTCCCCGTGACTCTAGTGGCGTCGGAGAGGGCGTCGCGCCATTTCCGCGCAGGGCGGAGCAGGGCCTGCGGGAGCCTTCTGCGTCAGGGAATCGTGAGGTTTCCGGGGCCGGCCGTATGGGTTCCGTTAGGACAGTTTCCAGGGCGCGCAGCACGGTGTTGCATCAGGTGGGGCGCCGGGAGAACGGCGCTCGCGATTCTCCCGATTGGAGCCCGAAGTGCTGGACCTCGTCTACGTGCTGAGCGTCATCGTCCTGTTCGTCGCCGTCGGCATCGTCGGGAAGGCGGTGGAGAAGCTGTGATCATCATGGAGTTCCTCGCCGCCGCCCTGGGGGTCGCCGCGGTCGTCTACCTCCTCATCGCCCTCGTGCGCCCGGAGCGGTTCTGATGGACTGGATCCTGCTCGCCGCGAGCATCGCCACCCTCGCGCTGGCTCTCGGCCTCGCGCACCGCCCGCTGGGCGACTACATGGCGCGGGTCTTCACCACGCCAAGGCACTGGAGGGTCGAGTCCGGCATCTACCGCGTCGTCGGCGTCGATTCTGACCGCGAGCAGTCCTGGCAGGCCTATGCGCGCTCGGTGCTGTACTTCTCGCTGGTGGGTGTCCTGTTCCTCTACCTGCTGCAACGCGCGCAGGAATGGCTGCCCTTCTCCCTCGGGAACGCCGCCGTCGAACCCGGAGTCGCCTTCAACACCGCCATCTCGTTCGTGACCAACACGAACTGGCAGGCGTACTCGGGCGAGGCGCTCGGCTACACCGTGCAGTTCCTCGGGCTGACGGTGCAGAACTTCCTCTCGGCCGCGGTCGGGCTGGCCGTCGCCGTCGCGCTGGTCCGCGGGTTCGCCTACCGGTCGTCGGGGACCATCGGGAACTTCTGGGTGGACCTGGTCCGCGGCACTCTGCGGATCCTGCTGCCGCTGTCGATCGTGGCCGCCGTCGTGCTCATCGCGGGCGGCGTCATCCAGAACTTCAACGGGTTCACCGACGTTCCTACGGTCGCCGACGGGGTGCAGAGCATCCCCGGGGGGCCCGTCGCATCCCAGGAGGCCATCAAGGAACTCGGGACCAACGGCGGCGGCTTCTTCAACGCCAACTCGGCCCACCCGTTCGAGAACCCCGCGGCCTGGACGAGCCTGCTGCAGGTCTTCCTCCTCCTGCTGATCCCGTTCTCGCTGCCCCGGACGTTCGGCACGATGATCGGCGACCGTCGCCAGGGCCGCGCCATCCTCGCCGCCATGGCGACGCTGTACCTCCTCTCGACCGCTGCGATGGCCGCCTTCGAGTTCGCGGGCCGGGGCACGGCCGTCGAGCTGGCGGGCGCCGCGATGGAGGGAAAGGAGGCGCGCTTCGGGCTCGTGCAATCCGTGATCTACGCCACGTCGACGACGCTGACCTCCACTGGGGCGGTCAACTCCATGCACGACTCCTACACGGGGCTCGGCGGGATGATGGCGATGATCAACATGATGCTGGGCGAGATCGCCCCCGGCGGCGTCGGGTCCGGCCTCTACGGCATGCTCATCGTCGCCGTGATCGCGGTGTTCATCGCGGGCCTGCTCGTCGGGCGGACCCCGGAATACCTCGGCAAGAAGATCACACCGCGCGCGATGAAGCTCGCCAGCCTGTACATCCTGGTCATGCCGATCCTGGTCCTCGTGGGCGTGGCGCTGAGCTTCGCCGTCCCGGCGATCCGCGACAGCGTCGTGGACGTCTCGCTCGCCAACGCCGGATCGCATGGCCTGTCCGAGGTGATCTACGCCTTCGCGTCGGCCGCGAACAACAACGGGTCGGCATTCGCCGGGCTGACCGCGAGCACACCGTGGCTGACCGCCGCGCTCGGCGCGGCGATGCTGTTCGGCCGGTTCATCCCCATCGTGCTGGTCCTGGCGCTGGCGGGTTCGTTGGCCGCCCAGGGCGCCACACCCGCCACCGCGGGCACGCTCCCCACCCATCGACCGCTGTTCGTCGGCATGACGGTGGCCACCGCGGTCCTGGTCACCGCACTCGTCTTCTTCCCCATTCTCACGCTGGGTCCCCTGGCTGAAGGGCTGCTCTGAACCATGTCCACACTCACCCAACCCAAGGCCGACGAACGCGTCGCGCCGCCGGCCGCCGCACCCCGCCGCGGGCTCGCCTGGTCCCAGGTCTCCGCGGCCCTGCCCGGAGCCCTGGTGAAGCTGCACCCGCGCCACCAGTGGCGCAACCCCGTGATGCTGATCGTCTGGGTCGGGGCCGCGCTCACGACGCTGCTCGGCATCGTCGAGGCCTTCACCGGCGGCCCCGCAGCCTCCGGCGGGACGGAGGTCCCGTGGGCGTTCACGTGGTCCATCGCCGGCTGGCTGTGGCTCACCGTCCTGTTCGCCAACCTCGCCGAGTCCATCGCCGAGGGCCGCGGCAAGGCCCAGGCCGAGACGCTGCGCCGCACCCGCACCACCACCGTGGCGCACCGGGCGCAGGGCTACCGGGCCGACGACGATCCCGCCGCGGAGCTGGCCGCCACCGAGGAGGTGTCCTCGGCCGAGCTGCGGCTCGGCGATACCGTCGTGGTCGTCGCCGGGGACCTGATCCCGGGCGACGGCGACATCATCTGGGGCATCGCCAGCGTCGACGAGTCGGCCATCACCGGCGAGTCCGCGCCCGTGATCCGGGAGTCGGGCGGCGACCGGTCGGCCGTCACGGGAGGCACGCGCGTGCTGTCCGACCGGATCGTGGTGCGCATCACGTCGAAGCCCGGCGAGACCTTTGTCGACCGCATGATCGCGCTCGTCGAGGGGGCCGCCCGGCAGCGGACCCCCAACGAGATCGCGCTGAACATCCTGCTGGCGTCGCTGTCCATCGTGTTCGTGGTCGTCGCCCTCACCCTCAACCCGATCGCCTCGTACCCGGCGCAACCTGCGAGCATCACCGTGCTGGTCGCGCTGCTCGTCTGCCTCATCCCGACGACCATCGGCGCGCTGCTGTCGGCCATCGGCATCGCCGGCATGGACCGGCTGATCCAGCGCAACGTGCTGGCCATGTCGGGCCGCGCGGTCGAGGCCGCCGGCGATGTGACAACGCTCCTGATGGACAAGACGGGCACCATCACCTACGGCAACCGACGCGCCACCGGCTTCGTCCGCCTGACCGGCGTACCGCGCGAGGAGCTCGTCCTGGCCGCGGTGACGTCGTCGCTGGCCGACCCCACCCCGGAGGGATCGTCGATCGTGGCACTCGGGCGCGAGCTGGGCACCGACCCTGGACCGGATCCCCGCGGAGTCATCGTCCCGTTCACCGCGCAGACGCGCATGTCGGGGCTGGACCTGGCCGACGGGGCCCAGATCCGCAAGGGGGCCGGCTCCGCGGTGATCGCGTGGCTGCGGGAGGAGTCCGGCGCCGTCGACGCCGGCACGCTGGCCGAGCTGGAGGGGCGCGTCGAGGCCATCGCGTCCTCGGGCGGCACCCCGCTGGTCGTCGCGTCGAGGAGCGCGGACGGCACGGGCCGCCTCCTGGGCGTCGTCCACCTGAAGGACGTCGTGAAGGAGGGCCTGCAGGCCCGGTTCGCCGAACTCCGCGCCATGGGCATCCGCACGGTGATGGTCACCGGCGACAACCCGCTGACGGCCGCGGCGATCGCGCAGGAGGCGGGCGTCGACGACTACCTGGCGGAGGCCACGCCCGAGCAGAAGCTCGCCTACATCCGGCGCGAGCAGGAGGGCGGCAACCTCGTCGCGATGACCGGTGACGGCACCAACGACGCCCCGGCCCTGGCGCAGGCCGACGTCGGCGTCGCCATGAACACGGGCACGTCCGCGGCGAAGGAGGCGGGCAACATGGTCGACCTCGACTCCGACCCGACCAAGCTCATCGACATCGTCGCCATCGGCAAGCAGCTCCTCATCACCCGCGGCGCGCTGACGACGTTCTCCATCGCCAACGACGTCGCCAAGTACTTCGCGATCATCCCCGCCATCTTCATGGGGGTGTTTCCGAGCCTGGCGGTCCTCAACATCATGGGGCTGAGCTCGCCGGCCTCGGCTGTGCTGTCGGCCGTGATCTTCAACGCCATCGTGATCGTCTTCCTCGTGCCGCTCGCGCTGCGCGGTGTGCAGTACCGGCCCGTCAGCGCCTCGCAGCTGCTCGGCCGCAACCTCGCCGTCTACGGGCTCGGCGGCATCATCACCCCCTTCATCGGGATCTGGCTCATCGACCAGCTCGTGCGCCTCATCCCCGGCTTCTGACAGGTAAGGACTCAGTCATGATCACAGCCACCCGCAGCGGCGGACGGATGATCTGGGTGGCGACCCGCGCGCTGCTCCTGTTCACAGTCGTGCTCGGCCTCGGCTACACGCTCCTCATCACCGCCGTCGGCCAGCTGGCCTTCCCACAGCAGGCGAACGGCTCCCTGATCTCCGGCGGCGACGGCGTCGTCGTCGGATCCTCGCTGATCGGCCAGTCGTTCACCGACGCGGCGGGCCGCCCCCTGGCCGGGTACTTCCAGCCCCGCCCGTCGGCGGCGGGAGACGGGTACGACGCGACCTCGTCGTCCGGGTCGAATCTCGGCCCGGAGAACCCGGACCTGATCGACGCCGTCGCCTCGCGGGTCACCGAGGTCGCGGCCTTCAACGGCGTCGACGAGTCCCTGGTCCCCGCGGACGCCGTGACATCCTCGGGTTCCGGCCTCGACCCGCACATCAGCCCCGCCTATGCCACAATCCAGATCGGGCGGGTCGCCGCGGCGCGCGGCCTCACGACCGACGAGGTCACCGACCTCGTCGCCGCGCATACGTCCGGCCCGGACCTGGGGCACCTCGGCGAGAGTGTCGTGAACGTGCCCGAGTTGAACCTCGCGCTGGACGAACTGGAGGGCTGAACGTGGCGAACCGGGGGCGACTACGCGTGCTGCTCGGCGCCGCCCCCGGCGTCGGCAAGACCTTCGCAATGCTCGAGGAGGGACGCCGCCTCCTGCTGGAGGAGGGCCGCGACGTCGTCGTCGGCATCGTCGAGACCCATGGGCGCTCGGCCACGGCGAAGATGGCCGAGGGCATCCCCCAGGTGCCGCGCACCACGTTCCAGCACCGCGGCGTCACGCTCGAGGAACTCGACATCGATGCCGTCCTGCGGCGGGCACCCGACGTCGCGCTCGTGGATGAACTCGCGCACACCAACGCGCCGGGGTCCCGCAACGAGAAGCGCTGGGAGGACGTCGCCGAACTGCTGGCCGCCGGCGTGGACGTCATCTCCACCCTCAACATCCAGCACATCGAGTCGCTGAACGACGTCGTCGAGCAGATCACGGGCGTCCCCCAGCGCGAGACGATCCCCGACAGCTTCCTGCGACGGGCCGACCAGGTCGAGGTCATCGACCTGGCCCCGCAGGCGCTACGCAGCCGGCTCTCGGAGGGCATCGTCTACCCGGCGGAGCGGATCGACGCGGCGCTGTCGAACTACTTCCGGCTCGGCAACCTGACCGCGCTGCGGGAGCTCGCGCTGCTGTGGCTGGCCGACGAGGTCGACCAGGCCCTGACGCGGTACCGCCGGGAGCACGACATCAGCGTCACCTGGGAGGCCAGGGAGCGCGTCGTCGTGGCGCTGACGGGCGGGCCCGAGGGCGAGACGCTGCTGCGTCGAGGCGCACGGATCGCGGCGAGATCCGCCGGCGGCGAGCTGATCGCTGTGCACGTCACGAGCCAGGACGGGCTGCGGTCGGGCAGTCCCGCGTCGCTGGCGCAGCAGCGGGCACTGGTTGAGAAACTGGGCGGCACCTACCACCAGGTGGTCGGCGACGACGTGCCCACGTCGCTGGTGGAGTTCGCCCGCTCGCTGAACGCGACCCAGCTGGTCCTGGGCGTCAGCCGCCGCGGCCGCCTGGCCACCGCGCTGACCGGCCCCGGCATCGGCGCGACGGTGCTGCGGGACTCCGGCGACATCGATGTCCACATCGTCACGCATGCTGCGGCCAGCCGCTTCGCGCTTCCCCGCGCGGGTGGCGCCCTCACGATCCGTCGGCAGGCCCTCGGCTTCCTACTCGCCCTCCTCGGTGGGCCCATGCTCACCGCGCTGCTGTTGACGCTGCGTTCCGAGGATTCCATCACCAGCGACGTGCTGAGCTACCAGCTCCTCGTGGTCCTCGTCGCGCTGGTGGGCGGGCTCTGGCCAGCGCTGTTCGCGGCCGTGCTGTCGGGCATCACGCTCGACTATTTCTTCATCGACCCCCTCCACACCATCACGATCGCCGAGCCGATGCACATCGTCGCTCTGCTCCTCTACGTCGTGATCGCGACGCTGGTCAGCGTCGTCGTCGACCGCGCGGCCCGGTACACGCGCGCCGCCCGCCGGGCCGCGGCCGAGTCCGAGCTCATCCAGACGGTGGCGGGCAGCGTGCTTCGCGGGGACAACGCGATCCAGGCCCTGGTGGACCGGACCCGGGAGGCTTTCCAGTTCGAGGCGGTCAGGGTCCGGGTCGGAGACCGGATCGTCGCCGCCTCCGGGGACGGCGACTGGGGCCACCACCTGTGCATCGATCTGTCCGGCGAGGGCACCCTCGAGCTCTCGGGCAATGACCTGCCCGCTTCGGAGCGCCGCCTGCTCACCGTTGTCGCCTCGCAGATCGGGGCCGCGCTCGAGCACAGAAGGCTCACCGCGACGGCGGAAGAGATCGCGCCCATCGCGGCATCCGACCGCGTCCGCGGCGCGCTGTTGTCGGCGCTCAGCCACGATCTGCGGCGCCCGCTGGCCGCCGCGTCCGCGGCGGTCGGCGGCCTCCGGACGGCCGGCCCCGGCCTGTCGGGCGACGACCGGCAGGAGCTCCTCGAGACGGCCGACGAGAGCCTCGCCGCGCTCGCGACGCTCGTCAACGACCTGTTGGACGTCAGTCGCCTGCAGGCCGGGGTACTCAGCATCCACACCCTGCCGACCGACCCGGCCGAGTCCATCGCCCCTGCCCTCGACGAACTGGGCCTCGGCCCGACGGAGGTGCGGCTCTCCCTCGACCACGAGGACAGCTGCGCCAGCGCCGACCCGGTGCTGCTGCAGCGGGTCATCGTGAACCTGCTGACGAATGCGCTGCGCTACTCACCGCCGGAGGTGCCGGTGACGGTCACGACCAGCACCTTCGGATACCGGATGGAGATCCGCGTCATCGACCATGGGTCGGGCGTCTCGCCGGATGACCAGGACGGCATCTTCCAGCCCTTCCAGCGTCTCGGGGACACCGACAACTCGAGCGGACTGGGCCTGGGGCTCGCGCTGTCGCGGGGCTTCGTCGAGGCCATGGGCGGTGAGCTGACTCCCGAGGAGACCCCCGGCGGCGGCCTGACAATGGTCGTCGCGCTCCGAGTCTCCCGCCCGGACGAACCGACGCAGGAGGCCACAGCATGAAGATCCTGATCGCCGACGATGACCCGCAGATCCTCCGCGCGCTGCGGATCACGCTCGCGGCCAAGGGCTACGAGGTGGTCACCGCCTCCGACGGCGCGCAGGCCATCAGCGCCGCGATCGACGACCACCCGGACGTCTACCTCCTCGATCTCGGGATGCCGCAGCTCAACGGCATCGACGTCATCCATGGCATCCGCGGCTGGTCCCAGGCGCCGATCCTGGTCGTCTCCGGCCGGACCGGCGCCTACGACAAGGTCGAGGCGCTCGACGCCGGCGCCGACGACTACGTGACGAAGCCCTTCTCCATCGAGGAGCTGCTCGCCCGCATCCGCGCGCTCACCCGCCGCGTGCAGAAGGACGAGGCGGTACCGTCGGTCCGGCTGGGAGACGTCACGATCGACCTGGCGGCCCGCAGCGTGACGCGTGAGTCGTCGTCGGGGCGCCGCCAGGTGCGGCTCACGCCCACCGAGTGGCAGGTGATCGAGATCCTCATCCGCAACTCGGGCCGGCTCGTGACGCGGCAGACGCTGCTGACCAGCATCTGGGGCACCGAGCATGCGGAGGACAGCGGCTACCTGCGGCTGTATGTCTCCCAGCTCCGCAAGAAGCTCGAGTCCGATCCCTCTAACCCGGTGCACATCATCACGGAGCCGGGCATGGGGTACCGGCTGGAGAACGTGTCGGCGGGCTGAGGCGCGGCCTCAGACGGTGACCGACCCGTCGTCGGCGACGGAGAAGGCCGGGTTGTGGACGAAGTCCCAGCGGAAGCCGTCCGGGTCCGCGACGCACGCGCTGACGCCGCCCCACACCTGCTCCCGCGGCTCGGAGACCGGGCTGGCGCCCGCGGAGACGGCACGCTCGAACCAGGTCCGCACCTCGTCGGGGCCGGCGACGTTGTGCCCCAGCGACATGGGAGGAGCGAGCGGGCCGTGGCCCACGTCTCCGTACTCGGAGGGCAGCTGCGTCGCGTCCCACAGAGCCAGCAGCAGGCCGTGGCCGGCGCGGACGAAGGCGATGTCGTCGGAGGCGGTCGGGATCTCGTCGAAGCCGAGTCCGTCGACGTAGAAGCGTCGCGACGCGGCGACGTCGCGGACTCCGAGCGTGATGGCGGTGATGTGCGGCGCGGTCATGCGGGAAGGCTACCGGTGCCCTGAGACCAGAAAACCCCGCCTGGGCGGGGTGCTGGTGGCCAGGGCCGGGATCGAACCGGCGACCTTTCACTTTTCAGGCGAACGCTGCTACCAGCTGAGCTACCTGGCCAGTAGGAGAAGCACTCAGCCTCATCCTGGCGACCCCGACGGGACTCGAACCCGCGACCTCCGCCGTGACAGGGCGGCGCGCTAACCAACTGCGCTACGGGGCCAATTTCTTGACCACTTTGCCGGCCTCATCTGCCAGCCCGATAACTATAGCGTGACCCCCTCGCGGTTGTCACATCGGGCATCCGCCCTTGTCATTACCGGTTGGCGACATTCCCTCGAGGGGTTTGACGCCGTCGCATCCCCAACGGGATTCGAACCCGTGCTGCCGCCGTGAAAGGGCGGAGTCCTAGGCCGCTAGACGATGGGGACCAGCGGTGACCCATCATAACGGATAGCGGCGGGAGGGTGGCAAACCGCCCCGCCGGGCGCATGGCAAAGGAGAGGGCCCGGTGCCGAGGAATCAGCACCGGGCCCTCCCAGGTACGGCTGGTGGGGGGAATCAGCCGTAGGTATTGATGTGGACGTGGTCGTAGTGGTTGGCCGTGTCTCCGCCACGGTCCGCCATGCTCCGCCAGCCCTCGCTGTCACGCGCGATGTTCCAGATCTTCTGCCCGAAGATGATGTAGTTGATGTTGTACTTCCGCGCGTTCGCCCGGTAGTACCTGGCGATGGTCCAGCCCAGGTCCTGGTTGGACTTGTAGCCGGGGATCATCACGTCGACGGCGCGCCCTGCGGGGTGGTCGGGAGTCACATCCCGGCGCCAGCCGTACATCGTCTTGATCTGCGGGAACCGGTTCCACACGTCGCGGGCGATGGCCTGGACGTTGGCGTTGGTCTTGTCGAGACCGCTCGAGTAGCCCTTGTTCAGCGATGAACTGTTGCCGCTTGAAGCCGAGGATGACGGCTTCGACGACGAGACGTACTTCGACGTGACCCACTTGATGGCACCGTTATAGACGATCTCCGCCCGGGAGTTCTTGACGGTGCCGGTGACGGCCAGCTTCGACCCCTTGGCGATCTCGCCGCTATAGGAGCTTCCGGTGCTCTTTGCCCACACATTGAGAACCGCGGTGGCGTACTTCGTGGTGGTCGCAGGCGTCTCGGACGCAGACGGCGAGTTGGTGGACCCGCCGACCGACGTCAGGTACTTGTTGTTGACCCAGCGGACGTTGCTCTTCCAGATGATCTGCGCCATGCCGTTCTTCACGGTCCCCGTCACGTCGAAGATCGTGCCCTTGGGAGCGTCACCCAGCGATGTGAAGCTCGAGGTGGACGTCGTGCGGATCATCAGGACGGTGGTTCCGCGCTTCTGCCCGGTGACCTTGGGCAGCGACGAACTGGTCGACGGCTTGCTCTGCGTCAGATAGCTGCGCGATGCCCACAGGGTCTTGCCCTTGTAGGTGAGCTGCGCGAAACCGTTGCTCGCCTTGCCGGTCAGCGTGACCGAGCGCCCCTTCCCGAGAATGACGTAGCTGCTGTGCTTCGTCGACGCCCCCGTGCGCAGGTTCAGGTTGGCGGTCGTGTACCAGGTCCCCTTGGCGACAGACGTGGTCGCACTCGTCGACGACGAGGAGGCACCCTTGAGGTACTGGCTGTACACGTACGCGGTCTTCCCGTGATACGTGACCTTCGTCCAGCCGTTCGTCGTGCCGGTTGCCTTCAGCTTGTCGCCCTTGCTGAGGATCGTCAGCGACGACGATGACGTCGTCGGCTTGCTCCTCACGTGGACCCGGGTGATGGCCGTGACCTCGGAGGTGCCGGCGTCGGCCGAGGGGCCGGTCGCGACGGTCCCGAGACCCTGGACCAGCACGGCAAGTCCGGCGGCGACCGCAGTCGCCCGGATGCCCTTCAGTGCTCTTCTCACGTCTCTCCCAGTAGCTGTACATGGCAGACGTGACGCTTCCTCGAGCCTTGGCGACCCCGACACGTCTGCCGATGCCCTGGACCCTAAGAACGCTCTCAGGGTCACAACAAGGGTGGTTGAGAGTTTGCTGAGAGACTTGCGAAGCGACACGCCGCATGCGTGGGAGAAACCACACCCGTGTCATTAATGGCGTTCTGACAAGGGGTATCTCAGGGTTGACTAGGGGTTCTCCCGGGCGGTCCTGGCCTCTTGCCAATCCTGAGGAAGCGATCCGCATCCTCAGGAAACGTGCAGTCACAGCTCAGGTGAAGCACCGCTTGAGGTTCAGTTCGCGAGGTTGAGGTTCAGGTTCCTCACAGCTCAGGCAGTCTGCACCCAGGCCCGCGTCCCCGTGCTCGACCAGGCGGCTGCGGTGCCATAGATGTCTGCAGGGAGGTAACCGGAGCGGAGATCGTCCTCCGCGACCGGCCTCGCGCCGGTCAGCTCGGCGAGTCTACGCCGGTCGCGGGTCCCGGCCACCGCCGCGACCACTGGCATCCCGAACGCCCGCCGGTTGGCGGCCAGCGTCACGAGGACCTCGCCGGCGATGTGCGCGGCCACCAGCACCAGCGGCGACTCGACGGTCGCGGTCCCCAGCGGCGCGAGCAGTTCCCGCATCGACGTCACGTCGCCGTCGACGACCAGGAATCGGGGACCGGTCAGCTCCGCTCCCCCGCTTCCCGTCGCGAAGTCCGGGTGCGCGTGACCGAACCCGAACCCCTCGCCGCGGTGCGGGAGGCCACCCGACGGGTCGGCCGCCGGAGAGGGCATCGCGTCGATCTCGTCCTGCGTGACGTAGTGGGGCACGATGCGGTCCACGGACTCGACCCCGCGCCGGGGTGCCGGCTCGCCCGCGCCGGTGACCGCACGCCGCTGTCGACGGTCCAGCAGCACTGCCGCGGCGAGCAGCACGACGCCCGCCGCCACCACGACGAGGAACCAGGCCAGGGGCGACATGCCCCCAGCCTGCCACGTCGAGCCAGCCGGGCGGCGCCAGGCGCGGATGCCCTAGACTGCGTGACGCCCCTATAGCTCAGTTGGTAGAGCAGTGGACTTTTAATCCATGGGTCACGGGTTCGAGCCCCGTTGGGGGCACCTAGTCAGAGCGATTTGAACGCCGTTCAGCGGCTCCCGTGACAGCCATCGCGACAGCCATTCTTCCCGGACGCTGCCCCTGAACGCAGAAAACGCCCCCGACCTCACACGAGGTCGGGGGCGTTGCTGTTGTCGGGCAGCCCTACCTCGTGGGCGAAATCTCCCGGAGGGCCACCGCCCAGGGCGTGACCGATCACTAACCACGGCGACCCCCGGCATCTCCGCCGGGGGTCGTTGTGCGTCTGTCGCTCCATGTCCGACAGCCGGTCGGAGAGGTCCGAGACAAACCGAACGGGTGTGCGAAACAACACCTTAGGAGCGGCCGCGCACCTAGCCATCAGCGCCTATGGCACGATGCCCCCATGCGGAAGGAGAGCGGGATGACTAGGACCAGGACGGCGCTCGCCGTCGCAGCGATGCTGCTGCTCGCCGGATGCGGCGCCACGGATGCGGCAGAATCGACCACGCCGGCCACCGCGGCGACAGAGCCCTTCCCCGGCGCACTCTCGTCGGCGCCGGTCGCCCAGCGCTACGAGTCCGTGGAGGCGTTGAGGGATGCCCTCGGCGCGGGCGGCTACTACTGCACAGACTGGCAGCGCGACGACCGGGTTGCCCTCGCCCTGCAATCCGGCCAGTGCTCAGACGCCGACGTCCTGATGATCTTCACCGGCGAGAGTGCCGTCCATGAGGCGGCGCAGAACCTCAAGGCCCTCGTCACGAACTTCGTCGTCGGCGAGAACTGGATCGTCAACACGGACCGCCCCTACGCCGTGACCTACGCGATCGGCGGCACCATCGTTGAGGGGACCGGCGACGCGCTGGACACCGAGGACGAGAGCGACGACGGGAGCGCAGCCGTGGACACGTCTGGCTACGACCTCACCACCGATGAGGGCCTGTGCGAGGCCGACGCCGACCTCACCAACCTCGAACTGAACGACGCCATCGCACCACTGCTCGGCTTCCCGGCCGACCGCGACGAACGCACCTACGACCAGGACGAGGCGATCCGCGACTACAAGAACGAGGCGTTCCGGCGCGAGTGCCCGGCGCGAGCGAGCTGACCCATGAGAAGCGTCATCGGGCCGCTGGTCACCATCGCCATCATCGTGGCCGTCATCATCTGGGGTATGCCGTGGTTCCAGGAGGTCGCCGCACCGTGGATTGCCAACTGGATGGCCAGCCAGTTCCGCTAGGCGACCGTCGCTACCATCCAGGCATGAAAAGACGCACGCGTATCGGTGTCATGACGGCCGTTGTCGGGTTCACGCTCGCTTATGGGTTCCTCGCATGGCTGCCTGAGTGGCTCGCCCGGTAGCCGGTCAGGCGGTCAGCTGGTCCAGCTTGAGCGCCCTGGCCGCCTTACCCAGGGCCTTGCGGCGCTCGCTCTCGCGCGTCGTGAGGTAGTGCTGCTGCGTGACCTTGATGTCGCGGTGGCCGAGGATGTCGACGATCATGCGGTCCGGGACGCCCAGCTCACCCAGCAGTGACGCTGCCGATCCGCGTGCGCCGTGCAGCGGGACGTGCGGCACCTTCGCCCGCGCCAGCGCGTCGGTCCACAGCTGCCAGTCGCGCTTGGGGGAAGCGCAAGGTGTTGCCGACCGCGGTGCGGATGAGTTCCCTAGACTTCATGCCGCCACCGCCTTGAGCTCCTGCTCGATGCGGCCGTCGCGGACGCGGACCTGCCGGTCGCACCGGGCCGCGAGCTCGTAGTCGTGCGTGACGATGATCAGGGTGATGCCCTACTCCCGGTTCAGGTCGAAGAGGATGTCCTCCACGACCTTGCCGGTCGCGGAGTCGAGGTTGCCCGTCGGCTCGTCGGCGAAGAGGACACGGGGATTGCCGACGATCGCGCGGGCGATGACGGCGCGTTGCTTCTGACCGCCGGAAAGGTTGACGGCCTAGTTGTGGGCCTTGTCGGCGAGCTCGAGCTGCTCGAGCGCGGCCGTGGCCCGGTCGCGGCGCGGGCGCGCGGCCAGGCCGGCGATCTTGAGCGGCAGCATGACGTTCTCGAGGACGCTCTGGTTAGGGGTGAGGAAGAACTGCTGGAACACGAAGCCGAACGTCTTGTTGCGCGCGCGGTTCAGCTGCTTCGGCCTCAGGTCGGCGACATCGCGCCCGTCCATCATGATCGTGCCGTCCGTCGGCGCGTCGAGCAGCGCCATGAGGTGCATCAGCGTCGACTTGCCCGACCCGCTCTTCCCGACGATGGCCAGCGACTCCCCCTCGTGGATGTCAAGCGTGACGCCCTTGAGCGCCTCGAAGCTGCCGTCGCCTCCGCCGTAGGTCTTGCGCACGTTGCGGGCCGACAGGACCGGCACCCGCGCGCTCTGTGCAGCCGAGCGCGGTGACCAGGAAGGCCTCGATCAGCCGGTGGCGGCGCACCATCGCCAGCGCATGGGCACGGCCCGTGTCGGTCAGGACGACGGATCCGTAGGGCGCATGGTCCACGAGTCCCTGACCCGTCATCCGGCGCAGCGCGTCGGAGACCGAGGACAGACTGAGCCCCGTCCGCTCAGCGATGAGCGACGGAGTCACCAGATCGGAGGACCACTCGGAGAGCCCCCACACCGCCTTGAGGTAGTTCTGGGTGCTCGCCGACAGCTCGGAAACGGACATGCGGCCAGCGTATCGCCGGGTCGCGACGCGACCGCGGAAGAAAACTGTCGGACCCCGTCCCTAGCCTGAAATCAGATCGACGAAAGGAACGGGGAAATCATGACCGCCCCACTGGTCCCCTCGGGCAGGAAGCCCTTCTACATGCGCTGGTGGTTCATCATCACCGCCGCGGCCGTCATTCTGTTCGGCGCCATCGGCGCCATGGGTGGAGATGAGCCCGAGGCTGCGGACCCGGCGACCGAAGCCACCAGCACTGCCGCTGCCACAGACAACGCCACCACCGAGGCGGTCGCCGCCAGCTCGGCCCCTACCACTGCGGCGGCAACCCCGGCGGAGGATGCCTCCACCGCGGAGGCTGCGCCGGAGCCAGCCGAGTCCACGGAGGAGGCAGCCGAGGAGCCCACTGAGGAGCCCGAGCCGGAGGTCCCCGCCGAGTACCTGGCCGCCCTGGATTCCGCGCAGGGCTACATCGACCTGATGTCCTTCAGCAAGGCCGGCCTGTACGACCAGCTGACCAGCGACTACGCCGAGCAGTTCCCGAAGAAGGCCGCCAACTACGCGATCAAGCACGTCGACGTCGACTGGAACGCTGAGGCGCTGGAGTCCGCGCAGAGCTACGTCGACTCCATGGCCTTCAGCGAGGCCAGCCTCCACGACCAGCTGACCAGCGACTACGGCGAGCAGTTCACCGCCAAACAGGCCGACTACGCCCTGAAGCACGTCGACGCCGACTGGAACGCAGAGGCGCTCGAGTCCGCGCAGAGCTACCGCGAGCACATGTCCATGTCCGACTCCGCGATCCGCGACCAGCTGATCAGCGACTACGGCGAGCAGTTCACCGCCAAGCAGGCCGACTACGCGCTGAAGCACCTGAACGACTGACAGCATGAGACGGGCGTCCGGGCGTCGGGCCTACACGATAGGACTGGGGCTCTGACGATCAACACCGAGGAGCCCCCATGCTGTCCGAACGCATCGAGCGCCTGCGCCCTTCCCCCATCCGGCGGATCCTCGCCGTCGCCGACCGGCCGGGCATGGTCTCCTTCGCGGGCGGCCTGCCCGCCACGGAGACGCTGCCGTCCTGGTCCGCGTCGGTGGAGCCAAGCGTCCTCCAGTACGGCCCCAGCCAGGGGGATCCGGAACTGCGGGAGGCCGTCTCGGCCCAGCTGACGGCGCTGGGCCTCGACGCCCCCGCGGACCGCGTCATGATTCTGAGCGGCAGCCAGCAGGGCATCGACCTCGCCGCCAAACTGCTGATCGACGCGGGCACCCCCACCGCGGTGGAGTCGCCCACCTATCTCGCCGCGCTCCAGGTGTTCCGCCTCTACGGGGCGAGGCTCGTCGGGCTCGATCAGGTCGGTCACGGCGGGGCGCGGTTGGCCTACGCCATCCCCACCTTCGCGAACCCGACGGGGCACTGCGCGACCCCGGCCGAGCGGGACGCGCTCGCCGCCGCCTGCCTCGCCAGCGGCACGGTACTGTTCGAGGACGACCCGTACCGCGACCTCGCCTACGACCCCCTCCCCGCGACGCCGATCGCCGCGCGGATTCGGGGTGGCTCCTGGATCTACCAGGGCTCGTTCTCCAAGACGTTCGCGCCGGGGCTGCGGCTCGGGTTCCTCGCCGCGTCCGAGGACCTGTTCACGCCCCTGGTCATGCTGAAGGAGTCCGTCGACCTGCACAGCTCCCGGCTCTCGCAGCGGATCGTGCTCGACGCCATCGAGTCACCTGGCTGGCCGGCCAGGCTGACCGGGCTCGTCGACTTCTACCGGGGCAGACGCGATCAGTTCGCCGCCGCGCTCGACCGGCACTTCGCAGGCCTGGCCGAGTGGGAGACGCCGCCGGGCGGCCTGTTCTTCTGGCTCCGGCTGCCCTCGCCCATCGACACGCGCACCCTGCTCGACGAGAGCCTGCGCCGAGGCGTCGCGTTCATGCCGGGCGAGGAGTTCTACCCCGGAGAGCCGGAGGTCGGCCACCTGCGGCTCAACTTCAGCCACGCCGCACCAGCGGACGTCGACCGCGGGTTGGCCACCCTCGCAGACCTGCTCCGCGAGCAGGCCGCCTAGCGGGTGGCGCTACTCGGCTGGGCCCTCGGCGCCGATCGAGTAGCAGCGTAGGAAGCGTCCGTACTCGGCGAACACTCGCGCCCGGACCTCCGGCGCCGAGAGCGCGAGATCGTGCAGCGCGTCGGGGATCCGGACGAGCACGACGAGGTCGCCGAGGCAGTGTGCCCGCTCGGCGATGGCGTTGACGTCGAGCACGATGTCGGCCTTCGACAGGGCCTCGTCCCACTTGCGGCGGAAGTCGGTGCGCTCAGAGACGGCCACCAGCACGGGGCAGTCGATGTCGAGGCCGGCGGCGACCCGACCCTGGGCAGCCATGATCGCCGACAGCCAGCCGATCCGCACCAGGAAGGCGGGGTCGCCCTTGAGGTTGTCGTTGTACGTCCACTCGCCGTCCTCGCGCACGGAGATGGACCGCCGGTAGAAGCCGTTGTCCGTGCCGGGGAAGGGAGTGGTCGGCAGCAGCGCGCTCGCCGCGCTGAACATGCGCTGCGTGGCGGACCTCATGCTCGACATGGCCTGCAGCTCCAGCCACGGCGAGTTGAGCACAAGCGCGGAGAACTGGCCGGGCCGCTCGCTGGCGTAGATCGAGAGGAGCAGGCCTCCCGTCGAGTGGCCCATCAGGACGATCTCGTCATGCCCCTCATCGCGCATCAGGCTGACGGCGAGGTCGAGCTCGACGTAGTAGTCCTCGAGTGCTGCGACGTACCCGGCGAGCTGCTTCGGCCGGAGCGACCGGCCGTATCGGCGCAGGTCGATCGCGTAGAAGTCGTAGCCCTGCGCGTCCATCTCGTCGGCCAGGTGCCGCTGGAAGAAGTAGTCGTTCCAGCCGTGCACGAAAAGCACCGCCCGCGCGGTCCGCGGAGCGGCCCGCCGCACCACCGTCGCCACGAGCGAGCGCTCAGGCTCCAGGGCATACGTCGGCTCGTCGGGAAGTTCGAACTCCAGACACTCGAAACCCGCGAGTTCCCGGTCAGGCACCCACGGGTTCATGCTGCGGACGGATCAGGACGAGCGACGCTCGTCGTCGTCCTCGAAGTCTGCGTACTGGTCAGCAAGATCCGCGTAGGGATCCGGGAGGTCATTGCTCTCGCTCGTAGCGAGGGCTGAATCGCCTCGGAGCTCACGCTCCAGAGAGGTGAAATCGGTGTCCACCGCGCGATACTTCAGATCGCGGGCAACCCTGGTCTGCTTCGCCTTTGCACGGCCGCGCCCCATATCGGGTCGACCCCCTTGCCTTTGTACATCGCGGCCTGGCCGCGGAATCTTCAACTAACTCGTGGGTACAGGCTACCGGGTCACCCCGGCTAGTCCAAAGAGCGCCCACCGCGAACACCGCGCGCGCTGTGGATTGACGCCGGACGACAAGGCGCGTCATCGCTAAGCTGGCGATGCGACCCCACATCATGAGGAGAACTCACGCCCATGGGCAAGATCATCTACACCCTCACCGACGAGGCACCCCTTCTCGCCACCTACTCGTTCCTGCCCATCGCCCGGGCCTTCGCCGGCCAGGCCGGGGTGGACGTCGAGACCCGCGACATCTCCCTGGCGGCCCGCATCCTGGCCCAGTTCCCCGACGTCCTGCCCGCGGAGCAGCGGGTCGACGATGCGCTGACCGAGCTCGGCGAGCTGGCCAAGACGCCCGAGGCGAACATCATCAAGCTGCCGAACATCTCGGCGTCGGTCCCCCAGCTCAAGGCGGCCATCGCCGAGTTGCAGGGCCAGGGCTTCGCGATCCCGGACTACCCGGAGGACCCCGCGACCGACGAGGACCGCGACGTCCGCGCGCGCTACGACCGCGTGAAGGGCTCCGCCGTCAACCCCGTGCTGCGCGAGGGCAACTCCGACCGTCGCGCGCCCGAGTCGGTCAAGAACTACGCGCGCAAGAACCCGCACCGCATGGGCGCCTGGAGCGCCGACTCGAGGACGTCCGTCGCGACGATGGACGACGGCGACTTCCGCCACACCGAGCTGTCCGTCGTGCTGCCCTCCGACGACGTGCTGACGATCCGCCACCGCGCCGCGGACGGCACCGTCACGTCGCTCAAGGAGAACCTCTCGGTCCTCGCCGGCGAGATCGTCGACGCCGCCGTGCTGCGCGCCGCCGCCCTCGACGCGTTCCTGGCCGATCAGGTCGCCGCGGCCAAGGCGTCCGGCGTGCTGTTCTCCGTGCACCTGAAGGCCACGATGATGAAGGTCTCCGACCCGATCATCTTCGGCCACGTCATCCGGGCCTTCTTCCCCGCCACGTTCGAGCGCTTCGGCGCCGACCTGGCCGCGGCCGGCCTCTCCCCCAACGACGGACTCGGGGCGATCCTGGCCGGCCTCGACGCCCTGGACAACGGCGCCGAGATCCGCACCTCGTTCGCGCAGGAGGTGGCAGAAGGGCCGCGCCTGGCGATGGTGAACTCCGACAAGGGCATCACCAACCTTCACGTCCCCTCCGACGTCATCGTCGACGCCTCGATGCCGGCGATGATCCGCACCTCCGGCCACATGTGGGGCCCGTCGGGCGAGGAGGACGACACCCTCGCGGTGCTGCCCGACTCCTCCTACGCCGGCGTCTACCAGGCCGTCATCGCGGACTGCCAGGCCAACGGCGCCTTCGACCCCCGCACGATGGGCACCGTGCCCAACGTCGGGCTGATGGCGCAGAAGGCCGAGGAGTACGGCTCGCACGACAAGACCTTCGAGATCGCCGCTGACGGCGTCGTCGAGATCGTGAACGCGGCCGGCGACGTGCTGACCTCGCACGACGTGGCCGCGGGCGACATCTGGCGCGCCTGCCAGACCAAGGACGCGCCCGTGCAGGACTGGGTGAAGCTGGCCGTGAGCCGCGCCCGGATCACCGGCTGGCCCGCAGTGTTCTGGCTCGACCCGGAGCGCGCCCACGACCGCAACATCGCGGCGAAGGTCGAGACATACCTCGCCGACCACGACACCGACGGTCTCGACCTGCGGGTCCTGAGCCCTGTCGAGGCCACGACGCTGAGCGTCACGCGCATCCGCGCCGGGGGGAACACCATCTCGGTGACGGGCAACGTGCTGCGCGACTACCTCACCGACCTGTTCCCGATCCTCGAGCTCGGCACCTCCGCCAAGATGCTGTCGGTCGTCCCGCTGATGGCGGGCGGCGGCCTCTTCGAGACCGGAGCCGGCGGCTCGGCCCCGAAGCACGTGCAGCAGCTCGTCGAGGAGGACTACCTGCGCTGGGACTCCCTCGGCGAGTTCCTCGCGCTGGCCGCGTCGTTCGAGCACCTGGCTCAGGAGGAGGGCAACGCGCGCGCCCAGGTCCTGGCCGACACGCTCGACCGTGCCACCGGCTCGTTCCTCGACAACGACAAGTCGCCCACCCGCCGCGTCGGCGGCATCGACAACCGCGGATCGCACTACTGGCTCGGCCGCTACTGGGCCGAGGAGCTGGCGGGCCAGAGCGTCGACGCGGAGCTGGCCGCCATCTTCGCCCCCGTCGCCGCCGCGCTGGCCGATGGAGAGGCGAGGATCGTCGGCGAGCTGAACGGCGTGCAGGGCCACCCGGCCGACATCGGCGGCTACTACCGCCCCGACGAGGCGAAGACAACCGCCGTCATGCGGCCGTCGGTGACGCTCAACGCCGTGATCGACGCACTGGGCTGACCTCCGCAGACGCAGCAACGCCGCCGGTTCCCTCGGGATCCGGCGGCGTTGCTCCGTGCTCAGCGGGCGTCGAGCGCGGCGAAGATGGCCTGGTTGAGCTCGAACGCGACGACCGACTCCGCGACGGCCTCGTCGAGCTGCTCCTCGGTGAAGGGGGCGGCGTCGAGCGCGTCGCGGTAGCGGTCCTTGTACGGCTTGACCTTCTCGATGTCGGCGAAATGGTAGAAGGAGATGCCGGGGTCGCCGGGGGCGATGCCGAGCGAGCGCCCGAAGATCGCGCCGAGCGCCTGGCCGCCCGACAGGTCGCCGAGGTAACGCGTGTAGTGGTGCGCGACCAGTGACGGGGCGCTGCCGGAGATCCGCCGGATCCGGTCGGCGTAGGCCTCTGCCTCCGGGGTCAGGGGCACCTCTGCGCCGTCGCCCAGGGCCGCAAGGTCGGCGCGCAGCGACTCCACGCGCTCCAGCGCAGGATCGTGGAACGCCGCGAAGGACTCGTCGTCGGCCAGCCCGCGGGCGGCTTCCTCGAGGGCCTCGTAGACGTGCAGCAGTTGCCGGGTCAGCGCGAGCAGGTCCTTGCGGGTGGCCTCGCCGTGGGCCAGGCGGGTCATGAAGGCGCTGTTCTCTGCGCTCTCGTGGGCGGCGCGGGTCTCCGTGCGCAGTCGGGCGGCGAGTCCGGTGGCGGCCAGCTGGGTGGTCATCGAGATGGTCTCCTCTTCACGTCGCCCGACCTATTACGTAAGGTCAGGCATACCTAATTCGTCAACGCCAGTATGACACATTCGCGACAGGGTGTCTCTTTCATGACGACAGGGTGTCCCACCCATGACGTGGGCGTCAGGGAGGCTCAGCGCGAGGCGGCGTCGACGACGGCGGCCAGGGTGTCCGCGTCGCTCAGGATCCGGAAGTGACCCATCGCCGCGACCTCGACGTTGACTGCGCCGGGCAGGTGCGACCCGCCGGGGATGTGCGGGTCGAAGGCGGGGCTGATCGACGTGATGCGGTCGTTGACCTCACTCCGGGCACCCAGGTCCACGATCGCGGCGTCCGCGGGGCTGAGCGAGCTGACCACCCGCCAGGGGATGAGCCTGGCCAGCGAAGAGCCGGCGAACGGCGTCGCGACCGCCACGAGCGAGTGGACCCGAGCGCCCTCCTCCCCCAGCATGACGAGCTTGCCGACAAGTCCGCCCTTGGAGTGCGCGACCAGCACGACGTCGGTCAGGTCGCGGACCGCGAGGTAGGCGGCGGCGATCACGGCGCCGTCGGCCAGGGTGGCGGTGTTGCGGCGGAGCTCCGGCAGCGTGTGGACGGGATGCCCGGCGGCGTGCAGCGCCTCGGCGACCGGGCGCATCATGGTCCAGTCCTCCAGCACCCCCGGCAGCAGCACCACTGGGCGCCCGTCGCCGTCGGCGTAGCGGGCGGGGACGGCCCGGCGCATGAGGCCGCCGCCCAGCGCCCAGGCGACGTAGCGGTAGTCGGCTCCCCAGAACCAGCCCCGCCGCGCCACCACGCGGAGGCCGTCAGCGATGGGCATGCTCGTCTATCAGGTCGGCGATCCTCTGCGGGGCCGCGAACATGGTGGCGTGGGGCCCCGGCACCGCGGCGAACCAGCCCTCGGGGAACAGCCCGGCGAGTCGGCGGCCCCAGCCCAGGGGGACGATCGGATCCGTGTCCCCACAGATGATCAGCGTCTTCGCTTCGATGCCCGCGGCCAGTTCCTCCATGTCCGTGCCGAGCAGGTGCGGCAGCTGCCGCGCCATGTACGGCACGCCGGCCCGGAAGAAGTAGTCGTAGAGGGCCATGCCGGTCACGCGCGGAGGCTCGCGCAGGCCGTTGGCCAGCAGGAGCGTCGCCAACTTGGGCAGCGAGTGCGCGTCGGGCACGACCACCGGCGCGATGAGCACGATGTGGTCGACCTCCTCGGGGAAGTCGGCGGCGAGCTCGGCGACGACCTGCGTGCCCATGGAGTGACCCACCACGACCGGGTGGTCGAGGTCCTTCTCCTTCAGGTACCGGCCGACCATGGCCGCGTGGTCCTCGATCGTCATGTCCCGGTCGGGGCGGGGCGAGCGGCCGTAGCCGGGCAGGTCGAGGAGGTGGACGTCGCCGTGCTGCGCCAGCGCGACGGCGGTGGGCCCGTAGGAGCGGGCGGAGACGCCGATGCCGTGCACCAGGACGAAGTCCGGCCCGGACTTCTCGGGGACCTGACAGGGGAAGCGGTAGGCGACCATCGAGGCGTCGCCATAGCCGCTGCGGCTGGTGTGGTACTCGACGGTGCCGATGTAGCGGCGGCGGTAGCGCACCTCCCCGCGGGACGTGTGACGACGTGACATGGGTGCAGCCTAGCGAGTGGAATCCTCTGCGTCGGCCGCGCCTGCGTCGACCCACTCGTAGCGGGACCGGGCCCGGACGACGGCCACCACGATGCCGGCCAACGCCACCACGGCGACGATCGCGATCCAGCCCCACGGGACGACCCAGACGGTGGTCTCGGCGGTGACAGGGTCGGCCATGGTGCCGTCGATGCCGGTCGGCTGGACGCTGACCGACACTGTCGTCGGGCCGAGTGCCCAGACGCCTGCGACGGTCGTCGCGCGGTCGACGGTGCTGCCGGGCAGCGTCTCGGGGACCTCGCCCGTGGTGCGGCCCGAGCCGAGGCCGCCGGGTCCGGAGGCCGTGAGCACCTCGGGCGCGAAGGCCCGTCCGGTCCCGTCGTTGGTGACCCGGTAGCTGACGGCCAGATCCACGCCGGCGAAGGGGTTCAGAGCCAGCGGCGCGTCGACCGTGAGGTCGGAGACGGCGAGCGACGTGGTGACGTCGCCGGGGACGCGCAGGTGGATGCGGGTGCCGAGGCGCCGCTCGACGGCGACGGTGCCCCCGTCGCCGGCGGCCAGCACGCTGACGAGGCCCCCCGCGTAGTCGCCCGGCGTCGCGTCGTCGGGCACGGAGATGGTGACGTCGATCTCCTGCTTCTCGCCGGGCTCGAGGGTGACCTCGTCGGCGGAGGTCGTGACCCAGGAGCCGAGCCCGGTGGGCTCCTGGTCGCTCGGGATCAGGTCGAGCTGCCCCGAGCTGGTGGTGATCGCGTCGGTGGCGAACACCCGCAGCGTGATGTCCTCGCTGCCGGAGTTGGTGAGCACCCACGTGTCCTCGACCGACGACCCGGGCTCCTCCTCGTACGCGTAGTTCGCGCGGCCGGAGCCGTCGTCGGACACGGCGACGCTCCAGGAGACGTCGGCGTGCGCCGGCAGGCCGACGGCCACGAGGAGGAGTGCGAGGATCGCCGAGGCGAGGACACGTGGGCGCATCTGCATCAGCCCAGGGCGGTCAGCGTGAGCTGGGCGTTGTAGGCGCCCGCGGTGGTGGAGGCCAGCGCGTGCAGGGTCAGGGTCGAGCCGAGCGTGGCCTCACCCTCGGAGCCGGAGGCCAGCGTCGCGGGGGCGGCGAGCCCGGGGGCGTGGGCCTGGACGCGGGCGCCGACCTGGGCGTCGCCTGAGATCACCTTGGGCTGCCAGCCGAGCGACCGGGCGGCGATGGTGCCGCCCGTGCTGGAGGTGAAGTCCGAGACGTAGCCGTTGACCGACCACTGGCCGCCCTCGCGGGTGTCGCTGACGGTCACCTGGGGCAGCTCGCCGGAGGCGGAGAAGCCCTGCGGCAGCACCGAGGCGGTGCCGAGGTTGGCGGTGCCGGAGACCGAGAGGGTCAGCGCGGGCTCGGGCTCGGGCTCGGTGGTGTCGGGCACCACGACCTCGACGTCGACGTCGCCCTTGTCCTGCTCGGTGGGCTCGGTGGTGGGAGGCGTGGTCTCCTCCTCGACGTCCCAGCCGACGGTCAGCGCGGTGGCGGGCTTCTTCGGGTCGGCGCCGCCGCCCGAGGAGTACCAGTAGGAGGTCTGGCCGGTCAGCTGCTGGAAGTCGACGAACGACTGCGGGAATGAGCCCCACGACGTGCCGGTGGTGGTCTGGCTCACGCCGGACACGGTCACGCCGAGGTAGTCGGGGGTGACGGTGAGGCCGTCGGCCGTCAGCTCGACGTCGGTCAGCGTGGCCATGGTGACGGTGCGGCCGGAGATGGCCTCCCACTTGGACATGTCGTCCATCGAGGTGCCGTAGCCGCTGAGCGTGGCGGTCAGCGTCCCGGTGCCGTCGGCGTCGATCACCAGCTCCGGGTCGGTGGCGCTCCAGTAGGTCATGCCGCCGTAGAAGGCGCTGGTGAAGGAACCGGTCCAGGAGACGGTGGCGGTGCCGGCCTCGAGGTCGACGGTGCCGGTGCCGCCGGAGAAGACGGCGCGGTTGTTGGTCGATGAGCCGGCCCCGGTCCCCACGGCCGAGCCGTTGGCGCCGAGACACTTGGTGCCCCAGGTCGGGGTCTCGTCGCCGGAGGCGCCGTCCTTGACGATGGTGACGTTGCCGTCGGTGGCCTTGTAGAAGCCGTCGGCCTCGGTCCACACGCGGGACGATCCGGTGTTGCCGGCGGCGCCTGCGCTCAGGAAGTTGCAGCCGCCGAAGTAGGCGCCGCCGCCTGCCTCCTGCGAGAGGCCCCAGTCCAGGGTGATGTCTTCGACGCTCTGCTCTGCGGCGTCGGCCGCGGTGACGGAGCCGAAGCTCAGCGCCGCGGCGAGTGCGCCCGCGGCTGCGATGCGGGTCAGTCGGGTGGTCATATGACGTTCCTTACGTGACGGGTGGATGGTGGGTGGAGCTCCAGGGGCCGGTCAGCCCTTGGACCACGGAAGCACGAACCAGCGGCGGCGGAATCCGACGCCGGCGACGGCCGTGAGGGCGGCCAGTGCCGAGGACGCGATCACCAGGAGCGCCCGTGGGTCCTCTGCGACAGCGGCTGCTGCCGGGATGAGCCCGCGGCTGCTGAGCAGCGCGTCGGGCGTGGTGGCCGCGATCCAGCCGGCGTCGGCCGGGGTCACGTCCACGGGGGCAGCGGTGGCGGCGACCGCCTGCGCCGGAGCGCCGGAGGTCGTGCCGGAACCGGACGAGCCGGCCTGCCCTGTATTGCTGGCGGTGGCAGTCGAGCTCGGCCGGTCGGTCGAGTTCGAGGGGCCACCCCCGGAAGTGTTGTCGTCGCCGTCGCCGCGCGGCGGGGTGGTCGGCACGGCGTCGTCGACGCGGTCCGAGGCGGACCAGCTGACGGACAGCGCGGTCGGGGGCTTGGCGAAGTCGCGCACGCCGCCCGAGGAGTGCCAGTACGGCCCCTGGCCGGCGACGTAGGCGAAGTCGACGAAGCTCTGTGGGAAGGCGCCCCAGTCGTCTCCGGTGCGCGTCTGGGAGTCGTCGGCGGTGTTGACCTTGACGCCGCGGTAGGCCGGCTCGTCGGAGAACCCGAGGTCGCTGCCCAGGGAGACGTCGGTCAGCGTTGCGATGGTGACGGTGCGGGGCGTGAGCGCGGTCCACACCGAGGCGTTGCCGCGGTCGGCCCCGTAGCCGCCGGCGGTCGCGGTCAGCGTGCCCGTGCCGTTCTTGAGAGTGAGGACGGGATCTGTGACCCAGAAGTAGGTCAGCCCCCCGTACATGACCAGCGTCACGGAGCCCTTCCAGGAGACCTTCGCCGTGTTGGTCGACACGTTCACGGTTCCCGAGCCGCCCGAGATGACGAAGCGGTTGCCCGTGCCGTAGTCCGTGGTGCCGGTGGTGACGGTCTCCCCTGTGCGGGCGTTGATGCACTTGTCGGCCCAGGTAGGACGGGTCCAGGTGGTGTCGGAGGTGGGCTTCTCGATCGTGACGTTGCCGGACTTCGCGGAGTAGAAGCCGTCGGACTGCGCCCACACGCGGCTGGACCCGGTGTTGCCGGCCTTGCCGGCCGACAGGAAATTGCAGCCGCCGAAGAAGGCGCCCGAGCCGCTCTCGGGGTTGACGCCCCAGCTGAGGACCGCGTCGTCGACCTCACGCTCGAAGGAGGGGATCACCACGTTCACGTCGACGACGTCGTTCGAGTCGTCGGCGGCCGCGGTGCCGAGGCCGAGCGTCAGCGACAGCCCCCCGGCGACGAGCGCGATGATCCACCTCCTCACAGGCCGTCACCGCCCCTCGGCGCCTTCACACGGCGGACCTTGCCGGCACGCGAGGCCTTCCGGCGCCGGACGATGGCGGTCACCAGGGAGGTGACGATGAGGATGAGCAGGACGCCCGCCAGCGCGGCGACGGCGATGGCCGCGTAGCGCCACCAGTCGGAGACGGGCTGGGTCTCGGTGGTCGCGGCGGCGGCCGACGGGTCGGCCATCACGGAGACCTCCGCCTCGGCGACCTTGCCCGAGCCGGCGCCGGTCAGGGTGATCACGTGGGTGCCGGCGCGCATGTCGCTCGGCAGCGAGATGGCGCCGGCGACCTCGCCGAAGCGGCCGGCGGTCAGCGGGCCGACCCCGGCCAGTCCCGCGCCGACGGTGGCGACGACCTGCTCGCCTGCCTCGAAGCCCTGCCCGGTGAAGCCGATGACGCGGCCGGCCTGGATGGCGCTCTGGCTGAGCCCGACGGTCGCGGGGACGTCGGCCGCCTCGCCGTCAGCATCACCCTCGGCCTCCGCCGCCGAGGCCGCGGCCGTCGCGGCCGGGGTGGTCGCCGTGCCGGTGGAACCCGAGGTCGACGACGACCCGTCGGAGCCGGAGGAACCCGTGGATCCGGACGTCGAGCTGGTGCCGCTGGCCCCCGAGGCATCGCCGAAGCTGATGGGCGTGAACGTCTCGTTCTTCGCGTTGACCACGCCGTGCGCGCCGATGGTGATGATGCCGCACTGCACCGCCAGGCAGTCGACCGAACGCGAGTTGCCGTCGCGGTCCTGGGCCGTGAACTCCGGGCCGGGCACCACCAGCGAGACGGAGAAGTTCCCGCTGGCCGACACCTCGCCGCCGTTGGCGGAGCTCTCGGTCGAGGACCCGGGGAAGGCGATGAACTTCTGGTAGCCCTGGTTGTCCTTGGTCTCGGAGTCCGGGACGTAGAGGAGATCGGAGCCGGTCTTGCCGCCGTTGCTGGGCTTCCAGGAGCCCCCGCTCGGGTCGTCGACCCACCCGAACATCAGGTAGATGCCGCCGAAGCCCCCCTTGATGGACTGGAAACCGCTGCCCTTGATCTGGAAGGTCGTCGAACCGTCGGGCTTGGCCACGGCGCTGCCGAGCGACGACGTGGCCGTGACGCGGGCCGCGGCCTGGGCAGGCTGGGCGCCGGCCAGCGCCAGCCCGAGGGCGGCGGCCAGCGTGGTGGCTGCGGCGATGATCCTATTCACACGGACTCCCGGACTCTGGAACGGACCGGCAGCACGACTGGCCCGCCGGAGATGGGGTCGTCGATGACGGTGACGGGGTGTCGGTAGACCTGCGTGAGCAGCTCAGCGGTCAACACCTCGCGGGGCGTGCCGTCGGCCACGACGACGCCGTGGTCGAGCAGGACGACGCGGTCGGCGTAGGCGGCGGCGAGCGACAGGTCGTGCAGCACGACGACGACCGCCACGCCCGCGTCGGCGCGGTCGCGCATGTGCGCGAGCTCCATCTCCTGGTGGCGCAGGTCCAGCGCGGCGGTGGGCTCGTCGAGCAGCAGCAGGGCCGTCTCCTGGGCCAGGGCGCGGGAGAAGCTGACGCGGGCCGCCTCGCCGCCGGACAGCGTCGGGACGCGGCGCTGCGCGAAACCGAGAGTCTCGGTCAGGTCCATCGCGGCGGCGACGACCTCGTCGTCGCGCTCCGCCTCGTCCGTGCCGTGCCACGGGGCGCGTCCCATCCGGACGACCTCGGCGCCGGTGAACGCGAAGGATACGCGGGCCTGCTGCGTCTGCACGGCGCGGTGGCGGGCGGCCTCGGCGGGGCGCCAGGAGTCGAGCGCGCGGCCGAACATGGTCACATCGCCCGCGTCGGGGCGCACGTCGCCGGAGATGACGGCGAGCAGCGTCGACTTGCCGGCTCCGTTGGGGCCGACGAGCGCAACCAGCTCTCCGACGCGGACGTCGAGGTCGATGTTGCTGAGGATCGGGTTGCCCGACAGTGCGACGGAGGCCCCGGTGACGGTGACGGCGCTGCTCATGCCCAGCCTCCGGCCCCGCGGGAGCCGCGGCGGATGAGCCAGAAGAAGAACGGGCCGCCGACGAGCGCGGTCAGCATCCCGATGGGCAGCTCGGCGTAGGTCACCAGCGTGCGGGCGAGCAGGTCGGCGATCAGCAGGAGCGCGGAGCCGCCGACGGCGGAGACGATGATGAGCCAGCGGTGGCCGGGGCCGAGCACCATGCGCACGAGGTGCGGGATGACGAGCCCGACGAAGGAGATGATGCCGCCGAAGGCGACGGCGGCGCTGGTCAGCACGGCCACGATGAGGATCGCGATGCGGCGCAGGTGCTCGACGTCGACGCCGAGGTGGCGGGCGGAGCGCTCGCCGAGGCTCAGCAGGTCGAGCTGACGGGCCAGGCACAGCGCGGCCACGATCCCGGTCACGGTCAGGGGTGCGACGACGGCGACCTGCGTCCAGCGGGCGCCGTTGAGGGAGCCCAGCTGCCAGAAGACGATCTCCTCGCGGGCCTGCGTGTCGCCGAGGAAGACGAGCAGCGCGATGAGGGCGCCGCAGACGGCGTTGATGGCGACGCCGGTCAGGACGAGGGTGACGACCTCCGTGCGCCCGCCGCGGCGGGCGGTCCGGTAGGCGAGCATCGTCGCGCCGAGGCCGCCGAGGAAGGCCGCGACCACCAGGGTCCAGGACCCGAGCGCCGACAGGCCGAACACGATGACGGTGCAGGCGCCCACGGCCGCGCCGGACGAGACGCCGATGACGCCGGGCTCGGCGAGCGGGTTCCCGAAGACGCCCTGCATGAGCACCCCGGCGACCGACAGGGCCGCCCCGACGACCAGCGCGAGCGCGACGCGTGGGAACCGGACGGTCCACAGGGCCGCCTCGCTGTAGGCGTGCGCCGGATCGACGGTGCCGATGCCGAGCTTGGCGCCGATCGAGGCGAACACCTCGCCCGGGGAGATGATCATCTGCCCGTTGACCAGGGAGAGGACCGTCGCGATGGCGAGCACGACCAGCAGCACGGTCAGCATCGTCACGGGCAGCCAGGCGCGCGGCTCCGGCGGGAGGTGCGGCTGCTCGTCGCCCGCGGCGGGGGCGGTCTCGAGACGGAACGCGACGCTGCTCACAGGTCTACCCCGTAGAGGGCGGAGGCGAGCGAGCGCAGCACGTCGGGCGTGGTGGAGCCGAAGCTCAGGATCTGGGAGTCGTCCATGTCGATGACGCGCCTGTTGGTGCCCGCGGGGGTCTGCGCGAACGCGGGTACGTTCTCCAGCAGCCCGTCCACGCCGCCGACGGACTCGAGGCCCTTCGTCATGCAGAGGACCACGTCGGGGCTGGCGGCCACGAGCGCCTCGTCGGTCATGGGCTTCATGCCTGTCACGCCGACCTCGCTCGCCACGTCGACCGCGCCGAGGGCCTCGATGAGTGAGTCGGAGCCGGAGCCCTCGCCGAACAGGTAGTAGACGCCGGACTGGCCGCGCAGGTACAGGAAGGCGACGCGGAGCTTCTCGCCCTCGTCCGCGGGAGCAATCTGGGCGATCTCGGCGACAGCCTCGTCGATCTCGGCCTGCGTGCGCTCGGCCAGCCTCTCGGCCTCGTCCGACAGGCCGACGGCGGCGCCGACCTGGCGGGTGATCTCGTCGACGTTGTCCATCGAGCGGTGCGAGTCGACGACCACGACGGAGACGCCCGCGTCGCGCATCTGCTCGATGACCGACCACGGGCCGAGGCTGGTGTCGGTGATGATGAGGGTCGGCGCCAGCTGCAGGATCGCCTCGGCGTTGAGCTCGTGGCCGGCCGGGGTCACGAGCGTCGCGTCGGCGATCTCGTCGAAGGTCGACGATGAGTCGCGGCCGACGACGTTGGCGCCGAGGCCGAGCTCGAAGACGATGCGCGAGGTGGTGCCGTAGAGGTCGAGCGCGAGGATGCGGGAGATGTCGTCGACGACGACCTCGGTGCCCTGGACGTCGGTGACGGTGGCGGGGATCGCGGGCTGCGGGTCGTCGGTGATCGCGTGCACCGTCGCGTCGTCGACGGTGGCGGTGACGGCTCCGGTTAGCGACTGCGCGTCGTCAACCCGCTGGGGGGACGTCGCCCCGCCGCACGCCGTCAGGGCCAGCACCAGCGCTCCGGCAAGGAGTTGCGGACACCGGCTCAGGGCAAGGGAAGCGATCGTCACGCCCCACAGGTTAGGCAAACCTCACCGGATTTTGCAAACTTCCCTGTGCATTAATCCGCCGGCGCCACAGGTCAGACCAACCGCGCCGCGCCGGCCCCCTCCTCGTCGATGATCTCGCCGAGCACCCAGCCGTGCACCTCGCGCTGCTGCAGCGCGGCCAGGGCTGCGGGGACCTGGTCCTGCGGGAGGATCGCGACCATGCCGACGCCCATGTTCAGCGTCGCGTCGATGTCGGCCTGCGGCACATTGCCGACCTGCTGCACGAGCTGGAAGATCGCGGGCGGGGTCCAGCTGTCGCGCTGCAGAACGGCGGCCATGCCGTCGGGGATGACGCGCGCGAGGTTGTTCTCGAGTCCGCCGCCGGTGATGTGGCTCATCGCGTGCACGTCGGCCTTCGAGATGAGGTCGAGGATGTCGAGCGCGTAGACCTTGGTGGGCTCGAGCAGCTCCTCCCCCAGGGTGCGGCCGAGCTCGTCGACGTGGCGGTCGAGGCTCCAGCCGGCCTGCTCCAGCAGGACGTGGCGCACCAGCGAGTAGCCGTTGGAGTGCAGGCCCGACGACCTCATCGCGATGACCGCGTCGCCGGGCTGGACGAGGTGTGCGCCGAGGATCTGATCCTTCTCCACCACGCCGGTGGTGGCGCCGGCGATGTCGTACTCGTGTGGGGCGAGCAGGCCCGGGTGCTCGGCGGTCTCGCCGCCGACCAGCGAGCAGCCGGCCGCGACGCAGGCGTCGGCGATGCCGGAGACGATGGCCGCGATGCGCTCGGGCACGACCTTGCCGGTGGCGATGTAGTCGGTCACGAACAGCGGCTCGGCACCGCAGACGACGAGGTCGTCGACGAGCATGCCGATCAGGTCGAAGCCGATGGTGTCGTGCTTGTCCAGGGCCTGCGCGATGGCGACCTTGGTGCCGACGCCGTCGGTCGAGGTCGCCAGCACCGGATTGCGGTAGCCCTTCAGCGCGGAGGCGTCGAAGAACCCGGCGAAGCCGCCGAGCCCGCCGAGCACCTCCGGGCGGCGCGTCCGCTGCACGGACGCCTTCATCAGCTCGACGGCGCGGTCGCCGGCCTCGATGTCGACGCCGGCGGCGGCGTAGGCGCTCTGGTTCACTTCACGACCTCCAGGTTCAGGAGCTTGGCCTGTGCGGGTGGGATGGCGACGGGGTACCTGCCGTCGAAGCAGGCCCGACAGAGGCTGTCCGCCGGGATGTGGGTGGCCTCGGTCAGGCCTTCGATGGAGATGTAGCCGAGCGAGTCGGCGCCGATGGACGTGCAGATCTCGTCGACGCTGAGCCCGGGCGCGATGAGCTCGGCCCGGGTGGCGAAGTCGATGCCGTAGAAGCAGGGCCACTGGACGGGCGGCGACGAGATGCGCACGTGCACCTGACTGGCGCCCGCCTCGCGGAGCATCCGCACGAGGGCGCGCTGCGTGTTGCCGCGCACGATGGAGTCGTCGACGACGACGAGCCGCTTGCCCTCGATGACCTCGCGGAGCGGGTTGAGCTTCAGCCGGATGCCGAGCTGGCGGATGGTCTGGCTCGGCTGGATGAACGTGCGGCCGACGTAGGCGTTCTTGACGAGACCCTGTCCGTAGGGGATGCCGGAGCCCTGCGCGTAGCCGATGGCCGACGGCGTGCCCGACTCGGGCACGGGGATGACGAGATCGGCGTCGACAGGGAACTCCTCGGCCAGCTTCCGGCCGATCCGCACGCGGGTGGAGTGAACGTTCTGGCCGCCGATGGTGGTGTCGGGGCGGGCGAGGTAGACGTACTCGAAGATACACCCCTTGGGTGCGGGCTCGGCGAAGCGCTGCGTCCGCAGGCCCCGCTCGTCGATGGCGAGGAACTCGCCGGGCTCGACCTCGCGCACGAAGCTCGCTCCGACGATGTCGAGGGCCGCGGTCTCGGACGCGACGACCCAGCCGTTGCTCAGCCGTCCGAGCACCAGCGGGCGGATGCCCTGCGGGTCGCGGGCGGCGTACAGCGTCGTCTCGGTCATGAAGGTGAGGCAGAAGGCGCCGACGAGGCGCGGCAGGACGCGGAGCGCGACGTCCTCGAGCGGCAGGTCGCCGAAGCTGGACATCAGGGCCGTGACCAGCGAGGTGTCGTTGGTCGAGTCCATGGTCTTCTTGCGCGGCACCTTCTCCGACGGGGCGAGCTCGGCGAGCCAGTCCTCCAGCTCGTCGGTGTTGGTCAGGTTGCCGTTGTGGGCCAGCGCGAGGCCGCCGTGATGCGTGGCGCGGAACGTGGGCTGCGCGTTGTTCCAGACGGACGCGCCGGTCGTGGAGTAACGCGTGTGGCCGATGGCCAGCCGCCCGGGCAGCGACCGGAGCGTGGCCTCGTTGAACACCTGGGACACGAGCCCCATGTCCTTGTAGACCATGATGCGCTGCTCGTTGCTGACCGCGATACCCGCGGACTCCTGCCCGCGGTGCTGGAGCGCGAACAGGCCGTAGAACGTGAGTTGCGCGACGTCCTCCTCGGGTGCCCACACCCCGAAGACGCCACATTCCTCTTTCGGACCTTCAAAGTCGTTCGGCACCGGATCAGCCTATACGGAAGGCCCCCGGGCGGACCTCTTCACGGGGAGCCATGACTAGCATGTGGGCACATGACCGGCTGGGTAGGTGTTGCGCTGCGTCGGGCGGCCGCCGCCCGCGCGCTGCTCGTCGTCCTGCTGGCGCTCGTGGCGGTCGTCGCGGGGCTGGTCGTCGGGTCGCTCGGGCACTGGGCGAGCCTGGCCGACGAGACCGCCGCCGACGCCGTCGCCGACTCGACGCTGACGGTCCGCACCCGGCTCGCCGCGGACCCGACGTCACAGGACGAGACGGCGAGGAAGGCCCTGGCCGACGGCCTCGCGCCGACCCCCGTCACGGTGCTGACCAGCTACGACACCGAGCCGCAGCGCGTCGGCTCGTCGCGCGTGACGCTGGCCGCCGGCCCCCTGTTCGACTCCGCCGTCGCCGTCGAGGGCGCACTGCCCGCCGCGGCGAATGAGGCGGCCGTGCCCTACTCGGCCGCCGACGCGCTCGGTCTCGAGATCGGCGACGAGGTCAGCGTCGCGGGCCGGACTCTGACGGTGACGGGGACCTGGCGGCTGACGGACGCGCGCCTGGTGGAGGCCGTCGGTTCCCCGCTGCTCGTCGCCGACGAGGTGGTCGCGGCCACCGACTCCCCCTTCGTCCAGTGGACCCTGCTGCCCGGTGGCGCGACGGCGTCCGGGCTCGGCCCGCTGGCCGCCGGCGCCGGGCGGGCCCGCGAGCTGGCGGAGCCCGCGGACCTCACGGGCCGCGGCGTCACCGTCGGCGGGGATCTGGCCGAGGCCGCGGCGTCCGCGGACACCGACCTCGAGCTCGCCGCGTTCCTCCGCATCGTCCCCCTGACGGTGCTGCTGCTCGTGGCGGCCGTCGGACTGGTGCAGGTCGCCGTCCTGCTGGCCGCCGCCCGCGAATCCGAGGTGGGGCTGTTGTTCGCCCGTGGCGCGGCCAGGCCGCAGGTGCTCACCGCCGGCCTGGCCGAGGCGCTCGTCGTCGCCGTCTGCGGCACGGCCCTCGGTGCGCTTCTCGTCGGCCAGGTGAACATGGGGGTCGCGGTGTCCCTCGCGCTCTCGGCCGGCGCCCTCTGCGGCGTGGCCATCCGCTCCTCGCGCCCCCGCGACGGCCGCGACTCCGGACGGCTCCGCGCCGTCGCCGGGGCCGCGTCGCTGGCACTGGTGTGCGCGCTGGCCGCGCTCACGACGTGGCAGCTGCGCCGGCACGGACGCCTGGCGGAGGTGATCGGCGCCGGCGTGGTCGGCGACCCCGTCGCCGCGCTGTCCCCGGCGTTGCTGCTCGCCGCCGTCGGCGTCGCCGCCCTCGTGGTGCTCGCCCCCGTAACGCGGCTGCTGGAGCTGGCCACGCGCCGGGCCGGCACGCCGCTGTGGCTGGCGGGGGCGCAGCTCGCCCGCGCCCTGCGCCTGCACGCGGTGCCGGTCGTCCTGATGGTGCTCGCGACATCCACCGCCACGTTCTCGGCCGTGTTCGCCGGCTCGGCGGCCCGCTACGAGGGTGACGTCGCCGCGCTGGCCGCCGGGGCGCCGGTCAGGGCGACCCTCTCGTCGACCTCCGCCGACGACGTGCCGCTGCCCGCCGCGGCCGGGCTCGCCTCGCCGACCCCCGTGTGGCTCGCCGACGCCGGGCAGGTCGGCAACCTGCTGGTCCCGATGCTCGCCGCCCCCACCGACTCGCTCGCTCGCGTGGCCATCCTGCCCGGCGGCGCCACGACCCCCGACCTCAGCGACGCCGCGGCGGACACGGTGCCCGTCGCGCTGACGACGTCCATCGCCGGGGATGCCTCGCTGGAGGTCGGCGACGCGCTGGTCATCGGGGCCTTCGGGGCGCGCTTCGACGCCACGGTCGCGGCGGTCGTCGACACGCTGCCGCGCATCGGTGACGGGGCGCTGGTCGACTCCGCGGCCCTGCAACGCGCCCTCGCCTCCGACGGCCGCACGCTCGGCAGGCCGGCCGAGATCTGGGCCGGAGACGGCACGGACGACCAGCTGGCCGCGCTGGCCGCCGAGCAGGGGGTCACGGACGTCTCCCGACCGGCCGCTGCGTCGACCGACGGACCGACGGCGCTGACCGCCGGCTCGCTGCGGCTCGCCGCCGTCGGTGCCGTCGCGCTGGCCGCCGCCGGTGTTGCCGCGGCGTCGGCCGCCCAGCTGCGCGCCCGCAGGCCCGAGGTGGCCGTGCTGCGGGCGCTCGGCATGACCCCGACGGCCCAGGCCGCTGCCAGGATCTGGGAGTCGGCCGTCGTCGGGGCGCTGGCCGCCGCCGCCGGCGTCGCGGGAGGCCTCGGCGTCGCCTCGCTCGTGACCATCCCGCTGGCGCACTCGACCGGGGCCGACCTCCCCGTCGCGCTGGTCGCGGACCTGCCCCAGCTGGCCGCGCTGCTGGCGGCCGGCGCAGCCGCGACCGTGGTGGTCGTCGCGCTGGCGGGCGCGGCCGTGCTCGGCCAGGCCCGCGACGCCCAGTACCGGGAGGAGGTCCGATGACGCTGTGGACGCTCCTGCGCCGCCAGCTGGCCGCCCGGCCGTGGCCGACGCTGCTGCTGGCGTTCACCGTCGCCGTCGTCTCCGCACTGGTGACCGCCGTTCCCCGGCTGGTCGCCGACCTCGACGACCGGCAGCTGGCCCAGCGGCTGGGCTCGTTGTCTGCCATCGCCGGCGACGTGTCGGGTACCTGGAGCGTCCCGGCACCGCTCGACGGCCAGGTGCACGACCCGTGGGACGACAACGCCGATGCCGCCGAGGCCATCCGGCAGGCGCAGCCGGAGCCGCTGCGCTCCCTGCTGGCGCCCGCGCAGTTCGTCGCCCAGTACGCCACGACCACCTCCAGCGTGCCGCCGCAGGCCTCCGGCTACTACACCGTCACGTGGCACCTGCTGGTCGACCCCGCGCTCGCGGAGCATGCCGAGCTGACCGACGGGGCGTGGCCCGCGCTCGACGACGAGGGGCCGCAGCAGGTCGCGGTCCTCGCCGACGCGGCCACGCGGATGGGCTGGGAGGTCGGCGACGTCGTCGGCAACGACTACCTCGTCACCGGGCTCTTCCGCCCCCGCGACGCGACCGACGTGCGATGGGAGCACCTCGAGCTCGGGCGTCGCTACAACGAGCTGAGCGACCCGAACCGGGGCATCGAGCTCGAGGTCGGCGTGTTCCTGCCGAACGAGCTGGCCGGCGGGGATCCGACGGGCCGCCTGCAGGCGCCGTTCCGCACCACCCTGTGGTTCCGGCTCGACCCGGCCGCGGTCGGGGGGTCGAGCGTGGACGTCGACGCCCTGAACGCGCAGGTCACGGGGCTGACGGCGCCGTCGTGGAGCGTCTCGCCCGACGGCGCGACGACCGTCCGGCTGGCCACCGAGCTCGGTCCGGTCCTGACCTCGGTGTCGGCGCAGCAGGTCACCACGCGGACCCTGGTGTGGGTCAGCGCCGCGGGCCCGCTCGGCGTCGGGGCGGCCCTCGTCCTGCTCGCCGCGCGGCTGGTCGCCGAGCGGCGCCGCCGGACGTCTGCCCTGACCGCCGCGCGCGGCCTGTCGCGGCGCCAGCAGCGCAGCCTGGCTCTCGTCGAGGGGCTCGCGGTGGGTGTGCCGTCGGCCGCACTGGGGCACCTGGCGGCCGCCGCCCTCTCGCCGGGAGCCGACGGCTGGGTCGCGTGGTTCTGGACGCTGCTGGTGGCCCTGGTGCCCGCCGGGCTGCTGACCGCGTCGCTGACCGCTGTCCCCGGATCCCGGGGCCGCGCGGCGGCCAGGTGGCGGGTCGTCGCCGAGGTGCTCGTGCTGCTGGCCGCGGGCGTCTCGGCCTGGCAGCTGGCCTCCGGCCCGACCGGAGGCGTGCTCGTCATCACCTCTCCCCTGCTGCTCGCCGTCGCCGTGGTGCTGGCCGTCCTCCGGCTCTACCCGCTCCCCCTGCGCGCGCTGCAGACGGCGCTGCGCCCACGTCGCGGGCTGGTCGGCTTCCTGGGCGCGGCCCGGGCGCTGCGCTCCCCCGCGGGCGGCGCGGTCCCGGTGGCCGCGGTCGTGCTGGGCACCACCATGGCCGTCACATCGTCGCTGCTGCTCGGCACGGTCTCGGCCGAGGTCGACCGCTCCGCGTGGAGCGACGTCGGCGGCGACGTGCGCGTCAGCGGGCCGCCCGTCACCGACGAGCTGGCCGGGCAGCTGGCCGGGATCGACGGCGTCGCCGCGGTGACGCGCCTGCGCCTCGCCTCGTCGAACGAGACGCTCCGCCAGGGCGACGACTCGACGCTGGTGCGCGTCTGGCTGGCCGACGACTCGCTGCCGGTGGTCTACGCGGCCGCGGCGGGCGGCGACGCGGTCCCCGCGGAGCTGTTCGACGACGGCGGGGACGCCCGGATCGTGACGGGCGGGGCCGGGGGCACCGGTTCCGGCACGCTCGGCGCGCTCGGGGCGGTCACCGTCGTGCGCAGCGCCGACGACCTGCCCGGCGTGCTGACCGGCTCGGCGTGGGCGCTGGCCGACGTCGACCGGTGGCCCGGCGGAGGCGACGTGGCGTCGACCCTGGCGCTGCTCGCGCTCGACGACGGCGCGGACCCGGTCGCAGTGGCCGACGGGGTGGCTGGCCTCATGCCGACCGCGAAGGTGCAGACGGCCGCCGCCGAGCTCGACGCGCTGCGCTCGAGCCCGACCCTGACGGGGCTGACCCGCATCTTCGGCATCCTGGCCCTCGGCACCGTCGGGCTCCTGCTGCTGGCCACGGCCTCGTCGCAGGCGCTCGCGGCGCAGGAGCGGCGCTCGCTGGGCGCGATTCTCAGGACCCTGGGGCTCGGGCCGGCGCAGCTCAGGCAGCTCACGGCGTGGGAGCTGGCGCCGATCGTCGCGGTGGCGCTCCTCGTGGGCGCGGCCGCGGGGCTGGCCATCGCCGCCCTGCTGGTGCGCAGCGTCGACCTCGCCTCGCTGACGGGTTCGACGGCCGCGCCGTCGCTCCACGTCGACCCGCTCGGGCTCGGCGCCGTGCTCGCCGGGCTGCTCGCCGCGGCGGGCCTCTCCATCCTCATCCAGGCGTGGCGCGCGGGCCGCGTCGACGTCGCCGACCAACTCCGGAGGAACGATGACACCACGCACGCATGACCTGGCGCGCGCCCGGCGCACGCACGCCGGCCCGGACATCTGGTGCGAGGACCTCGTGCGGATCCACCGCACCGAGGGCATCGAGGTGCAGGCGCTGCAGGGGCTGAACCTCACCGTCGAGGCGGGCGAGGTCGTCGCGCTGGTCGGGGCCTCCGGGTCGGGCAAGTCGACGCTGCTGAACATCCTGTCGGGCCTCGACACCCCCACCGGCGGCCGGGCGCGGGTCGCGGGCGAGGACCTGACGGCGATGGGCCGCCGGCAGCGAGTCGACTTCCGTCGGCACAGCGTCGGCTTCGTATTCCAGCAGACCTCCCGCAACCTCCTGCCCTTCCTGAGCGCCGCCGAGAACGTCGCGCTGCCCATGGTGATCGCGGGCCGCGGTCGTCGCGAGGAGCGCGCCGGGCTGCTGCTGGATCTCCTCGACGTGGCCGACTGCGCCGACCGTCGGCCCGGCTCGCTGTCGGGCGGCCAGCAGCAGCGGGTCGCGATCGCCACCGCGCTGGCGAACGCCCCGTCGGTGCTGCTCGCCGACGAGCCGACCGGCGAGCTCGACGAGGTGCACTCGGCCCAGGTGCTCGACGCCATGCGGGCGGCCGCGACCGAGTTGGACACCACCGTCCTGATCGTGACCCACGACCCGATGGTCAGCGGGCACGTCGCCCGCACGGTGCAGATCCGCGACGGCCGGACGTCCACGGAGGTGCTGCGTCACACGGTCGCCGACGGCGACGGCGTCCGCGAGGTCGTCGAGGAGTACTCGGTGATCGACCGCACGGGGCGCGTGCAGCTCCCCGCGGAGCACGTGGCGGCGCTGCAGCTGCACGACAGGGTCCGCATCCACCGCGAGAGCGATCACGTCGGCGTCTGGCCGGGCGAACCGGCCACGCCCCCGGCGCCCCGCCACGGGACACAGGAGGAGTCATGACCACGTCTCGCCTGACAGGCGTCGACCTGACCCGCGACTTCGGCTCGGGCGAGACGCTCGTGCACGCACTCACGGGCGTGTCCCTGGAGGTGGCGGCTGGTCGGCTGACGGCGGTCACGGGGCCGTCGGGGTCGGGCAAGACGACGCTGCTGAACCTGCTCGGCGGGCTGGACCGGCCGACGTCGGGGCGGGTGCTGCTGGACGACACCCGGGTGCTGTCGGAGTTGCCCGAGGCCGAGGTGCTGGCGGTCAGGAGGCGGCGGATCGGCTATGTCTTCCAGACGTTCGGGCTGATCCCGGTGCTGTCGGCCGCGGAGAACGTCGAGGTGCCGCTCCGGCTCGCGCAGGTGGAGCCGAAGGAGCGGTCACGGCGCGTCGCGGAGGCGCTGGAGCGCGTCGGCCTGGCGCGGCACGCGCACCAGCGCCCGCACGAGCTCTCGGGCGGACAGCAGCAGCGGGTCGGCATCGCGCGCGCGGTCGTCGCGGGGCCGGACATCCTGATCGCCGACGAGCCGACCGGCCAGCTCGACTCGGACACCGCCGCCACGATCATGGACCTGATCGTGGAGCTGTCTCACGAGCGCGGCCTCGCCGCGGTCGTCTCCACGCACGACCCGGCTCTCGTCGCACGCGCCGACCACGTCGTCCGCCTCCTCGACGGTGCCCGCCTCTGACCCCGCCCGAGCCCGCGACTGACCCCGCCCCGGCCCCGCTCCCCTGGGTCGCGATGAGCACGACACACTTGTCATCGCTGAAAACGGCCGTTATCGGGCGAAATCTCGCGATGAGCAGGAGGATCTGCTCATTCTCAGGCCAGCCGGAGCCCGAAGAACGTCGTGCCGGCCTCGTCGGGCGCGACGAGTTCCGTCCAGCCGAGGTGACGGTAGAACGCGACGGCGTTCGTGTTGTCCGACGATGCCCCCAGGTGGACGCCGGGGACGCCGCGCGCCCGCAACTCGTCGACGTAGCGCTCCATCAGCCGACGACCCCAGCCGCCGCCCTGCGCCGCGGGCAGCAGGTCGATGTGGACGTGCGCGGGGTACTCGGCCAGGAACGGGAGGGGCTCTGCGCCGAGCGTGTCGGCGAAGCCGATCAGCCCAGCCTCGACGCGATCCTTCCCCTCCGCCGACGGGGCACGCGGCGGCCACCAGACGTAGCGGAACCAGGCCTCGAAGGCTGAGGTGTCGTCGGTGCCGAGCACGTAGCCGACCACGGTCCCGTCGCCGTCGTCGACGACGAACGTCAGGCCGGGGTCGCGGGCGGGGTACGGCAGGGCGAACACGTCGCCCCAGAGTCGGTCGTCGCTCAGCATGCCCGTCGCGTCGCCGCCGAAGCGCGCCGTCAGGAGGCACACCCGCGAGATGCCGTCCTCGTCGCCGGGTCTGAAGCGCCTGAGTTGCTGCATGCCGTCTCCTTGGTTTGAGCAGATCCTCCTGCTCGTCGTCGATTCTGCCCCGATTCCGGCCGTTTCGCGCGACGACAAGTGTGTCGTGCTCATCGCGGCTCGCAGGCGCCCGGACTGCAAGAATCTTGCAGCGTTTGCAGCCGATGCAAGGCTCTGCCAGGATGGCGGGACCGACGAGCGGAAGGAGCCCCATGATCGCCAGACTGGCCGACATCGCCGCCGCCGCGGGGGTCTCGACCGCCACCGTGTCGCGCGTCCTGAACGACCGACCGGGCGTCGCGCAGGCCACCAGGAACCAGGTGCTCGTCGCCGCCGGGCGGCTCGGCATCCCGACGGGGCAGCCGTCGGCCGCCCGCGACCGCCACGTCGCCGTCCTGATCCCCGAACTCGGCAACCCGACCTTCGCCGCCTTCGCCAACGAGCTGTCGCTGCTGCTGTCCGCGGCCGGCCGCGTGATGCTGCTGCTCGTCATCGGCCCCTCGCGCACCGCGGAGGAACAGATGCCCGACGTGCTCGGCGGGCTCGACGTGCCTGGCGTGATCTCCGTCTCCGGGACGCTGGCCGACGAGCTCAGCTCGCCCGAGCGCTACCTCGGCCTCAACCGCGCCGGCATCCAGCTCGTCTCCATCAACGCCTGGCACCCCGAGGTGACCGGCTCGTTCCTCTCGACCGACGACGCGGCCTCCGTCGCGCAGTCCGTCGCCCACCTCCGGAGCCTCGGCCACACGCGCATCGGGCTGGCCGTCGGCCAACGCCGCTTCCAGCCCACCCAGCGCAAGGTCAAGGCCTTCCTCGACCTCGGCTTCGACGAGTCGAGCGTCGTCAGCACCTTCTTCACCGGCGAGGGCGGCCAGAGCGCCGCCGCCCGCCTGCTCGACGCCGGCCACACCGCCATCGTGTGCGGCTCCGACGTCATGGCGCTCGGCGCGATGCGCGAGGCCCGCTCCCGGGGCCTCGACATCCCCGGCGACGTCTCCGTCGTCGGTTTCGACGACTCCGCGCTGATGCCGTTCACCGCCCCCGCCCTCACCACGGTGCGGCAGCCCGTCGCGGCGCTGTGCCGGGCCGCGGTCGACGCGCTGCTCAGCGCGCTGGAACGGCCGCCTGCCGAGTCCACCGAGATGCTCTTCCACCCCGACCTCATCATCCGCCAATCGACAGGACCTGCCGCATGATTCACCAGTGGTGGCGCGACGCCGTCATCTACCAGATCTACCCCCGCTCCTTCGCCGACGCCTCGGGCGACGGCTATGGCGATCTGAAGGGCGTGATCTCGAAGCTCGACTACCTGCGCGACCTGGGCGTTGACGCGGTGTGGCTCTCGCCGTTCTACACCTCGCCCATGGCGGACGCGGGCTACGACGTGGCCGACTACTGCGACATCGACCCCATGTTCGGCAACCTCGCCGACGCCGACGAGCTGATCGCCGAGGCCCACGCGCGGGGCCTCAGGATCATCGTCGACCTGGTCCCGAACCACTCCTCCAGCGAGCACCGCCGGTTCCAGGCCGCGCTGGCCGCGGGCCCGGGTTCGCCGGAGCGGGAGAACTACCTGTTCCGCGACGGGCTGGGCGACGACGGCGAACTGCCGCCCAACAACTGGACCGCGGTGTTCGGCGGGCGCTCCTGGACGCGCCTGACCGCCGCCGACGGAACGCCCGAGCAGTGGTACCTGCACCTGTTCGACCCCGAGCAGCCCGACTGGAACTGGGAGCACGAGCCCGTCCGCGAGCTGTTCGACGACACCCTGCGATTCTGGCTTGACAAGGGCGTCGACGGGTTCCGCGTCGACGTCGCGCACGGGCTGGCCAAGGCCGAGGGGCTGCCGGACCAGGTCTCCACGGACTCCGACCTCGGCTTCCAGACCGGCCCCCAGTGGGACCAGGACGGCGTGCACGAGATCTACCGCCGCTGGCGCGCGGTGCTCGACGGCTACGACGGCGACCGCTCGCTGGTGGCCGAGGCCTGGGTCGAGGACCCCGAGCGCCTCAAGCTGTACCTGCGCCCCGACGAGATGCACACGGCGTTCAACTTCGAGTTCCTCGACTGCCTGTGGGACGCCGACGCGTACCGCAAGGTCATCGCGTCGACCATGGCCGCCAACGAGTCCGTCGGCGCGCCGACGACCTGGGTGCTCAGCAACCACGACGTCGTCCGGCACGTCAGCCGGCTCGGCCTGACGGTGCCCGGCTCCAGCCACGAGGGTCTCGGACTGCGCGACGAGCAGCCCGACAACGTGATCGGCCTGCGCCGCGGCCGCGCCGCGACGCTCATGATGCTCGCGCTGCCCGGATCGGCCTACCTGTACCAGGGCGAGGAGCTCGGCCTGCCCGACCACACCACGCTCCCCGACGACGTCCGCCAGGACCCGACGTGGACCCGATCCGGCCACACGCGCGTCGGGCGCGACGGCTGCCGCGTGCCGCTGCCGTGGCTCGCCGACGCCCCGGCCTACGGCTTCTCCCCCACCGGCGAGTCCTGGCTGCCGCAGCCCGACTCGTTCGCCGAGCTGGCCGCCGACCGCCAGGTCGGGGTGGCCGGGTCAACCTGGACGCTGTACCGCGACGCGCTGGCGCTGCGCCGCGAGCTCGGGCTGGGACGCGGCGAGCTGACCTGGCTCGACGCCGGCGAACACATCGTCGGCTTCGACAACGGCGACGTGCGCGTGCTGACCAACGTGCTGGGGGACCCGCAGCCGCTGCCCGAGGGCTGGACCGTGCTGCTGGCGAGCGCGGACGTCGACGGCGAGCTCCCGACCGACGTCACCGTCTGGCTGAAGCGCGCCTGACAAGCCCGCCGGCTCCCCGAGCCCGGTTCGCCGAGCCTGTCGAGGTGCCCCGAGCGCAGCGAGGGGAGCAACCCGCACGCCGCGCACCTCAGGGGGTCGAGGCACGCGGCAGGATCGCGCGCACGGCATGCGCGGCGGCAGGCGTGTCCACGTTGCGCGTAACAGGCTCCGGGGCCGGCAGCCTCGTCAGGGACAGCGACCGCATCAGCGCGCGGACCTCGACGTTGCGGACGTGGCCCAGCCGCTCGACGGCGGCCCGCAGCGCGGCAAGCCGGTAGCGACCGGCGAGCGGCTGGGCCATGCCGTCGACGTCCTCGAGGACCACGCCGTCGTGCGCGAGCTCGGCGTCGCACAGGAGGCGGACGACGGAGGCGGGGTCGGCCAGATCACCGGCCAGCAGTAACACGTCGTGGACGTCCCCCAGCCGCGGCAGCGCGGCCGCGACCCCCGCGACGGGGCCTCCGAACGGCGGATCCTCGACCACGAACGTGACGCCCGCGCTGTCGTCGGGCCACCAGTGCGGTCGTGGCCCGGCCACCACGACGGTGTCGGACACGGAGGAGGCCGCGGCCACCGCGCGCTCGAGCAGGGTGCGCCCGTCGATCACGAGCGCCAGCTTGTCGCCGGGCATCCGCGTCGATCGGCCGCCGGCCAGAATCACCGTTGCAGTGCGCGCCTCCATGTCCTTCTCCTCCCCCAGTTGGCCTCATCGTACGACTCCGTTCACGGCAGAAGGCCGGGTCACGACTGATGCACGGCCACCTGAGTCGCCTTGATCACGGCGTGGACCCAATCGCCCGGCGAGAGCCCCAGCTCCGCGACCGCCGAAGGCGTCAGTTCAGCGTGCAGATGCTGCCCGGCAACCACCAGGCTCACCACCACGACCGCTCCGCGCGACTCGAGCGACGTGACCCGCGACCTCAGTGCGTTGCGGGGGCTGCCGCCCGGCGCCTCGCTGTGGATCGCGACGGCCGCCGGCGAGAAGGTCGCCCGAGCGCTCCGCCCCACCTCGAGGGGATCGCCGAGCCCGCGCAGGTGCTGCCCGCCGAGCGAGATGGCATCGGGGGCGACGGCCTCGCCGTGCAGGAGGTTGACGCCGATGAAGCGTGCCAGGAACCGGGTGGACGGCGCGGCTGACAGGAGGTCAATCAGACCGTCCGCCGCCACCCGTCCCTGCTCGATCACGATGAGCCGGTCCGCGAGCGTCACCACGTCGAGCGGATCGTGCGTGACCAGCAGAGAGGTGCGACCCGCCAGCCGGCTGTGCACCATGCTCCGCACCGCGGGGGTCACCGACACGTCGAGGGCGGCGAACGGCTCATCGAGCAGCACGATCTCGGGGTCGATCGCCATACCCCGCGCGATCGACACCCGCTGGGCCTGGCCGCCGGACAGGCTCTGCGGGCGGCGTTCGGCCAACTCGAGACAGCCGACCGCATCCAACTCCTCCGCAGCCCGGTCCCGGGCCGCGACCTTGCCGAGTCCCCTGGCTCGCGGCCCGAACGCGACGTTGTCGAGCACGCTCAGGTGCGGGAACAGCCAGGCCCGCTGCTCGATGTAGGCGAAGCGCCTGCGGTGCGGCGGCAGGTGCGTGTCGGGCCCCGACAGACTGCGCCCGCGGAGGCTCACCGTCCCCGTGCTGGGACGTAGCGCACCGGCGATCAGCTGCAGCAGCGTCGACTTCCCCGCACCGTTCGGCCCGACGACGGCCACCCTCTCACCGGCGGCGACGTGGAGGCTCAACTCGACACCTCGGGCGGGGACGGCCGCGTCCAGCCGGAGGAACTCATCCATGGCGCCCCCATGCGTTCAGCCTGGTCGCGAGCAGCACGACGACGACCGCGAGCAGGATCAGGACGAGCGAGAGCGCGAGCGCCAGGTCGGCGTCGGACTCGCGCAGCAGATAGATCTCCAGCGGCAGGGTCCGGGTGGTGCCCTGCAGAGAGCCGGCGAATGTCAGCGTGGCGCCGAACTCCCCCAGCGCGCGGGCGAACGCGAGAGCGGTGCCCGAGGCGATGGCGGGTGCCGCGATCGGGACCGTGATCCTCCAGAAGACCCGCCCGGGCGCGGCCCCGAGGTTCGCCGCGACGGACTCGTATCTGCCGCCTGACGAGCGCAGCGCCCCCTCGAGGGACACGACGAGGAAGGGCAGCGCGACGAAGGTCTGCGCCAACACCACCGCGACGGTGGTGAAACCGATCTCGACACCCATGCTCGACAGCCACGCGCCAACCAGGCCGCGACGCCCGAAGGTGACGAGCAGCGCAAGGCCGGCCACCACGGGAGGCAGAACCATGGGGATGGTCACCAGCGTGCGCGCGAACGCGGTCCAACGCCCGTGCGACCTGGCGAGGATGACCGAGGTCGGCACGCCGAGCACGAGCACCAGCAACGTCGAGACGAGGCACGTCGACAGGCTCAGCCGCAGCGCATCGATGGCCCGCTCGGATGCCAGCAGCGAGGTCAGCCTGTCAAAGGGCACTCTCGCGATCAGCCCGGCGAGCGGAAGAACCAGCAGGGCCAGCGCGCCGACGAACGGCACCCACGCCCACCTCGGATAGGGAGTCACTGCGCCGGCCCGAACCCCGCACTCCCCAGCACGGCCTGCCCGGACTCGCCCGTCACCGTCGCGATGAAGGCATCGGCGGCCTCCGGATGAGGCGCCTCGGTCACGCGGGCGATCCAGTAGGTGTTGGGATCCTCCTCCGCCCCCGGCACCTCCATCGTCTCGACCGCGTCCCCGGCCGTGATCGCGTCCGTGGCGTAGACGAGCCCCGCATCAGCCTCTCCGGAGGTGACCTTGCCGAGCACGTCGGTGACCTTCGACTCCTCAGAGACGGGTGTCAGCTCGACGCCGAGCGCCTCGGCCAGCCTGAGGCTGGCGGCGCCGCAGGGCACCTCCGGCGCGCAGATCACGAGCTTGGCGTCATCGAGCGTCGAGTCGAGGCCCGTGATTCCCGCCGGGTTGTCGACGGGGGTGACGAGTACGAGGTGGTTCGTGGCGAACTGGACAGGGGCGCCGTCGACGAGGCCGGCCTCGACCGCCTTGTCCATGTTGGCCTTGTCTGCCGAGGCGAAGACGTCGGCGGGGGCCCCGCCGGACAGCTGGTCGAGCAGGCCGGAGGATCCGTCGAACGAGTAGCTGGCTTCAGCGATCTCGGGGAAGACCGTGCTCAGGGAGGCAGCCGCGAAGACGACCGCCTGGTCGGACGACACGGCCGACGTCGTGGTCTCCGCGGCGGGCGAGCCGCACGCGCTGACGGCCAGGGCGGTGGCCACCAGGAAGACGGCGGCGGCGCGCCTCATGCCCTCGCCCCTTCGAGGCCGACGGACGTGGCCTTGATGACCGCGGTGGCGATCGACCCGGCCTCGAGTCCCAGCTCACGCACGGCCTCCGTCGAGATCAGTGACACCACGCGGTAGCGGCCGCACTGGATCTCGACCTGGCTCATCACCGCGTCGGAGACGACACGCGTGACGAGGCCTGTGAGGTGATTGCGTGCGGAGCGGTGGCCCGCGCCGTCGTCGAGCGCGAGCAGCGCGTCGTCGGCGAGTTCCTGCGCCAGGGCAGCAAGATCAGCTCCGTCCACGCAGTGCCGACCCGCGTCATCAACGGTGGAGGCGAGCCTTCCCCTGTCGATCCACCGGCGGATGGTGTCGTCGCTGACACCCAGGAGGTTGGCCGCTGTGGCGATCCGTATCTGCTTCATGGATGACATGTTATTGACGCATCTGAGGTTCCGCCGGAAGTTCACACAAGTGCTTAGGATGAACCACATGAGCTTCCGCGCCGCCGTGATCACCTGTTCCGACCGAGCCTCGGCGGAGGCCTACGAGGACCGCTCCGGGCCGGTGCTGCGTGAGGGTCTCGCCGCCCTCGGGTTCGAGGTGGCCGACGCCGTGGTGGTTCCTGATGAGAGGGACCTCATCGCGGCCCGCATCCGGGATGCGGTGGCCGGCGGCGCCCGTGTGGTGCTGACCACGGGAGGCACGGGTGTGGGGCCCCGCGATGTCACGGTCGAGGCGACCCGCCCGTTGCTGGCATACGAGGTGCCAGGCATCGCGGAAGCGGTGCGCGCCGCGGGAGCCGCGAAGACCCCACTGTCGTATCTGTCTCGGGGGCTCGCCGGCATCATCGACGGGCCGCACCGTGTCTTCGTCTACAACGCGCCCGGTTCGCGGGGCGGGGCGAGGGACGCGCTGGCCGTGCTGGGGCCGCTGCTCGTCCACATCGTCGAGCAGCTCGACGGGGCCGACCACGACCTGCACCGGCCACCGAGCGTCGGCTGAGCCGGGGCTACTCGGGCCGGGTCCAGTCACCCGAACGGCCGCCGGACTTCGCCGTGATGCGAGCGCTGCGGATCTCCGCGGAGCGGTCGACGCCCTTGACCATGTCCACCACGGCCAGGGCGGCCACCGTCGCTGCGGTGAGGGCCTCCATCTCGACGCCGGTGCGATCCGCGGTGCGGACGGTCGCGACGATCCACACCCCCTCGTCGGCGATGTCGAGGTCCACCACGGCTCCGTGCACCCCGATGGTGTGCGCAAGTGGCAGCAGTTCCGGCACCTTCTTGGCGGCCGCGATGCCCGCGACCCTCGCCACGGCCAGCACATCGCCCTTCGGCACCGTGCCCGTGCGCAGCGCGTCGACGACCTCCGGAGAGCAGGCCACGAGGGCCTCGGCGGTGGCCTGCCGCACCGTCGGAGGCTTCCCCGTGACGTCGACCATGCGGGCGTGGCCCCGTGCATCCAGATGCGTGAACTCCATGACGCTATCCAACCAGGTGGACCGAGACCCGATCGCCCACCTCGACGCGCTCGACGCCCTCACCGACGACGGCCAGGGCGTCCGCGCTGTGCAGGGCCGAGATGATGTGGGACCCGGAGCCGAGCGCATGCGAGGGAATGCAGGTGCCGTCCTCGGCAAGGGTCACCGGGACGTACTGGCGCCGCCCCGCCGGCGACGACCAGGGCCTCGCCGCCCGCGCCTCGACCCTTCGCCAGTCGGACCGGCGCCCCTGCATCGCCGCCAGCAGCGGACGCAGGAACACCCAGGCGGACACGAAGACGCTGACGGGGTTGCCGGGCAGGCCGAGCAGGGCGACCCTGCCGCCGTCGGGGGCCTCGACGACTCCGCACGCCTGCGGCTTGCCTGGTTGCATCGCGACCCGGACGAAGTCGACGCCCGCCAGGCCGGCCTGCCTGACGGGCTCGAAGGCGCCGGCGGAGACGCCGCCGGCGGTGACGACGACGTCGGCGCCGGCGAGCGCCTCGGAGAGCGCTGCGGAGAACTGCTCGGGGGCGTCGCCGACCGCGCGTGCCAGCACCACGTGGGCGCCGAACTCGGCCGCCAGCCCGGCCAGGAGGACGGAGTTGGAATCGGGGATCTGGCCGAAACCCAGCCGCTGTCCCGGACTCACCAGTTCCGACCCGGTGGCCAGCACTGCGACGCGCGGACGGCGCCGCACGGGCACGGTCGCATAGCCGACGGAGGCCGCGACCGCGAGGGCCCCCGGCGTCATCGTCTGGCCTGCCGCCAGCGCCACCCGGCCGACGCGCACGGACTCCCCCGCGCGGCGCACGTGACGGCCGATCGCCACCGCCTCGAGGATCGTCACCTCGGCGGGCAACGGCGCAGCCCCCGGCAGCTGGTCGGTCGCCTCGACCGGCACGACGGCGTCGGCCCCCGGCGGAACCGGTGCACCCGTCATGATCCTGGCCGCCTCGCCGACGCCAACGCCCGGCGCGCTGGACGCACCCGCCGGGATGTCACCTACGACCCTCAGCGCGACCGGAGGCGCGGCGACGTCGGCGGCCCGCACGGCGTAGCCGTCCATCGCCGAGTTGGTGAACGGTGGCACGCTCGTCAGTGCGGGCAGATCCGCGGCCAGCACCAGGCGACGTGCCTGCGCCAGCGGCACCTCATCGACGGGCAGCAGCCCCGCCAGGGAGACCACCACTGCCTCGTAGCCCTCAACGCTCAGCACTCACGTCACCCTTTCGCAGAGGTAGCTCGGACCACCGCCAGCTGGCGGCATCGAGGACGGCCACGCGGCCGATGAGCGGCTGGCCGAAGCCGGCCAGGATCTTGATGGCCTCAGTGGCCTGCAGCGTGCCGATCTGGCCCACCATGGCACCCAGTACCCCGATGCCCGTGGCCTGCGGGTACTCGCCGGCCCGGGGTTCCTGCGGGATCAGGTCGCGCAGGTAGAGCCGGTCGCCCGCCCGGTCGGGCAGGCCGAACACCGAGCACTGGCCCTGCATGCCGACCGCCGAGGCCCACACCAGCGGGGCCCCGACCGCCTCGGCAGCGTCCGAGATGAGGAACTTCGCGGCGAAGGAGTCGGTGCAGTCGAGCACGAGATCCGCCTCTGCGAAGAGGTCGCGGGCACGGTCGGCGGTGAGGTACTCCGGCACGGCTTCGACGGTGACGTCAGGGTTGAGGGCGAGCAGACGCTGCCTGCCGGAGTGGGCCTTGTTGCGGCCGAGCTCGGTGTGCATGACCTGCCGCTGCATGTTCCCCAGCTCCACGACGTCGCCATCCACGACGACGATGCGTCCTATCCCCGCCGCGGCGAGGTAGGGAAGCGCAGCGGACCCCAGGCCGCCGGCGCCGACCACGGCCACGGAGGAGGCGAGGAGTCGCTCCTGCCCCCTCTCCCCCATGCCGACGACGTCGATGTTGCGGCGGTAGCGCTCCAGCTGCTGGTCCGTCAGGGGCATTGCGACCACTCGTGGGTGCCGTCGGCCAGGAACTGCTTCTTCCAGATGGGCAGCTCCTGCTTGACGCGGTCGACGAAATCGGAGGCGCAGCCGAAGGCCTGCGCCCGGTGGGAGGCGGCGACGGCGACGAAGAGCGCGACGCCGCCGATGCCAAGGTGGCCGACGCGATGCTGGGCGGCCAGCGCGTGCACCCCCTCGCGGGCAGCGAACTCCTCGACGAGCCGCGCCATGATCTCCTCAGCCGACGGGTGGCCGACGTAGTCGATCGCGGTCACGGCGACGCCGTGATCGTGGTTGCGCACGACGCCGGCGAACGTGACGACCGCCCCCGCCCTCTCATCTGATACGGCGTCCGTCAGCGCCGCGCCGTCGATGTCGTGATCGGTGATGAACGCCATCAGCTCGGCTTCGCCGCACCCTTCCTGGCGTAGCGCCACCAGGCGATGACGATGCACATCACTGCCCACGCGGCGCCGATGAGGTAGAACGCCGTGGGGCTCATGAGGGTGAGGCCGACGCCGAAGAGGAAGGGCCCGAAGGCCGCGATGGCGGCGGTCCAGCCGATCACGCCGCCGGCCTGGCGACGCTCGAAGATCATCGGCATCTGCTTGAAGGTCGAGGCGTTGCCGATGCCCGAGAACAGGAAGATCAGGAGCATGCCCCACAGGAAGTGGGTGAACCCGCCCGAGAGCGCGTCGGCACTGGATGTGTCGGGGGTCAGCGCGGGGATCGTGAACAGGATCGAGGCCAGCACCCCGACGCCGGAGACCACCGTCCAGATCGCGCCGCCCATCCGGTCGGTCAGCGGCGCGAACAGCACGCGCGCGCCGGCTCCTACGAGCGGACCGAGGAAGACGTACTTGACGGGGTCAGGCAGCGTGTAGCCCTCCACCAGCAACCTCGCCGACTCCCCCGCCCCCTCGACGATCGCCGAGTTCCCCGACCCGTACAGGTTCGTCATGAGCAGGCCGAACTGGGCCGAGAGGCCCGAGAAAGTGCCGAACGTCATGATGTAGAGGATCGTCATGAGCCAGGTGTCGGGATTGTCGAAGATGTCGAACTGCTGCTTGATCGTCGCCTTGACGGGCACAGACCTCAGCGCGATGTAGGCCCAGATCGCCCCGGCGATGAGGAACGGCACGTAGACGAGCGCCGAGTTCTGGTAGTAGACGACCACCGGGTTGCGGCCGACGATGTGAAGGGTCTGCGAGCCCAGGAAGCTGAACATGCCGAACCCGATGAGCCAGGGGGTGAGCAACTGCACCAGCGAGACGCCGAAGTTGCCGATGCCGGCCTGCAGGCCGAGCACGGTGCCCGACATCCTGCGCGGGAAGAAGTACGATGTCGACGGCATGAACCCGGAGAAGGCGCCGCCGCCGATGCCGGAGAGGAAGGCCAGACCCATCAGCCGCCAATACGGGACGTCGGGGTTGGCGACCTCGAAGCCCCAGCCCACCGCGGGCAGCAGCAGCAGGATGGTGGTGAGAGCGACCATCTTGCGCGTGCCGATCTTGGGCGGCAGGACCATCCACACGATGCGCAGCAGGCCACCGGAGAGGCCGGGCATGGCCGCCATCCAGTACAGCTGCTGGGCGGTGAAGTCGAAGCCGAGTGCATTGAGCTTCGGCACGATCGCGCTCGGCAGGTACCAGACCGCGAAGCACAGGGTCAGCGAGAATGTGGTGACGATCAGTGTGTTCCAGGCAAGCCTGCTGTTCCACTTGCTGTCGTCTTCCGGGTCCCAGGCGACGAGCCAGTCGCCCTTGGTTTCGGTGGTGCTCACAGGCGGGCCTCGCTATCGGAAGTGACGATTTCCATGGGGATCTCGATGCTGCCGGCCAGCTCCGGCGCGTTCTCGTGCAGCATCTTGACGATGGTCAGGTGCATCCATACCGCGCAGACGGCCACGAGGATGAAGATGCAGAAGAAGGTACTGGACGGGAACCCCGACCAGGTCTTGGAGTAGGCGAACAGGGGCGGCAGGAAGAAGCCGCCGAGGCCGCCGAGCATGCCGACGAGCCCGCCGACCGAACCGACGTTGTCCGGGAAGTACTCAGGGATGTGCTTGAACACCGCTGCCTTGCCGAGCCCCATGGCGCAGCCGAGCAGGAACACCAGCAGCACGAACAGCGGCAGCGCGATCGTGTAGTGCAGGTGGTCGCTGGCCGAGCCGTCGGGGTGCATGACGGTGATGAAGCCGTTGGGCATCATGAGGATGCCGCTGGTGAGCAGCATCACGCCGAAGGAGGCGTACATGATCCTGCGGGCACCGAAGCGGTCGCTGAGCCATCCGCCGACGGGCCGCAGCAGCGAGGCCGGGAAGATGAACGTCGCCGTCAGTAGACCGGCCGCGGCGAGCGTGACGTCGAAGTTGTCCATGTAGTACTTCGGCAGCCAGGCCGACAGTGCGACGTAGGCGCCGAACACGGCGACGTAGTACAGGCTGAACCGCCACACCCGCACGTTGCTGAGCGGTGCGAGCATCTCTTTGAGGGGCTTCGACCTGCCTGGCGCCCGGTCCTGCCTCGGGACGACAAGCCAGGTGACGACGCCGGTGATGAGCAGCAGCACCGCGTAGATCACCGGGATGAGACGCCAGCCGCCCTGGATGCCGAGCCCGTAGGTGCTGCCTGCGGTGGCGGCGATGATGCCGGGGCCGATCAGCTTCGTCACCGATGCGCCGACGTTTCCCGCGCCGAAGATCCCGAGCGCGAGACCCTGGCGCTCCTTGCCGAACCATGCGGAGTTCCACGCGGTGCCGACGGAGAACAGGTTGCCCGCGAAGCCGACCAGGAAGGCCAGCACCAGCAGCCACATGTAGCTGTGCGCCATCGACACCATGTAGGTGGGCAGCGCGCAGGCGAAGAGCATGAAGATGGTGACGCGACGGCCGCCGATGCGATCGGCCAGGATGCCCGCGGGGAGACGCCACATAGAGCCGTTGAGCACCGCGACGGCCGAGATCCAACTCAGCTGCTCGTCGCTGATGCCCAGCTCCTTCTGGATGGGGATGCCGAGGATCCCGAACATCAGCCAGACCGCGAACATCAGCGTGAAGGCGATGGTGGACATCGCCGTGACCCGGAAGGCCCCCTTGCCGGTCTCGTGCACCGGGGGGACCTCGATCAGTGCGCTCATCGACGGTCCTCGTTGTCCCGGGTGCCCACCGGCTCCCACCCGCGACCGGGCGTCGTCTGGGAGCGACGCGGACGCGCCTCACGGCTGCGGTAGACGATGTACGGCCTGAACAGGTAGTGGACGGGGGCGGTGAAGGCGTGCACGAGGCGGGTGAACGGAACCATCGCGATCAGCGCGAGCCCGATCAACACATGCACCTGGAACTGCCAGGTGGAGGCCGCCATCGCCTCGACATCGGGCTGCAGGACCAGCAGGGACCGGAACCACACCGAGACCGTCTCACGGTAGTTGTGCTCCGAGCCGTCGGCGTAGGAGCCGCCGGTCAGCGTTGCGAACAGGCCGAACCCGATAACCGCGGCCATCACGACATACATGATCTTGTCGTTGACGGTGGTGGCCCGCATGATCGCGCCGGTGGTGCGTCGGCGCCAGATCAGCAGCCCGAGGCCGACCACGAGGGCGACGCCGGCCAGGGATCCTCCGTAGAACGCGCCGAGATGATAGGCGTGCTGAGAGAGCCCGATCCAGTCGGTGAACGCCTTGGGGATCAGTAGCCCGACGACGTGGCCGAGGAACACCGCCAGCAGCGCGAAGTGGAACAGCGGAGATGCGATCTTCAGGATCCTGGACTCGTACAGCTGGGAGCTGCGCGTGGTCCAGCCGAACTGGTCGTAGCGGTAGCGCCAGATCAGCCCGACCACGATGCTGAGCAGCGCGAGGTAGGGCAGGACGCCCCACAGCAGGATCGACACGTCAACTCCTCAGACTGAACGGTTCGAGGCCCACATACTCGGTGGGCGTTCCGCCGAGGAGCTCCTGCACCTCGGCACGGCTCGCCGGAGAGGGTCCGCCGAGGGTGTCGCAGATGGCGCGGACGACACCGGCGTGCGGTAGGTCGTCCTGCTCCAGGCCGAGCCTCAGCAGCTCAAGCGAGGCGCGGTAGGTGTTCAGCAGGCCGACCCCGAGGGCGGGCGCCCCTGTGGCGGCGAACTCCAGCACCATCGGGAGGTAGTCGGGCAGCTCGCCGTCGAGGTCGACGACCAGCCCTGAGTCCCGGTAGGTCTGCTTGATGGCGGCCAGCACCTCTCCCCGGCGCCGGGTGTCGCCGTCGGTCCAGTACGTCAGGTGGAGGGCGTGACGACGCGACAGGTCAAACTCCTGGACGTGCCAGCCCTGCAGTTCCATCATCGGCATCGACCTCAGGTGCGCGAGGGTCGGGGCGAACGCCTGCGCCGCGCCGACCTCTCCCGCGGCGGCCTCGAGCAGGTCGAGCTGCCCCAGCAGTTCCTCGTCGGGGTAGCTGAGCAGCCGGGCTGCCGCGGCGTAGACGATCCGGTGCGTTCTGGGCGGCGGGACGGGGAGCTTTGCGCGGCTCATCGGGAGGCCTCGGCTTCCTCGCGACGCGCCTTGGCGTCGGCGTAGGTCTCGATCGCGACGGGGACCGCCCGGCCCGAGCTGCTGCCGAACGGCCCTTCCCCACCGGCACCCGGCCCGCCCTCGAAGTCGAGCGAACAGCCCATCTCCTCGAGGTTGTGGGCGTCGCCGATGTGGGCCTTGGGGATGACGTACCGCTCCTCGTACTTGGCGATCGCGAGCAGCCGGTACATCTGCTCCAGCGCCTCCGGAGTCATGCCGACGGCCGCGGCGAGTTCGGGGTCACGGGGGTTGCCGAGCGTCACGTCGCGCATGTAGGCGCGCATGGCGGCCAGCTTCTGCAGCACCAGCCGCACCGGCTCCACGTCGCCGGCGGTGAACAGCTCCGCCAGGTACTCCAACGGGATGCGCAGGCTGTCGATCGCGCCGAACAGATTTCCTCCCGCCTCCGCGTCGTGACCCTGCGACTGCAGGAGGTCGACCACTGGGCTGAGCGGCGGGATGTACCAGACCATAGGCATGGTGCGGTACTCAGGATGCAGCGGCAGGGCCACCTTGAAGTGCTTGATGAGCGCGTAGGTCGGTGACTTCCTGGCCGCGTCGAGCCAGTCCTGGGGGATGCCGCTGGCGCGGGCGTCGGCGATGACCTGCGGGTCGTGGGGGTCGAGCATGACGTCTAGCTGCGACTCGTAGAGGTCCCGGTCGTCAGCGAGCGCCGCCGCGGTGACCCGGTCGGGGTCGTAGAGGATGATGCCGAGGTAGCGCAGCCTGCCGACGCAGGTCTCGGAGCACACCGTCGGCAGCCCCACCTCGAGGCGCGGGTAACACATGGTGCACTTCTCGGCCTTGCCCGAGCGGTGGTTGAAGTAGATCTTCTTGTACGGGCAGCCGGTGATGCACTGGCGCCAGCCGCGGCAGCGGTCCTGGTCGACCAGCACGATGCCGTCCTCGGCCCGCTTGTAGATCGCGCCTGAGGGACACGAGGCCATGCACGACGGGTTCAGGCAGTGCTCGCAGATGCGCGGCACGTAGAACATGAAGGACTTCTCGTACTCGAGCTTGATCCGGAGGTTGGCCTCCTCGCGCAGCTTCCGCATGATGGGGTCGTTCGCCTCGGTGTCGGCAACGCCGCCCAGCGCGTCGTCCCAGTTGGCCGACGCCTTGATCGCCAGGTTCTCGCCGCTCACCAGCGACCTGGGCCGGGCGACGGGGAAGTCGTCTCCGAGGGGGGCGCTGGTGAGCATCTCGTAGTCGTAGGTCCATGGCTCGTAGTAGTCGTCGATCCCCGGCTGCACCGGGGAGGCGAAGATGCTGATGAGCTTCTTGAACCGGCCCCCCGAGCGCAGCCTGAGGCGCCCGGAGCGCGTGCGCTCCCAGCCGCCCTGCCACCTGTCCTGGTCCTCGTACCCGCGCGGGTAGCCCTGCCCTGGCCTTGTCTCCACGTTGTTGAACCACACGTACTCGACGCCGGCCCGGTTGGTCCACGCCTGCTTGCAGGTGACCGAGCACGTGTGACACCCGATGCACTTGTCGAGGTTCATCACCATGGCCATCTGGGCCATCACTCTGCGTGACATCAGTACTGCACCTCCTGGGAGCGGCGGCGGACGGTCGAGACGATGTCCCGCTGCACGCCGGTGGGGCCGATGTAGTTGAACGCGTATGCCTGGTGCGCGTAGCCGCCGATGAGGTGGGTCGGCTTCAGCAGGATGCGGGTGACCGAGTTGTGGATGCCGCCTCGGCGTCCCGTCGCCTGCGACTTCGGCACGTCGATGGTGCGCTCCTGTGCGTGCTGCACGTACGCGATGCCGTCGGGCAGCTTGGACGTGACGACAGCGCGGGCCACGAAGACGCCGTTGGCGTTGGTGAGCTCCACCCACTCGTTGTCCTTGACGCCGATCGAGGCCGCGTCGTTGACGCTGAGCCACGCCTGCGGCCCGCCTCGGCCGAGGCTGAGCATGAACAGGTTGTCCTGGTACTCGGAATGGATCGACCACTTGTTGTGCACGGTCAGGTAGCGCACGGTGATCGCCTTCTCGCCGTTGGGACCGAGCTCCGGCTCCCCGTAGGCGCGGGTCATGTCGAGCGGGGGCCGGAACGTCGGAAGTTGCTCTCCGGCGTCGATCATCCAGTCGTGGTCGAGGAAGAAGTGCATCCGGCCGGTGAGCGTGTGCCAGGGCTTGAGGCGCTCCACGTTCGTGGTGAATGCCGTGTAGCGGCGTCCGCCGGTCTCTGAGCCCGACCACTCGGGCGACGAGATGACCGGCTGGGGAGCCTGCTGCGTCTCGCGGAACGTGATGCGCCGTTCCTCCGAGCCCTCCGCGAGGTCGATGAGGTGGCGCCCGGTCCTGATCTCCAGCTCTCTGAAGCCCTGCGTGGCGAGTTCCCCGTTGGTGGTGCCGGAGAACATCAGGATCGCCTCGGCCAGCTTCTGGTCGGTGTCGATCGCCGGACGACCCTCCGCCGGGCCCGACGGGTACACGCCGTGCAGCCTGGCCAGCTGGTTGACCTGGTGGCCGACCTTGTAGGTGATGTTCTTGACCGTGAATCCCAGCTTCTCGGCCAGCGGGCCGACCGAGAGCAGCTTGTCGGCGATGGCCGTGTAGTCACGCTCGACGACCGCCAGTGTCGGGAAGTTCTCCCCAGGCACCGCAGGCCGGTCCGTGCCCCGCCAGTCCGGGGCGTGGCCGCCCGGCTGCCTGAGCTGGCCGGGGGTGTCGTGCTGCAGCGCGACCGCGACGATGTCCTTGCGGGTGTCGAGCCGGCCCCGCGCGAGCTCCGAGATGCGCTCGGCGAGTCCTGTGAACAGCTGGAAGTCGCTGCGCGTCTCCCACGGCGGGTCGATGGCCGGCGTGAAGGCGTGGACGAAGGGGTGCATGTCGGTGCTCGACAGGTCGTGCTTCTCGTACCAGGTGGCCGCGGGGAAGACGATGTCCGAGAGGAGCGTCGAACTGGTCATGCGGAAGTCCGCCGTCATGAGCAGGTCGAGCTTGCCCTCCGGCGCCTCGTCGTGCCACGCGACGACCTCGGGGCGGTTGACCGTGGCGTCGGGGTTGGGCATCACGTTGTTGTGCGTGCCCAGCAGATGCTTGCTGAAGTACTCGGCCCCCTTCGCGGAGGATCCGAACAGGTTCGAGCGCCAGAGCATCATGGTGCGCGGCCAGTTCTCGGGCGCGTCGATGTCCTCGATCGAGCTCTTCAGGTCGCCCGCCTTCACCCTGTCGGCGATGTAGGCCTGGACGCTGGCGGCCTCGCCCCGCTCGACGGCCGCGGTCGCCTCGTCGGCGAGATCGAGTGGGTTGGTGGCGAACTGCGGGTAGAAGGGCATCCACCCCAGCCGGTTCGCCTCCGCGACGGCGTCCGCGGTGTGCAGGTGATCGAGGTTGCCCTTCGACAGCGGCGACGTGACGATGTCCGCCGAGAACCCGTCGGTGCGCCACTGGTCGGTGTGCATGTACCAGTACGCGGTGCCGATCATGGTGCGCGGCGGACGCTGCCAGTCCATGGCGTTGGCCATGTTGAACCAGCCCGTCATGGGACGGCACTTCTCCTGGCCGACGTAGTGCGCCCATCCCCCGCCGTTGCGGCCGATGCAGCCGGTCATCATGAGCAGCGCGATGATCGCGCGGTACGTGACGTCGGCGTGGAACCAGTGGCAGATACCGGCCCCGATGATGATCATCGTGCGCCCGTTGGACGCCTCGGAATTGCGGGCGAACTCGCGGGCCGTGCGGATGCAGGCCTCAGCCGGAACCGAGGTGATCTCCGCCTGCCACGCGGGCGTGTAGGGCGAGGTCACGTCGTCGTAGCCGCTGGCCCACGATCCCGGCAGACCCTCGCGGCCAACGCCGTACTGCGCAAGCATCAGATCGAAGACGGTGGTGACCAGCCTGCCCTCCACGACTAGCGTCGGGACGCCGCGTCGGATGATGCTGCCGACTCCCCTGGGGTCCTCGAAGCAGGGCAGTGCGACCTCACGTCCCTCCGCCCCCGGCACGTCGAGGAGGCTGAGCGTGGGGCGCAGCTCGCCGAGGTCCAGGTTCCACTGGCCCGCGTCCTCCTCGTTGTAGCGGAACCCCATCGATCCCTTCGGCACGGCCGGGGCTCCGGAGGCGCGGTCCCACATGACTGTCTTGAACGACGCGTCAGCCTGCCTGGCCTCGCCCGTCAGGTCGGCGGCAGCGAGGAACTTCCCGGCGGTCAGGCCGTGGCCGTCCGGGTGCTCCTCAAGCGTCACGAGCATCCCGAAGTCGGTGAACTGCTTGACGTAGTCGTCGAAGAAGTCCACAGTGCGGTCGACGAAGTTCTCCTTGAGGATGACGTGGCCCATGGCCATGGCCAGCGCAGCGTCGGTGCCCGCCTGGGCGGGCAGCCACTCGTCGGCGAACTTGACGTTGTCCGCGTAGTCGGGGCTCACGGCCACGACCTTGGTGCCGCGGTAGCGGACCTCCGCCATCCAATGGGCGTCGGGGGTCCTGGTCACGGGGACGTTGGAGCCCCACATCATGAGGTAGGTGGCGTCCCACCAGTCTCCGGACTCCGGCACGTCAGTCTGGTCGCCGAAGATCTGCGGGCTGGCGACGGGCAGGTCCGCGTACCAGTCGTAGAAGCTCGTCATCGCGCCGCCGAGAAGGTGCGTGAACCGGGTGCCGATCGCGTGCGAGACCATGCTCATGGCGGGGATGGGCGAGAACGAGACGAGGCGGTCGGGGCCGTAGTTCGCGATCGTGTTGATGTAGCTGGCGGCGGCGATCTCCAGGGCCTCATCCCAGGTGATGCGCACCAGCCCGCCCTTGCCACGGGCCTGTTGGTAGCGGCGCCGCTTGAGCGGATCGGTGGAGACCTCCCGGAACGCCTCGACCGGGTCACCGAGGCGGGCCTTCGCCTCCCGGTACATCTCGAGCAGCACCCCGCGGCCGTACGGGTAGCGGACCCGCGTGGGCGAATAGGTGTACCAGGAGAACGCTGCGCCACGGGGGCACCCGCGGGGCTCGTACTCCGGGCGGTCCGGACCCGTTGAGGGGTAGTCGGTCTGCTGGGACTCCCAGGTGATGATCCCATCCTTGACGTAGACCTTCCACGAGCAGGAACCGGTGCAGTTGACGCCATGGGTCGAACGCACCACCTTGTCGTGGCTCCAGCGGTCGCGGTAGAACACGTCGCCGGCGCGACCCCCCTCGCGGAAGACCGCACGTTGATCCGACGTCTCGTCCCAACGGGTGAAGAACTTCCCCAGCTTGAGCAGGGCCTCGGAGGCTGGGCCGTCGAGTCGCGCTGTCTGATCCATGGGCGACAGCTTTGCACAAAGAAATCGTCAGAACACCCGTTTTTGAGGCATCTAGGACTCCAGGTCGTGGATGGACGCGGACGGCCCGCATCTGCGGCCCGGCAGCGCCCCGTCGACCCGCATCGGCGGCAACTGGGCCCCGGCCATTTTCGCATCATCCGGGGTATCTAAATCGCGCGTGACAAGCGGGTTCGCTGGAAGTCGACGTAGTGCGAGGGTCGCCATGAGAGCCCGGACCGATACGTCACGCGCCACGCCAAGGCCGGCCAGCGCTGCCCGGAGCGCGACAGCGTCGTAGAGACCCGCCAGGTACTGGGGCCAGCCCTGAGCGTCCTCCAGGACGACGCCGTCGTCGCCGGCCTCAACCTCGGTCAGCGCGGCGACCACCGCCGCCGGATCCGCCAGGTCGCCCGCCAGCACGAAGACCCGCTCCGTCTCCGCCCCCAGAACGCTCAGACCCGCCGCGATGCCGGCCACAGGACCACCGAACGGCGGATCCTCGCTGACGAACACGACGGTCGGGTCGATCGCCGGCCACCAGGGAGGCCGGGCCCCGGCCACCACGATGGGCGCCGCGACCGCGTCGGCCGCCCGCACAGCGCGTTCCAGGAGACTGCACCCGCCTATCTCCAGTGAGAGCTTGTCGGCGGCCATCCGCGAGGATCTGCCACCCGCGAGGATGACAGCGGCGGATCTCACGTCAGCCGCCCGCGAAGGGCGGAAGCACGTCGACTCGTTGGACGCCTGCCAGGGAGCTGGCAGGTTGCGTCAGCCGGACGCCGTCGGCGAGCAACGCGCTGACCTCCAGCACCCGTGCCAGCCGCTCGTTGTCGCGCGCGAGGTGCGCGACGAGATCAGCCCGGGTCGCGGGCTCGCCGTCGAGCTGCAGGGATTCGACCCCCGCCGCCTCCGCGGCTCCGGCGAAGAAACGCACTTCCATGTCGGTCTTCCTCTCTCAGCCGCCGATAGCGCTCATCGTGCGGGTCGGCGGAACGAAGCCTGCAGTGTCGATGCCATGGGCCGCCGGCTTCGCCCACTGGGCCGCGCACCACGCCTCGGCGAGTTCGTCGTCGCTGGCCCCCGACCGCAGCAACGACCGGAGGTCGCCTTCCCGGCGCGAGAACAGGCACGACCGCAGTTGCCCGTCTGCCGTCAGGCGGGTTCGGTCACAGGCGCCACAGAACGGGTGCGTCACGGAGGCGATCACGCCGATCCGGCCCGCCGGCGCACCGTCGCGGCCGGTGGCATCCCACAGCTCTGCGGGGGCTGCGCCCCGTGGCTCGACGGCCGGAGAGAGGTCGAATGCGTCGCGCAGGAGGCCGAGCACCTCGTCGGCCGTCACGAGGTTCTCCCTGTCCCATTCACCCTGCGGGCCGAGGGGCATCTGTTCGATGAACCTCAGTTGATACCCGCGATCCAGGCAGAAGTGAGCAAGGGGCACCACATCGGCTTCGTTGGCGCCACGCATCACGACGGCGTTGATCTTGACCGGTGAAAGGCCCGCCGCCGCAGCGGCTTCGATGCCCGCGAGAACGTCCGGAAGCCTGTCCCGGCGGGCCAGTGCGGCATAGCGCTCGGGGTCGAGTGAGTCGAGCGAGACATTGACCCGGTCGAGGCCGGCAGCACGCAGCGCCGCTGCCCTCCGATCGAGGCCGAGGCCGTTGGTGGTGAGCGCCAGCTCTGGGCGTCCGTCCGGCCCTCGGAGGGCGGCGGCTGCGGCCACGATCTCCTCGAGCCCGCGGCGCAGCAGCGGCTCGCCGCCGGTGAACCTGACCCGCGTGATGCCAAGCCGTTCCACAGCGACGCCGAGCAGCCGGATCACCTCCGCGTCGGTGAGGGTCGCCTCGGTGGGCAGCCACGCGAGCCCCTCGGCGGGCATGCAGTAGCTGCATCGCAGATTGCAGCGGTCTGTCAACGACACGCGCAGATCGCGTGCCGTCCGGCCGAACCGGTCCCCCAATAACCCAAGGAACATGGGCAAACAGTAGCAACGTGTCCCTCCGAGCCCCCGATTCTGAACTTGTGACGGTCGGTGTGACAATTCAGGGGTGACCGCCACGACGCAGCAACTACATCTGGGAGCAACCCGCTCCGAGGTGCTGTCGCTCCTGCTCGACGCTCCCGGCCACCTCACAGTTCCCGAGATCGCCTCAGCGCTGCAGCTCCACCGCAACTCCGCCCGGTTCCACCTGGACGCGCTCGTGGAGGCCGGTTATGCGGTGCGGATACCGGGAGTTCCTTCCGGCAACGGTCGCCCGCCGCTCCTGTACACGGCGACCCACGACGCCCCCGCAATGGGCCACTCCCACCTTCTCGAACTGATCGAGCTCCTGCTCGGCCAGCTGGGCGATACGCCGGAGGGTCAGTCGGCCGGGCGGCAGGCGGGTCGGGCCTGGGGGGCCGACAAGGCCCCGGGGCAGCTCGATGACGACGAGGTGCTCGATGCCCTCGCCCATCACCTCGCCGAACGCGGCTTCGCTCCTGTACGCGATGACCAACAACTCTGTTTCGTGCGCTGTCCGTTCAGGAGCGCCATCTCGCCTCAGCAGCTGCCGCTCGTCTGCGCGATCCACGCAGGGTTCATCGACGGCTTCCTCAGCGCCGTCAGCGACGACCTGAGCGCGGGACCGATGGCGATCGGCGAGAACAGCTGCTCGGTCGAGGTCTCCCGTCACTGACCGCGCGACCGCGCGGCTCCCGACCACCCAATGGGTGGCCGGGACAGACCGCGGCGCCGGGGAAGGGCCCGGGGGGAGCCGCTAAGCTGGAGGCCCGCCACCTGGCGCCCCCTGTGTAAAGGAGCACACCTTGCCCAGCAAGACAGTGACCGTCGGATCGCACGTCGGTCTGCACGCCCGCCCCGCCGCGCTCATCGCGGCTGCCGCCGGCGAGTACGACGACGACATCTTCCTGCAGATGGGCGACTCCGAGGTCGATGCGGCCAGCTCGCTGCTGATCATGACCCTCGGGGCGGAGAAAGGCGCCGAGGTCACGGTGACCTCCGACAATGCGGAGGCCGTGGACAGGATCGCCGCCATGGTCGAGCAGGACCTGGACGCCTGAGCCCACCCCCACCGACGCTGAGGCTGCAATGGCGCTGCCTGAACGGCTGACGGGGCTTCGGCTGCCCGTCGTCGCCGCACCCATGTTCCTGGTGTCCGGCCCCGACCTGGTGCTGGCCTGCGCACACGCCGGGGTGCTGGGCTCCTTCCCCGCGCTGAACCGGCGCACCACAGGAGGGTTCGACGAGTGGCTGGCCCTCATCTCGGCCGGGGCCCGCGACGCCCCGTACGCGGTGAACCTGATCGTCCACTCCTCGAATCCCCGGCTCGACGACGACCTCGAGGTCATCGCTCGGCGCCGCGTCCCCGTCGTCATCACGTCGCTGGGCGCCTCCGACCGCGTCGTCGCGGCCGTGCACGCCTACGGCGGACTGGTCTTCCACGACGTCACGACGCTGGCCCACGCGCGCCGGGCGATCGCCGCCGGGGTCGACGGCCTGATCCTCGTCTCCGCCGGCGCAGGCGGGCACGCCGGCACGCTGAACCCGTTCTCCTTCGTCACCGCCGTGCGGTCCTTCTACGACGGGACCCTGCTGCTCGGCGGAGGGCTCAGCACCGGAGCCGACGTCGCCGCCGCCATCGCGCTCGGCGCCGACCTCGCCTACCTCGGCACGCGGTTCGTCGCGACGCAGGAGTCGCTCGCCCCGCAGGAGTACAAGGACATGCTCGCGGCCGCGGCCCCCGAGGACATCGTCTACACGCCCACCGTCAGCTCGATCCCGGCGAACTTCCTCGCCGAGAGCCTGACCCGCGCAGGCATCGACCCGGCGGCGCCGCCCGGCCCCGTCGACCTCACGCACCTGACGTCGCCGTCGCCGTCCGACGCGAAGGCCTGGCGCGACATCTGGTCCGCCGGTCAGTCGGTCGCGGGCATCACCGACACCCCGTCGGTCGCGCAACTCGTGTACCGGCTCGACGAGGAGTACGCCGCCGCCGTGAAACGCCTGAGGAGGCACCCGTGAGTACCGTGACCACCACCGTCGACGACGGCATCGCAACCCTCACCCTCAACCGTCCGGGTGTCCTCAACGCCTTCACGCTCGACATGGGCGCCGACTTCGTCGACGCGCTGCGAGGCCTCGACGCCGACGCCGCCGTGCGCGCGATCATCGTCACCGGCGCGGGCCGCGCGTTCTGCGCCGGCATGGAGCTGAGCGACTCCGACAACGTGTTCGGCTTCGATCCCCGCATGGATCTCACCCCGGCCGAGCTCGCGGAGCGCTGGCAGGAGCCCGAGGTCTCCGACGGGGCCCGCGAACCCGGCGGCAAGCTGACGCTCGCGATCCTCGAGTGCCGCAAGCCCGTCATCGCGGCCATCAACGGCCCCGCAGTAGGGATCGGCTCGACCATGACGCTGCCGATGGACTTCCGCCTGGCCTCCACCCACGCCCGGATGGGCTTCGTCTTCGCGCGGCTCGGCATCACGCCCGAGGCGTGCTCGACCTGGTTCCTGCCGCGGCTGATCGGCGTGCCGTCGGCGCTGGAGTTGCTCTACACCGGCGACATCATCGACGCGGCACGGGCCCACGAGGTCGGCCTCGTCGGCTCGGTCCACGAGCCCGACGAGCTGCTGCCCGCGGCCCACGCGCTGGCCGACCGGCTGACGCGTGGCCGCTCCCCGCACGCCGTCGCGCTCACCCGCCAGCTGGTCTACCGCCACCTCGCCGACGTCGGCGTGCTGGAGGCCCACCTGGACGAGTCGCTGGCCCTGCGCCACGCGGCGCACGGCGACGGCCGGGAGGGCGGGCTGGCCTTCCTCGCCAAGCGCGAGCCGCACTTCAACCAGCCGGCGCCCCACGGCTTCGACCACATCTTCCTGCGGGCGTGATCAGACCAGCGAAACCCTGACGTCGTACGCTCGGAGTCGATTGTGAGGAGACCGCATGCGCAGCCTGGGGATCGCGGGGTCAGGGCTGGCCTGCTGCCTGGTCATCGGCTGCGGGGTCACGATCCCACACGATCCGGACGGGGCCTTGGACCGGATCACCGGCACCACCCTCCGAGTCGGTGCCTCACCGGCGCAGGGGCTCGTCCGGGTCGACGGAGCACACGTGACCGGCCCCCTGCCGGACCTGGTCGATGAGTTTGCCGCGACGCGCGACGCGGACATCGAGTTCACCGTGCTGGGCGAGGAGGAGATCGTCGACGCGCTCGAGGCCGGTCGGATCGACCTTGGGATCGGCCCCATGACCGACGAATCACCCTGGACGGAGCGGGCCTCGCAGACCCGCGGGTATGACACCGTTCCCGGCGCGGATGGCCGAAAGGTCGTGCTGCTGCTCCCGCTTGGCGAGAATCGGTTCCAGAGCGCGCTGGAGACATTCCTCGACGCGGAGGTGGGCCCGTGAAGTCCATGGGACGCACCGATCTGCCGCAGCGACAGCAGGAGGCCCTGCGCAAGGCGATCTTCTGGGAGTGGTTCACGCTGGGCTACTCCGCGGCGACCATCATGCTGATCGCCGTGGTGATCGGCGGCTCGCAAGCGATGAAGACCGCCTGGGTTGAGGACATCCTCTCTCTGCTGCCCCAGATCTCGTTCCTGGTCGCCCTACTGTTCATCCGGCAACCGCCCAGCCGACGGTTCCCCTACGGCCTGCACCGCGCCATGGGGGTCGGCCACCTGGTTGCCGGGGTGGCACTCCTGCTCATCGGTGCGCTGCTCGCTGTCGAGTCCGCCCTGGGTCTGGCCAGGGCCGAGCATCCCGCGATCGGCACCGTGAACCTGTTCGGCCACACGATCTGGCTGGGATGGTGCATGGTCGCAGTCATGGTCGGCACAATGTGGGGGCCATTCGTCTACGGCCGTGCCAAGCTCAAGCTGGCCCCCGACCTGCACAACAAGGTGCTGTTCACAGACGCGGACATGTCGAAGGCAGACTGGACCACCACGGCGGCCTCCGTGATAGGTGTACTCGGCATCGGCATCGGCTGGTGGTGGCTTGACGGCGTCGCTGCCCTGTTCATCTCGCTGGGCATCGTCAAGGATGGTTGGAGGAACTCGTCCTCTGCAGTCCTGGACCTCATGGACCAGCGGGCGCGCAGCTTCGACGACTCCGAACCCCACCCATTGTCGAGCGACATCGTCAAGCGGGTCCGCCGCGAGGCATGGGTGCGAGACGCTTCTGTCCGGATGCGCGACATGGGGCAGGTGTTCCACATCGAGGTGTTCGTGATCCCCCGCGCCGAGGTGAGCATCGAGCAGTTGGAGGCCACCCGCGACGATGTGGCAGCCCTGGACTGGAAGGCACAGGACATCGCGCTGATCCCCGTCTCCTCCCTGCCGGACGAAACGAGATTCGGGGCCGGGTGAACCGGCCGGTGCGTAGATTCGCAGCCCCGACCCCTCAGGAGTTGAGACGATGACCCACGACCCGCGCGTCAGCCACCACACGGGCGGCTTCCCTGATCAGGAGCAGAGCCAGCCTGGCCTCACCGACGAGACCTCACCCAGGCCGGATCACGGCGAAGCCAGCTACACCGGCAGCGGCAGGCTGGCCGGCCGCAGGGCGCTGATCACCGGCGGAGACTCAGGCATCGGACGCGCCGTCGCCATCGCCTTCGCCCGGGAGGGCGCCGACGTGGCAATCGCCCACCTCCCAGAGGAGCACGCCGACGCGGCCGACACCATTGCCCTGATCGAGCGGGCCGGCCGTCGGGGGCTCTCCCTGCCTGGGGACGTTCGCGACGAGGACTTCGCCACCGGCATCGTGGAGTCCACCGTCGAGGAGTTCGGCGGCCTCGACATCCTGGTGCTCAACGCCGGATACCAGAAGGACCGTGACGGCATCGAGACGCTGCCCACCGAGGAGTTCGACCGGGTCTTCCGAACGAACCTGTACGGCATGCTGTGGAGCGCCCGGGCGGCCGTGCCTCGGCTGGAGCCGGGCAGCTCGATCATCGTGACTGCATCGATCCAGGCTTACAACCCGTCGCACTCGATCATCGACTACGCCATGACCAAGGCGGCCCAGGTCGCGTTCGTGCAGGCCGCCGCCGACGAACTGGGCGAGAAGGGCATCCGCGTCAACGCAGTCGCACCCGGGCCCATCTGGACGCCGCTCATCCCCGGCACAGGCTGGGATGCCGAGAGGTTGGCCACGTTCGGTCAGGACACGCCGCTCGGCCGGGCGGGGCAGCCGGCCGAGCTGGCAGGCGCCTACGTCTACCTGGCCTCCGAGGACGCCAGCTACACCTCCGGCGCGGTGCTGCCCGTGACTGGCGGTAAACACCTGTAGGGCGTTCAGGCGAGGTCCCTGCGATCCGCCTCGTCGAGCTGGGCCTCAAGGCCCGCGATCACCTCCGGCGTCAGCCGCGGCAGCACGCTCGTGTCGAACAGCCCGCCGGACAGTCCGTGCGGGTCGAGGGCCTTGTCCAGCTCGTCGGGCGACATCAGCCCCTCCGCCAGGATCAGCGACCGGACGGGGACGCCCTCGTGCAGCGCCTGCTTCGCCAGCCGGGCGGCGTGGAGATAGCCGATCCGCGGGATCAGCGCCGTGATGACGCCGACGGAGCTGTCGACCATCGCCCGCAGGTGCGCGGTGTTGGCCGTGATCCCGTCGACGCAGTTGATCCGCAGCGTGCGGACCGACCGACGCAGCCACGCCGTGTTCTGCAGCAGCACGTGCGCCATGACCGGCTCGAAGGCGTTCAACTGCAGCTGTCCGGCCTCGCTCGCCATCGCGATGGTCACGTCGGAGCCGGCGATGATGAACGCGACCTGGTTGACCGCCTCCGGGATGACCGGGTTCACCTTGCCGGGCATGATCGAGCTCCCGGCCTGCTTCGCGGGGAGGTTGATCTCCCCCAGCCCGGCCTGCGGGCCCGAGCTCAGCAGCCTCAGGTCGTTGCAGATCTTCGACAGCTTCATCGCCGCCCGCTTCATGACCGACGACGCGGACATGAACACGCCGGTGTCGCTGGTCGCCTCGATCAGGTCGCCCGCCTCGACGAGCTCGTCGAACCCGGTGATCTCCCGCAGGTGCGAGATGACGGCCGGGCCGAAGTCGGGCACCGACGCGATGCCGGTGCCGATCGCGGTGGCGCCGAGGTTGACCTCCAGCAGCAGCGGCCGGACGTCCTCGATGCGCGCGATGTCCTCGCCCAGCGTCGTGGCGAAGCCGCGGAACTCCTGCCCGAGCGTCATCGGCACGGCGTCCTGCAGCTGCGTGCGGCCCACCTTCAGGACCTCGCGGAACTCCCGCCCCTTCGACGCGAATGAGCTGCGCAGCAGTCGCATCTCATTCGCGAGCCGGCCGAGCCCGTAGGCGATCGACAGCTTGACGGCGCTCGGATAGGTGTCGTTGGTGGACTGCGAGCGGTTGACGTGGTCGTTGGGCGAGAGGAAGTCGTAGTCGCCCTTCGGCCGGCCCGCGAGCTCGAGGGCCCGGTTGGCGATGACCTCGTTGACGTTCATGTTGGTCGACGTGCCGGCGCCGCCCTGGATGACGCCGACGACGAACTGGTCATGCAGCGAACCGTCGATGATGTCCTGGGCCGCGCGGTCGATCAGGTCGGCGCGCTCGGCGTCGAGGACCCCGATGTCCCTGTTCGCCCTTGCCGCGGCCTGTTTCACCTGGGCGTAGGCGATGATCAGATCCGGGTAGACGCTGATCTCGCGCCGGCTGATGGGGAAGTTCTCCATCGCGCGAGCCGTGTTGATTCCCCAGTACGCGTCATCGGGTATCTGCAGCTCTCCGAGCGAGTCTCTCTCTGTGCGAGGCATGCCCTCACCGTAGCGCCGAGGACGCGACGGCAGCCGCCTCCAGCGCCATCCACGCCTGCAGCTGTGTGGACAGCTCGGCGGTCTCTCCGACGTCGGTCGCGTGCGTGTCCTGGGGGAAGACGAGGACCGGTCGGCCGCGCCAGCCGCGCTCGACGCGCCGCTCCCAGAGGTCGTCCGCCGTCGAGGTCACGACCTCGCCGGCGAGGACGCGCACGTCGCGGTCGAGGCGCGGGTCGGCGGCGGCGAGCGCGAGGTAGCGGGTCAGGATGCCGCTGAACAGCCCGCCGTCGCCCGGCCCGTGTGTGCGCAGCACGCGCGTCCCCGGCCTGGTCAGGCGCCCGGCCACCGCCCGCACGTGGGCTTCGGCGGCGCGGAGTTCGTCGCCGCCGAGTTCCAGCATCAGGCCGAGCACGGGCCCCTGGTTGTAGGTGAAGACATCCGAGACGGGCACGAGCCGGCCCTCGACCACCCGCAGCCCGTCGCGCATCAGGCCGTCGTCATCGGCGAGGTTGGCGCGCAGCCAGCTGAGCAGGCGCCGCGGCTCCTCGCGCTCACCGGCGCGAGCCAGGAACAGCGCGATGGGACCGGTGGCGGCGGTGTTGATGAAGTCCCGCTGCGTGCTCCACAGCGCGCCGCCGCCCCGGTCGTGCCGCAGCGCGGACTCCAGCACGGGCCGCAGGCGCCGCGAGGCGACGTCGGTCCCGCCCAGGCGACCGAATCGCTGCGAGGCGAGCGCGAGCCAGGCCATGTCGTCGAAGTAGCCGTTGCGGAACCGCAGCCCGTTGCGCAGCCAGACGCCTCGGACGTGACCGCGGATGAGGCGGTCGTCGACCAGTGCGCTGCCGCGCAGCCGCGCGTCGACGAGGCAGTCGATCAGGTGCGCCTGCCACCAGTAGTGCCACTCGCCGCGCGGCCGGCCGGGCCGGGCGACCGCGGCCAGCCGGGTGCGGGGCACGCCGAGCGCCCGGCCGCCGAAGGTCCCCAGCACGGAGCGTGCGGCCTCGTCGGCGCGGGCGCCGGTCACGGCCTCAGGCCAGGTTCTGCAGCAGCAGGGTCTCGGCGACCACGGCCTTGGCGAGGTCGCCGAGGTCGACGGACTCGTCGATGCCGTGCATGCGGGACGTGGGGTCGACGACGGCGGTCAGCAGCACCGCGGCGCCGGGGTTGCGCTCGGCGAACTCTGCGGCGATCGGAATGGAGCCGCCGGTACCGATGGCGACCGCCTCGACGCCGAAGGCCTCACGGAACGCGGCCTGCACCTTCTCGTTCAGGTCGCCGCTCAGCGTGAACTCGCTGCCGGAGCCGTGCCGGCCCGGCTCCACCGTGATGTGCGCGCCCCACGGGGCGTGGCTGTGCAGGTGGTCGACGAGCGCCGTGGTGGCGGACTCGGGGTCGTCGCCGGGCGCGATGCGGACGCTGACCTTCGCCTTCGCGCTCGGGATGAGCGTGTTGGACGCGTCCTTCAGGCGGGTGGTGTCGATCGCGAGGACGGACGCGGACGGCTTGGCCCACATGCGCGAGGCGGCGCTGCCGTCGCCGATCCACTCGACGCCCTCCAGGATGCCGGTCTCCTCGCGGAGGCGGTCGTCGTCGTACTCGACGGTGGGCTCCGGGGAGGTCTTCAGCCCCTCGATCGCGACGTTGCCCGCCTCGTCGTGCAGGGTGGCGAGCAGGCGGCAGAGCGCCGTCAGCGCGTCGGGCACGACGCCGCCGAACTGGCCGGAGTGCAGGCCGGTCTGGAGCGTCGAGACGGTGACGACCGCGTCGACGGAGCCGCGCAGCGTCGCGGTGAGCGACGGCTCGCCGACCTTCCAGTTGACGGCGTCGGCGATGACGAAGACGTCGGCGTGCAGCCTGTCGCCGAACTTCTCGAACAGGCCCGCCATGCTGGGCGAGCCGATCTCCTCCTCGCCCTCGATGAATACCTTCACGCCGACCGGCGGGCGGCCCTCGAACGCGCGCAGCGCGCCCAGGTGCACCGCGATGCCGCCCTTGTCGTCCGCCGCGCCCCGCGCGTAGAGGCGACCGTCGCGCTCGGACGGGGCGAAGGCGGGCGACGTCCAGGCGTCGGGGTCGCCGGTGGGCTGCACGTCGTAGTGCGCGTACAGCAACACGGTGGGGGCGCCCTCGGGGGCCGGGAAGTGGCCGTATACCGCGGGCTTGCCGCCGGGCACCTCGAGGAGCTCGACCGTGGGGCAGCCGACGTCGCTCAGCAGGTGCGCGACGACGTCCGCGGCGGCCAGCACGTCGTCGTCGTGCTCGCTGATGGACGAGACCGACGGGATGGCGATGAGCCGCTTCAGGTCGGTGAGGACGGAGGGGATCACGGCTTCTGCTGCTTCATGGAGGCTCATGCATCCACCCTACTCAGCGGGCGGTCTGCCTCAGCGTCAGGCGTTAACGCACCCTGCCCACGACCGGAAGTGACGCTTTTCGTATCATTTTTACATGAAGCAACCGCCGCCCACTCGGAGCCGCCTCCTCCGATCGGACTTCCAGGGGCAACTGTTGTCGACGCTCTTCCTGCTCCCCGAGCAGGAGCGCTCGCTGACCGAACTCGCGCGCCACTTCGACGCAGGGCTGACCACCGTGCACACCGAGATCGAGCGCCTCACCACCGCCGGACTGGTCCTCGACCGCCGCGCCGGCCGCGCCCGGATGGTCCGCGCCGACCGCGAGCACCCGCTCGCCCCCGCGCTGACCGAACTCCTGCGTCTGACCTACGGGCCGTCCACCCTCCTGCCCGCGATCCTCAAGGATGTGGACGCGCTGGAGAAGGCGTACCTGCTCGGCACCTGGGCCGCGCGTCGCGTCGGCCGCCCCGGCCCGTTCCCGAGGAACCTCGACGTGCTGCTGGTCGGCGACGTCGAGGCCACCTGCGTGCAGCGCGCGGCGTCCGAGGCGAAGGAGGCGCTGCGCCAGAGCGTGCGGTTCACCGTCGTCGAGCCCTCGTCGTGGGGATCCCCGGACTGCGCCATCACGACCACGGCCCAGCGGAGCCCGCTCCTCGAGCTGAGCCTCGCCTGATCTCGCGCCGGGTGCGCACACCGGCGTGCGCACCTGACGCGTTCACGTCGGCCCGGATGGGGCCGGCCTTGGGGGGATCGTGGGCCGTCGCGCACCGCTGCGCGACGGCCCACGACCGGCCCCTCACCAGGTCTTCGCGGCCTCCACCAGCGCACGCTCGACCGCGCCGACGTGCGCGTTGGCCTCCGCACCGGGGCGCCGCACCAGGAAGAACGTGTTGAGCGGCGACTCCTGGTCGACGTTCAACTCCACCAGGCGCCCGTCCGCCAGGTGCTCCTCGCACAGCTCACGCGGCACGACGGAGTAGCCCGCCCCCGACGTCACGGCCGAGACGACCGCGTGCAGGTTCGGCACCGTCAGCGACGCCTCCCTCGCCGCCTGCTTGTTGAACGCGGTGCGCCAGTAGCGGCGCACGATCGGCAGGTCCTCGGCGTAGGCCACGAGCGGCACCTGACGCAGCGCGTCGCACAGCTCGCACCCGGTCGCCGCCAGCGGCACGCCCCTGCCGGCCCACGAGGGCGAGATCACCAGCGCGTACTGCGCGTCGGTGAGCGGCGTCGACACGAGCCCCTTCCCGCGGGGGCGGCGGGTGGCGATGACCAGGTCGTGCTGGCCGCCGCGCATCTCGTCCATCAGCTCGTCCGTCATGCCCTGAGCGACCCGCAGCTCGACCCCTTGCGAGACCAGGGGCGCCAGCGCGGGCAGCACCCTCGTGCACAGGAGCTCGGACGGTCCGGCGAGGTGCACGGGAGCCACGCGGACGCCGAGCGGTCCGTCGTCCTCGAGGCCGGACAGCTGGTCCAGCGGCGCGGCCACCCGGGCGGCAAGCTCGTGCGCGAAGGCGGTCGGCTGCACGCCGCGGGCGAGCCTCTCGAACAACTGGCGGCCGAGCCGCTCCTCCAGGCTGCGCACCTGCGCCGTCACGGTCGGCTGGGACAGCCCGAGCCCGGGAGCCGCACCCGTGAGCGAGCCGACGCGGTACACGCACAGGAAGGTCCGCAGCAGGTTCAGATCCAGGGGGGTACGTGTGTCCGACATACCTCCACTGTACGCCCCGCACATCCGATGAACCATCGGTTCTCCGATGGGAACTATCGATCGACCGATTTCAATTCCGATGCTTCGCGACGTAGGCTTGAGCGAATGGAACGAGAGGATGACCCCATGAACACGATTCTCTTTCTGATGACCGGATCCGACACCTGGACCCTGAACGACGGCACCGCGCACCGCACCGGCTTCTGGGCCGAGGAGGCCGTGACGCCGCTGCAGATCTTCAAGGACGCCGGCTACGCCGTGCAGGTCGCCACCCCGGGCGGCGTCGTGCCGCCCGTCGACCCCGCCAGCCTGAGCGACGACATCTCCGCCGACCAGCCCGAGCTGAAGTCCCCCATCGCCATCGCCGACGTCGACCTCGCGGACTACGCCGCGGTGTTCGTCCCCGGCGGCCACGGCCCGATGGAGGACCTCGCGGTCGACGCCGACTCCGGCCGGCTGCTCGCCGACGCGGTGACGTCCGGCAAGCTCGTCGGCGTCGTCTGCCACGGCCCCGCCGCCCTGCTGGCCGCGACGAAGGCCGACGGCAGCAACGCCTTCGCCGGCTACACCATCACTGCCTTCACCAATGCCGAGGAGAAGATCGGCGGCCTCGCCGACAAGGCTCCCTGGCTCCTGCAGGACCGCCTCACCGAGGCCGGCCTGACCGTCGAGGTGGGCGCGCCCTTCCAGCCGCACACCGCCACGGACCGCAACGTGCTGACGGGCCAGAACCCGGCCTCGTCCGCACCCCTCGCCGAGAACATCCTGGAGGCGCTCAAGTGACCGCGACCCGACTCTTCTCCCCCATCACCCTGCGTGGGCTGACCATCCCGAACCGCCTGTGGATGGCGCCGATGTGCCAGTACAGCGCCCCCGCCGAGGGCCCCCTGACGGGCGTGCCCGGCGAGTGGCACGCGCAGCACTACGGCGCCCGCGCCGTCGGCGGCGTCGGCGCGATCATCGTGGAGGCGACCGCGGTCGTCCCCGAGGGCCGAATCACCGCCTGGGACCTCGGCCTCTGGGACGAGGCGCAGGTCGAGGGCCACCGCCGCCTGACCGACTTCATGAAGGAACAGGGCGTCGTCCCCGTCGTCCAGCTCGCGCACGCCGGCCGCAAGGCCAGCACGAACCGCGAGTTCCTCGGCGGCCAGCCGCTCGACCCCGCCACCGATCGGCTCGGCTGGGAGGTCGTCGGCCCGAGCGCCATCGCGTTCGACGACGTGCTGCCCGTGCCGCACGACCTGTCGCTGGCTGAGATCGCGGGCGTCGTCGACGCCTTCGCCGCGGCCTCCCGCCGCGCCGTGGCCGCCGGCTACCAGATGATCGAGGTGCACGCCGCGCACGGCTACCTCGTCCACCAGTTCCTCTCGCCGCAGTCGAACCACCGCACCGACCAGTACGGCGGCTCCCTGGAGAACCGCTCGCGCCTGGCCATCGAGATCGCCGACGCGGTCCGCGACGCCGTCGGCGAGGACTACCCGGTCATGTTCCGCCTGTCGGCCACCGACTGGCTCGAACCCGAGGGCTGGACGACCGACCAGACCGTCGAGCTGACGAAGGCCCTCAAGGAGCACGGCGTCGACATCGTGCACGTCTCCACCGGCGGCAACACTCCCTGGCCGGGCGCCTCGACCGGACCCGGCTACCAGGTGCCGTTCGCGGCCCGCGTCCGCGAGGCTGCCGGGCTGCCGACCGTCGCCGTCGGCTCCATCACGGAGCCCGCCCAGGCCGAGCAGATCCTCGTCGACGGGCAGGCCGACGTGGTCGCGCTGGGCCGGCCGCTGCTGCTCGATCCCTACTGGGGAGTGCGCGCGTCCCGTACGCTCGGCGCCGACGAGGACTTCCCGCTGCAGTACTCGCGGGCGGCCAGGAGCCTGCGCTGAAAGCTCAGCTGACTGACCTCCACGGACGATCGGTCATGTCGCACCCACCTGCAAGGATGGGCGGCATGACCGATTCTGCATTTCCCGAGGCACCGTTCTCCGCGCCCACAACCATCGAGCTCGCGGCGACGCCGCTGGCGGTGGTCCGCTACGAGGGCATCAGCCTGGATGGGCTGCCCGCCGCCTTCGACGAGGGCTTCCCCGCGCTCGGCAACCTGGTGGGGGCCGGCGCCCTCGACCCGACCGGCCCGGCGCTTGCCCTGTATCGCGGCGAACCCGAGGGCATCTTCGACCTGGAGGTCGGGTTCCCCGTCTCGACGATCCTCGACGGACCGCTGCCCGCGGGCGACGTGTCCGTGGTCGGCTCGCAGCTGCCCGCCGGGCCGGCGCTGGCGACCACGCACGTCGGCACCTATGACGGGCTCGGCGCGGCCTGGGCCGATCTCACCGCCCGGGCCCCGGCGCTGCCCACGGGCGTGTGGGTGGAGGTGTACGTCACAGACCCGAGCGTGGCTCCCGAGGAGCTGCGCACGGATCTGATCCTCCCCCTGGGGGACTGACCGCCGGGATCAGCCGAGGGCCTCCGGCAGCGGGGCCTCCCAGGCGCGGCGGGCCTCGTCGAGGTCGACGGTGAACGCGCCCACGAACTCGAGCTCGCCCCCGCCGGTGACCTCACCGATGCGGGCGACGGGCACACCGTGCTCGGTGCACAGCGCCTCGAACTCGGCCAGGGACGCCCCCGACAGCGACACGACGGCGCGGGCGGCGGACTCCGAGAACAGCGCGACCGTCGGGTCGTCGCCCGGCAGCGTCACGGCGAAGCCGAGGCCGCCCCGGAACGCCGACTCCGCGAGCGCGACGCCGAGGCCGCCCTCGCTGACGTCGTGGGCCGACGACAGCAGGCCGCGGCGGGCCGCCTCCACCACCACGTCGGCCAGCGCCTTCTCCGCGCCGAGCACGACCTGCGGGGGCATGCCGCCCAGGTGCGCGTCGTGCGCGACGGCCTCCCAGATGGAGCCGGACAGCTCCTCCCGGGTCTCGCCGAGCAGCAGCACGGCGTCGCCCGGGTGGGCGAAGCCGGAGCGCAGGCGGGTGGCGACGTCGTCGATCACGCCCATCACGCCGACGGTGGGCGTCGGGAGGATGGGGGTCGAGGCGGTCTGGTTGTAGAGGCTGACGTTGCCGCCGGTGACGGGGATGCCGAGCTCGCGGCAGGCGTCGACGAGGCCGAGGATGGCCTCGGAGAACTGCCACATGACCTCGGGGTCCTCGGGCGAGCCGAAGTTGAGGCAGTCGGTGATGGCGACCGGCTCGGCGCCGGTGACGGCGACGTTGCGGTAGGCCTCGGCCAGCGACAGCTGCGCGCCGAGGTACGGGTTGAGGTACGAGAAGCGCGAGTTGGCGTCGAGGGCGAGCGCGATGCCTAGCCCGGTGGACTCGTCGATGCGGAGCATGCCGGCGTCCTCGGGCTGGGCCAGCACGGAGTTGCCCCGCACGTAGCGGTCGTACTGCTGCGTGACCCAGGTCTTGTCGGCGACGTTGGGGTGCGCGAGCACCTGCAGGAGCATGGCGCGGACGGCGTCGGCGGAGTTGTCGCGCGGCAGGTCCTCGGCGCGGTCGGCGTTCAGCGCGTCGATCCAGTCGGGGCGGTGGTACGGGCGGTCGTAGACGGGGCCCTCGTGCGCGACGGTCTTCGGGTCGACGTCGACGATGGTCTCGCCGTGCCACGAGATGATGAGGCGGTCGCCGTCGGTGACCTCGCCGACCACGGTCGCCAGCACGTCCCACTTGGCGCAGATCTCCATGAAGCGCTCGACGTTGGCGGGCTCGACGACCGCCATCATGCGCTCCTGGGACTCGCTCATCAGGATCTCCTCCGGCGCGAGGTTGGGGTCGCGCAGGGGGACGAGGTCGAGGTTGACGAACATGCCGCCGTCGCCGGCCGAGGCCAGCTCGGAGGTCGCGCAGGAGATGCCCGCGGCGCCGAAGTCCTGGATGCCGTTGACGATGCCCGCCTGGAACAGCTCGAGCGTGCACTCGATGAGCAGCTTCTCCATGAACGGGTCGCCGACCTGGACGCTGGGACGCTTGGCCGGGCCGGTCTCGTCGAACGTCTCGGAGGCCAGGATGGAGGCGCCGCCGATGCCGTCGCCGCCGGTGGCCGCGCCGAACAGGATGACCTGGTTGCCGACGCCGGTGGCGCGGGCTAGGTGCAGGTCCTCGTGGCGGAGCACGCCGACGCACAGAGCGTTGACGAGCGGATTGCCGAGGTAGGAGGGATCGAACTGGACCTCTCCGCCGACGTTGGGCAGGCCGAGGCAGTTGCCGTAGCCGCCGACGCCGGCGACGACGCCGGGCAGCACGCGGTGCGTGTCGGGCTCGTCGAGCGGGCCGAAGCGCAGGGAGTCCATCACGCCGATCGGGCGCGCACCCATCGCGAGGATGTCGCGGACGATGCCGCCGACGCCGGTCGCCGCGCCCTGGTAGGGCTCGACGTAGGACGGGTGGTTGTGGGACTCCGCCTTGAACGTGACGGCGTAGCCCTGGCCGATGTCGACGACGCCGGCGTTCTCGCCGATGCCGGCCAGCAGAGGTCCGCGCGGCGTGTCCTGGCTGAGCTCCCCGAACTTCTTCAGGTGCACCTTGGAGGACTTGTACGAGCAGTGCTCCGACCACATGACCGAGTACATGGCGAGCTCGGCGGAGGTGGGGCGCCGACCGAGGATCTCCTTGATCCGGAGGTACTCGTCGTCCTTGACGCCGAGGGCGGCGTAGGGCTGCTCGACGTCGGGGGTCTGGAAGGCGTTCTCTACGGTGTCTGCCACAGGGTCAATCTATCGCGTCGCGCGCACGCGCTCTGCCACCTGAGCCTCATGGACAGCCTCGAGGATCTGGCGCCGGAGCGTGCCTGGGGCGTCGGGGTTGGCGTCCAGCCAGGCCCGCCCCTCGTCGGCCCCGTTATCGGGGAATCCGCCGCGCACCAGGCGCAGGGCGATCTCGATCGGGTGGTCGCGCCAGACGTCCAGCAGCGTCTCGAAATACGGGCGGCGCATCGGCTCCCGCAGCGCGGACTGGCCCGGCGTGTTGTAGCCGGCCAGGATCGCGTCGATCGTGGCGTTCGCGTCGCCGTCGATCACGTGGACCCGGTCCCAGGCCTCCCGCTTGACCGCGGCGTCGGGGGCGGCGGCCCAGCAGGTGAGGCGGGCGAGCCGGCCGGCGGCGGTGTCGTCGGCAGCCAGGGCCGCGTCCAGCTCCTCCGGGGTCGCGGCGCCGAGGGCGGCGCGCGTCTGCCACGCGGCCCAGGTGACGTCGACGGACAGCTCGAGGCCCGGGATGCCGCCGTCCTGCACCCAGGAGACGTCGCCGCCGGCCAGGGTCTCGGCGCGGAGGTAGGCCCGGGCCCAGATCTGCTGCTCGGGGGATCCGGGGGCCGCGGCCAGCGCCGCGGCGCGTGCGCCGTCGCGCCAGCGCGCCGCGAGCGTCGCGGTGTCGGTGGTGAAGCGGTCGACGGCGTCGAAGGCCCAGGCGACAAGGGACGCGAGCACGCCGGTCTGCGTCTCGCCGGCGCCGAGGACGGCGTCGACGAAGTCCTCCGCGGACAGGTCGCCGGACCTGAGCGAGGTGCGCAGCGCGGTCCAGGCGACGGCGCGGGAGATCGGGTCGAGGTGCCCGAGGTGCGCCACGAGCGTCGCACGCGTGGTCCCGTCGAGCGCGACGGCGGCGAAGGTGTGGTCGAGGTCGTTGATCAGCACGGCGTCGGGGGCCGGCAGGCCGACGGCCTCGGGGACCTCGACCGTCGCGGCGTCGACCGTGACGTCGAGGCGCCGCTCCAGCTTCAGCGAGCCGTCCACGACGCGGCAGAGGCCGACGGTGGTGGCGTGCGGGCGGTCGGCCGGGTATTCGTCGGGGACCGTGCGGGAGATGCTCAGCGTGCCGACGGCGTCGCCGTCGAGCGTGACGGAGGCGGCGAGCGTGTCGTGGCCGGCGGTGCCGAGCCAGGCGGTCACCCAGCCGCTGAGGTCGCGGTCGGTCTCCTGAGCCAGGGCGCCGATGAAGTCGGTCAGGGTCGCGGACGAGTGCGCGTGGGCGGCGAAGTAGCGGCGCGACCCGGCCAGGAACGCGTCGAGGCCGACGAAGTGCACCAGCTGCGTCAGGGCCGAGGATCCCTTGGAGTAGGTGATGCGGTCGAAGTTGGTCTTGGCGGCCTCGAGGTCGGGTATGTCGGCGATGACGGGGTGGGTCGTCGGCATCGAGTCCGCGAGGTAGGCGCTGGCCTTGCGGTTGGCGGCGAAGTTGACCCAGGCGTCGTCGAAGCCGCAGGCCTCGTGCGAGACATGGCTGCCGGAGAACTCGGCGAAGCTCTCCTTGAGCCAGAGGTCGCCCCACCAGCGGCAGGTCACCAGGTCACCGAACCACATGTGGCTCATCTCGTGGACCAGCGTGTTACAGCGGGCCTGCAGCTGCGCCGGGGTGGCGGGCGAGCGGAACAGGTAGCTCTCGGTGAAGGTCACCAGGCCGGGGTTCTCCATGGCGCCGAGGTTGTACTCGGGGACGAAGATCTGGTCGTACTTGGGGCCCCACGGGTAGTCGCCGAAGTTGGCGGTGAACCAGTCGAGGCCCTGCTTCGTGTAGGTGAACAGCACGTCGGCGTCGAGGTAGCGGGCCAGCGACCGGCGGCACAGCAGGCCGAGCTCCATCTCGCCCCAGGCGTCGACCTCGCGGTGGTACGGGCCGGCGCAGATGCAGGTGATGTAGGTGGACAGGACGCCGGTCGGCTCGTACGTGACGCGCACGACGCCGTCGGCGACGACCTCGCGGGAGGCCTCCGGCTGGTTCGAGCCGAGCCACCACTCCTCGGGGCCGGTGAGGATGAAGGTGAACGGCGCGCGCAGGTCGGGCTGCTCGAAGTTGGGGAACACGCGGCGCGCGTCGGCGGGCTCGTACTGCGTGTAGAGGTAGGTCTCGCCGTCGGCCGGGTCGACGAAGCGGTGCAGGCCCTCGCCGGTGCGCGAGTAGCGCGCGTGGCCCGCGACGACGACGGTGTGTCGCCCGGGCGCGACGTCGGGCAGTTGGAGCCGGGCCCCGTCGTGCTCGACGGGGTGCGGTTCGCCGTCGATCGTCAGCGAGTCCACCTCGCCGATGAAGTCGATCCACAGCGGTCCGTTGAGCGCACCTGGTTCGTTGAGCGCCCCCGGTTCGTTGAGCTTGTCGAAACGCGCCGAGCCTGTCGAGGCGTTCCCCGGTTCGTTGAGCGCACCCGGTTCGTTGAGTTCGTCGAAACGCGCCGAGCCTGTCGAGGCGTTCCCCGGTTCGTTGAGCTTGTCGAAACGCGCCGAGCCTGTCGAGGCGATGCTCAGCTCGATCGTCGACGTGACGGGGAACGTCGTCGTCCCCGGGTCGCGGGCGTCGCGGATGTCGACGTCGACCGTGTAGCTGTGCACCTCAACCGCGGCGGCGCGCGCCGCGGTCTCGACCTGGCTGAGATTGGCTGAGCTCATGCTCCCCATCCAACCACTGGCGCGGGCGCCGCGTCGCGCGGGTCAGCGCGGCAGCCAGCGGACCCAGCGGCCGTGGGGCGAGGCGACGGCGAGCGGCTCGCCGTCGAGGGCGAGGACAAAGTGCGGCCCGTCGACCGGCGGGGTGCGGCCGCGGAGACTCGTGACGACGGTGGGTCCCTCGAAGGAGAGCCAGTGGGCGCCGGAGGCCCGAACGGCCGCGACGACCGCGTCGCGCTCGGGGCGCGCGAGGTAGGCCAGCGTCGCCGAATGCATGACGACGGGCGTCGCGCCGGCGGGGAGGTCGGCGAGCAGGAGGGGGAGGTCGTCGGGCGCGGAGCCGGTCAGGATCGTCGGCGGGTCGGCCGCGGCGACGGTGAGGGCGGCGGCGAGCCGCTCCTCCCTGTCGCGCTCGCCCGGCCAGACCAGCACCCGCAGCCACCGCGCGTCGTCGGGATCGGCCGCGGACAGGGGGTGCTGGTCGAGCCCTCGGCGCAGCGCGATGCGCAGGTCCGCGGGCGAGGCGGGAGGGTCGCCGTCGTGCCGGCAGTCGAGGACGGGTGCATCGGGTCCGGCGGCCGCACCGTCGGCGATGGTCGCGGGGAGGCGGTACCGGAACCGGTCGGGCAGGAGGCAGAGCCCGGCCGACGACCCGATCTCCAGCAGCGCGACGGGCTGCGGCAGGCTCGCGAGGACCGGAGCCAGCACGGCCAGCCTGCCCGGCTCGTTCGTCTGGGTGCGTCGGGCGAGGATCGTCGCCTCGATGGCCGACCAGTTCCCGTCGACCCAGTCGAGGAACTCGGGCCCCGGGTCGGTCGGCCCGTCGAGGTAACGGACGGCGGCGAGGAACAGGTTCGGCTGCCGCTTGCGACCCGGCAGCACGTCGAGCCGCGCGGTCAGCACCGGCGTCCCGGCGATCCAGCGGCACAGCTTCGACCAGACGGGCGACGTCGGCTCGGCCTCGCCGGCGAACCACCGGTACAGCTCGTCGATCGGCATCGCCTCGTACGCGTGGACCGCCTTCATCCCCGCCCTCCCCTCACGACTGCCCTCCCCGTCTGGGCACCCCTTGGCGTCTGGGAAATACCGTTGGCGTCTGGGGTGGGGTGGGGTCAGACGCGCACGGCGAGGAACTGCAGCACAGACTCGAAGAACGCCTTGCCGTCGAGCGACGACCCGGTCAGCTCCTCCACGTTGTGCTCGGGGTGCGGCATCAGGCCGACGACGTTTCCGCGCTCGTTGGTGATGCCGGCGATGTCGTTCGCGGAGCCGTTCGGGTTGTCGAGGTAGCGGAAGACGACGCGGTCGCTGTCCTCGAGCTCCTTGAGTGTCTCCGCGGACGCCTGGTAGTTCCCCTCGCCGTTCTTCAGCGCGATGGTGATCTCCTGGCCCTTCTCGAAGGCGCAGGTCCAGGTGGTGTCGATGGTCTCGACGCGCAGGCGCTCGTCGCGGCAGATGAACTGCTGGCCGGCGTTGCGGATCATCGCGCCGGGCAGGAGGTGCGCCTCGCACAGCAGCTGGAAGCCGTTGCAGATGCCCAGCACGGGCATCCCCTTCTTCGCCGCGTCGATGACGGTACCCATCACGGGGCTGAACCGGGCGATCGCGCCGCAGCGCAGGTAGTCGCCGTAGGAGAAGCCGCCGGGCAGGACGATGGCGTCGACGCCCTCGATCGAGTCGGAGCCGTGCCACAGCGGCACGGCCTCGGCGCCCGAGAGCTGCACGGCGCGCAGGGCGTCGTGGTCATCCAGGGACCCGGGGAACGTGACCACCCCGACGCGGGTCATCAGTCGGCCACCACGTCGAAGGACTCGATGACGGTGTTGGCGAGCAGCGTCTCCGCCGCGCGGCCGATCTCGGCGAGCACCTCGTCGGTGACCTCGCCCTCGACCTCCACCTCGAACCGCTTGCCCTGACGGACAGAGAGGCCCTGGAAGCCGAGGCGCTTGAGGGCGCCGGTGACGGCCTTCCCCTGCGGGTCGAGGATCTCGGGCTTCGGCATGACGTTGACAACGACGCGTGGCATGGCGCCACTCTAGGGCATGGCGCGGCGTCGGAGCCCTGCGCCGGGGCTACGTCCCACGACGCGGCGGGAACGCCGCGACCCCGCCGGATCCGTGCCTTGCCGGGTAGCCTCGACGGCATGGTGTCGGCCCGCTCCCAGGTTCCGCCTTTCGAGGTCATGACCATCCTCGACGAGGTGGCCCGGCTGCGCGCCCGCGGCGTCGGCGTCATCTCGCTCTGCGCGGGCGAGCCCGTCGCCGGGGCACCCACCGCCGTCGACGACGAGGCGGCCCGGCTGCACGTCGCCCACACGACCTTCGGCTACACCCCGGCGCTCGGCATCGCGCCGCTGCGCGAGGCGCTGGCCGGCCACTACGACCGCTGGTACGGCACCGATGTCGACCCGTCCGAGATCGCGGTCACCACCGGCTCGTCCGGCGCCTTCCTGCTCGCCTTCCTCGCCGCCTTCGACGCGGGCGACCGCGTCGCCCTGGCGAGGCCCGGCTATCCCGCGTACCGCAACATCCTCAGCTCGCTGGGCTGCGAGGTCGTCGACCTGGACTGCGGCGCCGACGTGCGCTTCCAGCCGACGGTCGAGCAGCTCGACGCCGAGCACGCACGCGGCCCGCTGGCCGGGCTGGTGCTTGCCTCGCCCGCGAACCCGACCGGCACGATGGTCACGCGCGACGAGCTGGCCGCGCTGGTCGCCTGGTGCGACGCGAACGGCGTGCGACTGGTCAGCGACGAGATCTACCACGGCGTCACCTACGGCGACTCCCGCGGCACCTCGGCCCGCGAGTTCGGGCCCGGCCCGATCGTCGTCTCATCCTGGAGCAAGTACTGGGGCATGACGGGGTGGCGGATCGGCTGGCTGCTCGCTCCCCCGGAGCTGATGTCGGCCGTCGACGCGCTGGCCGGGAACCTGGCCCTGTGCCCGCCGGCCCCGGCGCAGTTCGCGGCCCTCGAGTCGTTCACCGACACCTCGTACGCGCAGTGCGACGAGGCCGTCGCCGACTTCGCGGAGGCCCGCCGGCTGCTGCTCGACGCCGAGCCCCGCCTGGGGTGGGGAGGATCCGCACCCGCGGACGGCGCCTTCTACTACTACGCCGACCTCGGCCCGCAGCTGGAGCACCACGGCACCTCGTCCGCCTACGCCGCGGCGCTACTGGAGGCGACGGGGGTCGCCCTGACGCCCGGCACGGACTTCGACGCCGTCGGCGGGCACCGCACCGTCCGGGTCAGCTTCGCGGCAGGAACCGCCGCGATCCGCGAGGCGATCGAGCGGATCGTCGCCTTCCAGTCACGCTGAGGGCGGCGGGTCCCACAGCTCCGTGAGCTTGCCGGTGGCCCACTCGCGGGCCATCAGCACCGCGGGGAGCAGCGCCAGCATCCAGCGGACGTGCAGGTTAGGTCGCCCGCTCCGCCCGCTCCTGCGGGTGGTGGTCCATGCCGAGACTGTAGTCCGCGCCCCGACAGCTCAGCGCGACACTGTGAGATCGCTGGTGACCCAGAACCGCAGCGGGTAGTCCACCGCGCTGCCGACGCCGATCCGCGGGCCGACTGACACGGGCGGCTCGGCTCCGGCGCGCGGGGTCAGCAGGATCCCGGCGCTCCCGTCGAGCGGGGACCCGGTGTCGGCGATGTCGATGCCGAGTGCGACGGTCAGCCTGGCCGGGCCGGCCGCCAGGTCGGCGTCGGAGCGCGTGCGGCCGCGGGCGGCTCGCCGCTCGCGGGCGAAGCCGACCCCGTCGACGATCCGGGCGGCGCGGATCAGCACCGCGGACGGGACACCCTCGTCCCCCACCACGACGTTGAAGCACGTGTGGATGCCGAGGTGACGGTAGACGTAGGCGTGCCAGGGCGGGCCGAACGTCGCGGCGTTGCGGGCCGACGGGCCGCGGTACGAGTGGGCGGCGGGGTCCAGCCCGCCGCCATAGGCCTCCACCTCGGTGATCTCAGCCGCCACGCGGCCGTCGCCGCGGTCGACGACCAGCGAGGCGCCGAGCAGCCCGCGGGCGGCGGTCCCGACGCCGTCGAGCATGGCCCGCTGGTCGTCGGTCAGGTCTCCCCAGCCGGTCGTCGGCGGGACCCGGATCACGGCAGCGGCACGTCCACGGCGCGGGCGACCTGCGCGTCGAGCGGGCTGACCGGCAGCTCGCGGCCGTCGACGTGCGTGACGCGCGCCAGGATCCGGCCGCTGGACAGCAGCCAGGCTCCGCGGCAGCGGTCGAGGTCATCGACGCTCAGCTCGCCGAAACGGACGTCGAGCCCGTGCTCGGCGCCCTTGGAGACCAGTTCTTCGACGGTGATCGAACGGAGGATGCCGTCGAGCGGCGGCGTGACGAGCACGCCGTCGAGGTCCAGCACGACGCTGCAGGTCGGGCCCTCGAGCAGGCCCCCCGACGGGGAGCGGAACACGACGTCGTCGGCGCCGTGCGCGTGGGCCCAGCGCTTGGCGGCCATGTTGATGCCGTAGGACAGCGACTTCGCGCCGGGCAGCAGCCACGGCAGGGAGGCGACGCCGGAGCCCTCGAAGCCGCGGTCGAGCACCATGACCTTCGCACCCTCGGCACGCTGGCGGATCGAGGCCTCGTCGAGCGGCGCGGCCAGCACCCAGCCGTTCGGCTGGTCGGCGATGCCCTCGGGGCCGCGGGTGTGGATCAGCCGCAGCACGGCCTCCGGGTCGGCGTCCCAGTCCCAGGCGGCGAGGATCGCGTCGACCGCGCGGCGGAAGCCCGCCTCGTCCGGCACGGGGAGGTCGAGCATGGCGGCCGACTGCGCGAGCCGCTCCAGGTGTGCGTCCAGGTCGCGGGCGACGCCGCCGATGGCGAGCGTTGCATCGAAGACGCCGTCGCCGCGGACGACGCCCTGGTCATCGGCGCGGACGATGGGCTGCGTGACGTCGGCGAGGGTTCCGTCGAGGAGCGCGAGAAGCTTGACTGCCATGCCGGTGAGCCTACCGGTCACTCCCCACGGTCGGACCGCAGCACACGGACCGCGTCCGCCAGCGACAGCGAGCCGCCGGCCCGGCCTTCCACCCGGGCCAGAACCTCATCGACCGTCGGCTGCCGCAGCACCACATCCGGGTCCTCGGGCACGTCGTTGATCTGGGTGTCCGTCATGGAGCCATCATCGCTCAATGACGGGGCACGGGCGTCAGGCCGGCTGGAACTCCCGGCCGGTGAGCAGGCGGTAGGCGTCGAGGTAGCGGTCGCGGGTCGCGGCGACGACGTCGGCGGGTAGTGCGGGCGGCGGTGTGTCGGACGCCTTGTCCCAGCCGGACTCGCGGGTCAGCCAGTCGCGCACGTACTGCTTGTCGTAGCTGGGCAGCGACTCCCCCGGGCGCCAGGCCTGCGCGTCCCAGAAGCGCGAGGAGTCGGGGGTGAGCACCTCGTCGGCCAGCACGATGGTGCCGTCGGCGCGGCGGCCGAACTCGAACTTGGTGTCGGCCAGGATGATGCCGCGGTCGGCGGCGATGTCGGCGGCCCGCGAGTAGATGCGCAGCGTCAGGTCCCTCAGCCGCGACGCGAGCTCCTCGCCATGGATCCCGGCGACGGTGGCGTAGTCGACGTTCTCGTCGTGCTCGCCGAGCGGGGCCTTGATCGCGGGCGTGAAGATCGGCTCCGGCAGCCGATCGCCGTCGCGCAGCCCCTCGGGCAGCGGCACGCCGCACACCGTGCGGGAGGCCTGGTACTCGACCCAGCCGGAGCCGGTGAGGTAGCCGCGGGCGACGCACTCGACCTCGATCATGTCGAGCGCCTCGACGATCGTCGCGCGACCGGCGACGGCCGCGGGCACGTCGGTGCTGACGACGTGGTTGTCGACGAGATCGGCGAGCTGGTCGAACCACCAGAGGCTGAGCTGCGTCAGGACCGCGCCCTTGTCCGGGATGGGCGTCTCGAGCACGAAGTCGTAGGCGGAGATGTTGTCGGTGGCGACCATCAGGATGCGGGGCACCCCGTCGACGGTGATGTCGTAGAGCTCGCGCACCTTGCCGGCGTGCCGCAGCGGGAGGTTCAGGACCGAGGAGTACTGGCTCACACGCTCATCATAAGGGCGAGTCGCTGGGCGGCCCGCGCGACGACCAGGTCCGCGAGCGCCCCCGTCGAGGACAGGGCCCCGGGCACAAGCTCGACGCCCAGCCTCGCGGTGCGCTCCGCCATGCGGTCCCGCAGGACACCCTCGGCGACCATGAAGCTGACGGCGACGACCTCGTCGGCCTCGAGCGACAGCTCCGCGACGACCTCCTCGACGGCGCGGCCGCCGTCCAGCGCCGCGACCCGCCACGGGCCCCATCCCTCGCGGGGGTGCTGGGCGATGGTCTCGGCGACGGTCGCGACCGCCGCCGTGTCGGAGGAGCCGGCGACGAAGACGGCGACCGCGGTCGTGCGGCGGGGCAGCACGCCTGCCCCGACCAGCAGTTCCTCGCAGCCGTCAAGCAACCTCCGGTCGGGCCCGAGCGGGCGGGCCACCCGAACGTGCGAGCCGGCGGACCCGAGCTCCTCGACGGCACGCGGCACGTCGACGCGCGCATGGTAGGCGGGCGTCAGCAGGACCGGCACCGCGACGGCGGAGCCGCCGAGCTCGACCGCGAGGTCCGCCGGCGACGGCGCGTGGTGATCGAGGTAGCAGACGCCGACGGCGCGGCCGGGGCGCACGCGACCGCGGACGGCGTCGGCGAGCCGCTCCAGGCCCTCGCGGTGGCGCGGGTCCGGAGACCCGTGGGCGATGAGCACGATGTCGGGCATGGGTGCCCTCCCGTCAGGTCAGATGGAGGCGCCGGCGTAGCGATCGGCGGTCTCGGCCATGCCGGCGGCGAGCGTCGCGCCGTCGGCCTCGTCGATCAGCAGGAACGCGCCGGTGCGGCGCAGCTCCCGGTAGTCGTCGATGGGCAGGTCGTCGGCCAGCCGCACGCGGACCCGGCCGATGTCGTTGAGCGCCAGTTCGCGCGGGGCGCGGGCGTACTCGACGGTGGCGATGTCCAGCTGGTCGAGGATCTCCTCCACCATGGCGCGGACCGTGCGGGTGCCGGCGCGCAGCAGCACGCGGTCGCGGGGCCTGACCGGCCGGTCGGACAGGACACACACCATGCCGCTGACGGTGCGGGTGACCTCGCCGGGAGCCTCGGCCGCGGCGATCAGGTCACCGCGCGAGATGTCGATGTCGTCGGCGAGCCGGAGCGTGACGGACTGGGGGGCGAAGGCCTCGTCGAGCTCCTCGAGCGTCCCATCGGCCCGCCCCCGGTCGATGCCGACGACGGTGGTGGTGCGGCGCGACGGCAGCACCGTGACCTCGTCGCCGACCCGCACGACGCCGGCGGAGATGCGCCCGGCGTAGCCGCGGTAGTCCTCGTGGCCGGCCTGCTGCGGCCGCAGCACCACCTGCACGGGGAACCTCAGAGGCTGGGCGGCCGGGTCGGTGCCGACCGGCACGGCCTCGAGGTGCTCCAGCAGCGTCGGCCCCTCGTACCATTCCGTGTTGGCGGAGCGGTCGACGACGTTGTCGCCGAGCAGCGCGGACAGCGGCACCGCGACGACCTCGTCGATCCCGAAGCGGGCCGCGACCGCGGTGGCCTCGGCGACGATCTCGTCGAACCGTGCCCGGTCCCAGCCGACCAGGTCCATCTTGTTGACCGCGACGGCGACGTGCCGCACGCCGAGCAGGCCGGTGACGGCCAGGTGGCGGCGGGTCTGCTCGACGACGCCGTGGCGGGCGTCGACGAGGATGAGCGCCAGCTCGGCCGTCGAGGCCCCGGTGACCATGTTGCGCGTGTACTGCACGTGGCCGGGGGTGTCGGCCAGCACGTACGAGCGGGTGGCGGTCGAGAAGTACCGGTAGGCCACGTCGATCGTGATGCCCTGCTCGCGCTCGGCCCGCAGCCCATCGGTGAGCAGCGCGAGGTCGGGGGCGGCCTGGCCGCGCTCCCGCGACACGCGCTCGACGGCGTCGAGCTGGTCCGCGAGCACAGACTTGGTGTCGTAGAGCAGCCGTCCGACGAGGGTGGACTTGCCGTCGTCGACAGACCCGGCGGTCGCGAGCCTGAGCAGATCGTGGGTCATCAGAAGTATCCCTGCTTCTTGCGGTCTTCCATCGCCGCCTCGGAGAGGCGGTCGTCGGCGCGGGTGGCGCCCCGTTCGGTGATGCGGGAGGCCGCGACCTCCAGGATCACCCCTGCCACGTCGGCGGCCTCGGAGTCGACGGCGCCCGTGCAGGACATGTCGCCGACGGTGCGGTACCGGACGACGCGCCGCTCGACGGGCTCGCCGCCGCGCGGACCACCCCAGTCGCCCGCGGTCAGCCACATGCCGGAGCGCTGGAACACCTCGCGCTCGTGGGCGTAGTACAGGCTCGGCAGCGCAATGTCCTCGCGCTCGATGTAGCGCCACACGTCGAGCTCGGTCCAGTTCGACAGCGGGAAGACGCGCACGTGCTCGCCGGGCGCGTGGCGACCGTTGTACAGGTCCCACAGCTCCGGGCGCTGGCGGCGCGGGTCCCAGGTGCCGAACGCGTCGCGCAGCGAGAACACGCGCTCCTTGGCCCTGGCCTTCTCCTCGTCGCGGCGGCCGCCGCCGAAGACGGCGTCGAAGCGGCCCTCCTCGATCGCGTCGAGCAGCGGCACGGTCTGCAGCGGGTTCCGGGTGCCGTCGGGGCGCTCGCGCAGCCGGCCGTCGTCGAGGTAGTCCTGCACCTTCGCGACGTGCAGCCGCGCCCCGATGCGGGCGACCGTCTCGTCGCGGTAGCTCAGCACCTCGGGGAAGTTGTGGCCCGTGTCGACGTGCAGCAGCGCGAACGGAAGCGGCGCCGGAGCGAACGCCTTGAGCGCCAGGTGCAGCATGACGACGGAGTCCTTGCCGCCGCTGAAGAGGATCACCGGGCGCTCGAATTCGCCGGCCACCTCCCGGAAGATGTGGATGGCCTCCGACTCGAGGTGGTCGAGATGGTCGAGGGAATGGTTCATGTATGCAGCCCGCATTCGGTCTTGTTCTTGCCTGCCCAGCGTCCGGCGCGCGCGTCCTCGCCAGGGGCGACGGGGCGCGTGCACGGGGCGCAGCCGATGGAGGGATAACCCTTCTCGCGAAGGGGGTTGAGGAAGACGTCCTCCTCGAAGGCGAAGCGGTCGACGTCGTCGTCGTCCCACGCCGCGATGGGGTTGATCTTGACCATCTGCCTGCGCTCGTCCCAGCCGACCAGTCCGATGTCGGTGCGGGTCGGGGCGTCGACGCGGCGCATGCCGGTCACCCAGGCCGACCGCCCGGTGAGCGCGCGGTTCAGCGGCTCGACCTTGCGGATGGCGCAGCAGCGGTCGGGGTCGCGGTCGAAGAGCCGGTCCCCGTGCTCGGCGGCCTGCTCGTCGACCGTCAGGAGCGGCAGCACCGTGCGGATTCGCACGCGGTCCGTGTAGTGATCGCGCGTCCGCAGCGTCTCGGGGAAGTGAAAGCCGGTGTCGAGGAAGAACACATCGAGCGCGGGCGCCGACTGCGCGACCAGCTCGACGAGGACCTCGTCGCCCATGGAGGACGCGACGGTGACGTCGTCGCCGAACGACTCCGCCGCCCAGGCGAGCACCTGTCGGCTGAGCTCGACCCGACCGAGGTGACCCGCGTGCCGTTGTTCGGCCTCGAGCTGCGCAAAGCGGGCCGCTGCCTCGTCCGCCAAGGCCCGGAGCTCGTCGGTGGTCAGGGTGGTCGTCACCGGCCCGCCTCCTCTTCCTCCCGGAGGCGGCCCGGGATCTGGGCCGTCTCGACGCGGTGCTGCGTGACCGAGAACACCCGCGCGCAGGCGACGCAGTGCCAGGCGCCGCGAGGCTCCTCGACGGGGCGCAGGTCCTCCTCGGCGCAGAAGGGGCAGTGGTAGATCACGGCGCTCACCGCAGGTCGTCCTCCTCGGCGCGGTGCGCCCAGGTGGCGAAGGACTCGTCGCCCTCGCGCTGCTCGAGGAAGGTGCGCGCGAGCCGCTCGATGTAGTCCGGCAGGTCGTCCGCGGCGACCTTCAGGGCGCGGGTCTTGCGGGCCAGCTGCGGGGTGGCGCCGAGGCCGCCGCCGAGGTGCACCTGGAACATCTCGACGAGGTTGCCGTCGTCGTCGGTCTGCACCATGCCCTTGAGGCCGACGTCGGCGACCTGCGTGCGGGCGCAGGCGTTGGGGCAGCCGTTGACGTGCACCGAAAAGGGCACGTCGAACTCCGGCAGCCTGGCCTCGAGCTCCTCGACGATCCGGCGCGCCTGCGCCTTGGTCTCGACCAGCGCCAGCTTGCAGAACTCGATGCCCGTGCACGCCATGACGCCGCGGCGGAACTCCGACGGGCGGGCGGGCAGGTCGAGCGCGTCGAGCCCGGCCACCAGCGCCTCGGTCTCCGCGACGGGCACGTCGAGCACGAGCAGCTTCTGGTGCGGGGTCAGCCGGACGCGGCCCGAGCCGTGGCGCTCGGCCAGGTCGGCGATCCGGGTCAGCTTCGTGCCGGACACGCGCCCGGCGATCGGCGCGACGCCGACCCAGTAGTTGCCGTCCTTCTGCAGGTTGATGCCCACGTGGTCGCGGCGGGCGACCGCTTCGTCGGCGGCGGGCCCGTCGATCAGTGTGCGGCCGAGGTACTGCGTCTCGAGCACCTCACGGAACTTCTCCGGGCCCCAGTCGGCCATCAGGAACTTCAGGCGGGCGCGGTTTCGAAGGCGGCGGTAGCCGAAGTCGCGGAAGATGGAGCACACACCCTTCCAGACCTCGGGGATCTCCTCCAGCGGCACCCAGGCGCCCAGCCGGCGGGCGAACATGGGGTTGGTGCTGAGCCCCCCGGCGACCCAGAGGTCGAAGCCGGGGCCGTGATCCGGGTGCACGACGCCGACGAAGGAGATGTCGTTGATCTCGTGGGCCACGTCGAGGCGCGGGCTCCCCGAGATCGCGGTCTTGAACTTGCGGGGCAGGTTCGACAGCTCGGGGTCGCCGATGAAGCGCTCGACGATCTCGGCGACGGCGGGGCTGCCGTCGATGATCTCGTCGGCGGCGATACCCGCGACCGGCGAGCCGAGGACGACGCGGGGCACGTCGCCGCAGGCCTCGGTCGTCGAGAGGCCGACCGACTCGAGCCGGCGCCAGATCTCGGGCACGTCCTCCACGCGGATCCAGTGCAGCTGGATGTTCTGCCGGTCCGAGATGTCGGCGGTGTCGCGGCCGAACTCGGTCGAGATGCCCGCGATGGCGCGCAGCTGCTCGTTGCTGAGCGCGCCGCCGTCGCTGCGGACCCGCATCATGAAGTACTCGTCGTCCAGCTCCTCCGGCGCGAGCGTGGCGGTCTTGCCGCCGTCGATCCCGGGGCGGCGCTGCGTGTAGAGGCCCCACCAGCGCATGCGGCCGCGGAGGTCATCCGCGGAGATCGATGCGAACCCCTCGCGGCTGTAGACCTCCTCGATGCGGGCGCGCACGTTGAGGCCGTCGTCTGCCTGCTTGAAGGCCTCATTGGCGTTCAGGGGCGTGGTGTCTCCGTCGGCCCAGGCACCGGTGGCCTGGTTGCGTCGGGGCCGGGCGGCCGCTTCGGTCATGCGCGTTCCTTCGGTGGGAGTGGCTTAACTCGTCCGAACCCGTGGGGTGTCCCCGGCATTCCCGACCGGCCCGGCCGATCGCCCCCGGCGAACAGGAGGCCGCGGCTCCCGGCCGATGCCACCCCCGCACAACCCCCACGCAGGGACGCAGTTTTCGAAATCGTTTTCGACGCGCGAGCGCCCAGTCCGCCCCGCGAGGGTGGTCAATGTGACCGTTTCACAACAATTTGTCCCCGAAACCCGAAAATCGATTGACAGTGCCCCTGAGGACAACTACCTTCCTCTTGAGACACAGCCACTTCGGCAGCAAAGAAGCACTCAACCCGGAGGTCACCGATGACCGGAGCACCCCAGTCACCCCGAGACGCGGGAGCGTCTGCATGAAGCGCATCCTCTACTCACAGAAGATCGCGCCGTTCATCTTCGTCCTCCCGTTCGTGCTCACCCTCGCGGTGTTCTGGATCAGCCCCCTCATCAAGTCCGGCATCATGTCGACGCAGAACATCCTCCCCGGCGTCACCGAGAGCGTCGGCCTGAAGAACTTCCAGCGCCTCTTCGGGGACCGCCTGTTCTACGTGGCGCTCGGCAACTCCATCAAGTACATGCTGTGGACCCTGCTGCTGCTGATCCCCGGCCCCCTGATCCTCGCGGTGCTGATCAACTCGAAGATCGGCTCGGACAAGTTCAAGGCCGTCTTCAAGTCGGTGCTGTTCATCCCGGCACTGAGCTCCGTGGTCGTCGCCGGTGTCGTGTTCCGCCTGATCTTCTCCGAGTCCTCCACCTCGCTGATGAACCAGATCGTCGCCATCTTCGGCGTGGATCCCGTCAAGTGGCTCAAGAACAGCGGCACGGGCTTCTTCGCGCTGCTGACGCTGGCCTGCTGGCGCTGGACCGGCGTGAACATCCTCTACTTCCTGGCCGGCCTCCAGGCCATCCCGCAGGACTACTACGAGGCGGCCGACCTCGACGGCGCCTCGAAGTGGCAGCAGTTCTGGCACGTGACCGTCCCGTCGATCAAGCCCACCATCGTGTTCGTCCTGACCATCTCGGTCTACGGCGGCCTCGCGATGTTCCTCGAGTCCTTCATGCTGTGGGGCGGCAACAACTCGCCGCAGAACATCGGCCTGACCATCGTCGGGTACCTGTACCGCCAGGGCATCGAGCGCAACAACCTCGGCTACGCGTCTGCGGTCGGCATCATCCTGCTGATCCTCGTCATGGCCATCAACATCCCGCAGCTCATCGCGACGGGCACCTTCAAGAAGGAGGAGCGCTGATGTCGCGCGCTACCGGAGAGCTGACCGCCGAGGCGCGGAAGTTCAAGCGTCGCCTCACCGTGGCGAACTGGGGAATGGTGGCGCTGTTCGTCATCATCATGATCCTCGTCCTCATCCCGTTCTGGGCGATCTTCATCGCCACCTTCCAGGACGGCAACATGATCGTGCGCTACGGCCTGAACCTGGGCATCGACCTCAGCCAGGCGAGCCTCGAGAACTGGGTCATGCTGTTCACGGACTCGGGCCAGTACTTCACCTGGTTCTTCAACTCCGTCTTCGTCACCGTCGTCCAGGTGGTCCTGACGCTGCTGATCTCGGCCTTCGTCGCCTACGGCTTCGCGATGTACGACTTCCGCTTCAAGAACACGCTGTTCGTCGCGGTGCTGCTGATCATGAGCGTGCCCTTCGAGATGATGATGCTGCCGCTGTACATCCAGATCAACGACATGGGCCTGCAGGACACCTACACCGCGGTCATCCTGCCGTTCCTCGCGGCCGCCGTGACAATCATGTTCTTCCGGCAGTACCTCCGCGGCATCCCCAAGGACATCGTCGAGGCCGGCCGCATCGACGGCGTGAGCGAGTACGGCATCTTCTTCCGCCTCGTGCTCCCGCTGATGAAGCCCGCCTTCGCCGCCATGGCGATCCTCAACGGAATGTCGTCGTGGAACAACTTCCTGTGGCCGCTGCTCGCCCTGCGCTCGGCTGACAAGTACACCCTTCCCATCGGCCTGAACACCCTGCTGACCCCGTACGGCAACAACTACGACCTGCTCCTGGTCGGCTCGGTGTTCTCGCTCCTCCCGATCTTCGTGTTGTTCATCGCCTTCCAGCGGTTCTTCATCGAAGGCATGACCGCTGGCGCGGTCAAGGGCTGACGCCCACCCCACCCACTTCCGGGTCCGCCCGGCAGAGAGATAACTCAACCATCCGCAAGCAGTGTCGCTACTGGACCGAAAGGACGACACACCATGAAACTGAGGAAGATCGCCGTCAGCGCGCTGGCAGCGGGCATGGCCACGCTCGGCCTTACCGCCTGCCAGACCGCGTCGAACAACGAGTCGAGCGCCGAGGCCACCGCGTCGGGCTCCGTCATCGAGCAGGAGGCCGTCGAGGGCGCCACCAAGCTGGAGCTGTGGACGTTCCAGGAGCTGCACGCCAAGTACTACACCGACATGGCTGACCAGTGGAACGAGGAGAACCCGGACAAGAAGGTCCAGATCTCCGCCAACGTCATGCCCTACGACGACATGCACAACAAGCTGCAGATCGCCCTGACCTCCGGCGAGGGCGCTCCCGACGTCGTCGACATCGAGGCCGGCAAGTTCCCGCAGTTCGTGCAGGGCACCCCGGCCCTGATGGACCTCACCGAGGCCGCGGCCCCCTACGCCGACGACATCGTCCAGGCCCGTCTCGACCTGTTCTCGAAGGACGGCAAGGTCTACGGTCTCGACTTCCACGTCGGCACCACGGTCGCCTTCTACAACACCGAGCTGCTCGAGGCCGCCGACATCGACTACACCACCATCAAGACGTGGGACGACCTGAAGGAGGCCGGCAGCAAGTACTACGACGCCACCGGCAAGTACCTGACGACCGTCGACACCTCCGCCATGTGGCAGACCAGCCTCATCATGGCCCAGCTCGGCGGCGAGTACTTCACCGCCGACGGCAAGATCAACGTCAACAGCCCCGAGATGAACGAGGCTCTCGGCATCCTCAAGGGCCTGCAGGACGCGAACGCGGCTGCGGTTCCGGCCGGCGGCCAGCCCGACACCGAGGAGGCCTACGGCGCCTACAACAACGGCGACTTCGCCGCGGCGATCATGCCGTTCTGGTTCACCTCGCGCTACACGGCCTACATGCCCGACTTCTCCGGCAAGATCGCCATCGCCCCCGCTCCCACCACCGATGACCCGGCTGTCGACACCGTCGGTGGCGGCGGCACCGGCACCGCCGTCGTCGCGGCCAGCGAGAACGCTGACCTCGCCGCCGAGTTCGTCGCCTGGGCCAAGCTGTCCTACGAGGGCAACGTCGCGACCTGGCAGCAGCTGGGCTTCGACCCGCTGAACACCACCGTGTGGGAGGACGAGGAGATCACCCACGATCCGGAGAACGCGTTCGTGCAGTACTTCAAGAACAACCCCTTCGACGCGCTGCTCGAGGTCAAGGACTCCATCGGTAACCTGACCTCCTTCACCAACGTCGGCATGCCGAGCGTCAACAACCTGTTCGGCACCACCACCCTGAACGACATCTTCGAGGGCGGCGTCCCCGTCGCCGACGCGCTGTCGCAGGCCCAGTCCGACCTCGAGAACGAGCTCGGCTGACCTCAGGGCATCCAACCCGACCGCACCGGGGCGTCGGGAGAGTCTCAGGACTCCCCCGACGCCCCGTCGCATACCCCCACCATTCCGCGAGGAGACTCATGACCACCACCCGCATCACCGTCGACCCGGCATTCGTCGTCGGCCCCGTCCGCCGTCGTACGTTCGGCTCCTTCGTCGAACACCTCGGCCGCTGCGTCTACACCGGCATCTACGAGCCCGGCCATGAGTCGGCCGACGAGCAGGGCTTCCGTCAGGATGTGCTGGAGCTTGTGCGCGAGCTCGGCGTCTCGACGATCCGCTACCCCGGCGGCAACTTCGTCTCTGGCTTCCGCTGGGAGGACAGCGTCGGCCCCGTCGAACAGCGCCCGCGCCGCCTTGACCTCGCCTGGCACTCCACCGAGCCCAACACCTTCGGACTCGACGAGTTCATGTCCTGGTGCGGCAAGGCCGACGTCGAGCCGATGATGGCAATCAACCTCGGCACGCGCGGGCTTGAGGAGGCCCTCGACATCCTCGAGTACTGCAACGTGCCCTCGGGCACCAAGCTGTCCGAGGAGCGCATCTCCAACGGCGCCGTCGAGCCCCACCGCATCCGCATGTGGTGCCTGGGCAACGAGATGGACGGCCCCTGGCAGGTCGGCCACAAGTCGGCCGAGGAGTACGGCCGCGAGGCCGCGAAGGTCGCCCGCGCCATGCGCATGGTCGACTCCAACCTCGAACTCGTGGCCTGCGGCTCGTCGAACTCCGAGATGCCGACGTTCGGCGAGTGGGAGCGCGTCGTCCTGTCGGAGGCCTACGACGAGGTCGACCTGATCTCGGCGCACGTCTACTACTTCGAGGAGAACGGCGACCTCGGCTCGTTCCTCGCCTCCGCCGTCAACATGGACAACTTCATCGACGGCGTCGTCGCCACGGCCGACTCCGTGCGCACCGCGCAGAAGAAGGACAAGCGGATCAACATCTCCTTCGACGAGTGGAACGTCTGGTACCAGAAGCGCGTCGAGTCCAAGGTGCCTGAGGGCGACGACTGGCCGGTCGCGCCGCGCCTCCTGGAGGATCTGTACAACGTCGCCGACGCGGTCGTGGTCGGTAACCTCCTGATCTCGCTGCTGCGCCACACCGACCGCGTGCACGCCGCGTCGCTGGCCCAGCTGGTCAACGTCATCGCGCCGATCATGACCGAGCCCGGCGGCCCGGCCTGGAAGCAGACGACGTTCCACCCCTTCGCGCTGACCTCCCGGTACGCGCGCGGCAACGTGCTCACCATCCCGGTGCAGACCGGCAGCTACCACACCGAGAAGTACGGCGAGGTCCCGCTCGTCGACGCCGTCGCCACGCACGACGAGGAGGCCGGTGAGGTCGCGCTGTTCCTGGTGAACCGCTCCATCGCCGAGTCCGCGCCCGTCGAGGTCGACCTCAAGGCCGCCGGCGTCACGTCGGTGCTGGAGGCCGTCGAGCTGTCCAACCCGGACGACCACGAGTGGCACGCCACGCAGGAGGACTCCACCTCCGTCGCGCCGAAGGAGCTGACCGGGGTCGAGCTGGCCGACGGCCACCTGTCCGCCGCGCTGCCCCCGATGAGCTGGGCAATGATCCGCCTCGGCTGATCTCACCGCCGCTGACCGCCCGGTCCGTCGACAGGCCCACCCAGGGTCCGTCGACGGACCGGGTCCGTTTCAACCCAGTGCGACCGTCGCGCTCCCGGTGCCGACCACATCGATCCCGTCGATGCCGATCAGCGGGAGGAACAGCGTCTCGTAGCGGCCGCGGACCGTCACCTCGGCGGTCAGTCCCCGGACCGTCACCTCGGCGTCGAGGCCCGCCGCCTCCGCGTAGCCCCGACCGGCCGCCCGTGCGGGACCAGCGGGCAGGGTGGCCCCGGCAGCCTCCAGCGCGACGCGGTGGGTTGCCGCCCTGGCCGCCTCGGCCGCGACGGCGCGAGCCTCCTGCTCGGCGGCCGCGTGACCGGACAGATCAACGCCCAGCCCGACGACCACGACGAACGCAGGCAGGGCCATCGCGACCCAGACGGACACGGCCGCGCCCCTCTCGTCCCGTGGCATCTGCGCCTCCCCTCCCAGGGCGGTCAGTCAATCACCGCGGAGGCTCAGATCGGCCGTTCTCCACACCGGCGACCCCCCTGTGCCCTGCCCGTGACCCATCTGATATGCAGGTTACGGTTGTGCAACACGTTCCCCGCAAAATGTCACATCGGGTTAAATCGCCTGTCAGGTGGACGTAGAGTGCCGCCATGCCTGAAGCCCCCACCACCAGACCCCTCGTCGAGATTCGCGGCGTCAACAAGTACTTCGGCTCGCACCATGTACTGAAAGACATCGACCTCGACGTGGCCAAGGGCGAGGTGGTGATCGTGATCGGCCCCTCGGGCTCAGGCAAGTCGACGCTCTGCCGTTCGATCAACAGGCTGGAGACCATCGACTCGGGAGAGATCCTGATCGACGGCGTCCGGCTGCCCGAGGAGGGACGCCAGCTCGCGGCGCTGCGCAGCGACGTGGGCATGGTGTTCCAGGCCTTCAACCTCTTCGCACACAAGACGGTGCTGGAGAACGTGACGCTGGCCCCCATCAAGGTCCGCAGGATCCCCAAGGCCGAGGCAAACAAGCGCGCAATGGAGCTGCTGACGCGGGTGGGAGTGGCGGACCACGCCAACAAGTTGCCCGCCCAGCTCTCCGGAGGCCAGCAGCAGCGCGTGGCGATCGCCCGATCCCTCGCCATGGACCCCAAGCTCATCCTCCTGGACGAGCCGACCAGCGCCCTGGACCCCGAGATGATCAACGAGGTCCTCGACGTGATGGTTGAACTCGCGCAGGACGGCATGACCATGGTCGTCGTCACCCACGAGATGGGCTTCGCCAGGAAGGCCGCCGACCGGGTGGTGTTCATGGCAGACGGGGCGATCGTCGAAGAGGCCGCCCCGGAGGAGTTCTTCTCCCACCCGAAGTCCGACCGCGCCAAGGACTTCCTGTCCAAGATCCTCGCCTGACCAACCGACGAGAAACGGAGATTCCCCATGAAGTTCACCAAGCTCACCACCGCCGTCGCGGCCGCAGTAGCGGCAACGCTGGCGCTCACGGCCTGCGGGTCCGACGACACGGCCTCGCCTGAGGTCGCCAGCACGTCGTTCGCCGACGGCACCACGATGGCCAAGCTCCAGTCCGCGGGCAAGATCACCATCGGCACCAAGTTCGACCAGCCGCTGTTCGGCCTGGCCGGCCCCGACGGCACGCCCGAGGGCTTCGACGTCGAGATCGGCAAGATCATCGCGGCGAAGCTCGGCATCGACGCCGGCAAGATCAAGTGGACCGAGACCGTCTCGCAGAACCGCGAACCGTTCATCGAGAACGGCAACGTCGACATCGTCATCGCCACCTACACGATCAACGACACCCGCAAGGAGGTCATCGACTTCGCGGGCCCGTACTACATCGCCGGCCAGTCGTTCCTGGTCGCCAAGGGCAACCCGGCGGGCATCACGTCGCCGGAGACCGTCGGTGACAACAAGGTCTGCACGGTCACCGGGTCGACCTCCGAGGCCAACATCAAGGAGACCGTGCCGGCCGACCAGGTCATCACCGTCGACAAGTACTCCGACTGCCTCGAGCCCATCCGCACGGGCGAGGCACAGGCGCTGACCACGGACAACGTCATCCTGGCCGGCCTCGTGTCGCAGAACGGCGACGAGTTCGAGGTCGTCGACTCCACCTTCACCGAGGAGCCCTACGGCATCGGCCTGAAGAAGGGCGACGACGACTTCCGCACCTTCATCAACGACACGCTCGAGCAGTCCTTCGAGGACGGCTCGTGGGCCGCGGCCTGGGAAGCGACGGCCGGCAAGGTCCTCCCGACCCCGGACCCGCCCACGGTCGACCGCTACTGATCGATCCTGAACAGGCGCCCCTCCCTCCGGGGCGGGGCGCCTGACCCACTCACCCACTGAGGAGCCGCGCGTATGGAAGCCGTGCTTGCGAACCTGGACAGCTACTGGGCCGGGTTCAAGGTCACCCTCGAACTGCTGATCGTCGGCGGGCTCGGGGCCATGGTGATCGGCATCATCATCGCGCTGATGCGCATCTCCCCCATCGGCTCGCTGCGCGCCATCGCGACGGGCTGGACCGAGATCATGCGCAACACCCCACTGACGCTGATCTTCTTCTTCATCATCGTCGTGCTGCCGTCGCTGCAGATGGGCGTCAGCGCCAAGCTGGGCGCCTACATCGCGCTGAGCGTCTACACGTCCGCCTTCGTGGCCGAGGCGATCCGCTCCGGCATCAACGGCGTCCCGCTCGGGCAGGCCGAGGCGGCCCGCTCCGTCGGACTCGGCTTCGGCCAGACCGTGAGCCTGATCATCCTGCCGCAGGCGCTGCGGATGGTCGTGCCACCCATGATCAACGTCTTCATCGCCCTGGCCAAGAACACCTCCGTGGCCGGCGGCTTCATGGTCGTCGAGCTGTTCGCCGTCTCGAAGGGCCTGGCGAACGCCAACGGAAACGCGGTCATCCCGATCCTCATCGGCATCGGCCTGTGCTACCTGATCATCACCATCCCACTCGGCCAGCTGGCCGGGTGGGTCGAGCGGAAGGTGGCCCTGCAGAAATGAGCGCTTCAACCGCCAACGTCCTCTACGACGCGCCGGGCCCGAAGGCCCGCCGCCTGTCGCTCATCTCCTCCATCGTCTCGGCCGTCGTGATCGGCGGAGGGCTGCTCTGGCTGATCTGGAAGCTCGGCCAGCCGCGCACGACCGTCAACGGGACCGTGCTGACGGGCCTGTGGGACCCGTCGCGCTGGGACATCTTCCTCGACAGCGCCGTGTGGCAGGGTCTGGTGGTCCGCGGGCTCATCATGGGCACGCTGCGCGCCGCGGCGCTGGCCGCCGTGCTCGCTCTGCTGCTCGGCGTCGTCCTCTGCTTTGCCCGTTCCGCCCCGTGGCGCTGGGTCCGCGGCGTCTCCGCCGTCGTGCTGGAGTTCTTCCGCGGCATGCCCGTGCTGCTGATGATGCTGTTCATCCTGCTGGCGCTGGGCACCAACGGCTACACCGCGGTCGTCGCGGCGCTGGCCATCTACAACGGCGCCATCATCGGCGAGGCCCTGCGCGCGGGTATCAACGCGCTGCCGAAGGGCCAGCGCGAGGCGGGCCTGTCGCTGGGTCTGACCCCGTTCTCGACCCGGATCCTCATCGAGTTCCCGCAGGCCTTCCGCCAGATGCTGCCGATCATCGTCGCCCAGCTCGTCGTCCTGCTCAAGGACACGTCGCTGGCCTACGTCGTCGCGTATCCGGAGATCCTGCGCATCTCGTACCAGCTGAAGGACTACTTCGGCTCGACGACGTACTCGTTCTCGATCTTCCTGGTGGTGTTGGCGATCTACCTGGCGGTGAACTTCTCGCTGTCGGCGCTCGCACGCTGGATCGCGAAGCGCTCCGGCCCCAGGGCCGGCGCCCACACCGAAACCAACGGGGCCGCCGAGGCCTTGGCCGACGACCCGATCCGCGCCGCCGACTCCGTCCGCTGACCCCCGCCGCCGCTCATCCCGTGCCCCGCGCCCCACACCTCACCGGGCCGCGATGAGCACGACACACTTGTCGTCGCCGAAACTGGCGGGTGTTAACGCTGACAGGGCCGATGAGCAGGAGGATGTGCTCATCGGCCCTGTCGACGGGCTCAACCTCGTCGGCCCACCGCTGGCCGGGGCGATGCCAACACGTCGCCCCTGCTCTGCCCGACTGCCCGGTCTGCCCGCTCAGCCCTCCCGAAAAGCGGTCAGTGCCCGATTCTCCTCACCTGACCGGGGAGAATCGGGCACTGACCGCTTTTCCGAGGGCGCCGTCGGCCGGGGAGTGGGCGCTTCTCGTCACCGGACCGGGGAGAAGCGGCACTGACCACTTTTCGGAAGCGGCGACGAGGTGCTGACCTTCGGATGCCGCGATGAGCACGACACACTTGTCGTCGAGGCAAATGGCGGGTGTTAACGCTGACAGGGCCGATGAGCAGGAGGATGTGCTCATCGGCCTTGTCGACGTGTTTCAGGCGGTCACCTTCGACGGCAGCTCGGCGACGATCTGCTCGACCGACTCCTTCGCGTCTCCGAAGCACATCACCGAGTTCTCGTTGAAGAACAGCGGATTCTGCACGCCCGCGTAGCCCGCACTCATCGAGCGCTTGAACACCACGACGGTGCCCGCCTCCCACACCCGCAGCACGGGCATGCCGGAGATCGGCGAGCCGGGCTCCATGGCCGCCGGGTTCACGGTGTCGTTGGCGCCGATCACGAGCACGACGTCGACGTCGCCGAAGTCGTCGTTGATCTCGTCCATCTCGTAGACGATGTCGTAGGGCACCTTCGCCTCTGCGAGCAGGACGTTCATGTGGCCCGGCAGGCGGCCGGCGACGGGGTGGATGCCGAAGCCGACCTTGGTGCCGGCGGCGCGGAGCCGCTCCGTGAGCTGCGCGACCGAATGCTGCGCCTGCGCCACGGCCATGCCGTAGCCCGGCACGATCATGACGGACTTCGCGTCCTTCAGCAGCTGCGCCACCTCGGCGCGGCTGGCCTCGCGGTGGTCGCCGTACTCCGTCTCCGGGCCCGACGACACGTCGTCGCCGAAGCCGCCGAGGATCACGGAGACGAACGACCGGTTCATGGCGCGGCACATGATGAAGCTCAGGATCGCGCCGGACGCGCCGACGAGCGCGCCGGTGATGATCAGGACGCTCATGTCGAGCATGAAGCCGCTCGCCGCGGCCGCCCAACCCGAGTACGAGTTGAGCATCGACACGACAACGGGCATGTCCGCGCCGCCGATCGCGGCGACGAGGTGCGCGCCCAGCAGCAGCGACAGGACGGTCGCGATGATCAGCGCGATGATCGACCCGGTGGCGACGTACCACCAGCCGAGCCCGGCCAGCAGGACGACGATCAGCAGGTTCAGCCAGTGCCGACCCGGCAGCGTCAGCGGCTTCGACGAGATGCGCCCGTTCAGCTTGCCCCACGCGACGAGCGACCCGGTGAACGTGACCGCGCCGATGAAGACGCCGAGGTAGACCTCGAGCGTGTGGAGGACGTCGTGGTGCGTCGCCTCGAGGTGCACGTTGTAGCCGACGAGCACCGCGGCGGCGCCGACGAAGCTGTGCAGCAGCGCGATCAGCTCGGGCATGCCGGTCATCTGGACCTTGCGGGCCTTGTAGACGCCGATTCCGCCGCCGACGGCCAGCGCCGCGTACAGCATGATGGCCGCGTCGAACTGCAGGTTGTGGTTGGCGTAGTCGGTGTAGGCGATGGCGAAGTTCGTCGCGACGACGGCGAAGACCATGCCCATGATCCCGAACACGTTGCCCTTGCGGGCGGTCTCATGCTTCGACAGGCCAGCGAGCGCGAGGATGAACATCAGCCCCGCGGCGATGTAGGTGGCGTTGATGAAGTTGGTCAGCATCGCTCAGTCCTTCCGGAACATGCCGAGCATGCGGTGGGTCACGGTGAACCCGCCGAACACGTTGATGGAGGCGAGCAGCACCGCGACGAAGGCGATGATCTTGACTGCCCAGTTGTCGCTCGCCAGCTGGGTCATGCCGCCGACGATGATGATGCCGCTGATCGCGTTCGTGACGCTCATCAGCGGGGTGTGCAGCGCGTGCGTGACGTTCCAGACGACGTAGTAGCCGACGACGCCGGCCAGCGCGAAGATCCCGAACAGGCTGACGAAGGCCGACGGCGCGACCGTCAGCACCGCGATCAGGATCACCGCCCCGATGCCGACCTGCACCACCTGATGCCACCACGGCCGGGGCGCCTTCGGCTCGACGACCGCGACGGGGGCCGCCTCGACCTTGGTTGCAGGCGCGGCCGACACCTCGATGGGCGGCGGCGGGAACGTGACCTCCCCGCCGCGCGTGATGGTCATGGACCGGACGACCTCGTCGTCGAAGTCCACGACGAGCTGGCCGTCCTTGCCGGGCGTCATGAGGGTCAGCGCGTTGACGAGGTTGGTGCCGTACAGCTGCGACGACTGGCCCGGCAGCCGGCTCGCGAGGTCGGTGTAGCCGATGATCGTGACGCCGCCGTCGGTGACGTAGCTCTCCCCCGGCCTCGTCAGCTCGCAGTTGCCGCCGCCCTGCGCGGCGAGGTCGACGATGACAGAGCCGGGCTTCATCGTCGCGACCATGTCGGCGGTGATGAGCTTCGGCGACGGGCGGCCGGGGATGGCCGCGGTCGTGATGATGATGTCGACCTCGCGGGCCTGGTCCGCGTACAGCTGTGCGGCCTTCGCCGCGTAGTCCGCGCCGACCTCCTTGGCGTAGCCGTCGGAGCTGACCCCCTGGCCGGCCTGCTCGACGTGCAGGAACGTGGCGCCCATCGACTCGACCTGTTCGGCGGTCTCGGGGCGGACGTCCGTGGCGCGCACGATGGCGCCGAGCGAGTTCGCCGCGCCGATGGCGGCGAGTCCGGCGACGCCCGTGCCGGCGACCAGCACCGTGGCCGGCGGGACCTTGCCCGCGGCGGTGACCTGCCCGGTGAAGAAGCGCCCGAACGCGTGCGCGGCCTCGACGACGGCGCGGTAGCCGGAGATGTTGGCCATCGAGCTCAGCGCGTCGAGGGCCTGCGCGCGGCTGGTGCGCGGCACCATGTCCATGCTGAGCGCCGTCACGCCGGCCGCGGCCAGCCTGGCCGTCAGGTCGGCGTCCTGGCGGGGCCAGAAGAAGCCGAACACGGCCGATCCCTGCCGCAGCTGGGCGAGCTGTCCCTCGTCGGGTGCGTTGACGAGGAGGACGACGTCGCTGCCGAGGGCCTCGCCCTCGGTGACGATCCGGGCTCCTGCCTCGACGTAGTGCGCATCCGGGAGGGACGATCTCGCCCCTGCGCCGGAGGCGACGACGACGTCGTAGCCGAGTTTGATGAGTTGGGAAACGGTGCGAGGTGTGGCCGCGACGCGGTTCTCGCCGGGGGTGGCCTCCGTGGGTACTCCGACCTGCATGCCGACACGCTAACGCAGCCGCCGACCGGACGTGCCGACGGGTCCGGCTATGCGGTCAGAGAACCGTTCCCGGCCGGTACGCGGCGGCATCCGGGTTCTCCGCGACGATCCCGGCGATGCGGTCCGCCACGCGGGCGACCTGGGCCTGCGCGGTCCCTGCCAGCTCGAGCGGGGAGCTGACAAGATGCGCCAGCTCGTCGCGCGTCAGCTTCAGCCTCTCATCGGCCGCGAGCCGGTCGAGCAGGTCGTTGACGCGCGCCCCCTTGCGGAGGTCGAGGGCCACCGCCACGGCGTGCTCCTTGATGGCCTCGTGGGCCTCCTCGCGGCCGACGCCCTTCCGGACGGCGGCCATCAGCACCTTGGTGGTGGTGAGGAACGGCATGTACCGCTCCAGCTCGGCCTCGATCACGGCCGGGAAGGCTCCGAAGTCGGCCAGTACGGTCAGGAACGTCTCGAACAGGCCGTCGAGCGCGAAGAACGCGTCGGGCAGCGCGATGCGGCGCACCACGGAGCAGGACACGTCGCCCTCGTTCCACTGGTCGCCGGCCAGCTCGCCCACCATCGACACGTAGCCGCGCAGCACGACCGCCAGGCCGTTGACTCGCTCGCACGAGCGGGTGTTCATCTTGTGCGGCATGGCCGACGAGCCGACCTGCCCCTCCTTGAACCCCTCCGTGACCAGCTCGATGCCCGCCATCAGGCGGATGGTGGTGGCGAGGTTGCTCGGCGCCGCGGCGACCTGCGCGAGGCAGGTCAGCGCGTCGAAGTCGAGGGACCGCGGGTAGACCTGCCCGGTGGAGGTCAGCACCTGCGCGAAGCCCAGCTCGGTCGCGATGCGGCGCTCCAGTTCGGCGAGCTTGTCCGCGTCCCCGCCCAGCAGGTCGAGCATGTCCTGGGCCGTGCCGACGGGGCCCTTGATGCCGCGCGCCGGGTAGCGGCCGATCAGGTTGTCGAGGCGCTCCAGCGCGACGAGCAGCTCGTCGGCGACGGTCGCAAAGCGCTTGCCGAGCGTCGTCAGCTGCGCGGCGACGTTGTGCGAGCGGCCGGTCAGGGGCTGGTCGGCGTACTGCGTGGCCAGGCGGGCGAGCTGCGCCAGCGCCGCGACGACGCGGCCGCGCACCAGCCGCAGCGAGTGCAGCACCTGCAGCTGCTCGATGTTCTCGGTCAGGTCACGCGAGGTCATGCCCTTGTGGATGTGCTCGTACCCGGCCAGGGCATTGAACTCCTCGATGCGGGCCTTCACGTCGTGGCGCGTGACGCGCTCGCGGGCGTTGATCGAGTCGAGGTCCACCTGGTCGATGACGGCCTCGTAGGCGGCGATCACCTGGTCGGGGTCCGCCCCGCCGAAGTCGACGCCCAGGTCGCGCTGCGCACGCAGCACCGAGAGCCAGAGCTTCCGCTCCGAGACGATCTTGGCCTCCGGCGACCAGATGCCCTGCATCTGGGGGGAGGCGTAGCGGGTGGCAAGGACGTTCGGCACGCTCATGGGGCCGAGTCTAAATGACCCGGCCCGGGTCGTCGTCACGGTGCTGGGGTAGTCCGGCGGCGGCGCCGGACTACCCTGGCGTTGACAACTCCAGCGGAATCACACAGCAAGGTCGCACCCATGATCGAGATCCTCAGCCCCACCCACTTCCCGCGCGCCCGCGCAGCGGGAGCGCTGGTCGCCGACATCCTGCAGACCATGAAGTCGCGCGCGAAGGTCGGCACCAACCTGCTGGAGATCGACCGGTGGACCCGCGAGATGATCGAGGCCGCCGGGGCCGTGTCCTGCTACGTCGACTACGCCCCGTCCTTCGGCGACGGCCCGTTCGCGCACTACATCTGCACGTCGGTCAACGACGCCGTGCTGCACGGCAAGCCGCGCAACCAGCGCCTCGCGGAGGGTGACCTGGTGAGCCTCGACCTCGCCGTCTCCCTCGACGGCGTCGTCGCCGACTCCGCCATCAGCTTCACGATCGGCGGCGGTGCCCCGGAGGACCTGGCGATGATCGACGCGACGCAGCGCGCGCTGGCCGCCGGCATCGCCGTGGCGAAGGCGGGCGCGAAGGTCGGAGACCTCGCGCACGCCATCGGCACCGTCCTGAAGGACGCCGGCTACCCGGTCAACCTGGAGTTCGGCGGCCACGGCGTCGGCTCGACGATGCACCAGGACCCGCACATCCCCAACGACGGGCGCGCTGGCCGCGGCTTCAAGCTGCGCTCGGGCATGCTGATCGCGGTGGAGCCGTGGGTGATGGCCGACACCGCCAAGCTCGTCACCGACGAGGACGGGTGGACGCTGCGCAGCGCGACCGGGGCGCGCACGGCGCACAGCGAGCACACCATCCTCATCACCGACGACGGCGCCGAGATCATGACCCTGCCGGCCTGACCTCCCCGATCAGGTGCGGCTTGCCGGCCGAGTTCACCACCGCGAACGACCAGCCGTCCTCGGCCCGCTCCGCCGCGAACGACACCTTCCCCGGCAACAGGATCGGCTTGGTGAACTGCACGGTGACCGTGTAGGCGTCCGGCAGGGCGCCGAGCGCCGCCAGCGCCCGCGCGTGCGTCCACATGCCGTGGATGATCGGCCGCGGGAACCCGAACAGCCGGGCCGTGGCCGGGTGCAGGTGGATCGGGTTGGCGTCGCCTGAGACGGCCGCGTAGCGGCGGCCGAGGTCGGCCGGCAGCCGCCACAGCTGCGACGGCGTGGCCGTCGTGGCCTCCAGCCGCAGGCCCGCTCTGGCCTCGCCTGGCACCTTCGCGCCGGTGGCGAGGTAGTTCGAGGAGCCCTCCCAGACGGTCTCGTCGCCCACCTTGATGCGCGAGACCATGTCGAACGTCGCACCCTTGGCGTGCGGAGCCAGGCCCTCGGCCTGCACCGTGATCCGCAGCCGCTCGCCCAATCCGACGGGCCGGTGCAGCGTCATGGTGTTGCTGACGTGCACCAGCCCGGCGAGCGGGAAAGGGAACTCGTCGGCGGCGAGCAGCGCGGCCTGCAGCGGGAAGGTCTGCACGTGCAGCCAGGTGGCCGGCACCGAGTCGGCCAGCGCGAAGCCCGTCAGGTGGTCGTAGGCCGCGAGGCGGCCGACGTGCTGACCGGCGTCCTCGAGGAGGTAGACCAGCTCCGGCAGCGCGGCGACCCGCCCGCCCCGCTTGCCGACGGCCCCGGCCAGCCCCTTGATCAGCAGCCGCCCGGTGGCGGGCGGCTCCTTCAGCTCGATCACGCGCCGCGCCACGTCAGGCCCCCACGAGGTTCTGCCCGCACACGCGGATGACCTGCCCGTCGACGCCCGAGGACGCCGGGCCGCACAGGTAGGCCAGCGTCTCGGCCACGTCGACGGGGTCGCCACCCTGGCTGAGCGAGTTGGTGCGGCGGAAGATCTCGCGCGAGATGAATGGGATCGCCGCGGTCATCTCGGTCTCGATGAAGCCGGGCGCGACCGCGTTGACGGTGATCGGCCGGTCGGCGAGCTCGTCGCGCATGGCCCAGACGAGCCCCATCACGCCGGCCTTGGAGGCCGCGTAGTTGGTCTGGCCCTTGTTGCCCGCGACGCCCGACGTCGACGCGATGCCGACGATCCGCGCCTCCTCGGCCAGCCCGCCCGGCACGTCGTGGCTGAGCAGGAAGGCGTTGATGCGCATCTCGGCGGCGAGGTTGACGTCGAGCACGGACGCCCAGCGCTTCTCGTCCAGGTTGGCGAGCAGCTTGTCGCGCGTGATGCCCGCGTTGTGGACGATGGCCCAGATCCGCGCGTCGGCGCCGTGGCGGGACGCGACGTGGGCAGCGATCCGTTCGCCGGCGTCGGCGGCGGTGATGTCGAGCTGCAGCGCGGAGCCGCCGAGCTCGTTGGCGACCTTCGCGAGCGCGTCGCCGGACTGCGGCATGTCCACGGCGACGACGGTGGCGCCGTCGCGGCCGAACGTGCGGGCGATCGCCGCGCCGATGCCGCGGGCCGCGCCCGTGACGACGACGACGCGGCCGGCGAACGGCTTCGCGTCGAGGTCGTGCGCGACCTTCTGCGGGCCGACGCGCCACGTCTGGCCGGACACGAACGCCGAGCGCCCCTCGAGCAGGAAGCTGAGCGTGGAGGCGAGGTCGCCGGCCTTTGCGCCCTCCTTCACGAAGACGAGGTTGGACGTCGACCCGGCGCGCAGCTCCTTGCCGACGGTGCGGTTGATGCCGTCGATGCCCTGTGCGACAGCCTTGGCTTCCAGCCCCTCGACCGCGGAGGCGTCGGTGGCGAGGATGATGACGCGGCCCGACGGCTCGAGGCCGCGCATGACCGGGCGCAGCAGAGCGCGGATGCCCTCCAGCTGCACGATCTCGCGGACGCCGGTGGCGTCGACGACGATGGCGCCGGGCTTCGTCACGTAGCGGGGCGCCTGCTCGCGGCCGTTCTCGTCGCGGGTGCGGTTCTCCGGCAGGTCCAACGTGGGCTGGCCGGGTGTGATGCCGAGCAGCTCGAGCGTCGCGCGGCCGATGCCCGCACCGTCGAGCTCGCCGAGCACGACGGGGCCGGTGGGCAGCACGCGGCCGCGGCGCAGCCGGGGCGGGTCGGCCAGGCCGGCCTTGTTGGCGACGAACTTCCCGGCGCGGGTGCCGTAGAGGGTCTCGAGGATGTCCATGTCACACCGCTTCCAGGATCGCGACGACGCCCTGGCCGCCGGCTGCACAGATGGAGATGAGCCCCTTGGAGCCGGGGCCGCGCTCGGCGAGCTTCTTCGCGAGCGAGGCGACGATCCGGCCGCCGGTGGCGGCGAAGGGGTGGCCCGCGGCCAGCGACGAGCCGTTGACGTTGAGCTTCGCGCGGTCGACGGTACCGATCCCGCCTTCCTCCAGCGCCTTGAGGGTGGCCAGCACCGTGCTGGCGAAGGCCTCGTGGATCTCGATGAGGTCGAAGTCGTCAAGCGTGAGGGAGTTGCGCTCCAGCAGCTGTGGGATGGCGCGTACGGGGGCCAGCAGCAGGTCCTCGGTTCCCGTCACGTAGTCGGAGGCGGCGACCTGCGCGTCGACGAGGCTGGCCAGTACCGGCCAGCCGCGGCCGCGGGCGTAGGACTCCTCCGCGACCAGTGCGACGGCGGCGCCGTCGGTCAGGGCGGTGGAGTTGCCGGCCGTCATGGTCGCGCCGTCGCCCCTGCCGAACACGGGCTTGAGCTTGGCCAGCGCCTCCACGGAGGTGTCGGGGCGCAGCAGCGCGTCGCGGGCGACGCCGAGGTAGCCGGTGACCAGGTCGTCGAAGAAGCCGGCGTTCCAGGCGGCGGCCAGGTTGTGGTGCGACGCCACGGACAGCTCGTCCTGCGCCTCGCGCGTGACACCCCACTTCTTCGTGGTGAGAGCCTGCGACTCCCCCATGCTGAGCCCGGTGCGCGGCTCGACGACCGCGGGCGGCACGGGCGCGAGGTCCTGCGGTCGGATCCGGGACAGCGCCTTCAGCTTGTCGGGCAGCGTGCGGGCCCGATTGAGCTTGAGCAGCGCGCGGCGCAGCGGCTCGGTGACGACGATCGGGGCGTCGGAGGCGGAGTCGACGCCGCCGGCGATGGCGACGTCCGCCTGGCCGAGGCGGATCTTGTTCGACGCGTAGACCACAGCCTCCAGACCGGTGCCGCACGCCTGCGCGAGGTCGACGGCGGGCGTGTGGGGCGACAGCGACGACCCGAGCACGGCCTCGCGGGTGAGGTTGAAGTCGCGGGTGTGCTTCAGCACGGCGCCCGCGACGACCTCGTCGACCTGTTCGCCGGCGAGCCCGAATCGGGCGACGAGCCCGTCGAGGGCCGCGGTGAGCAGGTCCTGCGCCGAGGCGGACGCGTAGGCGCCGCCGGCCTTGACGAAGGGGGTGCGGTTGCCCCCGACGATGACGGCTCTGCGTTGAGTCATCGGTTTCCTTCCAGACGTATCTGTAACCGACGGTAGCAGATACTCAAAGTTTCGGGTACCTTGTGTTCCATGGCGACGACGCAGGACACCGGGCAGGAGGCTGTCGACGGCCGCGCGACGCGCTGGGAGCAGCACAACCTCCAGCGGCGGCGCGAGCTCGTCGAGGCCGCCGTGCGCGCGATCCGCAGCCTCGGCCCCAACATCGGGATGGACGAGATCGCCGCGTTCGCCGGCACGTCGAAGACCGTGCTCTACCGGCACTTCCACGACAAGTCCGGCCTCTACCAGGCGGTCGCGGAGTCCGTCGGCGACTACATCGTCCGCAAGCTGCCCTTCGACGACGCTCTCGACCCACGCGACCTCGTCTCCCGGCTGGCCGACGCCTACCTCGGCGTTGTCGAGCGCGACCGCAACCTCTACTTCTTCGTCTCTTCCCGACCCACGGGCGATACCCCCACCGAGGATCCCGTCCTCTCGATCACCACGCGGATCGGCAACACGGTCTCGGAAGCGATGCGCTCCTGGCTACGCCGCGAGGGGCTCGATGAGGAGCCGGCCAACACCTGGGGGCACGGCGCCGTCGGCTTCATCTGGGCCGTCGCCGACCGGTGGATCGTCACCAACCTCCGACGCCCGCGCGAGGACGTCGTCGACTACATCGACCAACTGTTCATCCCCGCGTTCGACGCTCAACGAAGGAGTTGACCCATGCACGCCAAGACCCCCACGACCACCCCCACCGGTGAGGCCCTCCGCCGTTCCCTCGACGGCCCGTTCCATGCCCTGAAGCAGCGCTGGCGCGACGAGGTGACCGCCGATGACGTGGTCCGCGACACCGCGCTCGGCATGGAGGAGGCCCGCGACTGGACGCTGGCCAAGGTCGTCGAGCTGGCCGGGCGCAACTTCGTGACGGCTGGCTTCCCGACCGAGGTCGGTGGCAGCGGCAACGCGGCCGAGTCCGTCGCCAACTTCGAGATGATGGCCATGGGCGACCTCTCGCTCACGATCAAGTCCGGTGTGCAGCACGGCCTGTTCGGCGGTGCGATCGTCAACCTCGGCACGCAGTGGCACCACGAGACGTTCCTGCCGTCGGCGATCGACGTGTCGCTCCCGGGCTGCTTCGCCATGACGGAACTCGGCCACGGCTCCGACGTGCAGTCGATCGAGACCACCATCACCTGGGACGCGACCACGGCCGAGTTCGTCGTCGACTCCCCCACCCCCACCGCCGCGAAGGCCTACATCGGCAACGCGGCCCGCGACGGCCGGATGGCCGCCGTGTTCGGGCAGCTGTGGGTCGATGGCGCGCACCAGGGCGTTCACGTGGCCCTCGTCCCGATCCGTGACGAGCAGGGCGACGACCTGCCCGGCGTCACGACCGGCGACCACGGCCACAAGGGCGGCCTCCTCGGCGTCGACAACGGCACCATCGCGTTCGACCACGTCCACGTCCCGCGCGAGATGCTGCTGAACCGCTACGGCGGTGTCGACGCCGACGGCGTCTACCGCTCCGACATCAAGTCCAAGAACGCCCGCTTCTTCACCATGCTCGGCACGCTGGTGCGCGGCCGCATCTGCGTGGGCGGGGGCGCCGCCTCCGCGGCCCGCAAGGGCCTGACGATCGCCGTCGACTACGCCAACCGGCGCCGCCAGTTCCGCGCCCCCGGCCTGGGCGAGGAGGTGCACCTGATGGACTACCTGACGCATCAGCGCCGCCTGCTGCCTGAGGTCGCCCGCGCCTACGCCTACGGCTTCGCGCAGAACGAGCTGGCTCTGCAGCTCCAGCGCATCACCGACGCGGCCGGGTCCGACCCCATCGCGGCCCGCGAGCTGGAGACCAGGGCCGCCGGCATGAAGGCCACGCTGACCCGCTGGGCCAACGACACGCTGCAGACCTGCCGCGAGGCATGCGGCGGCGCGGGCTTCATGTCCGACAACGGCATCACGCTCGCCCGCCAGGACGCCGACATCTTTGCCACGTTCGAGGGCGACAACACCGTCCTGCTGCAGCTGGTCGCCAAAGCGCTGCTGCTCGACTACAAGTCGACGTGGGGCGACATGGATCTGCGCGGCACGGCGCAGAAGACCGCCAAGCTGATCGGCACGACCGTCCTGGAGCGCACCACAGCCCGCTCTGTCATCGAGCGCCTCGTCGCCGCCGCCGACCTCAAGCCCGAGGCCGAGCGCATCCGGATGCGCGGCTGGCACGTATCGCTGTTCGAGTTCCGCGAGCAGCACACCGTCGAGGGCCTCGCTCAGCGCATGCGCGCCGCGGCGAAGGAGAAGGATTCCTTCGCGGCGACCAACGCCTGCCAGACGCACATGCTCGAGGCCGCCCGCGCCCACATCGACCGCGTGGTTCTCGAGGCGTTCATCGAGGGCATCGCCGAGTGCGACGACGACTACGTCCGCGCGCTGCTGGTGAAGGTCTGCGACCTGTACGCCCTGGCCACCATCGAGGCCAACCGCGCCTGGTATCTGGAGCACGAGGCTTTCGAGCCCCGCCGCAGCAAGGCGGTCACCGCGGAGGTCGACAAGCTCGTCGGGGAGCTCCGGGGTCGCTCGCAGGAGCTGGTCGAGGGCCTGGGCGTCCCCGCCGGCTGGCTGCACCACCCGACGGCCGCGGTGCCCCCGCTGCTCCCCTGACCGCTATTGCCTGCGCCTGCGTCGCCCTCGCCTGTCGGCCTCAGGGTCGTCAGGCGCCCGCCTGCCCAGACGCCACCCTTACCGACACACGCCACCCTTACATGCAGGCGCCACCCTTGTTGACACATGCCACCGCCCTGGCGGTGGCATGTGTCAACAGCGGTAGCGTCGGTCAAGAGGGGTGGCGTCTGTCATGTACTGACCACCGTCCGACGAGGACATGCCTCTCTGGTCTGGTTCACGGCCCCAGGAGCGCCAGCGGCACCACGAACACGCCGTCCGACCTGCGGTAGGCGTAGCGGCCCGGGTAGACCACGACCCGCGCAGCGAGTCGTTCCCCGAGGACGCCGTGCAGCCAGTTGAGATGGCGCACATCCGCGGCCTCGACCGTGCCGGCGAGCTTCACCTCGATCGCGACGACCTGGTGATCGTCCCCCTCGACGATCAGGTCGATCTCGTGCTCGGTGTTCTTGGTCCGCAGGTGGCCGACTCGTGCCCCTGCCGCCTCCGCGTAGACCCGGACAGACTGGGTCACCAGCGACTCGAAGAGAGCGCCGAGCCAGGTGACAGCCCGGGCTCCGGGCAGGGGGTGACCCACACCCCGGAGAAGGCTCTGCTTTCCAACGCCCACAAGGCGGGCGGCCAGCGCAGGATCGACCAGGTGGTGCTTCGGCGCCAGGGTGAGCCGCTTCAGGGGCGCGAAGGCGGGAATCCACGCCTCGACGGGATCGAGTACGAAGATGCGTGTGAGGTGCTCCCGATACACGTCGGCCGTCTGCCGGGCCGGCTTGTCACCCTCGCCCGGCGTGGCAGCGTCCAGAACCGTGGCGTACCCGGCATCGGTCGAGGTCGCCGCGGCATAGGCGGCGAGCCAGGCGCGCAACGCGGCGGGCCGGCGCACAGCTGCCCCGTTCTCCGGCAGCTCGTGTTCGACGATCCGGCTGAGGTAGCTGTCGAGTTGCAGCCGGCGGGCACGGTCGGGCAGATCGCGGATACCGGGCAGTCCCGACCGCATGATCTCGTCGACGTAGTCGTCGAGCGAGACCTCCGACGTTCCTTCCACCTCCGTCACGTCGCCGGCGAGCAGTGCGGCCAACGAGACGCGAGGCTCGAGCAGACCGCGCTCGCTGATCGCGAGCGGACGCATCGCGAGTCGCACGATCCGTCCAGCACCGGAGTGAACTCGCACCCCCGGTGCCACGCCGGCTGAACCGGCGAGCAGGAACCGCCCCCCGGTGGGGTCATCGTCCACCGCATGTCGGACGCGATCCCACACTGCGGGTTCCAGCTGCCACTCATCGATCAGGACCGGCGTTGGCACCTGAACCACGAGGTCCGGATTGGCGGCGAGGGCCTCACGTTGCCCGGCGGCTGTCAGGGTGAGCACGGTGGAGGCACGCTGTGTTCCGGTCGCGGTCTTCCCAACTCCCTTGGCGCCCTCCAGCGCGACCGCAGCGAGTCCGCCGGGGATGAACACGGAATCGAGTAGGTCGTCAACGATCCTTCGCTGGTACGGCATGCGCTCAATCTAACATTTGGACGAGTCTCAATCTAACATTTGGACGGATCTATATCTAACATCTGGACGAGTCTGGATCTACCATCTGGACGAGACTAGGCACTCGGTGATCGCGCCCCGGGCCCTTGCCAGACGCTCGACGCCACCCTTACCGACAGACGCCACCCTTGTTCGCACATGCCACCGCCCTGGCGGTGGCATGTGTCGATAGCGGTGGCGTCGGTCGGTAGGGGTGGCGTCGGTCGAGAAGGGTGGCGTGTGGAGCCGGGACGGACGCGGCGGCTCAGCCGAACTGCAGGTCGGCACTCGGCGACGGCAACTCGACGAACGTGCGACCGGGCGCGACCTTCAGCTTCGAGCCGTCCTTGCACGTGAACGTGAAGCGCTTGTTGATGGCGCCCTTCTTCCAGGTGCCGGTGACGCGCCTGCCGCCGTGGCAGTAGGTGAAGCTCCCCTTGGCGTCGATGATGTCGACGACGGGGTCGGCGGCGCCGGAGCCCTCCCAGATCTTGTCCATCCGCCACTCGGCGGAGATGATCAGGACCGAGTGGGCCGTGACGCGCTTGCCGTCGGCCAGCACGTGCTCGCCCCAGGGCTGGCTGCGCAGGTACATGCCGTTGTCAGCGAGTTCGTAGCTCATGTCGTACTTGTGCGCGCTGCCGTAGGGCACCGCGATGGTGGTGGCCTTCTTCTTGGAGTCGGCCGTCGAGGCCTCCTCCGCGGTCTCGGCGAACGGCAGGTACTGGCTCGGCTTCTTCTTCATGCGGGTCGCCAGCTCGGCCATGCCCTTGGGGTGGGCCTGGATCGCGCGGTCGTAGTACGTCTGCCCGTTGAGCTGATAGAGCCGGTCCTGGTCGACGCTGAACGCGTCGGTGCCACGCCAGTCGAGGTAGGTCATGCGCTCGATGTAGTCGTCGTGCGCGTCGAAGTACTTCAGCACCCAGTCCGCCGCGCCGGTGTTGGCGAGCAGCGGTTTCATCGGCGACAGCAGCGGCACGTCGACCGGCCGGATGGACCGGATCGGCCCCACGGCCTCGGGGTACTTGCTGTGGAACACCGAGACCAGGCGCGTGTAGGCGAAGCCGTTGGGCTGGCAGAAGATGATGTCGGCGTCCAGCAGCCCCCACTGGGGGTTCTCGTTCTTGAGGTTCGGTACCTTGGCCGCGACCGCCGGCCTGTCTAGCAGCTTCTCGTTCTTGACCTCGCGGCCGTTGAGCGGCCACGTGATCTTCGGCTCGGGCGACGGGCTCGGCGAGGGGCTGGGCGACGGCGAGGGGCTCTCCGGCGTCGGGGTGGGGGTGATCTCGGGGGTCTCGCCCTGGCAGGCGGCGAGCGCGGCTGTCGCGCCCACCGCGCCGAGCAGGACGGCGCGTCTGGAGGTGGTCACGGTGTTCAGTGTGGCAGGCCGACGTCGGTGCGGTGGAAGCCCCCCGCGAGTCGAACCTGTGAGACCAGATCGTAGGCTCGGCTCCTCGCCTCCTCGACGTCGGCGCCGCGGCCGACGATGCCCAGCACGCGCCCGCCCGACGACACCAGTTCGTCCCCGTCGAGCCGCGTCCCGGCGTGCAGGACGTAGGCGTCCTTCTCGTCGGCCGGCAACCCGATCGGCGTGCCCGTGACCGGGGTGCCCGGGTACCCCTCGGCCGCCTCGACGACCACGACGGCCGCTCCGTCGAACCACTCGAGCTCCCCCACGGCGTCGAACTCACCGCGCGCCGCCGCGCGCAGCACCCCACCCAGCGGCGTCTTCAGCAGAGCCAGGACGGCCTGCGTCTCAGGGTCGCCGAAGCGGACGTTGAACTCCACGACGCGCAGCCCCTTCGACGTCAGCGCGAGGCCGGCGTACAGCAGGCCGATGAAGGGCGTGCCGCGGCGGGCCATCTCCCGCAGCGTCGGGTCGACGACCTCGGCCATGATCTGGTCGACGAGCCCGGGCTCGGCCCAGGTCAGCGGCGAGTAGGCGCCCATCCCGCCGGTGTTGGGGCCGGCGTCGCCGTCGCCCACACGCTTGTAGTCCTGGGCGGGCATCAGCGGAAGGCCGCGCACCCCGTCGCAGATGGCGAACAGCGAGACCTCCGGGCCGTCGAGGTAGTCCTCGATCACGACGCGCCCGCATGACTGCGCGTGTTCCAGCGCGGCGTCGCGGTCGTCGGTCACGACGACGCCCTTGCCGGCCGCGAGCCCGTCGTTCTTCACGACGTACGGGGCTCCGAACGCGTCGAGGGCCGCCTCGTACTCCTCGCGGCTCCCGCAGACGCGGGCCTCGGCGGTCGGCACGCCGGCGGCTGCCATCACGTCCTTGGCGAAGGCCTTCGACCCCTCCAGCACGGCGGCCTCCCGACCCGGCCCGAAGGCGTCGATGCCCGCGGCGCGCAGCGCGTCGGCGACGCCCGCGACGAGCGGGGCCTCAGGGCCGATGACGACGAGGTCGACGGCCAGCTCGCGGGCCAGCGCCACGACGGCGTCGGGGTCGGCGGCGTCGACGGCGTGCAGGGTCGCGAGCGCCGCGATGCCCGGGTTGCCGGGAGCGGCGTGCAGTGCGGTGACGAGTGGATCGGAGGCCAGCGAGCGGGCCAGCGCGTGTTCGCGCCCGCCGGAGCCGAGCAGGAGGGTCTTCACCCGCGCCACATTAGTCGAGCGCGTCCGCCCTCTCCGCCGCCTCCTGGGAACGCTGGACGAGGATGCGGAAGCCGACGATCGCGGCTATGAAGCCGCCGCCGACCGGCACGGCCCACCACCAGCCCCAGCCGATGTCCTCCTGCCAGATGGCGATGGCCACCGTCGCGACCATGAACAGCACGAGGCCGACGACCAGGGTCGTGACGAGGCGACGCGTGCCCCGCGTCATGCCTGTGTCAGACCAGCTCGTTGATGGCGACGGACTGCTCGCGGCCCGGGCCGACCCCGATGCCGGAGATGCGGCAGCCGATCAGCTCCTCCAGGCGGTGCACGTAGGCCTGGCAGTTGGCCGGCAGGTCGTCGAACACGCGGGCCTCGGAGATGTCCTCGCTCCAGCCGTCGAGGTACTCGTAGACCGGCACGGCATGGTGGAAATCGGACTGCGTCATGGGCATGACGTCGGTGCGGACGCCGTCGACCTCGTACGCGACGCACACCGGGATCTGCTCCCAGCCGCTCAGGATGTCGAGCTTCGTGAGGAAGATGTCGGTGAAGCCGTTGATCTTGACGGCCTGCTCGACGACAAGCGCGTCGAACCAGCCGCAGCGACGGGGGCGGCCGGTCGTGGCGCCGAACTCGCCGCCGGCCTGGCGCAGCCTCTCTCCGTCGTCATCGAACAGCTCGGTCGGGAACGGGCCCTCGCCGACGCGGGTGGTGTAGGCCTTCGCGATGCCGATGGTGCGGTTGATGCGGGTGGGGCCGACGCCGCCGCCCGTGGTAGCTCCCGCCGCGGTCGGGTTGGACGACGTGACGTACGGGTAGGTGCCCTGGTCGACGTCGAGGTGGTGCGCCTGGGCCCCCTCGAACAGGACGACCTTGCCCTCGTCGAGCGCGTCGTTCACGTAGCGGCCCGAGTCGATGATGTGCGGGCGGATCGCCTCGGCGTGCTTCATGAGCGCGTCGACGACGTGGTCGACCTCGATCGGGCGACGGTTGTAGACCTTGACCAGCAGCTGGTTCTTCTGGTCCAGCGCCGCCTCGACCTTCTGCCTCAGGATCGACTCATCGAGCAGGTCCTGGATGCGGATGCCCAGCCGGTTGATCTTGTCGGAGTAGCACGGGCCGATGCCGCGGCCGGTGGTGCCGATCTTCCGCTTGCCCAGGAAGCGCTCGGTAACCTTGTCGAGCACCTGGTGGTACTCGGTGATGATGTGCGCGTTGGCGCTGATGAGCGGGTGCGGCACGTCGACGCCGCGCGAGTGCAGCACCTCGAGCTCCTCGGCCAGCACGTCCAGGTCCACGACAACGCCGTTGCCGATCACGGTGGTGGTGTTCGGGTTGAGGATGCCCGACGGGAGCAGGTGCAGGACGAACTTCTCGCCGTTCACGACCAGCGTGTGACCCGCGTTGTTACCGCCGGAGTAGCGCACGCAGACGTCGACGCGGTCGCCCAGCTGATCGGTCGCCTTACCCTTGCCCTCGTCGCCCCACTGGGCGCCCACCACAACAACACTCGGCATGGAGTTCACTTCCTTGCATGGATTGGGCCCCGTGCAACGTGCCCGGGGCCTTGCAACGGCATACTACCCGGCCTCACCGACACCGAGCCGGAAGCCGCCGAAACCCGCCCCAACTGGCCCTGTTGCGCCGGGCACGGCGGTGGAAGAATGGGGTGTGCGCGCACACTTGGCGCCCGTTGCAACGACGCAGGAGGATCCCGTGAAGAAGCTCATCAACTCCCCCGACTCAGTGATCGCCGACGCTCTCAAGGGCATCGAGGCATCCGACAAGGGGGTGCGGGTCGACCATGAGAACCGGGTCATCTTCCGGGCGACCCCCAAGGACGCAGGGAAGGTCGCGCTGATCTCCGGCGGCGGCTCGGGCCACGAGCCCATGCACGGCGGCTTCGTCGGCCAGGGCATGCTCGACGCGGCCGCCTGTGGCGAGGTGTTCACCTCACCGACGCCCGACCAGGTGCTCGCCGCCACCGTCGGCGTCGACAACGGCGCAGGCGTGCTGCACATCGTCAAGAACTACACGGGCGACGTGATGAACTTCGAGATGGCCGCCGAGCTGGCCGCGGGTGAGGGCGTGAACGTAGAGGCCGTGGTCGTCGCCGATGATGTCGCCGTCGAGGACTCCACCTGGACCGCCGGCCGCCGCGGCGTCGGCACGACGGTGCTGCTCGAGAAGATCGTCGGCGCCGCCGCCGAGGAGGGCCGCGACCTCGCCGCCGTCAAGGCGCTCGCCGAGAAGGTGCTGGAGGGCGGGCGTTCCATGGGCATGGCGCTCACGTCCTGCACGGTCCCCGCGGCCGGCAAGCCGACGTTCGACCTGCCCGAGGACCAGATGGAGATCGGCATCGGCATCCACGGCGAGCCCGGTCGACACCGCGAGCCCATCGCCGACGCGAAGACGATCGCGAAGCAGCTCGTCGAGCCCATCCTGGCCGACCTCGACTACTCCGGCTCCTCGGTCATCGTCATGCTCAACGGCATGGGCGGCACCCCGCTCATCGAGCTGTACCTCATGTACGGGGAGGTCGTCGAGCTGCTGGAGGCGGCCGGCGTCACGATCGAGCGCAACCTGGTGGGCAACTACATCACCAGCCTGGACATGGCCGGCTGCTCCCTGACGCTCGTCAAGGCCGACGATGAGATCCTCGGCCTCTGGGACGCGCCCGTGAACACGGCGGGGCTACGGTGGGGCCTGTGAGCGCAACTGAACTGACCCTCGATCTGTTGGCCGCATGGCTGCGGCGCTACGCCGAACTCGTCGGCGACCAGAAGGCCTACCTGACGGAGCTCGACTCGGCGATCGGTGACGCCGACCACGGCACCAACATGGCCCGCGGCACCGCCGCGGTCGTCGAGCACCTCGACGAGGCCAACACCGTCGACGCCCTGCTGAAGAAGGCCGGCATGACGCTCGTGAGCACCGTCGGTGGCACCGCCGGCCCGCTCTACGGCACCCTGCTGATGCGGATGGGCATGAACACGGGCGCGGTGACGGAGCTGTCGCCGGCAGAGTTCGCGACCGCGCTGCGGGCCGGCCTCGATGGCCTGATCGCGCGCGGCAAGACGGAACTGGGTGACAAGACCATGGTCGACGCGCTCACCCCGGGCCTCGACGCCTTCGACACGTCGCTGGCCGACGGCGGCGACCTGGCCTCGGCTGCGAAGGCCGCCCAGGCCGCCGCGGCCGCCGGCCGGGACGCGACCGAGCCGATGATCGCCCGCAAGGGGCGCGCGAGCTACCTGGGCGAGCGTTCCCGCGGGCACCTCGATCCGGGCGCCACGTCCGCCGTCCTGCTGTTCGACGCTCTCGTCGACGCGATCGGCTGACCCGTGGCAGTCGGAATCGTCGTCGTATCGCACAGCCATGCCCTGGCGGAGGCCGCCGTCGAGCTAGCCATGCAGATGGTCCACGGGGATGCCCCGCCCATCGCCCTGGCCGCGGGCACGTCCGACGGGGGCCTCGGCACCGACGCGACGGCCGTCACGTCAGCGCTGGCGGACGTGGACCAGGGGGACGGCGTCGTCGTGCTCGTCGACATGGGCTCCGCGCTGATGAGCGCGGAACTCGGCGTCGAACTCTACGACCAGCCCGGCACGGACGTCCGCATCCTGCCCGCCCCCTTCGTCGAGGGCCTCGTCGCAGCCGTGGTGCGTGCGACCGGCGGCGCATCGATCGACGAGGTCGCAGCCGAGGCGGACCAGGGGCTGACCCCGAAGCTGTCCGCCCTCGGCACGCCGCCGGTGCCGGCTCCGCAGGTCTCCCCCGTCGAGGAGGCGTCCGAGGACGACACGGCCCACTCGGAGGCCGTCATCGTCAACACCACCGGCCTGCACGCCAGGCCGGCCGCCGAACTGGTCGCCCAGGCGCGCAGCTTCGACGCGGAGGTGAAGGTCAGCTGCGGCGACGCCGGCCCGGTGTCGGCGAAGAGCAGCATCGGCCTGGCCACGCTGGCCGCCCGCAAGGGTGACCTGCTGGAGTTCACCGCGACGGGTGCCGAGGCGGAACAGGCGGTCGAGGCGCTCGCGCAGTTCGTGTCGAACGGCCTGGGCGAGCTGTGACGGATAGGCTGCTCCCATGAGCGAGACGCACCCGAACCTGATGGCCGCCGACGTCGTGGTCAGCCTGCCGGAGGATCCCGCCCTGGCCGCCATCGCGGAGCGGGGCCGGGACCACTTCCTGGAGGTGGTGGCGGCGCACCCGACGTCGTCGCTGTGCTGGGCGCTGCTCGCCGAGACCTGCCTGCAGGACGAGGGGCTCGGGGGCGCGGTCGCGGCGTACGCGTACGCCCGTACCGGCTACCACCGGGGCCTCGACCAGCTGCGCCGCAACGGCTGGAAGGGTTCGGGACTGATCCCCTGGGAGCACGAGCCGAACCGCGGCTTCCTCCGCGCCTTGTGGGCGCTGAGCGTCGCGGCCGGCCGCATCGGCGAGACCGAGGAGCAGGAGCGCTGCGCGCAGTTCCTCCGCGACTCCTCCGAGGAGGCCTTCAGGGTGCTGTCCGGCTCGGACGCCTGAAACTCCCGCAGAGACAACGACACGGCCCCGGCATCCGCCGGGGCCGTGTCGCGTTCTCAACCAGGCAGCCGCGCCGACCAACCAGCACAATCTCCAGAGGAGAAGCGACCTTCGAGTGGGTGTCGGTGGCGACCTTCAGCAACGCGCGACTCGCGGTGGGAATGGCTTCCCAAGGTGCGGGTTCCTGAGCTAAGTGGAGACTGGATGGATCGCAGGAACTTGCAAGCCTGGGCTGGCTCCGCAACCCGCGACGCCCATGAGCGACCGCATCACGATGAACGACTACGTCTGTCCCAGCTGAAGTGCCGACTTCGGCTATCCCTTGGAACTGACGATCCACAAGGAGCTCGGCTGCGAGTGGGGTCCCGATGATACCGGGGGCGCCTCGTACTGCTGCGGCATGATCCTCGAGGAGGGCGAGACCGTCTGCATGAGCTGCGGCGAGCCTCTCTAGACCCACGGCGACAGAAAGCCCGCCCGGCGGAGACGCAAAGGCCCGGGGCCTCGGGGTTGGTCTCATCGGCACCAGCCATAGCAGTACCGAGGGAGCCCAGGGGCTGGGTCAACTTCACCCAGGCGGGGTCACAAGAGATGGTAGGGGGCCGATGTCTTGTGCGGCGATCTCGTACTTCGGCCACTTGTCGTAGAGGTATCGTGATTCGCGTTTCGCGACGATGCCATGCTTCTCGAGTTCGCCGAGCCAACTCCTGACTGCTTCCTCGGGGAACCGAACGTCGCGGTCCATCGCCTCGAGTTCCTGGACCATCTTGCGGATACTGACCTGTTGTCCGCACCGGCGCCGATACACATGGTTGAGGTAGAGCTTTGATTGCCACATCGCGGGAGGGAACGGTAGCTGGATGACGGTTCCCCCGCTGGCTGGTGTGTGCTGCAGGTAGCCGGGGAAGCTGCCGAAGATCGTCACGATGCGGTGGCGCTCGGAGCTTGTCTCCCAGGCAACGGCGTGAGCCTCAGACTTGCTCTGCACCCTGGCGAAGAACCGCTCCCTGACCTCCAGCATCCTGCGTGCATGTTCCTCCCTCTCGGCCTGACGCCTCGCAGCAGCGAGTTTGACGCGAACAGATGTCCGCAGCAGCGCTGCCAGCTCGTCGGTGACAAAACGTCGCTCGTTGTCCAGTCTGAACGCATCCAGTCTCTCTGACTGCAGCTCCCCCGCTCCCACGGTACTCAGCACGCGTTGCCCGCTGTCCCATGCGCGCTTCGTGGCGTATCCGATGCTCTCGAAACTGGGATCGATGAAAAGAACAGGCGCACCAGCATCTGCAACAGCCGACAGGGTCGGGCCCAATACCACCACATCAGATGCGTTCCTTGACCGGTGGAAGTGGTCGCCTCCATACCCCCACAGCCACACATCCACGATGCCCAGCTCTCGGTAGGAGTCATGACGCGCTCGCCACTGATTGGAAGACATGTGTGCGTACTGGACCTCGAACGCGATCTGCGCGCCGGTCGCCGGTGAGGTCGCCATCACGTCAGCACGCCGCCGCCCATCCAAGGTCGTTACTTCGAGGTCGACCTCGAGCATCGGGTACCGGTTGGTCAACCAGCGCTTTATCAGCAGTTGGCACTGCAGGTGGGCGATCCCTACCCGATCATGCCCACCGCCGGCCACGTGGGAGAACCCGTGTCTCCGGTCTCCTCGATCGACCACGGTCAGCGCAGGCGACCCGCACTCCGGCACGACACAGGAGAACGTCTCGCCCTGCTTTCGGCGCTCTTTGAACTCTGGCGCGGCGTTCTCGGGCAGGTACTCGATCTCATCAGCAGAGTTCAGCGCGAAAACGAGCCGGCTCTCGGGTGATCCGGTGAAGGCGCAGTACTCGTCGGTGCGATGTCTCACGCGGCAAAGCTATCGCGTATCCGCGCTAGTGGCAGGGCTATTCGCAGCTGATAGACGGGGAGGCGGTTGTGCCGGCCGTCCCAGTTTCTCGCCCCTATTGGCCACCCATCTGTCCCTGGGAGCGCGGATCCTCACCAGGCTCGATGACCAGTCCTCGCTCCGGTTGGCGTATGCGCGTTGCCCGCCCCCGGGCAACGACCTCAGTTTATGGGCTATTGGCTGCGGTCCCGATCGATCTCCAGGAAGCGCTGATAGATGGGCGACTCCTCTTCGTTGTAGAAGCCCTCGTCGTCTTCCACTCCGTAGATCAGGAGCGCCAGGTCGTGGTCGCCGAGTTGCAACCATTCGCGGTTGACTTCGCCTGGCGATGGATAGGTCAATGAGGCCAGATCGTAGAGCCGGCCGCCGAGTGCCTCCCAAGCGGCATCCATCCCTTCGACTTCGCCCCATTCGAGAGTGTGGCGGGCGCCGTCAGGGTCAGTCCAGTCGAATCGCTCCTCGTCATAGTGGGTGAAGTTGCCGTAGCCACAGAAGATGCTGATGGTGGTGGCGGTCTGACCGGTCTGAGCAACCAACTCCTTAGCTTTCGCCTCGACACGATCCCAGGCAGCGTTGATCTCCTCTTGTCGCTGCGCGAGGCTGATCAGGATCTCCTCGTCCGAGGGCATGGGGCCGACTGCGGGGACAGAAGCGGGTTGAGGCGTAGTCACGCGACCATTGTGGCGCTCTCAGACCCCCTCCGCCCGACCGCACGCAACACTGGCACCTATGTGCCCGTCAGGCTCTGAGTGCTACTCATCCTGGCGCGCAGACCCCTCAATCCTGCGTCCCTGCGCGCTCATGGGGATCGGGTCCGGCGGCCGACAGCGGAGCCTTTGTTCTCAGCGCCGGGGCTAGATGCCGTGGGGGGCCTCGTGGTGTGTGGCTTCGAGGGCGGTGACGGTCAGTTGTGGATCGTTGGGATGTCCGTTGATCTAGGCGGTGCCGCCTGCTTGGCCGGTGTAGCGGACTGCCTGGGCCCAGCGTCGATGCACTCTGCGCTCGGGCATTCCTGACACATGCACTACACATCGTCGGCCACGGCTTCTGCACACAGGGGCGGGCTGGCCCCACAGACTCGTGCATACCTCCTAGGTATACTCAGGAATATGAGCAGAACGACGATCGCAGTCACCAAGCCCCTGCGCGAGCGCATCTCGACACGCGCGCGAGCCGAGCACGTGACCGTCGAACAGTTCCTCAATCGGCTGCTCGACCAGGAGGAGGACCGCCGATTCTGGGCCTCGTTCGAGGATCTCACCCCGGAGAAGTACCGTGCCGCGCTCGTGGAGGACGGCGACGACTGGGTCCTGGACGCCGACTACTCGCCCGAGGAACGAAAGACCCTCGAGGACGAGGCCGATCGATGATCCCAGATCGCGGGAACGTCGTCTGGGCCTCCCTCGAGCCCACCAGCGGCCATGAGCAGCGGTGCCACCGGCCTCATCTCGTACTGTCCGACCGTCGCGTCAACGAACTCTTGGGCATGGTGGTTGCCGTGCCCATGACCACCAAGAGGCGCCCCTGGGCATGGCGAGTGGAGCTAGGCCCTGACTCCTTCGCCATGGCCGAGCAGCCCCGCTCCTTCAGCCTCGAGCGCATCACCCGGATCGACCCCACCGATTACGACACGTCGGAGGTTGCCCGCGCTCTGTTCCGCATCATCGGCGTCCCGATCGACCCTTCAACCTAGCCTCCGATCGCCCCTTCCGTCTAGCCCCCGAGCACCTCCACGGCCACGGGCGTCGTCAGCACGCGGCCCTCGCCGACCACCCGACGCTGCCCGGTGATCTCGACGCTGACGGGCTCGCCCCGGTCCTCGCTGGAGCGCCCGATCGAGAGCCGGATCTCGCCCGGCTCCACGATGCGGCGCCGGTCGACGCCCGTGAAGGACGTGCGGTCCGCGTGCACGCTGAACGTCACGCGGCGCGCCTCGCCGGCCGGCACGTCGACCTTGGCGAAGCCGACGAGCTGCTTGAGCGGGCGGACGACCTCGGCCCACGGGTCCTCCAGGTACAGCTGCACGACGTCCGAGCCGTCCCGCTCCCCGGTGTTGGTGACCGTGACGGACACATCGACGGCTCCTTCGACGTCCATCGAATCAACCGAGGCGACGAGGTCGCCGTGCTCGAACGACGTGTACGACAGGCCGTGACCGAAGGGGTACAGCGGCCGCGGGTCGAGGTTGGAGATGCCGTCGCTGACCCAGCCGAGCAGCGGGTTCAGGTAGGTGCCCGGCTGCCCGCCGCGCAGCGCGGGGAACGCGATGGGCAGGCGGCCCGACGGGTTGGTCTCGCCCGTCAGCACCGCCGTGATCGCGGCGGCGCCCTCGACGCCCGGCATGAAGGCCGAGACGATGGCCGCGGTGCGGTCGGCGTACTCGCCGAGCGCGTAGGGACGGCCGGTGACCAGCAGCAGCACGACCGGGGTGCCAGTGGCCAGCACCCGCTCGACGAGCTCACCCTGACGACCGGGGAGGCGGAGGTCCTCGACGTCGCAGCCCTCGCCCGAGGTACCGATGCCGAACAGGCCTGCGATGTCGCCGACCGTCACGATCGCCAGGTCGGCCGAGGCAGCCAGCGCGACCGCCTCGTCGAGCTGAGCATCGGTGCCGTCGGTGAAGCCGCAGCCGGGCGCGAAGGACACCTCGCCGCCGAGCGCCGCGGGCAGCGTCTCGACCAGGCTCGCGATGTCCAGCCCGGTCTGGCGGCCGGGCAGCTTCGACATGACGTGGTTGGGGAACGAGTAGCAGCCCATGAACGAGCGCACGTCCTCCCAGACCGGGCCGACGACCGCGACCTTCCGGTCGCCGGGCGCCAGCGGCAGCACGCCGTCGTTCTTCAGCAGCACGATGGACTCGTCGGCCATCCTGCGGGCGATGCCCCGGTTGCCGGCGGAGTCGAGATCGCGGTCGGGCGCGTCGCCGCCGGCGGGCCGCCAGTCGGCGTCGAGCAGGCCGAGCTCGGCCTTCTGGGTCAGCGCCCGCAGCGCGGCGCGGTCGATGAGCTCCTCGGTGACGAGGCCGCGCTCGACGGCCTCCACCAGGTCGCCGTACGGGCCGGTCTCCGGCAGCTCGATGTCCATGCCGGCCCGCAGGGCCAGCGCGGCGGCCGTCGCGCCGTCGGGGGCGATCAGATGTGTGTGGGTGAGGAACGGGATGGCCCAGTAGTCGCTGACGACGGTGCCCTCGAAGCCCCAGCGGTCGCGCAGCACCTCCGTCAGCAGCCACGGGTCGGCGACCGACGGCACGCCGTCGATGTCGCAGTAGGAGTTCATCACCGACTTCACTCCCCCGGCCCGCACCGCCATCTCGAAGGGCGGCAGCATGACGTCCTCGAGCTCGCGGCGACCCATGGAGATGGGCGCGTGGTTGCGGCCGGCCCTGGACGCGGGGTAACCGACGAAGTGCTTGAGCGTGGCGTGCACGCCGGCACCCTGCAGGCCGCGCACGTAGGCGGTGCCGAGGCTTCCGACGAGGTACGGGTCCTCGCCGCAGGTCTCCTCGACGCGGCCCCAACGGTAGTCGCGGACGACGTCGAGCAGCGGGGAGAGTCCCTGCTGGACGCCGAGGGCGGCGAGGTCGGCGCCGATGGCGGCGGCCATCTCCTCGATCAGCTCGGGCCGCCAGGTGGCGCCCCAGGCGATCGCGGCGGGGTACACGGTCGCGCCGAGCGTCGTGATGCCGGTGAGGCATTCCTCGTGCGCGATCGGCGGGATGCCGAGCCGCGACGACTCCTGCACCTCGCCCACGCGGCGCGCCAACTCCGCGCGCCCCTCGGCGACGGTCACGGGGCCGGTGCCGAAGATGCGCGTCAGGTGGCCGAGCCCGTCGCGCGTGGTCTCCTCCCAGGAGACGGTGGCCATCGCCGACTCCATCGGCGCCACGTCGTGGTGCTCGACGTCCTCGGCGGCGGGCTCGTCGGCGCGGGGGCGGTTCCAGAAGGAGCCGAGCTGGCCGACCTTCTCGGCCAGCGTCAGCTCGCTCAGCAGGGCTGCGGCGCGCTCGGCCGGGGCCAGCGCGGTGTTGTTCCAGGGATGCATCGGGATTCCTTGGGAAGCGGGCCGGTCAGCCCTTGACGGCGCCCGACAGTCCGCCGACGATGCGGCGCTGCATGGCGAGGAAGAAGATCATGGCGGGGACCATCGACAGGCTGGTGAAGGCGAAGACGCCGGCCGTGTCGGAGGAGTACTGCGTCGAGTAGTCCGCGACGCCCAGCGGCAGCGTGCGCATGTCGCCCTGGAGCAGCAGCAGAGGCAGCAGATACGCGTTCCACGAATTGACGAACGCGAGCACGCCGACGGTGACGAGGCCCGGGCCGGACAGCGGCAGCATCATCCGCCAGAAGACCGTGATGCGGCCCGCGCCGTCGATGGACGCGGCCTCCTCGATCTCGGCGGGGATCTGCTGCAGGAACGGGCGCAGGATGACGATGGTCATCGGCAGCGCGAACGCCGCCTGGGGCAGCGCGACGCCGAACCACGTGTTGCTCATCCCCAGGTCCCTGGAGATGATGATGAACAGCGGGATGACGGCGACGGTCGCGGGGAACAGCAGGCCGAGCACGAAGACCATGTAGAGGGCCTCGCGGCCGCGGAAGCGGTAGCGCGACAGCGGGTAGGCCGCCATCAGCCCGCAGATCACCACGAGCGCGGTGGTCAGCAGCGCGATGGCCAGCGAGTTGAGGCCGTACGTCCAGAACCGGCCGTCGGCGAGCACGCGGGCGTAGTTGTCCCAGACCCACGGGTCGGGCATGCCGGCCGGGTCGGCGGCGAGCTGGGCATTGGTGCGGAAGCCGCCGAGGATCGCGTACAGCACGGGGCCGAGCGAGAACCCTGCGACGATCAGGATGACGAGCCAGACGAGCGGGTTGAAGCGCTTCCGGCGGGACGCCGTCCTCGCCGGCGCGGCGTGGGCGGGGGCGGTGAGCGTGGCAGTGGTCATCAGCGGGCCGCCTTGTCGGCGTAGTCGGGGTTGTCGCGTCGCAGGATGAAGCGCTGGTAGACCAGTGCGAGGGCGAGCGCGACGACGAACAGGATCACGGAGGCGGCGCCGGCGATGCCGTAGTTGGAGCGCCGGGTGCCCTCGTTGATGAGGAAGGTGGCCATGGTCATGGTCGAGTTGGCGGGGCCGCCCTTGGTGAGGATCCAGACCATGTCGAACAGCTGCAGCGAGCCGACCATGGACAGGAAGCCCCAGGTGCGCAGCGTGGGGCCGAGCAGTGGCAGCGTCACGTAGCGCTGCGTCTGCCACCAGGTGGCGCCGTCGATCTGCGCCGCCTCGTCGAGCTCGGCGGGCACTCCCTGCAGGCCGGCGAGGAACAGGATGATCGCCAGACCGAGGTACTTCCAGGTCAGGACGACCATGACGGTCCACATGGCGTACTTCGGGTCTCCGAGGAAGCCCTGTTCGGGACCCTGGATGCCGACCATGCCCAGGATGGAGTCGATCACGCCGTACTGGGGCTGCAGGAGCTGGAACCACACGACGCCGGCGATGACCTCGGCGAGCACGTAGGGGACGAAGACGATCATCCGGAGGATGCCCTGGAACCGCATCTTGCGGTTGAGCAGCAGAGCGACGGCGATGCCGACGGGCAGCTGGATCACGATGGACATCACGACGACGAACAGGTTGTTCAGCAGCGCGCCGACGAAGACGTCGTTGGTCAGGACCGACACGTAGTTCTTGAGGCCGACGAAGTCGACCAGCGGGCCGAAGCCCTTCCAGCGGAAGAACGAGAATTCGACGGCCCGGATCATGGGCCACACGATGAACATGAAGAACAGCACGAGGGCGGGGGCGGTGAAGCCGATCACCTCGAGTGCCATCCGCCAGTCGCGGGGTCGCCGGGTCCGGGCCGGGGAGGCCGGGCGCTGCTCAGAGCGCCCGGCCGCCGCGACGCCCGCACCAGTCGACTCGACAGTGGTGGGGGACGTCATCATCACTTCTCCGCGTCAGCCGCCTGCTGGGTGGCGTCCACGATGTCCTGCGGGGAGGCCTGGCCGGCGAACATCAGCGCGATCGCGTCGTTCATCGCGCCGCCGACCGACGTGCCGAACGCCGTGTCGAAGTAGAGCTGGACGCGGGCCGCGTTGTCGCGGACCTCGAGGAGGTCGGCAAGCGCCGGGTCGGTGACGTACTGCGAGGCGCTGGGGTTGGTCGGCAGGCCCATGTCATTCTCGGCGAACGTCTTCTGCACCTCGTCGGAGAGGAGGTACTTGATCAGCTCGGTCGCCTCGTCGGGGGCGTCCGCCGGGGAGGCCCAGGCGTCGCCGCCGCCGAGCGCGGAGGTCGGGTCGCCGGCCTGGCCGTCGAACGAGGGGAACGCGAACCAGCCGGTGGCGTCGCCCAGGCCCTTGCCGTCCTCGGTCAGGCCCTGCATCACGCCGGGCTCCCAGTGACCGGCGAGCTCCATGGCGACCTTGCCTGTCGCCAGCAGGCCGGAGGCCGAGGTCGGGCCGGTCTGCGCCGGGGTGTTGAGGAAGCCCGCGTTGAACGGCTCGGCCGCGACGAGCTTCTCGAGCTGCTCGCCCGCGGTGACGAAGCACTGGTCGGAGAAGTCGAGGGTCTTGACGGCGTCGTCGAGGACGGCGGAGTCACAGGCGCGCAGCGCGAAGTAGTACCAGTAGTGGGCGGCGGGCCACTTGTCGCCGGCGCCGACCGAGATCGGGGCGATGCCCGCGGCCTTGAGCTTGTCGATCGCGTCGTACATCTCGTCCCACGTCTTCGGGGCCTCGGTGATGCCGGCCTCGGCGAACATGTCGGTGTTGTACCAGAAGCCGACGACGCCCATCGAGAACGGCAGGGCGTAGGTCTGGCCGTCGACCTGCCAGCCGGAGACGTTGCCGCCCAGCTTGGCGATCTCGTCGGAGGCGGACTCGGTGATGTCCTTCACCAGGCCCGCGTCGACCTTGTCGGCCAGCTCGCCACCACCGCGCTCCATGTAGACGTCGGGAGCGTCGCCCGACTGCCACGCGGCCTCGAGGCGCGTGAGCATGTCCTCGTGCGCCATCGCCGTGACCTCGACGGTGACGCCGGGGTGCGCCGCCTCGAAGTCCTTCGCGACCTGGTCGTAGACGCTCTTGCCCGGCTCGTTGTTGGAGTTGTGCCACCACGTGAGGGTGACGTCGCCCGAGGCACCGTCGGTGGTGCTCGTGTCTGAGGCCGAGCCGCCGCACGCCGACAGGGCGATCGCGGCAGCCGCACACAGGCCAAGGATCTGCTTCTTCATTGAAACCTCCAGTTGGTGTTCGCGAAACGTTTCGCGAAACGCTAATACTTTGTATCGTAGTAAAACCATATAGCAAGTCAAGCCCCGGGGCCACGACGACGAGGGTTGTTACCACTCCGTTGCCGACGCCGAAACGGTTTCGGTATGCTGGCCCCGTGCCGAACCCTTCCACGCCCCGCCTCGAGGCGGTGGCCGCGCTCGCGGGAGTCTCGCGAGCCACAGCCTCCAAGGCCCTCAACGGCCGCAGCGACGTCTCTCCCGAGACGCGCACCCGCGTGCTGGCCGCCGCCGAGGAGGTCGGCTACCGCGGGGGCGCCACTCCCGTCGACACACCGCTCATCGCGCTGGTCGCCGACAATCTCGAGACGACCTACACGCTCGACATCCTCAGAGGCGCGACCACGACGTCGATGGAGTTGGGCGTCGGACTCGTGACCCACTACTCCGAGGGCCCGCATCCCGGCACCGCCCCCCTCAGCGACGCGTGGTTCGAACTCGTGAAGGCCAGCCGCTGGCTCGGCGTCATCGTCGTGACGACCCGTCTGTCGCCCCACCAGCTCCAGCTGATCGAGAAACTGGGACTGAAACTTGTCGCGATCGACCCGGCCAACGCACTGCCCGCCAGCACCGCCTCGATCGGCGCCACGAACTGGAACGGCGGCGTCGAGGCCACCAGCCACCTCATCTCGCTCGGCCACCAGCGGATCGCCTTCGTCAACGGCACCACGGGATCCGTGCCGTCGTCCGAGCGTCTCCAGGGCTACCTGTCGGCGCTGTCGATGCACGACCTCCCGCACGACCCGACGCTGGTCGTCGGCGACTACTTCAGCCACGAGGCGGGCGTCGCCGCCGGACTGAAGCTGCTCGGCCTGCCGGCCCACCGTCGGCCGACGGCGATCTTCGCGGCGAGCGACATCATCGCCATGGGCGTCTACCAAGCGGCCCGTCAGCTCGGCCTGCGGATCCCCGATGATCTGAGCATCGTCGGCTTCGACGACACCCATCTCGCCACGCTCGTCAGCCCACCCCTGACCACCGTCCACCAGCCGCTGGCGGCCATGGGCTCGGCCGCCGTCCGCTCGCTCGTGGACATCGCCCACGGCCGCCCCGTCACCGGCGGCCCCATCCGGCTCGCGACCCGCCTCATGGTCAGGGACTCCACGGCCGCCCCGCGTGGATGAGCCCGGCCGTTAGGGCATCCGCTCTCGCGGGCTTACACTTTCCGATGGCCCATTTTCTACATCGGGAGTCCACCACCCATGCCCATCCGCCAAGACCTGCGTAACGTCGCGATCGTCGCCCACGTCGACCACGGGAAGACGACCCTCGTCGACGCCATGCTCTGGCAGTCCGGCGCGTTCCGCGAAGGCTCCGACGTCAACAACCGGGTCATGGACTCGATGGACCTCGAGCGCGAGAAGGGCATCACCATCCTCGCGAAGAACACCGCCGTCAAGCACATCCGCCCCGACGGCACCACCGGCACCATCAACATCATCGACACCCCGGGACACGCCGACTTCGGCGGCGAGGTCGAGCGCGGCCTCGAGATGGTCGACGGGGTCGTGCTGCTGGTGGACGCATCCGAGGGCCCGCTGCCCCAGACGCGCTTCGTGCTGCGCAAGGCGCTGGCGAAGAAGCTGCCGATCATCGTCGTGGTCAACAAGGTCGACCGCCCCGACGCCCGCATCTCCGCGGTCGTCGAGGAGACCTATGACCTGTTCATGGACCTGCTCGACGACGACAGCGCCCACGTGCTCGACTTCCCCATCATCTATGCCTCCGCCAAGGCAGGGCGCGCCTCGCTGACGCAACCCGCGGACGGCGACATGCCGGACAGCGCGAACCTCGAGCCGCTGTTCAGCACCATCTACGACCACATCCCCGCCCCCACCTACGAGGAGGGGGCCACGCTGCAGGCGCACGTCACCAACCTCGACGCCTCCCCGTACCTCGGCCGCCTGGCCCTGTGCCGGATCGTTGCCGGCGAGATCCACCGCGGTCAGGTCGTCGCGTGGTGCAAGGCCGACGGGACCGTCAGCAACGTCAAGCTGTCCGAACTGCTGATCACCGAGGCCCTCGACCGCGTGCCGGCCGAGAAGGCCGGCCCCGGCGACATCGTGGCCATCGCGGGCATCTCCGACATCATGATCGGCGAGACGCTCTCCGACCCGGAGAACCCGAAGCCGCTGCCGCTGATCCACGTCGACCAGCCGTCGATCTCGATGACCATCGGCATCAACACCTCCCCCCTCGCGGGCAAGTCCGGCAAGAACCTGACCGCCCGCCTGCTGAAGGCCCGCCTCGACCAGGAGCTGGTCGGCAACGTGTCCATCAAGGTCCTCCCCACCGAGCGCCCCGACACCTGGGAGGTGCAGGGCCGTGGCGAGCTGCAGCTCGCGATCCTGGTCGAGATGATGCGTCGTGAGAGCTTCGAGCTCACCGTCGGCAAGCCCGTCGTGGTCACCCGCACGATCGACGGCAAGCTGCACGAGCCGGTCGAGCGCCTGACCGTCGACATCCCCGAGGAGTTCGTCGGCGTCGTGACACAGCTCATGGGGCTGCGGCGCGGCACCATGGCGCAGATGGTCAACCACGGCACCGGCTGGGTCCGCATCGAGTTCATCGTGCCGGCCCGAGGCCTGATCGGCTTCCGCACGGAGTTCCTGACCGAGACGAGGGGCACGGGCATCATGAACCACGTCTCCGAGGGGTACGCCCCCTGGGCCGGCGACTTCCGCACCCGCCCCACCGGTTCCCTCGTGGCCGACCGGACCGGCGTGGTGACCAGCTTCGCCCTGTTCAATCTGCAGGCCCGCGGCACCATGTTCGTCTCCCCCGGTGACGAGGTCTACGAAGGCATGATCGTCGGCGAGAACCCGCGCGCCGAGGACATGGACATCAACCCCACCAAGGAGAAGAAGCTCAACAACATCCGCTCCTCGACCGGCGAGGAGCTGGAGCGCCTGATTCCCGCCAAGAAGCTCTCGATGGAGCAGCAGCTCGAGTTCTGCGGTGGCGACGAGTGCCTCGAGGTGACCCCTGCCGTCGTGCGCATCCGCAAGGTGCACCTGAGCGCCAACGACCGCGCCAAGGCGAGGCGGGGCCTCAAGAACAACTGACCCTGCGGGGTTCAGCCCCAACTACCACGCGCGGCGACAAGTATGTCTTGTCGCCGCGCGTGTTACATGTAACGATAGATCATGGCAGTTCGTGAGCGCGTCAGCGAATACAGACGCCGGATGCGGGAACGAGGCTTCCGCCCGGTGCAGGTGTGGGTGCCAGATGTCCGCACTCCTGCTTTCGCAGCAGAGGCCGAGCGTCAGTCGAAGCTGATCGCCGAGCACGAGAGCGCCACCGACGACCAGGCGTTCATTGAAGCCATCTCGGCACCGTGGGATGACGACGAGTGATCCGCGGCGAACTATGGACGGTATCCGGAGGCGTCTACGCCTCGAAACCCCGGCCAGCCCTGATCTTCCAGGATGACGCCTTTACGGCAACGGCGTCCGTGACGGTACTCCCTCTGACGAGCAGCCTCATCGACACACCCCTGCTGCGCGTGCGTGTCCTGGCGGGCGAACTGTCAGGGCTCGCCAGGGACAGCGACGTGATGATCGACAAGATCACCACCGTCCGCCGCTCGAACCTCGCCGAGCGGGTCGGCCGGGTGTCGGCCGAGCAACTGGCAGAGATCGAGCGCGGCGTCATGGCTTTCCTCGGCCTGGCCAGGTAGGCGTTCGCCCTGAGCGAACTATCTAGATATATCTTTGACATATCTAGATAGTTCGCTCAGGCTAGTGTTGTCGGCGCGGTTGAGCGCCGGAAGACAACACGCAAGGAGTCAGTCATGGAATACGCCATGCACCACCCGTTCATGGGACGTCGCCCCCAGATGCGCGACCTTTTCGCAGCCAACGAGGTCGACGACGAGCGTCGCCGCCCCCGCGGCGAGGACCGCCGGGGCGGGGGCCGCGGGCACCGCGGTCACGGCCGCGGCATGGGCCCCGGCTTCGGCATGGGCCCGGGCTTCGGAGGCCCCGGCTTCGGCGGTGGCCGTCCCGGCGGCCGCAAGCGTCGCGGCGACGTACGCCTCGCGGCCCTCCTGCTGATCGCGGAGGCCCCGCGCAACGGCTACCAGATCATCCAGGAGATCGAGTCCCGCAGCGAGGGCAACTGGAAGCCCAGCCCGGGCGCGATCTACCCGGCGCTAAGCCAGCTCGAGGACGAGGGCCTCATCCGGGCCGCCGCCTCCGAGGCCGGCAAGCTCTTCGAGATCACCGAGACCGGTGCCGCAGAGGCCGAGGCCGCCAAGGACCGTCCCGCCCCCTGGGAGAACCAGGGCGACGAGAAGGATCCCGTCCACGCCCTCATGCTGAGCGTCCGCCAGGCCGGTCAGGCCGCGATGGCCATCGCACAGTCAGGCAACCCCGAGCTGATCACCAAGGCCGCCGCCGAGCTCGACGAGCTCAAGCGCCGCCTGTACCAGTTGCTCGCCGAGAACTGATCCACGGCCGGGCCGCCTGAGGGCGGTCCACGCCTGGACCGGTGGCCTCACCGGCCACCCGATGAGGAGCACACTGGCCCCCATGCCGCTCCGCTCCTCCCTCGCCGCAGTGCTGGTCGCCGCGATCTGGGGCATCAACTTCGTCGTCATCGACCTGGGGCTCGGCGGCATGCCGCCCACCCTCTTCGTGGCGCTGCGCTTCGTCGCGGTGCTCGTCCCCGCCATCTTCCTCGTCCCGCGTCCGGTTGCCCGGACGCGGGACGTTGTGCTGATCGGGTGCTTCATGAGCCTCGGCCAGTTCAGCCTCCTCTACACCGCCATCGCGCTGGGCATGCCCGCCGGCATCGCGTCGCTGGTGCTCCAGGCCCAGGTCGCGCTGACCGTCGTGTTCGCGGCCCTCGCGCTGCGGGAGCGCCCGACCAGCAGCCAGCTCGTCGGGGTGCTGATCGGAGCCTCAGGCCTGCTGATCGTCGGGCTCGGCCGCGGCGCGGCGACCCCGGCCGTCGGGTTCCTCGTCACGCTGCTCGCCGCGACGTCATGGGCCATCGGCAACGTCATCGCGCGCCGCGCCGGGGCCACCGTCGGAGCCGGGCCGCTGTCGGGCCTCTCCATGACCGTCTGGTCCGCGCTGGTCGTGCCGCTCCCCCTGCTGGGGCTGTCGCTGATCCTCGACGGGCCGGGCGTCGTCTGGGCGTCCCTCACGCACCTGACAACGGCGCAGCTGCTGTCGACGGCCTACACGGCGTGGCTGGCGAGCCTGGTCGGCTACGGCATCTGGAACACGCTGCTCGCGCGGCACCCGGCGTCGTCGGTGGTGCCGTTCACCATGCTCGTGCCGCCCGTCGGCATGCTGGCCGCGTGGCTCATCGAGGGCGAGTCCCCTGCGCCGCTCGAGGTGGTCGGCGGCGTCGTCCTGCTGCTCGGCGTCGCGGTCACCACTGGTGTGCTGCGCCGTCGCATCTTCAGCCGGGCCGCCTGACCGTCAGAGCGGCGAGGCCTCGCTCTCGGGCGCCGCGTGGTTGCGGCGCCCGAACTGCACGATCTCCGGGTCGACGATGCCGATGGCGTCGACGTCCTTGCCGTCGTAGTCGTGGAGGCTGAGGAACAACCGGATGGCGTTGAGGCGGGCACGCTTCTTGTCGTTGGACTTGATGCGGTACCAGGGCGCCAGGTCGGTGTCGGTGTACTTCAGCATGGCGTTCTTGGCCTCGGTGTAGTCCTCCCAGCGGTCGAGAGACTCCAGGTCCATCGGGGACAGCTTCCACCGTCGGACGGGGTCGATCTGCCGGATGGCGAAGCGGGTGCGCTGCTCGCGCTGCGTGACGGAGAACCAGAGCTTGGTCACAGTCATGCCCGACTCGATGAGCATCTCCTCGAAGACCGGCGCCTGCCGGACGAAGATCTGGTATTCCTCGTCGGTGCAGAAACCCATCACCTTCTCGACGCCCGCCCGGTTGTACCAGGACCTGTCGAACAGAACGATCTCACCGTTGGTGGGCAGGTGCGCGATATAGCGCTGGAAGTACCACTGGCCGCGCTCGCGCTCGGTCGGCTTCGTCAGCGCGACTGTGCGCGCGGTGCGCGGGTTGAGGTGCTCGGTGAACCTCTTGATCGCGCCGCCCTTGCCGGCGGCGTCGCGCCCCTCGAACAGAATGATGTGCCGGGTGCCGCGGTCCTGGGCCGAGTACTGGAACTTCAGCAGCTCGATCTGCAGCTTCCGCTTGGCCGCCTCGTACTCCCTGCGGCCGAGCAGCTCGTCGTACGGGTAGCGGTCCCGCCAGGTCTCGACGGCCTTGCCCATCGGGTCGATCAGGTACGGGTCCTCGTCGGACAGCCCGGCGAGCTCGTACCCGTCGGCGACGAGCTGGTCGATGTACTCACGTAGTCCCTGCTGACTCATGGGTCCAGTTTTCCAGCCATTGGTGAACGCCGCCTGAACTCAGCCCAAACGGATGACCCGGCTGCCCGTTCACCCAATACCCTGGGGCCATGACTGACATCGGTTTCAAGGGATCCACCGTCCACTCCGTCGGCTCGCTGCCCGAAGTGGGCTCCAAGGCCCCCGACTTCGAGGTCACCGGCCTCGACTTCTCCCCCATCACCAACGCCGACTTCGCCGGCTCCACGCTCGTCATCAACATCTTCCCGTCGGTCGACACCGGCGTCTGCGCCATGTCGGTGCGCCGCTTCAACGAACTGGCCGCCGGCCTCGACGGCGTCAAGGTGCTGTGCGTCTCCCGCGACCTGCCGATGGCGCTCGGCCGCTTCTGCGGCGCCGAGGGCATCGAGAACGTCACCGTCGCCTCAGACTTCCGGACCGACTTCGGCGAGAAGTACGGCGTCACGTTCGCCGATGGCGGCTTCAAGGGGCTGCTCAGCCGTTCGGTCGTCGTGCTCGACGCTGACGGCACCGTCCTCTACACGCAGCAGGTCGCCGACACCGGCACCGAGCCCGACTACGACGCGGCCCTGGCGGCCGTCGCCTGACCTCAACGCCGACGGGGCAGCTTCAGGGTGTCGCGCGTCGACCTCGCCACGCCGGCGGGGCGCGACGCGCGCACCATGAGCGCGGCCCCGGCCCATAGGCTGACCACGCCCACCGTCGACAGCGGCGCCCTCACGTCGAACATGGCCCCGTGGTTCCACACCAGCATGGAGCCGGCGATCATCACGCAGAACGACAGCAGGGCCAGGTCGCGGTCCTGCTGCTCCCCCAACGGCGGGATGAGCTTGAACTCCACCCAGCCGACGGCCGGCGCGACGACGGACAGCACCGCGAGGCCCGCCGCGATCACCAGCGCCTGCGAGAGCAGGAGCCACGACAGGGACGGCACGAACGTCGAGACCGTCAGCAGCGCCATGCCGCCGATGGCCAGGCACGGGATGTGCCACAGGTAGATGGTCATCGCCAGCGCGTTGATGGTTCCCACGAGCTTCTCCGCGCGCGGGCGCATGTTCCGCAGCACACCTGAGCGCTCGACGAGCCCCATCACCGCGGCCTGCGCCACGCCCAGCAGCGCCATCGCCAGCGTCGGCGGGAGGTGGTTCGCCACGGGCATGTTGCCGAAGCCCACGGCGCTGGGCGGGTAGCCGAACAGGAACACCAGCACTGCGATGCCGCCCGCGGCGAGCCCGAGCAGGATCCAGGTCCTCATCACCGGCCCGGTCCGGAACCAGCCGCGCTGGTAGCCGATGCCCAGCTGGTGGCACAGCAGCCAGACCAGGAACATGTTCAGCTCGCCGAGCCCGCGCAGCTGATGCCCGAAGACGCCGCGGTCGACGATGACGATGGCGACCATGAAGACCACGAGGACCCAGGCGCCGAACCTGTCGTGCAGACGGACCAGGAACGGGGCGAACAGCACGATCACCAGGTAGACGGAGATGAACCACAGCAGCCGCATGAAGTGCGTGCTGGCCTGGTAGGCGTAGTCGAAGAAGCCAAGCCACCCCGCCACGCTGGCCACCACGGCGAAGAACGTCACGAACAGCGTGAGCCCGCCAGTCAGCCGTCTGCCCCGGTTGGCCAGGTAATGCGAGAACCCGGTGCCGCGCGCGTACATCTTGTCGACGATCAACGCGTTCGCGAAGCCCCCGCAGACGAAGAAGGCCGGCATGGCCATCAGGAGCCACGAGGCGAAGAACACCCACGACGGCGGGGACCACTGCGTGATGTAGAGAGACCCGTCGAGGGTCAGGTGAGCGGTGTAGAGGAGGCCGTGAAAGACCACGACGATCAGCACCGAGAGCGCGCGGGTGACGTCGACCGTGTGGTTCCGTCCGATCTCCGCGCTCACCCGGCAAGCATGCCAGAGGCTCTCACGCCGTCTCGCGCACCACCAGCTCCGTCGGCAGGATGACGGAGTCGACCTCGCGCCCGTCGATCCCTGCGAGGACCAGCTCGACCATGGCGCGCGAGATCTCGGCCCACGGCTGCCTCATGGTGGTCAACGGCGGGTCGTGGCTCTCCGCGAGCCCGGAATCGTCGAAGCCAGCCACCGCGACGTCGCCCGGCACCGAGTAGCCGGCGTGGCGCAGCGCGGTGATGGCTCCGACCGCGATGATGTCGGAGGCCGCGAACACGGCGTCCGGGGCCCCGGAGCGCTCGAGGATCCGGGCCATCGCCCTGCCCCCGGCTTCGCTGGAGTAGGTGTCCTGCTCCACGAGGGCCGGGTCGAACAGTGTCCCCATCTCGGCCCGGAAACCGTCGAGGCGGTAGCGCCCGCCGGGCGTGTCGTTCGGCCCGGTGATGATCGCGATGCGGCGATGCCCCTTGTCGAGAAGGTACCGGGTCATGATGCGGGCCGATCCGGCCTCATCGACGGCTACCGTGGGGATCTCGCTCTCCAGCCCGAGCGGGCTGCCGGTGCTCACCGTCGGCACCCTGGCAGCCAGCAGGGAGAGCAAGAGTGGGTTCGCCTCGTGAGAGGAGATCAGCATGACGCCGTCCACGTGCCCGGCGCGCACGAAACGCTCGACGTTCTTCCGCTCTGCCTCGGTGTCGGCGATGACCAGCACGAGTGTCTTGTCGTGCTGTGCCAGCGCCTCGGTGGCTCCCCGCAGCAGTCGCGCGAACGTCGGGTCGGAGAAGAGCAGGTGGTGCGGCTCGGTCAGCAGGAACGCGACGGAGTCGGCGCGGCCGGTTGCCAGCGAGCGGGCGGCGTGGTTGGCCGTGTATCCCGTCCGGGCGACGGCGGCCTCCACCGCTGCACGCGCCTCGGGAGAGACCCAGTGACCGCCGTTGAGGACGCGCGAGACCGTGCCATACGAGACGCCCGCCACCGCGGCGACGTCCCGGATGGTCAGCCTCTTCGCCTGGCCTTGTCCCGTCACGCAGCGCACTCTACCCCGTTGCCGGGAGCTTCCGCTTCTTCTGTAACGGGTCACAGTTTGGTAACGCCACTCGACATCTGCAGCGCTCACATTCTAGTATTGCGAGCGTTGTAACCGGTCACAGTTTGACCGCGCTCTGACCCGAGGATGTGTCTGTCTATGACTTCCATGCCCTGGCCCGGTGGGATCGCCTACGGAGGCGACTACAACCCCGAGCAGTGGCCCCGCCACGTGTGGCGCGAGGACGTCGCGCTGATGCGCGAGGCCGGCGTGAACCTGGTGAGCGTCGGCATCTTCTCCTGGGCCCTGATCGAGACCTCCGAGGGGGTCTTCGACTTCGCGTGGCTCGACGAGATCATCGACCTGCTGCACACCAACGGCATCAGCGTCGACCTCGGCACCCCCACCGCCTCCCCGCCCGCCTGGTTCTTCGCCACGTACCCCGAGGCGCGGGCCGTGAACGCCGACGGGGTCCCGATGGGCTTCGGCGCGCGCGGCATGGCGTCGCACTCGTCCCCGGCCTACCGTGCCGCCGCCACCCGCATCGCGGGAGAGCTGGCGCGCCGCTACGCCGACCACCCCGCCGTGGTCATGTGGCACATCCACAACGAGTACGGCGTGCCCGTCGGCGAGGACTTCTCCGACGCCTCCAAGCTCGCCTGGCGCGAATGGCTGCAGGCCCGCCACGGCGACCTCGACGGCCTCAACGCCGCCTGGGGCACCGCCTTCTGGAGCCAGCACTACGGGTCCTGGGAGCACGTGGGCGTCCCCGCCACCGCACCGTCGGTCATCAACCCTGGCATGCTGCTCGACTGGGCGCGATTCACCGACCACCAGCTGCGCGAGTGCTTCATCGCGGAGCGCACGGCCATCCGCGAGCACGCCACGCAGCCCGTCACCACCAACTTCATGGCGAACCAGCACGGCGGCTGCGACCTGTGGGCGTGGGCCCGCGAGGTCGACATCGTCTCGGACGACCACTACCTGTGGGCGGCCGACGAGGAGGCCGAGATCGGGCTGGCCATCGCGGCAGACCTGACGCGCTCCGTCGGCGGCGGCAACCCGTGGATCCTGATGGAGCACTCCACGTCGGCGGTGAACTGGCAGCCGCGCAACATCGCCAAGCGACCGGGCGAGATGGCCCGCAACTCTCTGTCGCACCTGGGCCGCGGCGCCGACGGCATCCTGTTCTTCCAGTGGCGCGCAGGCCGCTCCGGGGCGGAGAAGTTCCACTCGGCGATGCTGCCGCACGCGGGCACGGAGTCCCGCGTGTTCCGCGAGGTCGTCGACCTGGGCGCCAAGCTCGGCAGGCTCGCCGAGGTGCGCGGCTCCCGCGTCGTCTCGCAGGCCGCGATCCTGTGGGACTACGAGTCGCACTGGGCCCAGGGCCTCGAGTGGCGTCCCTCCGAGGACCTCGGCGCCCTCGAGCGCACCCGCGCCTACTACGAGCGCCTGTGGCGCGACGGCATCACCATCGACTTCGCGCACCCCGACCAGGACCTCAGCGCGTACCCGCTGGTCATCGCGCCGGCGCAGTACCTCCTCACCCTCGAGCAGGCCGCGAAGCTCAACGCCTACGTCGAGGCCGGAGGCACGCTGGTCGTGTCGTACTTCTCCGCCGTCGTCGATGAGAATGACCGGGTCCACGAGGGCGGCTTCCTGCGGCCCCTCGAGCCGGCGCTGGGCGTCTGGGTCGAGGAGCACCTCCCCATGCGCGAGCACGCCGTCGGCGCCGTCGAGCTCGACGGGTACCAGCTGAACGTCGACGTGTGGCAGGAACACCTCGTGGTGACCGGCGCCGACATCGTCGGCACCTACACCGCTGGCCCCGGCCGCGGCCTGGCAGCCGTGACCCGGAACGCGCACGGCAGCGGCACCGGCTGGTACGTCAGCACGCGTCCCGACGCAGAGGGCCTGCGGGCCGTCATGCAGCGCGTCTACGCCGACGCGGGCATCGTTCCGCTCGACCTGCCGCGCGGCGTCGAGGCCGTCACGCGACGCGGCGAGTCGGCCGACTACCTCGTCGCGATCAACCATTCCGAGGCCACCGTCGAGATCCCTGCCGAGGGGACCGACCTCCTGACCGGGGACGCCGTCGCCGGTCTCCTCACCCTGCCGGGCGGCGGCGTCGCCGTCGTCCGGGTTTGACCACAGTTAAGAACCGGAAGGAAACACGAAGATGCGTTACCTGAGCATCGGCGCCGCCGCGGTCGCCGCCACCATGCTGCTGGGGGCCTGCTCCAGCGGCACGCCCGAGACCACCACGACTGCCGAGTCCACCGCCTCGGCCACCTCCGAGGCACCAATCGACGCCTCGGGCATCGAGCTGACGATCTGGACCGATGAGAATCGCAAGCCCGCGATCGAGGACGCCGCGAAGGTGTTCGAGGAGGAGACCGGCGCGACGGTCACCCTCGTCCAGAAGAACTTCGAGGACATCCGCAACGACTTCATCAACCAGGTGCCGACCGGCGAGGGCCCGGACCTGACCATCGGCGCGCACGACTGGGTCGGTTCGCTCGTCCAGGCCGGTGTCATCTCCACGATCGACCTCGGCGACAAGGCCTCCTCCTTCGAGCCCGTCTCGATCGACGCCTTCACCTACGACTCCCAGCTGTACGCCATGCCGTACTCCCTGGAGACCATCGCCCTGATCCAGAACACCGACCTGGTCGGCGAGGACGCCCCCGCCACGTGGGACGACATGATCGCCGCGGCGAAGGAGGCAGGCGTCGATCGCCCCGTCGTGATCAACACCGCGGGCCAGACCGGTGACGCGTACACCATGTACGGCTTCCAGACCTCCTTCGGCGCCCCCGTCTTCGTGCAGGACGAGACCGGCTTCACCACCGAGGTGGGCATGGGCGGCGAGGCTGGCACCAAGTTCGCCAAGTGGCTCAGCGCCAACGGTGAGGAGGGCACCGGCTACATCTCCACCACGATCGACTACGACACCAACAACGAGCTGTTCGCGTCCGGCAAGGCCGCCTACACCGTCCAGGGTCCGTGGGCCATCGAGGCGCTGACCGCCAAGGGCGTCAACGTCAAGGTCAACCCCATCCCGTCGGCCGGTGGCGAGACCGCCTCCCCGTTCGTCGGTGTGCAGGGCTTCTACCTGAGCTCCGAGTCCAAGAACGCCCTGGTCGCGCAGGAGTTCCTGACCAACTACCTCGCCACCGATGAGGCTCAGAAGGCCCTCTACGAGGCCGACCCGCGCATCCCCGCCTGGAGCACGCTGGCCGAGGAGGTCTCCTCCGACGCCAACATCGCCGGCTTCGTCGCCTCCTCGAAGAACGGCGTCCCGATGCCGAACATCCCCGAGATGGCATCGGTCTGGGACCTCTGGAACGCCGCTCAGGTGCAGATCATCAAGGGTGCAGACGCTGAGTCGACCTGGACGAAGATGGTCTCCGACCTCGAAGCTTCCATCGGCTGATTCACCCCTCAGTGGGGGCGGGCTCATCGGCCCGCCCCCGCTGGCCGGTTCAGCTCACGAAAGGGGAAGGTGGACACCATGTCGGAGGCCCACGAAGAAAAGACGACCACGGGGTATAGCCGCCGTGGTTGGAACGGCTGGGGATTCCTGGTCAAGCTGCTGATCATGGCCGTCGTCAACGCGGTCGGCCTGATGGGCATCCTGTCCGCGTTCAACGCGGGCAGCTGGGTGATCCTCGGCTTCGCGGTGGTGCTGCTCGCGGCCGCCGACTACGTGTACTTCAGCAGGCGCGCGCTGCCGCTGAAATACCTCCTGCCCGGCCTCGCATTCATGCTGATGTTCCAGGTGTTCATCTTCGGCTACACCGGCTACATCGCGTTCACCAACTACGGCGCGGGTCACGTCGGGTCGCAGCAGCTGGCCGTCAACGCCGCGCTGCAGCAGGGTGAACGCCGGGTCGAGAACTCCCCCACCGTTCCGCTGTCCGTCGTTCAGAAGGGCGACGAGTTGGGCTTTGCCATCGTGCAGGACGGCGAGGTCCTCGTCGGCACCGCGGACGAGCCGCTTGAGGTCGTCGGCACCTCCGCCGACGGCAAGGCACCCACCGAGGTCGACGGCTGGGAGGTCATCGGTCGCCGAGACCTGCTGAGCAGCCAGGACCTGCAGACACAGGTCGTCAACCTTCGCGTCCCCATCTCCGACGACGCCACCGACGGGTCCATCCGCACCCGCGACGGCTCCACCGGGTCGATCTACCAGTCCTCGATGGAATGGGACCCGGACGCGCAGACCATCACCGACACCGAGAACGGCATCGTCTACCGGGCCACCGACCAGGGCACCTTCACCGCCGACGACGGCACCTCGCTGACCACTGGCTGGATCGTCAACGTCGGCTTCGACAACTTCATGCGCCTGTTCACCGACCCGACGATCGTCTCGCCGCTGGCGATGGTCGCGCTGTGGACCGTGGTCTGGGCCATCTTGTCGGTGCTGGTGCCGTTCGGGATCGGGCTGTTGATGGCGTTCGTCTACAACGACGAGCGCATCCGCGGTCGCAGGATCCTCCGCACGCTCTTCATCCTCCCCTACGCGTTCCCGGCGTTCATGTCGGCGCTCCTCTACCGCGGCATGTTCAACGCGGAGTTCGGCGTCATCAACGAGCTGTTCTTCGGCGGCGCGAACATCGACTGGCTGGGCAACCCATGGTTGGCCAGGTTGGCGGTTCTGTTCGTCAACGTGTGGCTGACCTACCCGTACTACTTCCTCGTGTGCACCGGGGCGCTGCAGTCGCTGCCTGCGTCGACGCTGGAGGCCGCGGCCCTCGACGGCGCCAACAGGTACAGGCAGATGACCTCGATCATCCTGCCGCTGGTGCTCGTGGCCACCGCGCCGCTGCTGATCTCGTCCTTCGCCTTCAGCTTCAACAACTTCACCGTGATCTTCATGTTCAACGACGGCGGGCCCGCCATCCCCGGCGCCCCGTACGCCCTCGGCGCCACCGACATCCTGATCTCTGCGATCTGGGACATCTCGGGCGTCAACCGGGGTGTGGCCGACTACGGCCTGGCCAGCGCCCTGTCTGTCATCGTGTTCGTCATCGTCGGAGCAATCTCCGCGATCGCGTTCCGCCAGACCAAGAAGCTCGAGGAGTTCGCCTGATGTCCGCTGACACTCTCCCCGAATCCCGCACCTCGGCCCGCCGCAAGCGCTGGTTCCTCGAGGTCGGCTGGAAGTACATCTTCGCGGTGTTCATCCTGTTCTACGCGGTGTTCCCGCTCATCTACATCGTGTCGGCGTCGCTGAACCCGCACGGCTCGCTGGCCGCCAGCAACTCGCTGTTCACGGTCTTCTCACTGGACAACTTCAAGGCCCTCGGCGAGACGTCCTACTGGACCTGGTACGCCAACACTCTGATCATCGGTGGGTCTGCCGCCATCGGCACGGTGCTGATGGGTGCCTGCGCGGCGTACGCGTTCTCGCGCTTCCGCTTCAGCGGTCGGCGCGTCGGCCTGACGACGCTGCTCATCGTTCAGATGTTCCCGCAGGCGCTCGCGTTCGTCGCGATCTTCCTGATGCTGCTCGCCATCGGCGAGGTGTTCCCCGTCCTCGGGCTGAACTCCAAGCTCTCGCTGATCTGCGTCTACCTCGGTGGCGCGCTCGGCGTGAACACGTTCCTGATGTACGGCTTCTTCAACACCATCCCGATCGAGATCGACGAGTCCGCCAAGATCGACGGCGCCTCACACGCCCAGATCTTCTGGCGGCTGATCATGCCCCTGGTTACCCCGATCCTCGCTGTCGTCGCCCTGCTGGCCTTCATCTCCAGCTTCGGCGACTACATCGTCAGCAAGATCATCCTCGTGTCGGAGGACAACTGGACGCTCGCCGTCGGCATGTACCAGTGGGTCTCCAACCAGCTGACGTCGCGCTGGGGCCTGTTCGCCGCCGGCGCCCTACTGGCCGCCGTCCCGGTCCTCGTGCTGTTCCTGACGCTGCAGCGCTACATCGTCGGCGGCCTGACCGCCGGCTCCGTCAAGGGCTGATCGCCAGCTCCGTCGAGGCCTGACCGCACGGTCGCAGCCGCAAGCCGCCGATCCCCGCCCAGGGGGTCGGCGGTTCTGCGTTCCAGGCGGACGACCTTGTCGTCGGCTCGTTGAGCTTGTCGAATCGCCCTGAGCGCAGCGAAGGGTCCCACCCAAGCCACGTTTCGTCAGCGCTGGCGCGCTTCCTCAACGCCCTTGGACAAGCTCAGGGAACCGGATGGGCGCCCCGTCGGTCGACGCCACCCTTACGTGCAGACGCCACCCTTACGTGCAGACGCCACCCTTCTCGACACTTGCCACCCCCATGGCGGTGGCAAGTGCGAACAAGGGTGGCGTCCGTCGGTAAGGGTGGCGTCCGTCGGTAAGGGTGGCGCGGGATCAGCCGAGGACGGGGCGGACGTGGAGGCCGACCTCCGGGTCCACCAGGGGCTCCTGGGCTGCGGCGATGCCGGCCACGACCAGCTCCGCGTCGACCGGGACCGAGCGCTTCACCAGCGCCAACGCGATGGGGCCGAGCTCGTGGTGCCGGGCCGACGAGCCGACGAAGCCCACCTGCCGGCCGTCGAGTTCCAGCGGAGCGCCGACCGCCGGCAGCTCCGACATGGAGCCGTCGAGGTGCAGCTGCACCAGCCGACGGGGAGGCCTGCCCAGCGTGTGGACGCGGGCGACGGTCTCCTGGCCGCGGTAGCAGCCCTTCGACAGGTGTGTTCCGACGAGCCCGATCTCGTTCGGGATCGTCCGGTGGTCCGTGTCGACGAAGACGCGCGGCACGCCCGCGGCGATGCGCATCGCCTCGAACGCCCACAGTCCGACCGTGTCCGGCAGCTCGACACCGACCGGCAGAAATGCCTCGACGCCGCCGAGGTCGCTGTCGCGCACCCGCCACGCGGGGTCCAGCGCGACCTGGTGCCCGGCCCACACGACGTGCAGGTCCTCGCGACGGCGCACCTCTACGCGCATGGCGAAACGCATCGAGTCGAGGAACGCGGACAGCGCGTCGCCGTGGCCTGGCTCGGTCCACGCCAGGAAGCTCGTGCCGTCGTCGGTGCCGTAGAGCACGTGCTCGACGTGGCCCGTGGGGCTGAGGATCAGCGCGGTCGTCGCCTCGCCGACGGGCAGCGACTCGAGGTGCTGCGTCGTCAGGGCGTGCAGGAAGGCCAGCCGGTCGGCGCCCGATACCTCGACGACCTCGCGGTTGCGCAGGTCGACTACCCCTCCCCCGGAGGTCAGCAGCCGGGCCTCGGCGACGGGGTTGCCGAAGTGCCAGGCCAGCCCCGCGTCGATGCCGTCCTCGATGCCGACGCGCATCAGACCCGCTTCAGCTGCGCCCACATGTGCGGCCGCAGCTCGTGCTCGGTGGTGGCGCGGTCGAGCGCGTACATCAGCTGGCCGTCGACCTTGCCGTACAGGCGCTGCCCGGCGGAGTGGGTGACGTCGGCGTGCTCGGTGCGCACGACGGCGTCGCTGAGCAGGTCGATGCGGGTCACCTGGATCTTGCCGACGAGGACCTCGGTCCAGCCGTGCGCGTTCGCCAGCACGACCTCGACGGACGCGTCGGCGCGGGGACGCCAGAAGCCGGACTCCATGCCCAGCGGCTCGCCGTCCGCTTCGTCGTCGGCGCCGAGCTTGAACGACTGGGCGGCATAGAACAGGTAGTCGCCCCCGTTGTGGCTGAACTCGATGCGCTGCTCGAACTGGAACTCGTTGCCCTCGTGGTCGGTGCCTTTACCGGTGCCTTCCCAGCGGCCGACCAGCCAGCCGAGCGCGGTCAGCTTGGGGTTCAGGCCCTCGGGGACCTCGATGTCGATGTTCACTTCTCGTCTTCTCCTCTGAGCTGGCGGCGCAGGCCGAACAGGACGAACCCGAGGATCAGCAGCGCAAATGCGCTCGAGATCCCCGCGGCGATGATCAGTACCCACACCAGGACAGCGTCCATAGGTGACAAGTATATGGACCCCGACCGGTTCCGGCTCAGGCCCAGTTCTCGGTGTCGATCGTGATGGTGATGGGTCCGTCGTTGACTGATGCCACCTGCATGTGGGCGCCGAAGCGCCCCCGCAGCACCGTCGCGCCGAGCGCCTCCAGCTGCGTACAGAGCTCCTCGACCAGCGGCTCGGACACCGGTCCCGGCGCCGCGGCGCTCCAGCCCGGGCGACGGCCCTTTCTGGTCGACGCGTAGAGAGTGAACTGGCTGACGACGAGGATCGGCGCGTCGACGTCACTGGCGGAGAGCTCGTCGTCGAGGATCCGCAGGCCCCAGATCTTGCGCGCCAGCGCGGCGGCCTGCGCGACGGTGTCGTCGTGGCCCACGCCGGCGAGCACCAGCAGCCCCGGCCGGGGCAGTTCGGCGATGATCTCGTCCTCGACGGTGACGGAGGCGGACGAGACGCGGGTACAGACGATGCGCATGCGGGTCATTGTTGCGCGTCTGCGAGGCGGCGCGCGCTCAGGCAGGGGCGAGGAACTCCAGCGCGCTGATGGACACCGCGTCGGATAGGTCGGAGTCGTCGCCGGGCTCCGTGACGCCGAGTACGTCCATCGCGATGCTGGTCGTCTCCGTCTCCGGGAATCGGACCTCCTGGGCGTCGCGGTCGTTGGGCGCGAGCCCCTGGTCGAAGAACGAGCCGTCGTCGAAGGTCCAGCGGATCGCCGTGATACGCCGCTCGGCGGCGTAGCGGTCCGTCCAGGCTGTGTTGCCGTTGACGACCCGCAGCGCGGCGAGCGTGACCGGCTCGTCGAACTCGAACACGGCCGTCTCGCCGATGCCCTCCCCCCTGCACCGCCAGATGCTGGTGTCGGACTGGTCGATGAGTGCGGCGGGCGCATCGTCCGCCTGACTCTTGCTGCACTTGCCTTCGGCGCTGTCTGGCGTGACGGTCTTCACGACCCCGGTGTAGGGCGTGTACTGCCCGTCGTCGACGGAGTTCGCGGGCTCGAGCGGGGACGAGGAGATCACGTCTGCGCTGCCGGTGGTGCTGGAGTCCGAGCGGATGAGGACCAGCCGTCCGCCGAAGAACCCGGCGACGACGGCGATGGCGAGCATCAGGACAAGCAGCCGGGGCTCAACGCCGGGGCGTGCGTCGACCGCGATCGACTTCCGGACTGCCTCGTCCGGCACCTGGAGCGCCATGGCGCAATGCTACAAGCCCGGTTCCCAGCGTGAACGACTGATCCACACGCCATGTCGTTGGGCGATACGATGAGGGCCGATCCACAGTCAGGTAGAAGGAGGGAAGTCGGCTTGAGCGCTGTTCTCTTTGTCTCCGCGAGCGAACCGCCGGACGAGTTGCGCCTCCTCTCGCATCAGGTGAACCAGGCGGCATCCGCCTCGAAGGCGCTCCTCGAAGCCGAGAATGCCGACGTCGTCGTCGTCGATGCCCGCACTGACCTCGCCGGAGCCCGTTCCACGTGCCAGACGCTGTCCCGCGGCGGCAACACACCGATCCTGCTGCTGGTGGCTGTCTCGGGGCTTGCCGTGCTGTCCCCCGAATGGGGTTTCACCGACTTCATGGCCGTCGGAGCGGAGCCCGCCGAGCTCGACGCACGCCTGAGGATCCTCGCCCGCGCCGCCGTCGACCCCGACGTGCTTGTCATCGGGCCGATCCGCGTCGACGGGGCCGCGTACTCCGCGAGCCTCGATGGCGCGCCTCTCGATCTGACGTACACCGAGTTCGAGCTGCTGCGCTACCTCATGCAGCATCCTGGGAGGGTGTTGTCACGCGAAACCCTCGTCAGCCAGGTATGGGGATACGACTACTACGGCGGCACGCGGACCGTCGACGTGCACGTCAGACGCCTACGGGCGAAACTCGGCCAGTACGACCACTACATCGGCACCGTCCGCAACGTCGGGTACCGCTTCGCGAGCGCCCGGGAGGTCAACCGTGCTGGTTAACATGTCGCCGTTGAGCCCGACGATGCGCGACACCCTGCGAGCACTCGTCGCCGCGATCGCGGAGCACGACGGTGTGCAGCCCATCAACGAGTCGGCTTCGCTGGGCATCGACGGGCTGCGGGAGGCCGACTTCTTCTTCATGGGTCGCCGCGACGACCCGTTCGGCTTCGTCATCTGCGACGTCCGTGACGAGACCCTGCTGATCGGCGTGCACCCGGCCCACCGCCGTGAGGGTTTCGGCACTGAGCTGCTGCTGCAGGCGCTGGCGTCCTATCCCGCGTACTCGGCCTGGGCCTTCGGCACGCTGCCGGGTGCCGAGGAACTCGCCCGGCACGTCGGCATGGAGCCGGCACGGCTGCTGTACCGGATGGAGCGGGCGCTCCCCGCCGTCGACGGCACGCCCCTGGTCGTCGACGGCTACACCGTCGACACCTTCCGTCCCGAGGACCGCGAGCAGATCGTCGGCGTCAACGGCGCTGCCTTCGCTCACCACCCGGAGCAGGGCAGGCTGACGGTCGAGGAGTTCGACCAACTCGCCTCCCAGGACTGGTTCGACCCCTCGGGCCTGTTCGTCGCGCGGCGCGACGGCGAGGTCGCCGGGTTCCACTGGACGAAGCGTCACGGCGACGGCCTCGGCGAGGTCTACGTCATCGCCGTCGGCCCCCGCCACGAGGGCAGGGGACTCGGCCGGGTGCTGTTGGAGCGCGGCCTACAATGGCTCGCTGAGCAGGGCGACGACCGTGTCCAGCTCTACGTTGAAGGCTCTGAGGAGCGGGTCGTGCGGATCTACCGCAATGCGGGCTTCCTCACCAAGCAGGTCGACACCAGTTACCGCACGCGAGGAGTGTAAGTCTGTGACGGAGATCACGCAGCCTGATGAGGCCGTGCTGCCCACCGACCGCTACCTCGACCGCGAACAGAGCTGGCTCGACTTCAACAACCGGGTGCTCGACCTGGCGAAGGACGCGGGGCGCATCCCCCTGATCGAGCGCGCCAAGTTCCTCGCGATCTTCTCCTCCAACCTCGACGAGTTCTTCATGGTCCGCGTCGCCGGTCTGAAGCGCCGCATCGCCGCCGGCGTCGCCGTGCCGACGGTGACCGGCAAGATGCCCGGCGAGCTGCACGCCGAACTGCTCGAGAGCGTCCGCACTCTCGTCACCGAACAGTCGCGTGTCTTCCAGCAGGAGGTCCGCCCCGCGCTGGCCGCCGAGGGCATCGAGATCCTCGCCTGGGACCAGCTGACGGCGGCGGAGAAGGACCGCATGCGCGCCCTGTTCGCGGAGCGGATCTTCCCGGTGCTGACGCCCCTGGCCGTCGACCCGTCGCACCCGTTCCCCTACATCTCCGGCCTGTCGATCTCGCTGGCCATCCTGCTGCGCAACCCCGCGACCGGTGCCCGTCAGTTCGCGCGCGTCAAGGTACCCTCCATCCTCGCCCGTTTCGTGAGGCTGGCCGAGGGCCGGTACCTGCCGCTGGAGGAGATCATCGCCCGGCACCTCGGGCAGCTGTTCACCGGCATGCAGGTGCTGGCGTCCACCACGTTCAGGGTCACGCGTAACGAGGACATCGAGGTGGAGGAGGATGACGCCGAGAACCTCCTCTTCGCTCTGGAGAAGGAGCTCCTGCGTCGCAAGGTCGGCCGCCCTCCTGTCCGTCTCGAGGTCGAGGAGGGCATCGACGACGAGATGCTCGCGATGCTCACCGCCGAGCTGGATGTCCGCGACGACGAGGTGTTCCGCATGCAGGGCCCGCTCGACCTCTCGGGCCTGTTCGCGCTGGCGGACTCGACGCGCGAGGACCTCAAGTACCCGAACTTCCTGCCGATCACACACCCGGACCTTGCCCAGGTCGAGTCCGCGCGACCCGCCGACATGTTCAAGGCCCTCAAGCTGCGCGACGTGCTGGTGCAGCACCCCTACGACTCCTTCGCGACCTCGGTGCAGCGGTTCATCGAGCAGGCGGCGGCCGACCCTTCGGTGCTCGCCATCAAGCAGACCCTGTACCGCACCTCGGGCGACTCCCCCATCGTCGACGCGCTCATCGAGGCCGCGCAGGCGGGCAAGCAGGTGCTGGCGATCGTCGAGATCAAGGCCAGGTTCGACGAGCAGAACAACATCGGCTGGGCGCGCAAGCTCGAGCAGTACGGCGTCCACGTCGTCTACGGCATGATCGGCCTGAAGACGCACTGCAAGCTGGCGATGGTGGTCCGCGAGGAGAGCGACGGGAACCTGCGCCGCTACGCGCACATCGGCACGGGCAACTACAACCCGAAGACGGCCCGCATGTACGAGGACATGGGGCTGCTCACGAGCAATCCCATCATCACCGACGACGTCGCCCGGCTGTTCAACCACCTGAGCGGCATGACCCAGGAGACCCACTACCGCCGGCTGCTCGTCGCACCGCACGGCATCCGCAACGGCCTGCTGAACTACATCGACGCCGAGATCGACAACCACCTCGCCGGCAGGCCCGCCGGAGTGAAGATCAAGGTCAACTCCATGGTCGACGAGGCCATCATCGACGGGCTCTACCGCGCCTCGCAGGCCGGTGTGCCCGTGGATGTCTGGGTCCGCGGCATCTGCACCATCCGGCCGGGAGTCCCCGGCCTCAGCGAGAACATCCGCGTCCGTTCGATCCTCGGGCGCTTCCTGGAGCACTCGCGCGTGTTCTGGTTCGCGGGCGGCGGCACGCCGATGGTGGGCATCGGGTCGGCCGACATGATGCACCGCAACCTCGACCGACGCGTCGAGGCGATCGTGTCTCTGAACAACCCGGCTCACATCCGCCAGATCGAGGACCTCTTCGAGCGGGCCTTCTCGGACGAGACGGTGCGCTGGGAGTTGCACGACTCCCAGTGGAGTGCCCACACCGTGCGCGACGACGGCGAACCGCTGACGGATCTCCAGGAGTGGTTGATCCACCAGGCCTCAGCCAGGCGAGCCAGCCGATGAGCCGGCGGCCCAGGATCCGCGCCGCCGGCGCCGTCGTGCTGCGCGGCGACGGCGACGACACCGAGGTGCTCATCATCCACCGGCCGCGCTACGACGACTGGTCTCTCCCGAAGGGCAAGGGCAAGGTCGACGAGCTTCCCCCGCAGACCGCGGTGCGCGAGGTTCTCGAGGAGACCGCCACCACCGTCCGGCTGGGCCTGCGGCTACCCACGATCAGGTACCACCTGTCGAAGGGCGACAAGTCCGTCGAATACTGGCGCGCCGAGGAGGTCTCGGCCCAGGAGTTCACGCCGAACGCCGAGGTCGACAAGACCTGCTGGGTCGGCATCGACAAGGCCATGCGCCGCATCACGTACGCCGACGAGCGGCGCGTGCTGTCGGCGGCTCTCCTCAAGCCCCGCACGACCCCACTGATCCTCGTCCGGCACGCCAAGGCGATGCTCCGCAGGAACTGGTCGGGGCCCGATCAGGAACGGCGCCTCACCGGACGCGGCAGGCACCAGGCCGAGGAACTCGCCCAGCTGCTCGGCGCCTACGGCGTCACCGACCTGGTCTCCTCCTCGTCGACGCGCTGTGTGCAGACGCTCGCCCCCTACGGCCGCCAGCAGGGCATCGAGGTCCTCACCACCGACGTCCTGACGGAGGAGGAGGGCACCGTGCGCCCCAGCGAGGTCAGCGACTACGTGGCCGATCTCCTGCAGTCGATCACCCGCCCCACAGCAATCTGCGGCCACCGCCCGGTGCTGCCCGCCATGTTCGAGGGGCTCGACCTCCCGGCGCGCCCGATGGTCGTCGGCGAGGCCATCGTGCTGCACCGCGACGACGACGGGACCGTCGTCGAGGTCGAGGTCCACAAGCCGACTGCCTGACCAGGGCCACTTTCGGGCTGATGTGTGGAGCGGCTCGCAAAGGTCCGCAACCGTTCACCTTCCGTTCACCCGAGGCGAAGGGTTCGGTTACTTTGCGGTCCTAGCGTGCCGTGCGTGGATAACATCGCCAACACCGGTACCCGAGCCCGCACCGCCCTGCGCATCTCCGCAGCCCTCGGACTCTCCGCCGCGCTCTTCCTGAGCGCCTGCGCCGCCAACGAAGCGGCCGACCCCGCCAACCCCAGTTCCTCCACCCTGTCCGGCACGCTGTCCGGCAAGGGCGCCTCCTCCACCAAGGTCGCCCAGGAGACGTGGATCGCGGCCTTCCAGACCGCGAACACCGACGTGACGGTCAACTACTCCCCCGACGGCTCGGGCGCCGGGCGCGAGGCGTTCATGGCTGGCGGCGCTGACTTCGCCGGCTCCGACCGGGCCCTGAAGCCCGAGGAGAACACCGCCGGGGGCTTCGGCGGCTGCGCCGACACCTCCGCGGCCATCGACCTTCCCGTCTACATCTCCCCCATCGCGGTGATCTTCAACCTCGACGGCGTGGACTCGCTGAACCTCACCCCCGATGTCCTCGCCAGGATCTTCCACGGCGACATCACCAACTGGAGCGACGACGCGATCGCCGAGATCAACCCCGACGTGAAGCTGCCGGACCTGGTCATCACGGCCGTGCACCGCTCCGACGAGTCTGGCACCACCGAGAACTTCACCGACTACCTCGCGGCGACCGCCCCCGATGTCTGGACCGAGGAGGTCTCGAGCAGCTGGCCGGTCGACGGCGGCGAGGCCGCCAAGGGCACCTCCGGCGTCGTGGCGGCCGTGACCGGCGGCGCCGGCACCATCGGCTACGCCGACGCGTCGCAGGCCGGTTCCGCGACCATCGCGAAGGTCGGCCCCGACGGCGACTTCCAGGAGCCCACCGAGGAGGGCGCGGCGGCCGCCGTCGAGGCCTCCCCGCTCGAGGAGGGTCGCGCCGAGAACGACATCGCGATCACGATCGACCGCTCCGCCGCAGGCTACCCGCTGGTGCTGGTCTCCTACGCGATCGCCTGCGCCGAGTACAAGGACGCGACCCAGGGTGCCCTGGTGAAGGACTACCTGAGCTACATTGCGTCGGAGGAGGGACAGTCCGCGGCCGAGGCCTCCGCCGGATCCGCGCCGCTGTCCGCCTCGCTCCGCGAGAAGGTTCTCGCGGCGATCGACACCATCAAGTGACGACCGCCCTCGGGCCGCGGCGCTGAGGCGTCGCGGCCCGAGGACCGCCCTCAGAGACAACAGGAGAACCATGACCACGGACACCAGGGAGCCGGCCAGTCCGGCCGCCTCCTTCGGCGACCTGCAGCGCGACCCCCGCCGCTTCGGCGACAAGCTCTTCAAGGGCATCTCGACGGGTTCCGGCACCGGGATCCTCGTGATCCTCGCCGCGGTGGCGACGTTCCTCGTCGCGCTGGCGATGCCCGCCCTGCTCGCGAACGCCGAGGAGCTCCCCTACGGCCCGTTCTGGTCCTGGGTGCTGCCCTACGCGCTCGGCACGGTGTGGGTGGCCTTCCTGGCGATGCTGTTCGCGGTCCCCACCGCCATCGGCGTCGCCCTGTTCATCACCCACTACGCGCCCCGCCGCCTGGCTCAGGGACTCGGCTACATCATCGACCTGCTGGCCGCCGTGCCTTCGGTCGTCTTCGGCCTGTGGGGCATCAACGTGCTCGCTCCGCTCGTCCAACCGATCTACGCGTGGCTGAACGCGAACCTCGGCAGCACCCCCGTGCTGCGGATCTTCTTCGGCGGCCAGGTCTCCGGCACCGGGCGCACCATCCTGACGGCGGCCCTCGTGCTTGCGGTCATGGTGCTGCCGATCATCACCGCGGTGACCCGCGAGGTCTTCCTGCAGACCCCCCGGCTGCACGAGGAGGCCTCCCTCGCGCTGGGCGCGACCCGCTGGGAGATGATCCGTCAGGCCGTCCTGCCCTTCGGCATGCCCGGCATCGTGTCGGCGTGCATGCTCGGGCTCGGCCGCGCCCTGGGTGAGACGATGGCGGTTGCCATGGTGCTGTCCCCCGGGCCGGGGTTCAACCTCGAGCTGCTGACCTCCAACAACCCGAACTCGATCGCCGCGAACATCGCCCTGAAGTTCCCCGAGTCCTACGGGCTCGGCGTAAACCAGCTGATCGCCTCCGGCCTGATCCTCTTCATCATCACCCTGCTGGTGAACATGGGCGCCCGCGCCATCGTCGCCCGCCGCGCCGAGTTCTCGGGAGCAAACTGATGCACGCCACCGTCACCGAGTCCGCCGACTCCCGCAAGCGCAACATCCTGACCTCCGCCCAGCTGCCCCCCGCCACGACCCCGGCCCTGATCGTCACGGCCGTCGTGGCAGCCGCCGGCGTCCTGGCGTTGTTCGGCTCCGCCTCGGTGGGTGCCGTGATCGCGCTGGGCGCCGCGGTGTTCCTCGTAGCGTCCTACTCGCTGTCCGCCGCGGTGGAGGGCACCCGTAAGGCCAAGGACCGACTGGCCCGCAACATCGTCACCGGGCTGTTCCTGCTTGCTCTCGTGCCGCTCATCTCCGTCGTCTGGGGAACCATCAGCAAAGGCATGGCCCGCTTCGACGCCCTGTTCTTCAGTTCGTCGATGCGCAACGTCGTCGGCGAGGGAGGCGGGGCCGTCCATGCCATCTGGGGCACGCTGATCATCACCGGCCTGGCGACGCTGATCTCCGTGCCGATCGGCATCCTGACGGCCATCTATCTGGTGGAGTACGCAGGCAAGGCAAAGCTCGGACGGGCCATCCGCTTCTTCGTCGACGTCATGACGGGCATCCCGTCGATCGTCGCCGGTCTGTTTGCCTACACCGTCTTCTCGCTGTTCTTCGGGGCCGGCACCAACAACGGCATCTCGGGCGCCTGTGCCCTGGCGATCCTGATGATCCCGACCGTGGTCCGCTCGACCGAGGAGATGCTGCGACTGGTGCCCAACGAGCTGCGGGAGGCGTCGTACGCGCTGGGTGTGCCCAAGTTCCGGACCATCGGCCGCGTGGTGCTGCCCACCTCGATCGCCGGCATCGTGACCGGCGTCGTGCTCGGCATCGCCCGCATCATCGGCGAGACCGCCCCCCTGCTGGTCACCGCTGCGATCACGTCGTCGATGAACCTGAACCCCCTGGCCAACCCGATGGCGACGCTGCCGGTGTTCGTCTACTACGAGTACACGACGCCGGGCGCCGATCCGACCCCCTACATCGACCGCGCCTGGGCCGGCGCGCTCACCCTGATCATCATCGTCATGGGACTGAACCTGATCGGGCGACTCATCGCCTGGAAGTTCGCCCCCAAAGCCGGCCGCTGACAACAAGGAAACGCACACACATGTCCAAGCGCATCGAGATCCGCGACCTCAACATCTTCTACAGCAAGTTCCATGCCGTCAAGGACGTGAACATGGTGATCCAGCCCCGCTCCGTGACGGCCTTCATCGGCAGCTCGGGCTGCGGGAAGTCGACGGTGCTGCGGTCCCTGAACCGCATGCATGAGGTCATCCCCGGCGCCTACTGCACCGGAGAGGTTCTCCTCGACGGCGTGGACCTGTACGACAAGGCGGTCGACCCGGTGCGCGTCCGCCGCCAGGTCGGCATGGTGTTCCAGCGGCCGAACCCGTTCCCGACCATGAGCATCCGCGAGAACGTGCTGGCAGGCGCGAAGCTGAACAACGCCCGCCTCTCCCGCACCGAGGCCGACGAGCTGGTCGAGAAGTCGCTGATCGGCGCGAACCTGTGGAACGAGGTCAAGAACCGCCTCGACCGCCCGGGGTCCGGCCTGTCGGGTGGCCAGCAGCAGCGCCTGTGCATCGCCCGCGCCATCGCGGTCTCCCCCGACGTGCTGCTGATGGATGAGCCCTGCTCCGCCCTCGACCCCATCTCCACGCTGGCCATCGAGGACCTCATCAAGGAGCTCAAGGAGACCTACACCGTCGTCATCGTGACGCACAACATGCAGCAGGCGGCTCGTGTGTCGGACCAGACGGCGTTCTTCAACCTCAAGGAGCACGGGAAGCCGGGCGAGCTGATCGAGATCGGCCCCACGGAGAAGATCTTCCACAACCCCGACCAGCAGGCCACTGAGGACTACATCACCGGCCGCTTCGGCTGACCCGAGTCTCAGCCGCAGCTCAGCAGCCCGGCCTCCGCCTTCAGCGTGAGGATCCGGGCTGTTGACGTCTCCAGGCCCGCCCGGAAGTCGGCGTCGTCGTCGGCCTCGTCCAGCACGGCCGCGACCATGTCGCCCATCAGGCGCGGGTCTGCGTTGATGACGAGGTCGCCGCCGGCTGCCAGGAACCGGACGGCCCGCTCCCCCGGAGCCACGTCGCCGACGGCCTTGGCCGCTCCGAGGTCGTCGGCGATCACGACGCCGTCGTAGCCGAGCTTCCCGCGGAGCAGGTCGGTGATGACCGCCGACGAGAAGACGCCCTCGTTGTCGGGGTCGATCTTCTCGAAGATCGCCGACGAGATCATCACGGAGCTGACGCCCGCGTCGATGGCGGCCTCGAACGGCTCCAGCGCGACGGAGTCCTCGTCGATGTCGTCGTCGTGAGCGACGGCGTAGTCGGTGTTCTCGGTGACCTCGCCGAGCCCCGGGAAGTGCTTGGCCGAGGTCATGATCCCGCCGGCCCGCATGCCGTCGATGAAGGCTGTGACTGACTCGGAGACCTGTTCGGCATCCGCCCCGAAGTCGCGTTTGAGGCTGCCGATCGGGGCGTTGGTATCTCGCTTGGACTCGGGCACGACGTCGGCGACGGGCGCGAGGTTGTAGTCCACGCCGGCCTTCTTCAGCTGCTGGGCCCAGGACGTCGCCTGGGCGCGCAGGTCATCGACGGACCAGGTGCCCTGCTCGCGGGCGGTCGGGATCGTCGAGAAGCCGTCGCCCTGGAGCCGCTGCACGGTGCCGCCCTCCTGGTCGACCGCGATCATGATCGGCAGCCTCGCGGTGCCCTCCTTGGAGATGCTGGCCGTCAGGGTGCGGATCGCCGAGCTGCCGGAGGTCCGGTTGCTCAGCAGGATGACCGAGCCGATGTCGTAGTCGGCGATCGCCCTGCGCGTGGTCTCGTCCAGCTCGGCGCTGTCGAGGCCGATGATGAACAGCTGCCCCACCTGCTCCTCCAGGGACAGGTCCGCGGCCAGGGTGGCGCAGCTGTCAACCGTCGGCGACGGGGACGCCGTCGTTGACGGGGCCAAGGCGCTGGTCGTGGTCGCCGGGTCCGTAGCCGCGGCCGTCGCCGACGCCGTGCCGGCGGTCAGCGGAGCGGGTGCGCAGGCTGCCAGCGCCACGGCACCCAGGGCTGTCAGGGCCGTGGCGGCCCTCACTGGCCGATCTCCCCCGGCTTGCGGGCCAGGACGAGCTTCAACAGCGCGTTCTCGATGACCTCCGGCAGCGCGGGGTGGATCCAGTACTGGCCGCGCGCGAGCTCGTCGACGCGCTGCCCGAAGCTCATCGCCTGGATCAGGGGCTGGATGAGGGTGGACGCCTGGGGGCCGATGATGTGCGCGCCGACCAGGTGCATGGAGCGCGGGTCGGCGAGCAGCTTGACGAAGTGCTCCTCGTCCTCGAGCGCCCAGCCGTACGCGACGTCGGCGTAGCGCTGGCGGGCGACGATGTAGGGAGCTCCCCAGTTCCTGAGTTCCTGCTCCGTGACCCCCACCGACGCGATCTGCGGGTCGCCGAACACCGCCTGGGGCACGAACCGGTGGTCGGTGCCGCGCAGGTCGTCGGGGTGGAGGAGGTTGTGCTGGACCGTGCGGCCCTCAGCGTTGGCGACGTGTTTGAGGAGGTGGTCGCTGGAGACGTCGCCCAGGGCCCAGATGCCCTTCACGTTGGTGCGCTGCTGCGCGTCGACGCGGATCTGGCCGTCGGGGTTGTGGTCGACGCCGGCCGCGCGGAGGTTGAGAGCATCAGAGTTGCGGTCGCGGCCCACCGCGATCAGCAGTTGGTCGGCGAAGTACTCGTACTCGATGCCGTTGCGGTCCTTCGTGATGACAACCAGCGAGTCATCGTCGCTCTTCTCGACCGAGGAGAGCTCCTGGTTGAGTCGCACGTTGACCGGGCCGTGCGAGAGCTCCTGCAGGTACGCCTGCGCGATGTCGCGGTCGTGGTGGCGAAGCAGCACGTCGGTGCGGTTGATCAGCGTCACCTCGGAGCCGAGGCCCGAGAAGATGTGGGCGAACTCGGCGGCGATGTAGCCTCCGCCGACGATGACGAGGCGGCGTGGCAGCTCGTCGATGCGCATGATGGTGTCGGAGGTGTGCACACGGTCGGAGGCCTCCGCCAGGCCGGGCACGTCGAGGGTCCGGGGGCGCGAGCCGGTGGCGATGACGATGTTCGACGCGGAGATCCGCGTGTCGCCGACCTGCAGCGTCGAGGCGTCGACGAAGCTGGCCTCGCCGTGGAAGACCGTGACGTTCTGGCTGCGCTCGCGCCAGTCGAGACCGCCGGCGGAGATGGGGTCGATGCGGCCGAAGATCCGGTCGCGGATCGCCGGCCAGTCGGCCCCCTTGAACTCCAGCTGCACGCCGAGGCGGCGGGCCTCGGCGACGCTCGCGGCGAGGTCCGCGGGCAGTACGAACATCTTGGTGGGGATGCAGCCGCGGTTGAGGCAGGTGCCGCCGAACGTCTCGTCGCGCTCGATCAGGGCGACGTCCCAGTCGGCGAACCGTTCGTCGATGAGCGAGTTCCCGGTCCCGGAACCGATGACGGCGAGGTCGAAGTGCTGCATGCAGCCATTCTGTCACGTAGGGCCCGGGCGTTTCCGGAGGGCGTCAGGCGTTCCCCGCGGCGCCAGGCAGGCGCCCGTAGTCCTCGTCGGCAACCGGCTCCCCCAGGGGAAACCAGCAGCTCGAATCCTCCGTCGTCCATGAGCCGGTTCCAGCACGCCCCGGGTGACCGGTGGCCGACGCGCGTCCCGCCCCACTTTCCCGCACAACAATGCGTATGCCAGGTCCGCTGCAACATACGCACAGCAACCCCGAAATAGGCATCGTTGTGCGCGGCATCCGAGCCGACCCCGGTTCCCTGAGCTCGTCGAAGGGCCCTGAGCGACGGGAAGGGACTCACCCTCTCCCCCGGCTGGACCCCCTTCGCTTCGCGAAGGGCACCTCGGCCGACTCGGCGACCCAACCAGTCCCCCAGCCCCCGAAGCCCACCGGGCTCCCGGCCCAGACCCGCTGCCCCTCTTTCCCACACAACAATGCGTATGCCAGGTCCGCTGCAACATACGCACAGCGGCACCGGAATAGGCATCGTTGTGCGCGGCGACCGAGCCGACCCCGGTTCCCTGAGCTCGTCGAAGGGCCCTGAGCGAAGCGAAGGGACTCACCCTCTCCCCCGGCTGGACCCCCTTCGCTTCGCGAAGGGCACCTCGGCCGACTCGGCGACCCGACCAGTCCCCCGAAGCCCACCGGGCTCCCGGCCCCGACCCGCAGCCCCACTTTCCCGCACAACAATGCGTATGCCAGGTCCGCTGCAACATACGCACAGCGGCACCGGAATAGGCATCGTTGTGCGCGGGAACGGTCAAGTCCCGTGGTGTGGTGTCATTCCGTTGCTTCCTGTTGGTGGGTGATGGTCAGGCGGTGAGGTAGAGCTCGTGGTGGGCGGGTTCGGTGTGTTCGTGGAGGGTGTGGACGAGTTTGCGCATGGAGATGTCGGAGAAGTAGCGGCGTTCGCCGTAAGACCATTCCTCGTGCTGCTCCTGGAGGACGGCGCCGATGAGGCGGGTCACGGAGTCGCGGTCGGGGAAGATCTGGACGACGTCGGCGCGTCGTTTGATCTCCCGGTTGAGGCGCTCGATGGGGTTGTTCGACCAGACCTTTTGCCAGTGCTCGCGCGGCAGCGTCGCGAACCCGGTCAGGTCCGCTTCGGCGGCCTCGAGCATCGCGGTGACCTCGGGAAACGCGGAGCGGAGGCTGTCGGTGACGGCCTTGTATTGCGCGATCACGGTTTGGGTCGTGGTCTGCGCGAAGATCGTGGAGATCAGCGCGTTGACCGGTTTCGAGTGGGCCGATCCGAGGCGTTGAGTTACGTTGCGGGCGAAGTGGACCCGGCATCTCTGCCACCCCGCTCCGGGCAGGATCGCTTTCACTGCCGCTTTCAGTCCGGCGTGCGCGTCGCTGGTGACCAGGGTCACCCCGAGCGGGTCCGCATCGGTGGCGACCTTGAGGCCACGGTCGCGCAGCGAGCGGAGGAACTCGGTCCAGAAGTCGGTGGTCTCCGCGTCACCGAGCGCCATCCCGAGGATCTCGCGTCGGCCCTCACCAGAGACTCCGGTCGCGACGACCAGTGCTTGGGAGACGACCCGGCCGCGGTGGCGGACGTCGAGGTAGGTGGCGTCGAGGAACAGGTACGGGAACCAGGTGTGATCGAGTCTGCGGTGCAGGAACTCGTGGACTGCTTCGTCGATCTCGCCGCAGATCCGCGACACCGTCGAGCGGGAGATGCCGGTGTCGTTGCCGAGGGCCCGGATCAGGTGCTCGACCTTGCGGGTCGAGACCCCGTCGATCCAGGCCTGGCAGATCACCGCGTAGAGGGCCTTATCGACCCGCCGCCGCGGGTGCAACAGAGACGGGAAGAACGACCCTTCCCGCAGCTTCGGGATCTGCAGGTCGACCTCCCCGGCCGGGGTCGCGAGGACCTTCGGGCGCGTGCCGTTGCGGCGGGTGGTCCGTTCCGGGGTGCGCTCGTAACGGGCGGCGCCGATCTTCGCGGTCGCTTCCGCGTCGACAAGGTCTTGCAGGCCGGCCTGCAGCATCCGGCGGAACACGTCCTGATGCGCGAGGTCGGGATCGGCGAGAACTTCACCGATCAGGGTCGAAAGGGCAGACTGGTACTGGGTCATCGTGGGATCTCTGCTTTGCTTCTTGCCGGAAACAACTGGTCATCCCACGATGGCCCTTCAACGTCCACGACGACGAGAACCCCCACAGGATTGACACCACGCTATGGGACTCACCCGCGGGAACCGAGCTGTGCGCGGGAATCGAGCTGTGCGCGGGAGTCGCGAGCCGGGCGCGGGAGCTGGCCCTCACCTAAACGCGGGTGCGTGGCGATCCTGGCCGTCGCCCCGACGAGCCTGGCCCTGGCTGCCTAGCGGCGACGAGTCGCCCGCTGACGCCACCCGCGGCACCCTCCCGCGCCTAGTCTTTCCCCATGACTGACCTGAGCGTGCAGCGGTTGGACGACGAGGGATTCCGGCGGGTGCTGTGCGTCGTCGCACACCCCGACGACGTCGAGTACGGCCTGTCGGCCTGCGTGCACCGCTGGGTGCGGCAGGGCGCGACGGTCGCCTATCTGCTGCTGACCTCGGGAGAGGCGGGGATGCAGACTCCCCCGGCCGAGGTCGGGCCCCTGCGGGCGAGGGAGCAGGCCGCCGCGTGCGCCGAGGTCGGCGTCGACGACCTGACGATCCTCGATCATCCCGACGGGATGCTCGTCTACTCGCTCGACCTGCGCCGCGACATCGCACGCAGGATCCGCGAGTTCCGGCCCGACGTGGTCGCCGTCGGGTCCTGGGAGATCGAGGTCGGTTGGGGGCTCAACCAGGCCGACCATCGCGTCGCCGGGCTCGCTGCCCTCGACGCCGTCCGCGACGCGGACAACACATGGGTGCACCCCGAGCTGGCGGACCGGGAGGGGCTGCCGAAGTGGCACGTCGACCGCCTGCTGGTCTACGGGCACAAGGAGCCGACGCACGGCGTGCCCCTGTCCGACGACGACGTCGCCGCCGCGGTCGCGTCGCTGAGCCGGCACGAGGCCTACCTCGCGGACCTGCCCGACCACCCGGCCCCGGCCGACTTCATCCCCGACATGCTCGCCCAGCAGGGGGCGGCGATCGACGCGGCCCACGGCCTGCTCATGCACGTCTTCGACCTGTAGCCCGCGGTCGGTGAGGGCTAGGCTGACCCGCATGGATTCAACCTGGGCAGTGGTGACCGGAGCCTCCTCGGGGCTCGGTGTGGCGTTCGCGCACCGGCTCGCGTCGGAGGGCGCGAACGTCGTGCTGGCGGCGCGCAGCGAGGACAGACTCGAGCAGGTCGCGGCCGAGCTGCGCAGCCGGCACGGCGTCCGCACGCGCGTGTCGCCGGTCGACCTCAGCTCCCCGGAGGGCCGGGCAGGCTTCGTCGAGGAGGTCTCACGGACTCCCGTCAGCCACCTGATCAACAACGCCGGCTTCGGCACGCTCGGCGAGTTCGCCGACATCGACCCGGCCAGGGTGACACAGGAGCTGGAGCTCGACGTCGTCGCGCTGACGGAGCTGAGCCGCGCGGTCACTCCGGGCATGGTGTCCCGGGGTCGCGGGGCGATCGTGAACGTCGCGTCGACGGCGGCCTTCCAGCCGATCCCCGGCATGGCCGTCTACGCCGCCGCGAAGGCCTACGTGCTGCGGTTCAGCTGCGCGCTGTGGGACGAGCTGCACGCCACCGGCGTGCGGGCGATCGCCCTGTGCCCAGGACCCACGCAGACGGCGTTCTTCGCCAACGCGGGCAACTCGGAGGTGATGGGGCGTCGCCGCACGCCGGAGCAGGTCGTCGACACGGCCTGGGCCGGTCTGAAGCGACACCGGCCCTACACCGTCGACGGGCTGGGCAACTGGGGGCTGGCGTTGACCGCCGGGCTGGCACCGGTGCGGCTGCAGACGCTGATCTCCCGGGGGATCGTCAGCCGCTGAGTCGGCTCAGGCAATCTTGATCGACTTGTTCTCCAGGAACTCGACCGGCGGCGCCCCCCACGACGTCGTGACGCGCACCTCGTAGTTGCCGGCCCCCAGGCTGACCGCCGTGGCCCAGCCCTTCTGGCCATCGTCGCTCACTGTTCCCGTGAGCTCCGCCTCGAGCGTCGCGAGCACCGCGCCAGAATCCACGTCGGTCACCTGCACGATGGGCTCCGATGCGCCGTCGCGGATGGTGCCCGTGATGCTGGTCCGGCCGACGGAGAGCTGGGCCTGGTTGCGCGGCGTGCTGATCTGGAGGGGAGCGAGGACGCCTGCGTTGCGCGACGTGTACCCCTCCTCCGACGCGAAGGTATCGGGCGGGGCCGCGCCGTCCTGCAGGAAGAACACGGCGTTGTCGGCATCCCCGACCAGCGCGTTGACGGAGAACACCATCTGGTTGCGCGCCTGCACGGCGAGTTCATCGGTGGTGAGCTCCGCGTAGGCCTCGGCGCTCAGGTCGATCGTGACCGTGTCGCCGGCGCTCTCGACGCTCAGGACCTGCCCGGGCCCCCACGACGAACGGTAGTCGGGGTCGAGCGGGACGAGCGTCAGGACGGCCTCGACAACGGAGTTCAGCAGGTTCTCGGCGCTCGGCAGGTCGCGCAGCTCGCGGTGGAGCAGCCCGTCGGAGCGCCCCACGTAGTACACGGCGATGTTGCGGACCTGGGCCGGCAGGGTCCGCGATGAGGTGACGCTGGGGGCGGAGCTGGCCGTGGGCTGCGAGAGCACCGCGGGCGTGGGCTGCGGCCGGGTGAGGACGGCGAGCAGGAGACCGAGCAGGATCGCGATGATCGTCAGCAGCACCACGAACCGAGGGGCCAGATGCCTCCGGTACTGGCCGCTGAGCTGCGCCAACTCTCCCTCCAGCGTTACCGTGCCGGGTGCCTGGACCTGACGCGCGGAGGCTCTCAGGGCGGCGGTCACCTCCTGCGAGAAGGACTCGAGTGAGCCGGGCTGCCCTCCTGCCGCGGCGGCGCCCACCTTGGCCCGCAGCGTCTCCAGGGAGATCTCGAGCTTCTGGTTGCAGCCGCGCACCGACATGCGCATGATGGCGGCCAGCTCTGGGCCGAACACCGACAGGTAATGGCTGACGACGAGGATCTCCGCCATCCGCGGGGGCAGGGACGCGATGCCGCGGAGGATGTCGTTCTGGCGTGGCTCCGCGACGGCCGGCAGGGTCAGCTGCGACGTCACCGTCCGGGATGCTCTGGCCAGGTGCACCGCGTGCTCCTGCATGAACTCGACCCTCTCGCCCGGATCGATCAGGCGGTTGCCGCGGCGATGGAGAGCCAGCATCGCGCTGCGCACGATCCGTCCGGACGCGTCCTCGACGCCGAGTAGCACGACGAGGCGGTGCAGGGTGATCCCCTGCTCCTCGTACAGCTTCACCAGCCAGTCTGGTGACTCCTCGGCGGTCATGTCCTGCGATCAGATCCCGGAGTAGGAGTGCAACCCGCTGAACAGCAGGTTGACGCCGATGAAGTTGAACCAGAAGGTGATGACGCCCACCACGGCGATGATGGCGACGCGGCGCCCGCGCCAGCCGGCGGTCGCGCGGGCGTGCAGGTAGCCGACGTAGACGAGCCACGTGATCAGGGACCAGGTCTCCTTGGGGTCCCAGTTCCAGAACCGGCCCCACGCGTACTGGGCCCAGATGGCGCCGGCGACGATCGTGAACGTCCAGATCGGGACGGCGAACGCGTGCAGCCGGTAGGAGATCAGGTCGAGCCGCCTTGAGGTGGGCAGCTTCGCCAGGTACCCGACGAGCCCCGTCCCCGCCTCATCGGCCTTGCGTTCGGCGCGGTCCCGGATCAGGTACATGATCGCGGCGATCGCACCGATGTTGAACGCGGCGGCGGAGATGCACGCCGCGACGATGTGGATGATGAACCAGACGCTGTGCAGAGCGGGCACCAGGGGGGCCACATCGACGTAGAACTCGGTGACCGCGAGGCCGAGACCTACGCTGAGCACCAGCGTGACGCCGACGCCGAGCCAGCGCATCCCGAACCGCAGGGCCAGTACCAGGTACACGATCACGGCGAAGAGCAGGGCAGCCGACACGAACTCGTACATGTTGCCCCACGGGGCCCGCTGCGCCGCGACCCCCCGGAGCACCACGGCGGATGCCTGGAGCGCTGCGCCGAGCACGGTGATCATGAGCCCGAGCCGGCCGAAGAAGTCGACCCGGATGCGCGCGCGGTCCTCGCTGCCGTCCTCGGGGCGGAGCGCAGCGAGCCCGCGCGCCGTCGACCACTCGAGGGCGTGCATGATGAGCGCAACCGTGTAGACGACGGCGGCCGTCACCATCGCGGTGTAGGACCATTCCGACAGGCTCATGCGGGCGGCTCCTCGTGGGTCTCGGGCTCGGGGGCGTCCCCATTGTGCCCTGTCGGTGCGGAGTCCGCCGCTGCCGCCAGCAGCGCAGCGACCTCGTCCTCGAGTCCGGAGGCGGCGTCGGCCCTGTCGAGGCCCCCGGTCAGCACCATGCCCTCGGCGACGCGGATGAAGAGGCGCCGCGGCCGGATGCTGAGGCTGAGACTGAGACCGATCAGCCCGATCAGGATCGAGGCGAGCGTCATCGCGTTACCGGGGGTGTCGCTGACCTGGAGCTTCACCCATCGCTCCCACCCGTCGAAGGTGATGGAACCCAGATCATCGGGCAACGTGAATCCGGCGCCGACGGCCATCTGCGCGCGCAGCGGCTCCTCGTCGTCGGCGAGCACCGGCTCCAGGCCCGTCGTGTCGAGTGCGTAGACCGATTCGGGGGCTCCGGTCTCCTCCTTCGGCTCCCCATACCAGGCATTGAGCCAGACCTGAGGATTCAACGCGTCCGGGAAGGACGAGTACGGGCCTCCGACCTCGTCGATGGCCGCCGTCGGGAAGAAGTAGGCCTCGAAAGCGAGCCGGGAGGGGCGGGCGTCCGGCACCTTGATCACGCCGTAGGAGGTGTAGTTGCCGTCCTGCGGGAGGAACACCACCGGGCCGGAGAATGCCACGTTGCCGTCGCCGTCGCGTACCGTGAACGACGCGGCGTAGCCGTGGCCCAGCAGGTTCACCTGGGTGCCGCCGGCCGTCATGATCGGCTCGTTGACCGTCAGGGTCTCGTCGCGGGTGCCGTCGGCGTCCGTGACCGTGACGGAGGCCTCGAACTTGCGGGCCGCACCGGTCTGCACCTCGCCGGTCTCGAACTCCGCGACGAAGCTGTTGACCTGCAGCGAGAAGGCCTCGAGGGAGTCGGTGTCGACCGCGGCGCCGCTGGTGAAGTCGTCATACTGCGTGAGCACGTTGGCGAAGCCGCGCCCCTCCACCACGACTGCGGTGCCGTGGTAGCCCCACAGGTTGGACCAGGCGAGCCCGAACAGGACGGCGAGCAGGCTGACGTGGAAGACGAGGTTGCCGGCCTCCCGCAGGTAGCCGCGCTCCGCGCTGATGCCACTCTTGACGCGTGCGACGCGGTAGCGCCTGCCGCGCAGGTACCTCTCGGCGCGGTCGAGGGCCTCGTCGGTCGGGCCGGAGTAGGCGGCGGAGCGGGTCTCGGGCAGCCTGTCGATCCGGGCGGGCAGCGCAGGCGGGGGCTTGCGGACCGAGCGTGCGTACTTGGTGACGCGGGGGATGATGCAGCCGACCAGCGAGATGAACAGCAGCAGGTAGATGGCTGAGAACCCCGGCGACGTGTAGACGTGGTACATCCCGAGCGGTTCGAGGACCGCGTCCCAGCCGGGGTACTTCTCCTTGAAGTCGATGACCGAGATCGCCGAGGTGCCCTCCTGCGGGATCATCGAGCCGGGGATGGCGGCCAGTGCGAGGAGGAAGAGGAGCAGCAGTGCGGTGCGCATGCTGGTCAGCTGGCCCCAGGCCCAGCGCAGGAACTCGAGGCCGGGGCGTCGCCGCGGCGGGCCCGCCGGCGCGGTCACAGGATCGTCCCGAAGCTCGCGGCCCACTGGCGCAGCGTTGCGGTGAGCGTGTCCCACAGACCGGTGACCATGGCCATCCCGACGACGATCATCGCGACTCCTCCGATGCGCTGGATCAGCATCTGGTGGCGGCGCAGCCAGTCGAGCCTGGGCGCCAAGGCGGTGAATGCCGCTGCGAACGCCAGGAACGGGATCCCCAGCCCGAGGGCGTAGGCGAAGGCGAGGGCTCCCCCACGCACGGCGGAGCCCTCGTTGAGCGCGAGGGTCAGCACGACGGACAGCGCCGGCCCGATGCAGGGGGTCCAGCCGAGGCCGAACACCATGCCGAGCAGCGGCGAGGCCCATACTCCCAGCCGGGGGGCGACGGCGGGCCGCCAGAGCGAGGGGACGGGGAGCCAGCCGGCGAAGGCGGCGCCCAGCACGATGATCAGCAGCCCGAGGACCACCGTGATGATGCGGGCGTTGCCGAGCAGCAGCGTCCCGAGGCCGCCGATCGCGGCGCCCGTGAGCACGAACACGAGGCTGAACCCCAGCACGAAACCGAGCGTCCCGCCGAGCAGGAGCCTGCGCGATCCCTCCCCGCTGGCGATCTGGGCGGCGCCCAGGCCGGAGGCGTAGCTGAGGTAGCCGGGCAGCAGGGGCAGCACGCACGGGGACACGAACGAGACGACCCCCGCCAGCATGGCGACGGGGATCGCGACCAGCATCGAGCTCGTCAGCGCGTCGCCGACCCAGCTCTCGAGCCCGATCACGAGTCGGCCACCACGTCGCCGACGATCCCCACCAGCGTCGACGTGTCGACGGTGCCGAGCACGCGCGCGGCGATCCGCCCCTCAGGATCGACCACCAGGGTGCTCGGGATCGCCTTGGGCGGCAGCTGCCCGAAGCCGAGCAGCAGCTCACCGTCGGGGTCGTAGATGCTGGGGTAGGTCAGCCCGAAGGATCGCTCGAAGGCGAGCGCGGGCGCGGTGTCGAGGTCGCGGGTGTTGACGCCGAGGAAGGCGACGTCGTCGCCCAGCTGCTCGGAGGCGGCCACCAGGTCGGGGGCCTCGGCCCGGCAGGGTGCGCACCAGGAGCCCCACACGTTCAGCACGATGGCCCGGCCGGCGAAGTCCGCGGTGGAGATGGGCTCGCCCTCGAGCGTCTCCCCCGCCAGCACGGGTGCCTCGACGCGCTGGTCTGCGGGGACGATGGTGACGGTACCGTCGCCCGCTGTGAACCCGGAGACGTCGGAGGCGTCGGTGGCCGCTGAGCAAGCGCTCAGGGAGCCGATCGTCACCAGGGCCGTGAGGACGACCCGTCGCCTCACGTGCCGACCCTGAACTTGCGGCCCGTCGTCGAGACCGGGAGCAGGTCGGCGACGGGCTCGGCATAGGTGACGCTGGTGATGACGCCCTCGCGAACGGTGAACGAGGTCACCGAACACAGGGTGCACTGGCGGCGGCGGGGGTCGTGGACGTGGCTGCGTCCCTCCGCGGAGCGGCGGGCGATCCAGATGGGGAGCTGGTGGCTGACGACGAGTGCCTGCCCGCCGGGACCGGCCTCGGCGGCGGCGTCGATGATCGCGGCGCGCATCCGCTTCGCAATGTCCGCGTAGGCCTCGCCCCAGCTGGGTCGGAGCGGATTGCGCATGGCCCAGAACATCCTGGGGTCGCGGAGTGCGGCGTTGTCGCGACCGAAGATCATGCCCTCGAACTCGTTGGCGGCCTCGATGACCCGCTCGTCGGTGGTGATCGACAGGTCCGGGTGCCGCGCCGCGGTGGGAGCGATGGTCTCCTGAGCGCGCTGCAACGGAGAGCAGCGCAGGTGGGTCAGGGGGACGTCGGCCCAGTGCTGGCCCATCCGCTCGGCCATCTCGTGCCCGAGCTCGGAGAGCCCGAATCCGGGAAGCCGCCCGTACAGGACGCCGTCGGGGTTCTCCACCTGTCCGTGCCTCTGCAGGTGCACGATGCTCGCATCTACCACGCGACTCACCCTACGCGTCGGCTTCAACGACCTTGCGACGCTTGCGGCGCTTGCGCTGCGACGGCTTGGTCGGCGGCAGGCCGGCCGCGACCTGCTCGGCACGGCGACGGTCGGCGAACTCCGCCAGCCCCTCGGCCAGGGACTCGAACGTGGGCTGGTCGGCGACCACGTCGACGCGCAGGCCGTGCATCTTGCACGCGGCGGCGGTCGCGGGACCGATGGCCGCGACGACCGTCGCGGCGTGCGGCTTGCCCGCGATGCCGATCATGTTGCGCACGGCCGTGGCGGAGGTGAAGGCGACGGCGTCGAACATGCCTGTCTTGATGTCGTCGCGGACCTCCGGGGCCGGCGGGGCCGCGCGCACGGTGCGGTACGCCGTGACCTCCTCGACCTCCCAGCCGAGCTTGCCGAGGCCGACGAGCAGCGGCTCGACCGACACGTCGGCGCTGGGCACGAGCACGCGGTTCAGGGGGTCGATCAGGTCGTCATAGGCGGGGAACTCGTTGGCGAGCGCGCCGGTGGTGTTCTCGACGACCGGCACCAGGTCGGGGACGAGGCCGAGCCGGGCGAGCGCCTCCACTGTGCCGCGGCCGACGGCGGCGAGCATGATGCCGGACAACGCACGGGAGTCGAGCCCGTACTCGCTCAGGCGCTCCGCGATGGCGGTGACCGCGTAGGGGGAGGTGAAGACGAGCCACAGGTAGCGCCCGTCGACCAGCCCGCGGACCGCCTTCTCCATGGCCTGTTCCGTACGAGGCGGCTCAATGGACATCGTGGCGACGATCTCGGTGGAGGCCCCGTAGTGCGAGAGCTCCTCCACGAGGGCGTCCAGCGGGTCCTTGGTGCTCGGGGTGACGACGCGCCAGTCGAACAGGGGCTTGCCTTCGAACCAGCCGTACCGGTCGCGCAGCGAGTCCTCGATGCCGAGGCCGACGATGAAGTAGACCTCGGAGTGCTCGCTGGCCGAGACCTCGCGCCAGGTGAGGAGCTCGCTCACCTGGGCCGTGCTGCCCATGTTGACCATCCGCAGGGTCTCGCCATCGGCCCCGAGCCTTTCGGCCGCGACACTGGCAAGCTCGGCGGCCAGGGCACCGGAGGTGCGAAGGATGAGCGTGTCGGCGGCGGGCCACCGCTCAATGTCCGGGACCTCGACCATCGCGTCCAGCACCGCGCACTGGTTACCGAAGTGCACTCCTCCGAAGCTGAGCGCAGCACCCCACCTGTTGATGCCGGGGATGACGTTGATGCGCAGTCCGTGCGTGGCGAGCACCTCGGCGAGCACGCCGCTGGAATCGACGTCGGAGAAATAGTCGCCGCGTCCGAGCCGAACGACCCGCTGGCCGTCGGCGACCGCCCCCCGGATCCTCGCGACCTCTCCGACGCCAGCCGCCTCGACCGTCGAGTGTGCCGGGATCATCGCCCTGACCTCCTCGAGGTCGGAGTCGGTGTCGACCAGCACGAGGTCCGCCACGCTGAGCGCACGGGCACCCGAAATGGTGAGCAGGGAGAGACCACCGGGGCCGGATCCGACGAAGGTCACGGAGCCGATCGTCTGATCGGGACCCGCCTCGTCAGCGGGGGTGGTCAGTTCGAGTGACTCGGTCACGTCCTAGCTTTCTTGAGGGGACAACGCCTGAGGACACATCGTCGCGCATTCGCGGCCTCGACGTGAGAGCTTCTCGTAAGGCACTCTCGTCAACAAACCAGTATCCGTGTAGCTCGTCATCGACGAACGTCACGGGCACGTGATCGGTGTACCGGTCGCGCAGCCGCTCGTCGTCGTCGATGTTCACGACGCTGACACCCACACCCAGGTCCGCGCAGACGCGACGCACGGTGGTCTCCGCCTCCACACAGAGGTGGCAACCGTGCCGCGTGAGCAGCTGGACCCGGGTGGGAGTTGGCACTACTTGCCGGCGCGGCGGCGCTGAATACGGGTCTTCTTCAGCAGCTTGCGGTGCTTCTTCTTCGCCATGCGCTTGCGACGCTTCTTGATAACAGAACCCACTGTTCGCCTTTCATAGCCGGGCGGCAGCTGCCGCCCGGGTGTTCACGTTTGTCGGCCAGCTGAGACTGGTCAGACGACAAATCCTAACGCGCGGCCGACCGATCGCCCAATCCCGCGGCTGGGCGCCCAGGGGCGACCCGCGCGGGGGCGTCAGTCACGACGCGACATCTCGGCGCTGCGCCGGGCGCACGCCTCGACCGCGGCCAGGAACCCGGAGCGCACCCCGTGGTCGTCGAGCGCGCGCAGGGCGGCGGCCGTGGTGCCGCCCGGGGAAGTGACCCGCTCGCGCAGCACGGTGGCGGACTCGCCCGCCTGGTCGAGCATGGCGGCGGCGCCGATGAAGGTCTGGTTCACGAGCTCGGTCGCCTGTGCCCGCGGCAGGCCCTGGTGGACGCCGGCCTCGATCATGGCCTCGGCTACGTAGTAGAGGTAGGCCGGCCCGGAGCCCGACAGTGCGGTGAGCGCGTCCAGATGGGCCTCATCGGTGATCATGGCGCCGCCCACCGCGCGCATCAGGTCGACGACCCGGCCGGTCTGGGCGGCGTCCGCCGAGGTCCCCGCGATGATGCCGGCCATGCCGTGCCCGACGAGCGAGGGGGTGTTCGGCATCACGCGGACGACGGCGGCGCCGGGCAGCGCACCTTCGAGGTCGGCGAGCGTTACTCCCGCCGCGACGGACACGACGAGCGTGTCGGGACCCAGCGATCCTGCGACCTGCTCCAGCACGCCGGCCATCTGGTACGGCTTCACAGCGAGGACCAGGGTCTCTGCCGCCGCGGCCTCGGGCAGGCTGACGGCCGGGACGCCGTACCTCTCCCCCAGCTGCGCGGCGCGCTCGGCGGTGCGCTGCACGACGCCGACCTCATCCGCCGCGACGACGCCGGAGGCCAGCCAGCCCGCGAGCAGCGCCTCACCCATCGAGCCGACGCCGACCATCGCCAGCTTCATCGGACCAGCAGCTCCGCGATCTGGATGGCGTTGAGGGCGGCGCCCTTGCGGAGGTTGTCGTTGCTGATGAACAGCACGAGACCCTTGCCGTCGGCGACGCTCTGGTCCTGCCGGATCCGGCCGACGAACGACGGGTCGGCGCCGGCGGCCATCAGCGGTGTGGGGACGTCGGCCAGCTGGACTCCGGGCGCCGCAGCCAGGAGTTCGCGTGCCTCGTCGGGCGTGATGGCCCGGTCGAAGCGGGCGTGCACGCTCAGCGAGTGCCCGGAGAACACGGGCACGCGGACGCAGGTCCCGGCGACGGGCAGCCCGGGGATGTGCAGGATCTTGCGCGACTCGTTGCGGAGCTTCTTCTCCTCGTCGGTCTCGCCGTCACCGTCGTCGACGATGCTGCCGGCCAGCGGCACCACGTTGAAGGCGATGGGCGCGACGTACGGGGACGTGTCGGCCACCTGGAGGGCCGAGCCGTCGAGCGCCAGCACGCGCGGGTCGTCGATCTCGCCGACCTGGGTCGCGAGGGCCTCGACGCCCTTGACGCCGGAGCCGGAGACGGCCTGGAAGGTGGTGACCTGCAGGCCGACGAGCCCCGCCGCGTCGTGCAGCGGCTTGAGCACGGGCATGGCCGCCATGGTGGTGCAGTTCGGGTTGGCGATGATGCCGATCTGGGGGTCGACGACGTCGCCGGGGTTCACCTCGGCGACGACCAGCGGCACGCGGTCGTCCATGCGCCACGCGCTGGAGTTGTCGACGACGGTCGCGCCCGCGGCCGCGACCTTCTCGGCGTACTGCTTGGAGGTGCCGCCGCCTGCGGAGAAGATCGCCACGTCCAGGCCGGCGAAGTCGGCGGTGGCGATGTCCTCGACGACCACCTCGCCGTCCTTCCACGGCAGCTTCTTCCCGGCGGACCGGGACGAGGCGAAGTAACGGATCTCATCGACGGGATAGTTACGCTCGTCCAGCAGACGGCGCATCACGCCGCCGACCTGGCCGGTCGCTCCAAAGACACCAACACGCATGGAGCCATCCTACGGCGCGGGGCCCGAGGGGGCACGGCCCCGTCCATGGGTCCGGTCAGCGGCCGATCCACGACATGAGCGTCGGCAGCAGGCCAGCGCCGAGGAACGAGACGATGTCGAGCAGCGAGTGCGTCACGACGAGCGGCATGACGCGTCGCTTCAGCACGGTCAGGAACAGCCAGCCGAAGGCCAGCCCCATCACGACGTTGCCGATGAAGCCGCCGAAGCCCTGGTAGAGGTGGTAGGCGCCCCGGATGAGCGAGGAGATGACCACGATGACCCACATCCGCCCGCCCGTCTGGGCCCAGCGGGTGAAGAGGAAGCCGATCATCAGCACCTCCTCGAGGATGCCGTTCTTGATCGCGAGGAGGATCAGGACCGGCACCGTCCACCAGTTCTCGGCGAGGTTCGCCGGGCTGACCTGCGTGTTGATGCCGATGGCCACGGCAGTGAGGTAGAAGGCCAGGCCGGCGGCGCCGATGCCCGCGAAGATCCCGAACCCCCAGGCCAGGTCGAAGCCGGGGCGTCGCAGGTCGAAGCCCATGACGCGGAACGGCCCCTCCTCAGGCCGACGGTGTACCGCGAGGAGGTAGAAGGCCAGCAGCACCGGCATCAGTGGCATGGTCATGTAGGCGACCTGGTAGGCCAGGTCGAGCCACGGCCTGTCGGGGGTGGCCGACGAGTTGATCGTCGAGGTCTGGCTGCCGAGCGAAACGCCGCGGGTCATCCTCTCGATGATCGACAGGATCGCATAGACGGCCGACTGGCCGAGCGACACCATGAGGACCACGGCCATCTCGGCCCACAGCACCCTGCGGTACCCGGGGGCGACCTCCGCGGTCATCTCTTGTCCGCCAGTGCCCGCAGGTAGTTGAAGGCCGTGCGGGGGCGGGCCGCGATGCGGGTGGTCAGGTACTCGAACCATGCGGGCCCGTAGGGAAGGTAGGTGCGGCAGCGGTAGCCGATGTCCACCAGTCTGCGCTGCTCCAGCGGCCTGACGCCCTGCAGCATCTGGAACTCGAACCCGTCGGCAGGGAGATTGCTGCGGCCGGCCAGTTCCTGGGTGATGGCGATGATGGTGGCGTCGTGCGAGGCGACCATCGCGTAGCCGCCGTTGTCCATCACGATGCGCAGGCACCGCACGAAGGCCAGCAGCTTGTCCTGTTCCCGGCGGTGGATCTGGTCGCGCGGAACGGGGTAGGAGCCGACGCAGATGCGGATGCGGGATCCCTCGCGGGCCAGCGTGAGGGCCTCCCGCTCGCTGCGTCGGATCTCGGCCGGCAGCGTGATCCCGAGCGTCGGGACGTCTTCGCGCACGTCGCGCCACATGGAAAGCGTCGCGTCGTAGGCCTCGGCGCCCTGCATCTCGAGGGTGAGGAAGGCTCCGCGACCATGCGCGGCGGTTGCCAGCTCCCGAAGCGCCTCCGTCGCGGCGGTCGGGTCCTCGCGCAGCCCCAACGAAGACGGCTTCACGGAGAACTCGATGCCGCGGGCACCGTCTCCGAACCGCTCGAGGGCCCGGTGCAACTCGGCGACCGACTCGGTCTCCTCGTCCGTCTCGGGGAGATAGGCCAGCGACACGTCCAGACCCTGCCGGCGGAGTCGTTCGACGACCGTCGAAGCACCGTCAAGGTCGGGGCCGGCGATGTAGCTGGCCGCGGTGTCCTGGGCCACGCCGGTGGCGAGCGCGGACTGGCGCACCCTGCGCGAGCGGATCAGGCGGCGCAGCGGACGGTTGACCTTGGTCACGGGCGGTTCAGCCCTTCTCCGGCACGGCGGCCGACATCGTGCGTCGGATGTTCTCCAGGGACTCACCGAGGAGGTCCTCGCGTTCAGCGCGGGAGCGTGCGCGCCGAGTGGAGACCTCCAGCACAATGTGGCCCTCGAAGCCGCGGCTGCAGATCTCCGCGAGCACGTCCCAGGCCGACTGGTCGCCCTCGCCGGGGAGGAGGTGTTCGTCCTTCAGCGAGCCCTTGCCGTCGGTGAGGTGGACGTGGGCGAGCCGCGGCCCCCACGCGTGGACGAAGTCCATGGACTGCCGCTGCGACGTGGAGGCGTGCGAGAGGTCGAGGGTCAGGTGCTCGTAGGCGAAGTCGGTGGGGTCCCAGCCGGGCAGGTATGCCTGGATGTTGCCGGCGGGCGTGCGCCACGGATACATGTTCTCGACGCAGAACTTCACGTCGTCGAAGTCCGCATTCAGGGTCGCGATGCCGTCGACGAAGGTCTTTCCGTAGTCACGCTGCCAGCGGAACGGGGGGTGCACGACGACCACGTCACCGCCCAACTGCCGGACCGCCTCCCCGGAGCGGCGCAGCTTCTCCCAGGAGTCGTTGCCCCAGGTTCCCTGAGTGACGAGCAACGTCGGAGCGTGCACGGAACGCACAGGAACACCGTGGTAGTCGGCCAGTTTCGCGATGGCATCGATGTCCACGCTCAGTGAATCGACGCCGACCATGAGCTCCACCCCGTCGTAGCCGAGAGAGGCGGACAACTCGAATGCGCTGGTTGAGGCCTCGGGGAAGACCGAAGTGGTCGACAGCAGGACCTGCGGGACGTTCACACCTCGAACCCTACCCGCCGAGCCTGTCTGCCCGCCCTGCGAGCGCGCCGCCCCGACCGCGCCATCCTTCCGATTAGTCGATTCTCAGTGCCAGAGGTCAGAATGGACTCATGCACGTCGACCATCTGATCTATGCCATTGGTCCCGACGGCCTCAAAGCGGAGGCCGGGCGGCTCGCTGACGAGCTCGGAACCGAGTACAAGGACGGCGGCTTCCACCCGCGCTTCGGCACCCGCAACCACATCATCCCGCTGACCGACGGTCGCTACATCGAGGTCGTCGAGGTCCTCGATCACCCCGCGTCCGACAAGGCGGCGTTCGGCCAGGCCGTCAGGGCCCGTTCGGAGATGGGTGGCGGGTGGCTCGGCTGGGTCGTGAGCGTCGCGGACCTGACCCCCTATGAAGAGCGCCTGAACCGCTCCGCGGTCCCCGGGTCGCGTCAGTTTCCCGACGGCCGCCGGCTCGAGTGGTCGCAGATCGGCATCCGCGGCCTGATCGCCGACCCGCAGCTGCCGTACTTCCTGCAGTGGAAGAGCGACGCGTCGCTGCGCCCCTCCGCCCTTTCGGGCGACGCGACCCTGACCGAGATCCAGATTGCCGGCTCGGCCAGCCGGCTGTCCGAGTGGCTCGGCGAGCCGATCGGTGCCGAACTCGACGGCGTCAAGCTCGACCTGGTCTCCCCCCGCGGGACCCCTGGAATCAGCAGCGTCACGTTCGAGTGCCCCAAGGGAACCGTCACGATCTGACCGCAGATCCTTCCCTACGATGGCCGCGAACCCTGGGGTGCGCGGCCATCGTCGTCCCGGCTCCCCGCACCCTCCCCGGTTCCCTGCACTCCTCCCCGGTTCCCTGAGCTTGTCGAAGGGCCCTGAGCGAAGCGAAGGGAAACCCGGCCCCGTGAGTCCCACCCCGGGTCCACCCCGGTTCCCTGAGCTCGTCGAAGGGCCCTGAGCGAAGCGAAGGGAGATCACCGGCGACCGAGCCCACCCCGGTTCCCCGTTCCGGCACAAAGATGCCTATGTCGGTGCCCCTGCAACATGGGAACAGCAACCCCGAAATACGCATCGTTGTGCTCAGGAGTCGAGCGCGTGTCGGCGCCGACGGAACGAGCAACCCAGGGGGTGAACTCCCTTCGCCGCACCCAGGGCGCCATAACGGGCATGCCCTGCGCCCACCTGTGGCCGCTCCGAGTCGACCTGACCCGCCCGACCCCTAATGTGCTGCTGACTACGGAGGAGGTCGGGTGGACGGCTGGCAGTACCTGATCCTCATGGGCGCGTGTGTGCTGATCACACTGCCGCTGGAGTTCGTGCTCGGCGCGCGGGTCTACCGCTCCCCTCGTCGGCTGGCGCTGGCCATGGCCCCGATGCTGGTGGTGTTCATCGTCTGGGATGTCGTGGGCATCCTGCGCGGGCACTGGAGCTACTCCGACCGCTTCACGACGGGGATCATGCTGGGCGTGATGCCGCTGGAGGAGCTCGTGTTCTTCCTCGTCATCCCACTGTGCGGGCTGCTGACCTACGAGGCCGTGGGGCGCGTCGCGGCGCTGATCCGCTCCACGGGCCGGCTGCGGTGGCGCTGGCCCGACGGAATCGTCCGCGAACAGGAGGAGAAGGCCGATGCCTGAGTACACAGTCCTCACGGTCCTCGCCGTGGTGGTGGTGATCGCACTGGAGCTCGCCTGGCTGCGGACCGGCATCTTCCGCTCGGCCCAGTACTGGGGCGCCATGGCGATCGTGTTCTTCTTCCAGTGCCTGGTCGACGGCTGGCTCACCAAGTTGAGCGACCCGATCGTGCTCTACTCCCCCGCCCAGTTCTCCGGCATCCGGTTCCCGTGGGACATCCCCATCGAGGACTTCGGGTTCGGATTTGCGATGGTGACGGGCACGATGCTCGGATGGCTGCGGCTCGGCAGCAAGGAGGCTCGAGACGATGCATGACCTGCGCGCGCGGTTCGACCATGGCGCCGACCACTACGACCTGCTGGTCTCGCTCAACCCCGGCTACCACCGACACCTGCGCTCCGCAGCCGCCGAGCTCGCCGACCGGCTGCGCGGCATCGACGCCCCGCGGGTGCTCGACCTCGCCTGCGGGTCCGGGGCCTCGACGCGCGCCGTGGTCGACGCTCTCCCCGCCGGGGCG